>DATNDJ010000016.1:0-8953 GCA_035553255.1 Candidatus Acidiferrales bacterium | reverse complement strand
CTGCTGATCGCGACTACCGCTCCCATCGGCGTTCCGTTCGAGGGCGTCTGGGACCCCGCGCTCTCGGGCGGCGTTCCCTCGGGGTGGAAGGCGATCATCACGCCATATGAAGTTCCGCCGGCTGCGGCGCCGGGCAGCTATTTTCTCGAACGCGTTCAGTTGGAAGTCTGGTGGGACAACGGCGGCGACCGGCGGAAAACGTTCAGCCTGGAGGGATACCGGCAGGACAAGTTGAAGCCGAACGAAGCGCCGCCCACCGGGATCGCCGCGCCATGACGAAGAGACAAAATTTTGAGCGCGGCTTCACACTGATCGAAATGATCATCGCCGTGACGCTGGTCAGCCTGCTCGCGGTTGGATTATTGATGGCCATGCACGTGGGCCTGAGCGCGCTGGGGAAATCAAACAACCGGCTGATGTCGAATCGCCGCGTGATGGGCACGCAGAGGATTTTGGAGCAGCAGCTCGAAGGCATGATGCCGGTGACGGCCGACTGCCTCGGGGGCACCCCACCTCCCGCGCACGTTGTCTTTTTTGAAGGACAGCCGGAATCGATGCGCTTCGCCTCCACCTATTCTTTGAACGAAGCCGGCCGGGGCGAACCGAAAATTCTGGAATTTCAGGTGATTCCCGGAGCGGATGGCGAGGGCGTGCGGCTGATCGTCAATGAGCGCCTCTACGCAGGTCCGATGAGCGCGGGCGCGCTCTGCACGGGAGTTGCCTCCGATCCACTCACCGGCCAGCCCGCTACCATCTTCGTACCGATCGAAACAGGGCCGGCCTCGTTTGTTTTGGCGGATAAACTGTTGGGATGCCGCTTCGAGTATCGCGAGCCGGTCGCTCCTGGCACTCCCGAACCGCGCTGGGTTCCGCATTGGGTGAAACCGTACTTGCCGGACGCGGTGCGCATTAGCCTTACGCCGCTCGATCCGAACCCCGGCAAGCTGCCGCTGATGACGTTGACCGTTCCGATCCACGTGACGCGCGATCCATTGAAAGAGTATGTCAATTAACCCGGCTTTTGTGGGGCGGCCAATCCTGGCCGTGAGCCGGCCGGAAGGCCGGCTGCAGGCTGAAAAGTCTACCCCACGACGCTCTCGAAAAGCCGAAAAAGGCGGAGCGCTGCTCATCGTGCTATGGCTTTCCGCAGCCCTCGCCTCCATCGCCTTCACCGTCGCCCACAGCGTTCGCAGTGAAACCGAGCGCGTCTCTACCGACACTGAGTCTCTTCGCGCCCACTATCTGGCGACGGGAGCGATCGAGCGGACCATTCTCTGGAGTATCTGGGGCGACGATGTCAAGAATCCCGACGGTTCCCCGCGCTACTATCACGCGCCAATGCCTTGGTTTGTATACGAATTTCCCGGCGGCGAGGCGCGGGTGGAATTTGCGCCCGAGACGTCGAAATTGGACATCAACACCGCGAGCCCGGAGCAATTGGAACGCTTGCTCCTCGCCGCCGGAGCCGATCCGGACCGCGCCCGCACCATCGTCCTCGGCGTTGTGGACTGGCGTACCGGCGCGCCCGATGGCGCTTTGACCGATTTCGACCAGTACTACCTGTCCCTGGTCCCGTCTTTTCGCTCGCGCCACGCGTCTTTTCAAGAGATCGAGGAATTATTGCTGATTCGAGGCATGACACCCGAGCTGTTTTATGGCGGATACCGGTCTGGCGCAAACGGGAGCATGGTCCCGTACGGCGGCCTGAAGGACATGCTTTCGGTGTATGGCTCGACGAATCAGTTCGACGTGAATACGGTCTCTCCCACGTTGCTCGCTTCCGTCGGCTTCGCGCCGGATGAGGTCGCGGCGATTGTGGCAAGGCGTGCGGCCGCCCCCATTAAAGCCCAGACTGAAATCCCCGGCTTTGTTCCCGGCGATCCGCGTTACGCGAATCTGATCGTCGGCGGTGGCACGATCTGGACGATTCGCGCGACAGCCCGCCCGCGCCTTCCAAATGGCCAGTTGTCCAACGTGAAGCGATCGGCCGGTGCGATGGTCAAGTATTTGACCACGGACTATGTCCCCCCCTATGACGTGATGCGATGGTACGACGACGATCCATCCATTGCGCCCGCGGTTCCTCTGCCCGCCGCCGGTAATGGAGTGCAGGTGCTCGGGCAATGATTGCGTGGCTCCCGTCCCGGTACTCGAAATGGGCGGCGTTCGGAACCGGCGTTGGCATCGAGATCGGGCGCGCGGATCTGAACGTTCTGCTGGTGAAAAGCCGCCCGAAAGGATCGCGCATTCTCGGTTCCTTGGCGCTACGCAATTTTCGCGACGATCCCGCATCGGAATGGGGACGGCATTACTCGGAGTTTCTCCAAAAGCAGGGGGTCGGCCATCTCTCGGCGACCGTGCTGCTACCGCGGGATGAAGTGATCGTGCGCCAGATCGCCATGCCCGGCGTGGCGGAAAAGGATGTCGCGGCGGCTCTGCGCTTCCAGTTGGATTCGCTGCATCCGTTTCCGGAAGACGACGTGCTGCACTCCTGGGCGCGCATCGGAAAAACCGGCGAGGTGGTGGTTGGTATCGCGCGGCGCTCCGCGATCGAGCGGTATTCAGCGCTGTTCGAAGAGGCCGGCGTGAAGGTGGCGGCCTTCTCCTTCTCGGCCGCCAGCCTTTACGCGGCAATTCGTTTCCAGGGCGCGCTTCCCGCGGAAGGGTTTCTCACACTCTTTCCCGAAGGTGGAAGCATCGAGGCATACGGCGAAAGCGAGGCGCGTCCGCTTTTCTCCGCACGGCTGATGCAGACTGAAGACCGGGCGCGCGATCTTGCGCTGGCGGAACTGCGGCTGCCGCCCGAGACGCTCGCGCTGCCAGTGGCGGAGCTTCTGCGGCCTCCGCTCGAGGCTCCCGAAGGTTTTGAATTTTCCCGCGAAGCACTGCCCTACGCGGCCGCGCTGGCCGGGGCTTGTCCCTGGCTGGCGCTGCCGGTAAACCTGCTTCCGGACGAGCGGCGGCACGCGAGTTCGCGCGCAATGTTCATCCCGACCATCGCTCTCTTGACCCTTGTGCTGCTCGGCGCGGGCGCGCTGTGGGCGCATTCGGCGTACGAGAGCCAGCACTATCTCGGCGAGTTGCAGGCGCAAATCCGCCATCTCGAGCCGCTCGCCGCCCAGGCCGGTAAAGTAGATCGCGAAATCGCGGTCACGCGCAATCGCACCGAAATGCTGGACCGTTTCCGCGCGCGCCCGAAAGAAGACCTCGACGCTCTGAACGATCTCACGCGTCTGCTCGCGCCGCCCGCGTGGCTTCAGGGGCTCGACTTGACGCGCAAAGACGCCACGATGACGGGCAACATCGATCAGGCGGCCGGCCTATTGAAGCTGCTCGACGGCTCGCCCCGTTTTCAGGATTCTCAATTCACCGCGCCGCTGCAGAGGGTCGGAAACTCTGAAGTGTTCCGGATTCACACGCTGCGGAGGGAGCCGCAATGACGCTGCAGCAACGCGACAAGCGGGCGTTGATGCTGCTCGGCGGGGCCGTCGTGCTGATCGGGATTTACTATTTCGCGACGTCTCCCTCATCTAGCTCCACTAAAATCGTTGCACCTGTCGAATCCGTGCCCCAGGCCGAACAGCGCATCGCACAGCTCCGGCGCGCGGCCGCCGCTCTTCCGGGTAAGGAGCGCGCGCTTAAGCAGGTGCAAGGAGAATTGGCGCTGCGCGAGAAAGGTCTGATTCAGGGCGGGACCGCTGCGGAAGCGCAGGCCCAATTGTTGCAAGTGGTGAGGCGCGTGGCGAAAAGCGAGCAACCGCCACTCGATCTGCGGCAGGCGGAGTTCGGGCCGCCGAAATCCTTTGGCGACGCATACGGCGAAGTGACGGTGTCGGTGACAACCACTTGCCTGATCGAACAGCTTGTCAGTTTCATGGCGGACTTGACCGCGCAGCCGGAACTGGTCGCGACTGAGGATTTGCGCATCGGGGCGGCGCAGCCTAAGCAAAAGACAATGCCCGTGCGCCTCACCGTTTCCGCTATTGTGCCGAAGCGTCTCGCTCCGGTGAGAAAGGCGTTGTTTTGAGGAAGCTCGCGTGAAGAAGAAATTGATAGCGCTGAATCTCGTCTTCCTCGCGGCGCTGGCCGCAATCGGCTGGCAACTGCATTCCCAATGGACCAACGCCCAGGAGCGCGACGCGCGGGTGATCGAAGCGCCGCTAAAGGCGGTTCATATCCCTCCGCCGCTTCCGGCGCCCGTTGTGAAGCCGGTCGCGCCGGCGAGCTATGCGGAGGTTGCGCAGAAGATGCTTTTCGCGGCAGACCGCAACCCGAACGTGATTCTCGATCCGGTTATTCCACCAAAACCGAAACCCGTTCCGCCTTTTCCGGCCGCTCACGGCGTCATGATATGGGGGGACGTTCCGCCTACGATTATCCTGAGCGAAAAAGGCAACCCGGAACAGCGGAGTTATCGTGTGGGCCAAAAGGTAGGCGATTTCACGATAGCGAAGATCACCAACGACGCGGTGACGTTCTCCTGGGACGGCAAGGAATTTGAAAAGAAGCTGGACGATCTGATCGACAATACGCCGCCCCCCGCCGCGCCCGCGCGGCAACCCGCGATGGCGCAGAACGCGAATTCGCAAAGCGTATCGCTTTCCTCGCAGGATAAGCAGGGTCCGGGGATCACGATCGGCACGGATATGAAAGGCTGCCAGACGGGCGACAACTCGTCGGCCGGAACCGTGATCGACGGCATGAAAAAGATCGTAACCGCGACTCCATTCGGCAGCAGTTGCCGGTGGGAAAAAGTGCAGTAACCCCGCGCCGCGGAAACAAACGAAAACGAGGTTAAAGAAATGAAGAAGCTATTTTTTGTCCTTTTGCTCCCGGTGGCGCTGCTCAGTGCGGCGGACCGCAAGCCGGCCGCGGCTCAGCCACAAGAAAACGGCAGCGCCGCCGCGAGTCCCGGCACGAACCCCAATGCGCAGCAGCACGCGCGCCGGAACGCCCCCAAGCCGGTAACCGGTAATAACGAGCTGCAACTGCCGAAAGACGCAAAACAGATCGGGCCGTTCTCTTGGAGCGCGACGGACGCGAACGGCAAGAAATGGATCTACCGCAAAACGCCTTTCGGCCTGGTCCGCTCCGAAGACAAGCCGGAGGCCCAGCCCGAAGCCGAGAGCAAGATGCCGGTGACGTTCACCGACCAGGGCGACAGCATCCGGTTCGACCGCAAGAGCCCGTTCGGCACCACCACCTGGACCAAAAAGAAAACGGAGCTGAACGACGACGAAAAGAAAATCGTCGAGGGAGAGAAGAAGTAGATGGCCGCCGGGAGAGGTGGCTTTACCGGGAAAGTTTTAATAGCCGTTGCGGCTCTGACGCTGCTCTGGTCCGGGGCGATGTGGGCGCAGACGCATCGCGATCTGGTTCAGGCGCAGAGGGACGCCCAGCAAAAGGCGCAACAGCAAGCTCAACAGCCTCCGCCCCGGCAGAACACGCCCGCTCCCGCTCCGGCAAATGCCGCTCCGGCTGCCCCGAAAACTCCCGAGCCTACGTCCAGCAACATCGTGTACGGCGGACTGAATCTTCGCAACGCTTCGCTGACCGAGGTGATCGATATGCTGGCGCACCAGCTCAAGATCAACTACATCCTCGATCCCAGCGTGAAGGGCGGTGTCATCCTCAATACGTACGGCGAGACGAAAAACATCGACGCCCGCGCGCTGCTCGACCTGATTCTGCGCATCAACGGCTTCGGCATGGTGAAGCAGGGCGATTTTTACCGCATTGTGCCGCTGAACGAGATCAACCGCATGCCGTTGCCGCCCGATCAGGCGACGGCGAAAAACATCCCCGAGGACGACCAGGAGATGTTGAACCTGATCTTTCTGAAGTACACGACGGCGAGCGAGCTGGCCGACGTTCTGAAGCCGTTCATTGGCGATTACGCCCAGATCTATTCGTATCCGCCCGCGAATCTGCTCATGCTGCTCGACAGCCGCCGCAATATGCGCCGCACGATGGAGCTGGTCTCGATGTTCGACAACGACGCGCTGGCCCAACAACGCGTGCATCTGTTCGAGGTGAAGCACGGCCGCCCCACCGACATCGCGAAGGAGCTCCAGAGCATCTTCAAGGCGGTCGGGATGAACGCCAAAAATTCGCCGATCACCTTCCTGCCCGTGGACCGGATTAACACCATCATCGCGGTCGCCCCGAACTCCGGCGTTTTCGCGCAAGTACAGGACTGGGTCAATAAGCTCGACGTGCCGGCGAAGATTACGGCGGGGTCCATCGACAACTACGTCTACCGGGTGAAATACGGCGACTCGATGACGCTGGCGATGGCGATCATGTCGCTCTACGGAGGGTACGGCGGCGGTTATGGTGGATACGGCGGTTATGGCGGGGGCATGGGGATGTACGGGGGTGGCGGCATGGGGATGTATGGCGGTGGAGGAATGGGCATGTACGGCGGGGGTGGCATGGGGACGTACGGGAGAGGCATGGGTTCCTTTGGCGCGGCCGGTTTCGGTGGCGGCGGTGGAGGTGGAATGTACCCCACATCGCCCGCGAATTTAGGCCAGGCTTTCGGGGCCAGTAACGCATTCAATCCGGCGGGTTCGATGTCGCCGATGATGGGCGGAATGCCGTACGGCCAGATTCCTCCTGGCGGCGCGCCAGCCGTGGCCGGGGAACCTGGGGCGGGGCAGGATCTCACAGGCTCCTATCTCGGAGCCAATGGTGGCGCGCAGAATTCCAACATGCCCCGCATTGTGCCCAACCCGTTCAACAACACGCTGATGGTCCAGGGAACGCCCGAACAGTGGGAAGGAATCAAGAAGCTGCTGTACAGCATGGACGTGCCGCCGCGGCAGGTGCTGATCGAAGCGAAAATTTACGAGGTGGATTTGCAAAGCGCTTTGGCAACCTCCGTTGCCGCAACCCTGCAACGGACCCCGAACGCGCCGGGAGGTACGGTCGGTCCGAATGGCGGCAAAGCTACGTCCACCACGCATCAATTACTTGCCAGTCTCGCCGGCGGGGCTGCGAACCTTTCGTTCGGATCTCTTGTAGGCAACACTCGCGAACTGCTGGCTGCCGTTCAGGCGCTCCAGACGGAAAACAAGGCCAAAGTTGTTTCCGCTCCGAGCATCATCGCCACCGACAGTATTCCGGCGACCCTCAATGTGGGGGAAGAGATCCCCACGCTCACCGCACAGGCCGTTGTGGGCGGCGTGCAAAGCGCTGGGAACAGCGTGTTTGCGAACTCCGTTTCCAATCGCGACACGGGCGTCACGCTGAACATACTGGCGCGCGTGAATCCGAGCGGAATCGTGACAATGCTGATCAACCAGGAAGTGAGCAGTTCTTTGGGCGTCACCGGTTCAATACAATCGCCGTCCATCCAGAAGCGCACGGTCTCGACGCAGGTGACGATGCAGGATGGGGATACGATCGCGGTCGGCGGCATTATCGACGAGCAAAAAACCTTTGGCACCAGTGGGATTCCCTTTCTGAACAAGCTGCCCATCATCGGTGCGGCGTTCGGCAGCCGCAACTACTCCACAAACCGCACGGAGCTGATCGTCTTCTTTACCCCCCACGTCATCTACGACACCAACCAGCTTGTCGACGCAACTGAGCAGCTCAAAGAGGAAATCAAGGACGTTGGCAAGATGGTGAAAGAATGATAATCCCTCTCCGCTAATCCCGCGCGTTCCGCCGTTCAGCCCGGAACGCGCCCATTTCGACTGAAACCATTGACTTTCCTTCCCCTTCCGTGATTGAATACCAGACTGGTGGGATTTTCTAAGCTGCGGGCGCAGTCCGATCATCCATGACACTTTCAGCTTGACTTGCGTTGGCTGGGGGTGTTAAGAATGATTTGATTGTGTCTGAAGGGTTTAGCGGTATTCTTCCATGCATGAATCCCGCAAGCACAGATAAGCAAGCGGTAAAAACAGAATTGAGCTCAATGGAGATAAAGAGGAGAACTCGGAGGAGTGGGGCGGCCGGCCGAAACCGGGATGCGTCAACCTTGCAGGTTCCTGCTCGTTTCCATGCTTGTGGTTATTAAGAGGCTCAGGTTGAAAGAAACAACTTCCGTCAATTCAATTTCACAACTTCACAAGGAGAAGGAAATGGCAGATTTTCGCAAATGGCTTTTAGCGTTTGCAGTCGCCGCATTCGCGTTGGGCGTTAGTTCAGTCCCGGCGCACGCGGCGGGCGTTATCACGGGCCCCTCGTTCACATGTACCGCGAACGCAGGTGTTCCGCCGTTGGTGCGCGCGGAAGGTATCACCGAACTCGTCGGCGATATCGTTCTCGATTGCATCGGCGGCACTCCAACGGCGGCGGGCACTCCGATTCCGCTGTCCAATATTCAGATTTCGCTGAATACCAACATCACCAGTAGACTCTATAGCAACGGCCTGTCCGAAGCGCTTCTGATTGTCGATGAGGCGTTCCCGACAAGCCCAAATCCGTCGTCGCAGGTTGCCGTTCCAGGCGCCCCAAGTCCTGAGGTGCTCTGCCCTGCGGATGGTCTTCATCTCGGGGCCGCGCCTTGCCAGATTTTAGGCACGGGCGGTACCACGAATCCTTATGGCGCAGCCGATGCCGCGAACGTCTTCCAAGGCGTTCCGGTGAACACCAACGGAGCCATCGCCAGCAACGCCGGCGTTGCGTTCCTTGGCGTTCCGATCGATGCTCCTGGCACGGTTGGCACCCGCGTGATCCGCATCACGAATATCCGCGCGAACGCGGCCGGTCTCGGCGTCTCCTCGACGCTGGTCCCGACCCAGGTTTTCGCGTTTATCTCGATCACCGGTTCGCAGCAGGTTTCGATCGCCAATCCAACCCAGACGGTCGCCTACATAGTTCCCGGCCTTACGGGCTCCTCGACTGCGGCGACGAACCTGCAGTGCCTGCCGCCAACGAAGAACATCACCGTGAGCTTTACGGAAGGCTTCGCCTCTTCGTTTAAGATCCGGAATATCGC
>DATNDJ010000015.1:0-136114 GCA_035553255.1 Candidatus Acidiferrales bacterium | reverse complement strand
AGGTGACGCACACTGAGTTTCCGGCGTCAGGCGTCGCCGTTTGCAGATACTTGGCGAGGTCAGGAAGCTCGGTCTTTTGGAGGCTTGGACATTGGTCATGATACCAGAGATGGTCTTCTGCCCTTGATGGCACGTGTTGATCGTCTGGGGTGGAGGAGACCGCGTTCTGTGCGCGAGCGGCACCAGTGAGTGCGAAGCAGAGCCCGATCATAATCCAGGTCATCTTCAATGTGCTCATGGTCCTTTTCCTCACTGAAGATTCCACGTTAGTGGAATACTTCCTAAACCGGCAGCGTTGTCACCCGCCGTAACGGTCGAACGATTACGGTGATGTAATTAAATTCGGAATCTCATACATCAGGGTGTAAAAAATTCAACCGATAATGTCGAGAAAAAATGATCTCCGTTCAGGGGCGGGCGAGGAGGGAAGAGAGGTAGGCGGTCATCAGGGGATTGGTCCAATCCTGGGGGCCGATGATTTTGCGTTCGAGGGTGCCCGCGCGATTGATGATGTAGGTTTCGGGGAACATGCGGGTGCCGTAGGTGAGCGCGACTTTGCCGGAGGCGTCGAAATAGGTGGGGAAGGCGATTTTGTAGTCCTTGAGGAATTTGGCGTAGCTGGCGGGATCGTCCTGAACGCCGGCGTTGACGCCGAGAACGACACCGCCCTTCGGGGCGAGCCATGCTTCGAGGGAATTGAGCGAGGGGGTTTCCTCGATGCAGGGCTGGCACCAGGTGGCCCAGAAATTGAGGACGACGACGCGGCCGCGGAGGTCGGAAAGATGGGCGGGCTTGCCGTCGAGGGTGAGGGCGAAGTTCTTTTCAGGCGTGCCGCTGAGGCTGGGGCCACCCTGGCGATATTGCGGGCGAATAAAGAGATAGATGAGGCCTGCGATGAAGGCGACGACTACGATGGTCTTTAGATGTCGTTTCAAGCGTTTATCACTCCGACTGACACTATAAACTATAATGAAAGCCCGTGGGATTTTGGGGCTGGGCGGCGCGGCATGGGGCTCGCGGGAGCGCTCGCTTCTTGCATCAGGGCAAGCAGGACGGGGCTGCGCCCCTACCGCTGACAATAGCGAGCGGGCGGGGCGTGTGCCGGGCAATACGGCAAAACCAAGAGGGAAGCTTCGCTGGGCCCGCCACGGCGGGCAAGCTCAGCATGACGAGCACCGGCGGGGATGACAGGGCTCGAGTGCGAAATGGTTTCGGCGATTATTCCGGCGCGAAATGAGGAGGCGTCCATTGCGCGGGCGGTGGAGTCCGTGGCGGCGCAGGCGGAGGTGGGCGAGGTGATCGTGGTGGATGACTGGTCGACCGATCGCACGGCGGCGATATTGGAGGAACTCAGCGCGCGGGTGCCGAAGCTGCGCGTGGTAGCGGCGGAGCCGCTGCCGCCGGGGTGGACGGGAAAGAACCATGCCGTCGCGATTGGGGCGCGGGAGGCTGAAGGGGAATGGCTGCTCTTTACGGATGCGGATACCGATCACGGGCTTGGGTCGGCGCGAAGGGCGCTGAACGACGCGGTGGAACATGATGCGGTGATGGTGTCGTACTCGCCGGAGCAGGAGCTGGGATCGTTCTGGGAAAGGGCGCTGATTCCGTTTGTGTACTGCCGGCTGGGGGCGCGATTTTCATTTGCGCGGGTGAACGATCCGGCGAAGCCGGACGCGGCGGCGAATGGGCAATTTCTGCTGGTGCTGGCGGACGCGTATGCGGCGGTGGGCGGACACGGCGGCGTGGCGGGGCAGGTGCTCGAGGACGTGGCGCTGGCGCGGCGCCTGAAGCAGGCGGGGCATCGGATTTATTTCACGGCGCCGGTGGGGCTGGTGCGGACGCGGATGTACCGGTCGTTCGGGGCGATGTGGGAGGGATGGACGAAGAATCTTTATCCGCTGATGGGAGGGAGCGCGCGTTCGATGCTGCTGGAATTGGCGGAGGTGGCGCCGTGGTTCGAGGCGCTGGCGCTGATTTCGATTGCGGTGTACGCGTCGCGGCGGCACGGGCCGTCTCTGTGGCTGGTGGTGCTGCTGGCGATCGCGGCGCTGGCGGGGCGAAGCGCGCGGTATGGTTCGGAGCTATACCGGAACCTTTTTCCGGTTTCACTGATCCAATACTATGTTCCCGCGGTGTGCATGTATACGGCGGCGCTGGTGGCGTCCTGGTGGCGAAATACGCATGGGACGGTGGTGTGGAAGGGGCGGGAGTATGCGACGGGCCGCCACGGCGGGCAGGGGTGAGGAAAGGATAGAGGCAGGAGGCAAGGAAGCACGGAAGCAAGGAAACAGCGAAGCTAGGAAGCGGGGAAGATGATACGGATTACGCGGAAGGCGGAATTTTCGGCGGCGCATTTTTATCACAATGACGCGTTCTCGGCCGAGGAGAACCGGCGAATCTTCGGGAAATGCAATAACCCGCATGGGCACGGGCATAACTACGTGGTGGAAGTGACGGTGGCGGGCGAGCCCGATGCCGAGACGGGCATGGTGCTCGATTTGAAAGAGCTCAAGGACATTTTGCAGCGCGAAGTGCTGGACCGCATGGATCACAAGCACCTGAATTACGAGGTGCCGGAACTGGCGGGAAAGGTTCCGACGTGCGAGAACATCGCGGCGGCGATATGGAATCTGCTGGAGGCGAAGATCACGCAGGGGAAGCTGGACCGCGTGCGGCTGTATGAGTCGCCGGATATTTTCGCGGAGTGCACGGCGTGAGGACCGTTTTGGGACGGCGATACCGGTTTGCGGCGTCGCACCGGCTGCACAATCCGAAGTTCAGCGCGGAAGAAAACCGGCGGCTCTATGGAAAGTGCAACAGCCCGCACGGACATGGGCACAATTACGTGGTGGAAGTGATGCTGGCGGGGCCGGTGGACCCGGCGACGGGGATGATCGCGAACCTGGGGGAGCTTGATCCGTTTGTGGAGCGCGAGGTGATCGAGGCGTTCGATCATAAGTACGTGAACGAAGAGGTTGCGGAGTTCAAGAATTGCGTGCCGACGACGGAGAACGTGTGCCGGGAAATTTACAGGCGGCTGAGGAAGTTCGCGGCGGCGCGGGTGGAGCGGGTGCGGATCGAGGAGACGAGCAAGAATAGTTTTGAGATTTGGGGCGAGGAGCAGATCGGTTTCGGGGCAGAAAAACGTGAGCGAGAGAAGGAGCCAAACGAAGATGAGCGAAGCCGGTGAATTGATTGTCCCCGAGACAACGGGCACGGGAAGCATCGCGGACCTGGTGCGGCGGATGCTGGTGCAGATTGGCGAGGATCCGAACCGCGAGGGATTGCGGAAGACACCGGAGCGGTTTGAAAAGGCGCTGCGTTTTCTGACCAGCGGATACAGGCAAGACCCGGAGGCGCTGCTGAACGGCGCGATGTTCAGCGTGTGCTACGACGAAATGGTGGTGGTGAAGGACATTGAGGTATACAGCCTGTGCGAACACCATCTGCTGCCCTTCTTCGGGAAGTGCCACGTGGCGTACCTGCCGGGGAAGAAGGTGGTGGGGCTGAGCAAGATCGCGCGGCTGGTGAACATGTACGCGCGGCGGCTGCAGATCCAGGAGCGGCTGACGAGCCAGATCGCGAAGGCGATTCAGGAAAAGCTGAGCCCGCAGGGCGTGGGCGTGATCATCGAGGCGCGGCATTTGTGCATGGTGATGCGGGGAGTGGAGAAGCAGAATTCGGCGGCGATGACGAGCGCGATGCTGGGGGCGTTCCGCGAAAATAAACAGACGCGGGATGAGTTTTTGTCATTGGTGACCGGGGGAAAGACTTAGCCGCAGGGGCGGAGGGTGCGATGGCGCGCATCGAAGGGGTGGATCCGAAGCGGACTTCGTTCCTGATGCGACTGGTATTCAAGAAGGTCCGCAAAACCGCGGGGCGGGACATGACGCCGCTGAAAATTTCAGCGCGGGTGCCGCGGGTTTTCTGGGCTGGGTCGCTGATGGAGTTGCTGCTGGGGCAAAAGGCGAAGGTGCCGCAGCGGCTGCGGGCGCTGGTGCTGCTGCGGACGGCTGAGCGCGTGGGGTGCCCGTTTTGAATTGACGCAAATTCTGCCGGCGGCAGAATGTACGGGTTGAGCGACGAGGAAGTGGCGGCGGTCCGCGAGGGACGCATGGAAGGCTTTGCGCCGCGCGAAGTGGCGCTGCTGCGCATGGCGGACGCGATGGCCGATACGCCCGCGAACGTGAGCGACGATCTCTACGCCGAATTGCGACGGCATTTTGGCGAAGAAGAGCTGATCGAGCTGGGGGCGGCGGCAGCGACGGAGAATTTTCGCGCGCGCAGCAATCGCCTGTTCGATGTGGGCAGCGACGGGCTGTATCGCCGGGGGATGACGTACAAGCAACGGGGCGGCGGGCGCGGCGACGCACCGGCCTGATAAAGTCTTCATGGCGGCACGCCGCTTTCCGCGGCTGCAACGAACCCGCGGGGCAAGTGACGGGCGGGGAAACTTCGTGTACAATGCCGGAACTTTGCGGCGGGTTCGCGCGGCATTTTTAGAAAGCGCGGCATCCCCCGCCACCGGTGGGAGGAGCACGATGATTCGCAATACTCTGATGGCGGCGCTGGCGGTCGCCCTATTCGCATTGCCAGGACAGGCCCAGCAGAAGGCGAATTTTGCAGGCACCTGGAAGTTGAATCCCGCGAAAAGCGATTTTGGGCCGATTCCGGTCCCGGATAGCCGAACAGACGTGATCTCCCAAACCGACGCGGCGATCACTGAAGCGGTGGACTCGACCGGCGAGCAGGGCGAGGAAAAATATACGCTGACGCTGACTCCGGACGGGCAGGAGAAGACGATTGCGGCGGATTCACCGGCGTCGCACATCGGGATGCTGACGCTGCAGAAGATTTCGAGCGCGTGGCAGGCGGGTGGGCTCGCGGTGACCGAAAACGCGCAGTATGACCAGAACGACGTGCTGATCAAGAGCAATTACACGCTTTCGGCGGACGGCAACACGCTGACGATCGCGTCGCATGCCACGTCTTCGATGGGCGATGTGGATTTCGCGTATGTGTTTGAGAAGCAGGGCGCGGCTATGGCGAGCACGGCCAGTGCGCCGGCAGCGCCTGCCGCTGGACCGGCTGGCGCTGCCGCTACGGCGGGGCCGCATCCGAATCTATCGGGCACATGGAAGTTGAACAACGCGAAGAGCGATTTCGGGCAAATGCCGCCGCCGGATAGCCGAATCGAGACGATTGAGGACAACGAGCCCGCGGTGAAGATTGATACGGCGCTCACTGGCGGGCAGATGGGCGAGATGAAGTTCACGACGAACGTGACGACCGATGGGAAGGAATCTACGTCCACAATCATGGGCAATGAGGCGAAGAGCACGGCGCACTGGGAGGGCAATTCGCTGGTGGTGACCACCGCGATGCAGTTCCAGGACAACTCGATCCAGATTAAGAATACGTACGCGCTGAGCCCGGACGGCAAAACCCTGAACCTTACGACGGAATTCGGCGGCCCGAACGGCGCGATGCAGCAGAAGATGGTGTTTGACAAGCAGCCGTGAAGATCCCGCGCCGGGCGGCGAAGGATTGCCGGGTCGCGGCCGGGTGAATCCACATTTTCAATCGGTTCGAGCACATTTTTTGAATTTGACGATGGATGGAGGCGCGCGATACGCTAACGCGCTGCTCCGGCTACGCTGCGGGGTGATTCCACATCGAGGAGACTTGAGGATTCATGGCAAACGAACTGCGTAATTTTCTGGCGCTTTCGTACGACGAACTCGAGCAAATGAACCTGAAGGCCAAGGAGCAGCGCCGGAACCGGGTGGCCATCCACAAGATCCAGGAAGATCGCCTGAAGTATCTGACGGACGAAAAGCGGATTAAGGCGGTGACCGTGCTGTTCAGCGACCTGGAAGGCCGGCTGCACATGCTCGATTACGACAAGAAATTCCTGATCAAGAGTTGGGACAACCTGACGTTTGATGGCTCCTCGATCCGCGGATTCACGGCACAGCGGGAAAGCGATCTGCGGCTGGCGATGGATTGGAGCGCGTTCTATTGGGCGCCGGCGGACGTGTTCGGGTCGGGGAAGGTGCTGGTGTTCGGGCACGTGATTGATAAGGACGGCTCGCTCTACCGCGCGGATATTCGCGGCGTGCTGAAGGGGTATGCGGACGAGCTGCACAAGAAGGAAGGCTACACGCTGAACGCGGCGAACGAGATTGAAGGATTTCTTTTCAACGGCTCGGATGCGGAGCGGCGTTACCACGAGACGGCGAAATTCGAATACGTGAACACCGGCGGGTATTACCATTCGCTGCCGGGCGATCCGCTGCGGACTTTTATTGATACGACCGCGGAAGTGCAGCGCTCGATGGGATTTCAGAACGAGAAGGACCATCCGGAAGTGGCGCCTTCGCAATTCGAGATCAATTATGGGTACGGGGAAGTGGTGGCCGCCGCCGATCAGATTCAACTGTATAAGCTGATCTGCCGGCAGGTGGCGACAAAAATGGGGCTGACGGCGTGCTTTTTGCCGAAGCCAGTGGTGGGTGTGAACGGCAGCGGGATGCACACGAACGTCTCGATCAGCAAGGGCGGCAAGAATCTCTTCTGGGATGCGAAGGGCGAGGAAAAGCTGAGCAAGCTGGGCTGGGGCTTCGTGGACCGGATACTGACGCACGGGAACGATATTTGCCTGCTGCTGAATGCGAGCGTGAACGCGTATCGGCGGCTCGATCCGCATTTCGAGGCGCCGAATCAATTGAAGGCGTCGGCGGTGGATCGCGGCTCGATGGTGCGCATCCCGATCGGGAACGAGAAGAGCATGCGCGTGGAGGTTCGCTCGGTGGCGCCGGACGCGAATCCGTACATGGTGATGTATTCGGTGTTCAAGACCGGCATTGACGGCGATACGGCGAAGATCAAGAACCTGCGGCAGGCGGAGCGTTATCTGCCGGACAATATTTATACGGCGATCGAGAATTTTCGCGCGGCGGACTGGACCACGAAGCTGCTGGGCGAGGACGTGAAGGGGCGCTATTCCGACCTGAAGCAAGCGTCCGCGGATCGCTGCTCTCGACTGCTTGGCACGTTTGTGAAGGCCCCCGAAGTGCAGTATCACCACGAAGTCTACAATCAGTTCCTGTGGAATCTGTTTTAGCCGCAGCACGAATTTGCCGGGGGCGCCCCGGAATTTGCCGCGGCGCTCGATGCCGCGCGCCGCGCAAAACGGACCCGCACCACGCAAAATGAAGCCGCTCTGAACCCGCATGTCTGAACCCGAGAATTCCCCTCGCGGCGGCGCGGCCGTATTCCGCTTCGCTTCCTTCCGGCACTACGAGATGGCACGGCTGCTGATCGTGCTTTCGACCGAAATGCAATCGGTGGCGGTGGGATGGCAGCTCTACGACATCACGAAGCGGCCGATGTCACTGGGATTCGCGGGACTCGCGCAATTTCTGCCGCTGATCCTGCTATTTCTGGTTTCCGGGCACGTGGCGGACCGCATGGACCGCAAGCGGATGCTGATGGTGTGCTACGCGGCGTTTGCGGTGTGCTCGGGGCTGCTCTTCGTGCTTGGGGCGCGAGGGATTCGAACGGCGGGGCCGATATACGCGGTGCTGGTGCTGGTGGGCGTGGTTCGCGCATTCAATGGGCCCGCGGTGCGGGCACTGCTGCCGCACGTGGCGCCGGGCGAGTACTTCGCGAGCGCGGTGGCGTGGAATGCGACCGTGTTTCAGGCCGCGACGATTCTGGGGCCGGCGCTGGGAGGATTGATCTACGCGTTTGCTCGCGGGCCGGCGGCGGTGTATGCGACCGCGATGTGCGGCGGGTGCGCGGCGGCGGCGATCGTGGCGGGAATCAGCGTGCGGGAAAGGGTGCGGGAGACGCAGCCGGCGACTTGGCAGACGGTGATGGCGGGGCTGCGGTTCATTCATCGCGAGAAGCTGATTCTGGGCTCGATATCGCTCGATCTTTTCGCGGTGCTGCTGGGCGGGGCGGTGGCGCTGCTGCCGGTCTACGCGCGCGAAATTCTGAAGACCGGGCCATGGGGACTGGGGTTGCTGCGCAGCGCGCCGGGCTTGGGGGCGGCCGTGATGGCCGTGCTGCTGGCGTATCGTCCGCTGCGGCGGCGGGCGGGGGCGACGATGCTATGGTGCGTGGCGGCCTTTGGGGTGTTCACGATTGTGTTCGGGTTATCGCGGAACATCGCGGTGTCCATGGCGGCGCTGGTGCTGGTGGGCGCGGCGGACATGGTGAGCGTGGTGATTCGGGCGACGCTGGTGCAAGTGGGCACGCCGGATGCGATGCGCGGGCGCGTGAACGCGGTGGATATGATTTTTGTGGGCGCGTCGAACGAATTCGGGGAGTTCGAATCCGGAATCACGGCGCAATGGCTGGGGACCGTGCCGGCGGTAGTGCTGGGGGGAATCGGCGCGATTCTGGTTACCGCGCTGTGGGCGTGGAAATTTCCCGATTTGCGGCGCGCGGACCGGCTGGCGAACCTCGAGGATTGAAGCGCGGTTGCGTGCGGGAGCTAATCGTAATATTCGGCGCCGAGGTGCGTGATGAGTTCTTCACCGACCATCCAGCGGAGCGTGTTTTTGAGCTTCATCAACTGGATGAAGAGATCGTGCTCGGGATAAAGCTCCGGGGCGCACATCGGCGATTTGAAATAGAAGCTGAGCCATTCCTGAATGCCGCGCATTCCGGCGCGCTGCGCCAAATCGAGGAAGAGCACTAAATCGAGCGCGATGGGCGCGGCGAGAATCGAATCCTTGCAGAGGAAATCCACCTTGATCTGCATCGGATAGCCGAGCCAGCCGAAGATGTCAATGTTGTCCCAGCCTTCCTTATCATCGCCGCGCGGAGGGTAATAATTGATGCGGACCTTGTGGTAGAACTTGCCGTACAGATCGGGATAGAGCTTGGGCTGGAGGATGTATTCGAGTGCGCCGAGCTTCGATTCTTCCTTCGTTTTGAAGGAGCCGGGATCGTCGAGCACCTCGCCATCGCGATTGCCCAGGATGTTGGTGGAAAACCAGCCGTTCAGGCCCAACATTCGCGCCTTGAAGCCGGGCGAGAGGATGGTCTTCATCAGCGTCTGGCCGGTTTTGAAATCCTTGCCCGCAAGGGGAACCTTTTTCGCCTTGGCATATTCCTGCAGCGCGGGAACGTCCACGGTGAGGTTTGGGGCGCCATTGCCGAAGGGAACGCCTTCGCTGATGGCGGCGTAGGCATAAAGCATGGAGGGCGCGATGGCGGAATGATTCGCCTTCATCGCTTTTTCGAACGAGGCGAGATTTCTGTGCACGCTTTCCGGCTTCATGAAAATTTCAGTAGAGCCGCACCAGAGCATCACGACGCGGTCGAGCTTGTGGGTCTTTTTGAACGTGCGAATATCGTCGCGAATCTGCTGAGCGAGGTCGAATTTATTTTTGGCTTTTTTGACGTTGGTGCCGTGCAGATTTTTCACGTAGTTCTGGTCGAAGGCGGCTGTCATCGGCCGGATGCCTTTGAGGAACGTCTCAACCTTGAGGAGATCCTTGGCTTGCAGAACGCCGGCATTGGCGGCAGCCTGATACGCGTCGTCGGTGTAGACGTCCCAGCCGCCAAAAACGATATCGTTGAGCTTGGCGAGGCGAACGAAGTCCTTGATCTTCGGGGCGCGGCCTTCGGTGCGCTTGCCGAGGCGAATGGTTCCGAGCTGCGTGAGCGAGCCGACGGGCAGAGATTCCCCGCGTCGCACCAGCTCGACGCCCGCCATCAGCGTGGTGCTTACGGCCCCCATGCCGGGCGTGAGGACGCCCAATTTTCCCTTCGGCGAAGCAATATTCATCGGCCTGCGCATTCCGTTGTTTCCCCCTGGCATTTAGTACGAAGTAGCGAGGCGGCTCGCCCGCCGCGCGCCGGATGGAACTGACCGCATATCATCCGGCATCCGGCGGCGTTTTGCAATTCGAATCACGTTTTGGGAGCGGATGGTTTGAATTTTAACTCCACCTCCGCGGACAAACTCCGCCCCGGCGCGACACGTCAAGAAAATTCAAACTGGCCGACCATGGCGCTTTCATCGCGTTCCGAGAGGCGGTGGGGCAGCTTGAAATTGCAACGGTAAGAGAATTCAAGACAGATTACGCGCGAGCCGGCGGCGTCGACGAAAATGGGCTGGGTCAATAAAGCAGACGCGGATCGCGCTGGACTCAGCGTGAACCTTGGTTACTCAATCGAGACCGGCTCTCCCTTCAGGAATCCTTTCATCGGGAAAAACCGAAGGCTATACACGCAGAGAGAAAGAACGACGGCTCTTCGCAGGCTCCAGGCGACTTCTTAATCCGAACTATCGAGCGGCCAATTTCTGCGCCATTCCAGCGAGCAAGGCTTTGTCGCGGTCGCTCATGCGTGAGATCGCCACGGTGAGACGCGATACGAGGCTGGCGTCTTTCCGAGACAGCTTCGACGTTGCACGGGGAGGCAGATTCAGCATCTTCGGCTCTTCGCCTTCTCCGCCCTCATAAAATATTTGGTAGAGCGGGATCTCCATTGCCCTCGCCATCTTTTCGAGCGTCTCAAGGGCCGGAACCGTGTGGCCGTTCTCGACGCGCGAGATGTAGCAGCGAAGTAGCCCAGTGCGCCTTTCAATGTCGCCCTGGCTCATATTCTTCGAATCTCGAATCTGCTTCAGACGCTCACCTACGATCATTGGCGCCTCCTTTGATTATGGATTTTGCGCTACTTTTGCTGTCCTAGCGACCGTAATTAATGATTGACTCCGCGGCGCCATCGAGAGCCGTGTCACGCTTGCCGGACCCTAAACTTCGTTCTACGATCCCGGCGCACGAAAATCGCCCGAGGCGGCGAGGCGGCTTGAATCCCAACTGTCAAATCCAGGGCCGCGAAACGAACGAGAGAATTCAAAATGACCGATTACGTTGGAGCCAGCGGCGTTGACGAAAAGGGGCTGGGTCAGTAAAGTAGATGCGGGTCGCGCTCGCGGCCGTGCCTGTTTTCCCTCCGCTGGGAGGTCGTACAATTGGCAGTACATCAGATTCTGGATCTGATTATCCTGGTTCGAGTCCAGGCCTCCCAGCCAATTTTTCCTTCACGGATATTTCCCGCGCGTTAGCTTCCGAGGGTTTTCAGTCTCTTTTTTGCGAACGGGACGGCGCAGGCGGCGGGCGGATTGTGGGCGGTGGCTGCCGCAGCCTTGCGGTAGAGTTCGAGGGCTTTATCCTTGTCGCCGAGTTTTTCGCAGGCCTGGGCCATGAGGCACTGAATAAAGGGATCGTTCTGATTGGCTTTCAGGAGATCGCCGAGCGCGGTTTTATAGTCGCTCGCGTAAAAGGCGACATACCCCGCGAGATACGGAAAGAATTGCTGTTGACTGGGATTGGCGCCCTTATCGAGAATGGCTTTCGCGTTTGCAACGTGCCGTTCCGCTTCTGCGTGATTGCCGCGACGTGCGGCGAGGCGGGCTTGCGCGTGTTCCCAGCGAAAATTCCACAGGTCCACGCGCGCGGGCTGGATGCCTGGTTCCTTAAGGCCGGCGTCGTGGCCGGTGCGATACCATTTGGCGGCTTCGTCCAGATCGCCGGAATCCATGCAGACGCGCCCGGCTTCGTCCGCAATTTCGCCCTGCTGATAGAAATTTTTCACGCTCGCGTAGTAATCGAATACTTGCTGTTCATATTGCGCTGCCTTGCGGCAATTGCCCTCGAAGGCGTAGGACATGGCCATGGCTCGCTGGGCGGCGGCCTTCTGCTCGGGCGCGGTTGAACTCTCGATGGCTTTCTGAAAATAGACGCGGGCTTGCGAGCCCTTGCCCATCAGGTCGAGGGCTGTGCCCGCGGCTTCGTTGGCGGGGACGGAATTCGGCGAGGCCTTGAGGGCGTCGCGATAGAGGGCGAGCGCTTCGTCCAGCTTTCCGGCGCGCATCAACTGCTGACCCTGGCGGATGAATTCGGGCTGCTGCCGGCGTTCCGTTGAGCCTTGCGCGCGGCAGGCATTTGCGATGCAGAGGATGAGCGAAAGGCCGAAGAGGGGGACGAGGGTGCGACGGACGCGATGCACTTTCATTGTAGCGATATTATCTCACGAAGCTGGGATCGGGGGGCGCGGGGAGTGGGTCAGTTTGAATTTTAACTTCTTGTGTCACGATCCAGAAAATTCAAACTGACCCACTAGGGAACCGGGGCGGCGCGCGTCACAGGGCGTCGAGAATGCGGGCGATTTCGGCGGGATCCGGCGGGGGCGTCGCGCCGGAGCAGGAAGCTACCCACGCGCCGGCGCGGTTCGCGGCGCGGTTCATCCGGGCTAGCGACGAGCCGCACACGAAATGGTGGGCGAGCGCTGCGGTGAAGGCGTCTCCTGCGCCGACCGCGTCGCGGACGCGGACGTGGAAGCCGGGATGCTCGTCGCGCGCACCTTCGGCGACCAGCAAGCTGCCGCGTTCGCCGCGCGTGATGCAGACGAGCTTAAGGCCGAACGCGCGGCGCAATTGCGTCGCGGATGCCTGCTGATCGCCGCGCGGCAAATCGAGCCAGTCTGCGACTAGGGTGAGTTCGGCGTCGTTGAGCTTTACCAGGTTGGCGTGGCGGAGGGATTCGAGAACGATTTCCCGGGACATGTGCGGCTCGCGCAGATTCGCATCGAAAATGCGGAGGGTATCCGCGGGGGCGGCGCGAAGAAACGCCTGGATGGTTTCGCGGGATTGCGGCGAGCGCTGCGCGAGGGTTCCGAAGCAGATTACGTCGGCTTGCGCGGCGAGTTCACTCCAGGCGGGCGTAAACTCGAGGAAATCCCAGGCTACGGGCGAAGCGATCTCGAAGCGCGGCTGGCCGGCCGAATCGAGGCGAATGGAAACCGTGCTCGTGGCGTGGGCGGGATCAGATTGAAGGCACGAGGTATCGAGGCCGAGATCGGCGAGCCGGTTGCGGAGGTGCTGGCCGAGGTTGTCCTTGCCGACGCGGCTGGCTATGACGCCGCGATTTCCGAGTAGCGAGGAGATGTAGGCAAAGTTGGCGGGCGCGCCGCCGATTTGGCGGCCCGCGGGGAGCACGTCCCAGAGCGCCTCGCCGATGCCCGCGATGAGCTTTGGTGGCGGCACGGAATGCAGGATTATATCCGCGCAGGGCCATTGAATACATCGCGGCGTTCGGCGACGCGCGGCTTGTGTGCGGCTCGGCCGGTCTGCTAGGGTGTTCGATTGGGGGAAGCCATGATTCGGAATCGCATACATGTACGCCGGGCCATCGTGCAGTTTATCGGGTTAGCGTTGTGCGCCGGGCTGCTGGCGTTTGCCTCGGCGCGGCAAACAAGCAAGCCAAATCGAGAGCTGCTGCTAAATCCAGATGCGCCGCAATGGAAGCGGCCGGCGCCGGATATGTTTCGGGTGCGTTTTGAGACGACGAAGGGGCCGATTGTGATCGAGGTGCACCGCGACTGGTCACCGAACGGCGCGGACCATTTTTACAATCTGGCGCGCTTCGGCTATTACGACGATATCCGCTTCTTCCGTGTGGAGAAGGGGCGCTGGGCGCAGTTTGGGATTAATGGCGATCCGGCGATTTCGGCGGTGTGGCGGAATCGGACGATACCGGACGATCCGCGGCGCGTGTCGAACACGCTCGGCACGATTGATTATGCGTTCGCGGTGCCGAATGGACGCACGACGCAGCTTTTCATCAATCTTCGCGATAATTCGGCGACGCACGACCCTGGAAACTTTGTTCCCTTCGGCAAAGTGATCGAAGGGATGAACGCGGCGCTCGAATTGAACGGCGAATACGGCGAGCGAGCGGGCAGCGGCATTCGGGCGGGGCATCAAGACCTGCTCTTCAACAAGGGAAACGCCTGGCTGGACGCAAATTTTCCACGGCTCGATAAACTGATCCGCGCGACCGTGCTTTCCGACCGGCCGGATTCGAACGGCTCCTGAGCCTGCCCCGAATCCTATTCCGAAATTACGCGAGCGACTTTTTTCAAGTCCGCGATGAAGCGGTGCATCTCCGCGTGGCGCGTTTCGTCGCCGGGGGCGCGCAGGATCGAGGAGGGATGGACCGTGGCCATCACGAACGGCGCGAGCGGGGATTTCACGAACTCGCCACGATGCTGCGTGACACGAAAGTCGCGGCCTAGCAGGGACTGCGCGGCTGTGGCTCCCAGGCAGACGATCACGCGAGGACGGACCGCGGCGATTTCCGCGTCGAGCCAGGGACGGCAGGCGGCGATCTCCGTGCTATTCGGTTTCTTGTGAATGCGGCGCTTGCCGCGCGGCTCCCATTTGAAGTGCTTCACGGCGTTGGTGACGTAGGTCTTCGCGCGATCAATTCCCGCCTCCTGCAGGGCTTTGCCGAGCAGCAGCCCGGCAGGGCCGGCGAATGGCCTGCCGTCCATATCTTCCTGATTTCCCGGCTGTTCGCCGATTAAAAGAATCGGGGCACGCGGCGCACCTTCGCCGAAGACGGTCTGCGTGGCGTGCTGCCATAAGTCACACCTTCGGCACCCGGCCGCGGATTCGCGCAGCTTGCGGAGATCGGCGGTGCGGGGTACCTCTTGGCCAAGGGGATTTGCGGCGGCCGCGCTGCGCCATGCTATTTGGATGCTGACGGAATCGAGAGAGGCTCGTTGCGGGGCGCTAAACACGGCGAGATACGACGTTAATGGTAGCGATACCGGGACTCGAACCCGGATTTCGGCCTTGAGAGGGCCGCGTCCTAACCTTTAGACGATATCGCCGCGGGCGAAAAAGGCACCTGCGGGATTTTCGCACGGCTGATAAGAGGAGGCAAGAACGGTTGGCGCGTGGGGTGGGGCGGTTTGAATTTTGAGTTCGAGGGCCGGGACCGCGAAGTCTCTGTGGCACGATCCGCCTACGCGGACAAAGCCGCTCCGGCGCGACGCGTCAGTGGCGCCAGGTGAGCCAGCCGAAGAGTGCGAGGCCGGCGAGGGTGCTGGCGGCTGCGCCGAGCCAATCGCGGTGCGTGGTGGCCCAAAGCTGGGCGCTGGAATTTTTCGCCCGGGAGGCGAAGGTGCCGCGGGTGCGATGGTGTTCGGCGACGGGTTCAAAGAGATTGTCGGGGCGATTGGGGGAGACGGGGTCCGGGGTCTGCTGGCTTTCGTAGCCGTTGGCGGCGAGATAGCGGTCCAAAAGGCCCGGCGCGAGCTTGTTCCCGACGATAGCCTTGATGGTTGAGTCCCCGACGCAGACCTCGCGGCGGGTGGCATGAGCGGCCCAGTAGATCGCCTCCGCGGCGATTTCCGGCTCGAAAATCGGCGGCACGGGCTGGGGATGGCGCGGAAGGCGGGTGCGGCACCATTCGAATTGCGGCGTATTCATGGCGGGCAACTGCACCATGGTGAGATGGACGCGGATGGCGTCGTGGAGCAGTTCGGAGCGGAGCGAATCGGTGAAGCCGCGGATCGCGTGCTTGGCGCCACAGTAAGGCGATTGGAGCGGGATCGCGCGATAGGCGAGCGCGGAACCGACCTGTACGATGCAGCCGCGATTGCGCGGCGCCATGCGCCGGAGCGCGGCCATGGTGCCGTAGACAGTTCCGAGATAGGTGACTTCGGTGGCGCGCTTGAATTCCTCGGGCGTGATCTGGGCGAGCGGGGCGAAGATTGTGGTCATTGCGTTATTGACCCAGATGTTGATGGGGCCGAACTCGAGCTCGACGGCGGATGCGGCGTCTTCGACCTTTTCGGGATCGGCGACGTCGGTGGGAAGGGCGATGGCGCGGCCGCCGAGGGATTCGACTGCGCCCAGGGTGGAAGCGAGGCCCTCCTCGCCCCGGGCGAGAAGGCCGATTTTCGCGCCGCGACGTGCAAAGGCGCAGGCGGTGGCCCGGCCGACCCCGGCGGTGGCGCCAGTGATTACGACGACTTCCGCGGCCGCATCGGGGGCAGGGGGCGCGGGATTTTGATCAGGGGCGGAAGGCGCATTCGTTTGGTGCATGAGAGAAATCCTCCAGGTCGAATTCGGAATCAGGCGGCATATTTTTTTGCCTCCGATTTTTTCAGGCTCAGGCCGAGGCCGGGGCGGGAAAAGTCCGGATGCAGATCGCCCGCGCGGGGCCGCAGGGCTCCATCGAACAGCAACTGCTCGATTCTGTGGTGGTCGTGGAAATACTCGACGTGCTGCACGCCGGGGATGGCGCAGCAAATATTCCCGTGCAGCGTGGGCGCCGTGTGCGCGGAAAGCGGAAGGCAATGCGCCTGGGCGAGCGCCGCGGCGCGCAGAAAGCCGGTGACGCCGCCGCAGCGGGTTGCGTCTGCCTGGAGAACGTCGACGGCTTCGGCTTCGAGCATGCGGCGGAAGTACGGGAGATCGTAGCCGTATTCGCCAGCCGCGATGCTCATGCCGGCGGGGGCGCGGTCGCGGAGAAGGCGCAGGCCCGGGAGATCGTCGGAGGACACGGGCTCCTCAAACCAGCGAACGTCATATTCGGCGAATGCGCCGGCCATTTGCAGGGCTTCCTTGCGCGTGTAGCCGCCATTCCCATCCACGAAAAGCCGCGTGTGCGGGCCGATGGCCTCGCGCGCGGCTTGGACGCGCTCCGGATCGCGCTGCGGGTCGCGGCCTACCTTCATTTTCACGAAGCGCAAGCCGTCGGCGGCCCAGCCGCCCAATTGCTGGCGCAACTCGGGGAGCGAGTACGAAGTGAAGCCGCCGCTGCCATAGGCGGGCACGCTCGCGGTGACTGGCCCGAGGAGCGTGGCGAGCGGTACGCCGAGCAGGCGCGCCTTCAGGTCCCACAATGCGGAATCCGCGGCCGAGATGGCCATCGAGGCGATTCCCGGGCGGCCAAGGTTGCGGATGGAAGTGACCATCCGCTGCCAGATGCCGGCGACGCACATGGCGTCCGCTTGAAGAACGCACGGGCGAAGGTGCTGGTCAATCAGAGAGGCGGTCGCGAGATCGGCGTAGGTGTAACCGAGGCCGGTGCAGCCGGAGGCGGAGACTTCGACGATGACGATCGTGGTGCGGTGCCACTCGAGGGTGCCGTCCGATTCGGGGCGATCGGTGGGAATCTGAAACGCGGAAACGCGAAGGGCTCGGACGGGGGCTTCGGGATGAACGGAGTTTCGCTTGAACATGTGTCTGACCCGTGCGGGCACGGCCAATCGTGATCAACTGCTATTGATCGGCGGCGAAGGCGATGGTGGTGAGCACGGCGTTGGCATTCTGGCGAGAATCGAGCCGGGTGTGCTGCACGACGATCGGAACGTCGGATTCGATCACGCTCGAGTAGTCCTTGCCGCGCGGAACGATGGGGTCCCGCAGCTCATTGAATCGCAGATGCACGGTGCGTCGCGGCGGCAGGTTAATAAGGTACGGGCCTATGGGCTCGCGATCGGAGAAAAAGATCGTGATGCGCACGTGCGCTTCCTGGTCGGAGGCGTTGAGCATGCAAGCCGTCTCGTGACTGGTGAACTCGGGCTTGGGGCCGGTGCTCCATTCCGGGATGTAACCCTCCGCGATGGCCCAGCGGAGACGGCCGATTGGCATGGCCACTATGCAACCTCCTACGGCGAAACGAACCCACTTCAGAAGTAACTGACATTTTGCAGGACCGCCATACTGCGTTTCCTGTGCGCCGGTAGGGAAATCACATGAGTTACGCAAAAAACATTGGCGCGCGGACGAAACGGCAGCGCTGCTCGATGCGCCGTGCAGGAATGAAACAAGGAGCGCGCAAGACGCTTGCGCGGGTGTGCGGTAAACGCTCTAAATACGCAACTTGCACGGTACAGGAACTTTGAAAATTCCATAGGTGTTCCACGGTATTTGAGCGGCGTGCGCGGCATGGTTATCTATGCGCGTCTTAGGAATTTCATGAGAAGCATCCGGGCGAGGGATCAAGGAAGCATCGCAGCGGACTGTCGGCATAGAGAAATGAAGGGCATGGCCGGTTTCGGATGCGTCGCATGGGACTGACGGGGCGAAGCTGTGCACGGGACAGAACAAGCGAATCAACCGATTCCGAGCGTGGCACAAGCGATCGCAGCCGGCGCGGGAGCTTGGTTTGCGGTGCGCACTCTTTCGCGGCATGAGAAGAAAGTGGCGGCGCAACTGAGCGAGAACGGCATTCGCTATTTTCTTCCCATGGCAACCGGGAAACACAAATGGAGCGACCGCGAAAAGATGGTGTTGGCGCCGCTCTTTCCCGGATATGTGTTCGTGCGCATCGTGCCGACGGCGGAGGCACGGGTGGCGGTGCTGCGAAACAGCGGCGTGGCGTCATTCGTAATGCAGGCGGGCGCGCCGGCCGCGATTCCCGCGGAGCAGATCGAAGGCGTGCGGATGCTGGTTGAGGCGAGGAAGCCGTGCGCGCAGCACGAGTACATCGCGGCTGGCCAGAGGGTTCGCGTCCGGGGCGGCAGCATGAGCGGGATCGAGGGCGTGCTGGTGGCGTCGAACAAGGGCCGCACCCTGGTGCTTTCGATCGAGGCGATCGGGAAATCCGTAGCAATCGAAGTTTGCGGATACGAGTTGGAAGAGGTTGGAACGATTGCTTGAGAAAAGCAAGGTTTGAAATCTCAGACTGGGCCAAAGGGATCGAATGATTACGACACAAAGCGAATGTGCAAAACAGCCGTCACACGCGTCCATTCCCGGTGATCACGTCAATCTTCGGAAGTTCGTTCGCGAGACTTGGAGGCTGCGGGCGAGACTGGCGGCCATCGCGGCGGAGATGACGTTGGTGGCAGTCGCTTACGTGATAGCGATTCGAGTGCTCGAGCCGTTTGAGGCGACCGGATGGCCCAGGCAGGTGATTTACGGGCTTGGCTACCTGCTGGTGCTGCGGTTCGCGGCATTCCTCTATTTCGGGACGTTCAAATCCATGCAGCGGCACGCCGGGATTGCGGATGCGATCCGGATCGGCGAGGCGGTGGTGGCGAGTTCGGTGGCCTTTGGTCTATTTTCGTTGGTATGGATGCGCGGTGCGGAGATTCCGGCGGTGTTCTTCGTGTTAGACGGCGCGGTACTACTCTTCTGGCTCTTCCTGATGCACTTCGCGTTTCGTGTGGTGCAGGCGCAGCGGGCGCTGGGGCGGACGAAGGGCAAGCGTGTGGTGATCGTCGGCGCGGGTGATGCCGGTGCGACGGTGACGCGCGAATTGGCGCTTGATGGGCGCTCGGCGTTTCGGCCGGTGGCGATCCTGGACGATGATCCGGTGAAGCAAGGCGCGAATATTTGCGGGATTCCCGTCGCCGGCGGGCTTGGCGATCTGACGCGAGTGGTGCGGGAGAAGGATGCGGATGAAATCCTGGTGTGCATTCCCAGCGCGTCGCGCGCGCAGACGCGCCGGGTGCTGATGAGCTGCCTGGAATGCCAGGTTCCAGTGCGGATGCTTCCGTCAGTGAATCAACTGGTTGACGGGCGCGTCTCGCAGAAGGACCTGCGGCGGATCGAAGTCGAGGATGTGCTGCCGCGGGATCCGGTGGAGAACGATCCGGCGATGGTGCAATCCGTGGTGGGGGGCAAGGTTGTGCTGGTGACTGGAGCAGGTGGAACCATCGGCTCCGAACTGTGCCGGCAGATTGCCGCCGCGAATCCGCGGATGCTGCTGCTGCTGGATAAATCCGAAAACGGCCTTTTTTATACGCATCTGGACCTTTTGGAACGCTTCCCGCAGGTTCCGATGAAGCCGTTGCTGGTGGATATCGTGCGGAACGAAGCGGTGCGCGCACTTTTTACCGAGGAAAAGCCGGAGATCGTGTTCCATGCGGCCGCGCATAAGCACGTGGGCCTGCTGGAAATTCATCCGAAGGAAGCGATTCGCAACAACGTGCTGGGCACGCGCAACCTGCTGCTCGCCGCGGCCGACGGCGGCGTGCAGAGCTTCGTGAATATTTCCACGGATAAAGCGGTGAATCCGCGGTGCTTCATGGGGCTTTCGAAGAAGCTGACGGAAATGATGACGCGGGAAGTGGCATGTGGTCGCTCTATGCGGTTCATGAGCGTACGCTTCGGCAACGTTGCCGGCAGCAACGGCAGCGTGCTGCGCATTTTTTGGGATCACGTGGAGACGGGCAAGCCGCTGCGCGTGACGGACCCCTGCGCAACGCGCTATTTTATGCGTATTTCGGAGGCAGTGGGTCTGATCTTCCGCGCGGCCGCACTCGGAAAGGGCGGCGAGACGTTCATCCTGGAAATGGGAGAGCCGGTGAACATTTACGAATTGGCGCGGACCGTGAGCCTCTTTTCGGGGCTAGTGCCCGAGGAGGAATTGCCCATCGAATTCATCGGGCTGCGGCAGGGCGAAAAGCTGCACGAAGAATTGTGGGAAGAATGGGAAGAGCCCCGCGCTACCGAGGTGGGACAGATTCTAATCATCTCGAAGACGCGCGCGGCCAATTACTCCGTGGTGGAGGAGGCGGATTCGCTGGAGGCGATGCTCGATCGGGCAAGCTTTGCGTCGCTCGAACGGCGCCTGTGCGAGATGGTGCCCAGCTTCGCCAAGAACCGCGAGCAAAGAAGGCCGACTCCGGCGCGCCAGGCAGCACCAGCGCAGCCATGGCAGCCGAAAGAGCCGAGGGTTACCGAAGTGCCGCTTGGGGAGCGTTCCGTCTTCGCGCTCGATTCGCAAGGGGCCGAGCCGGCATGAACATTCCACTGGCGAAGCCGGAGATTGGCGGAGGCGAAATCGCGCGAGTAACGGAGGTATTAAGGTCGGGACACTTGAGCCTGGGACCTCGCGTACCCGAGTTCGAGGACAAATTCGCGGTGCTGGCCGGGATGCGGTACGCCGTGGCGGTGAACAGCGGAACAAGCGCACTGCACCTGTGCGTTCGAGCGCTCGGGATCGGCGCCGGCGACGAGGTGATCACGACATCGTTCAGTTTCGTGGCCTCGACCAACTGCATTCTCTACGAACGGGCAGTGCCGGTGTTTGTGGATATTGATCCGGCGACGCTGAACATAGATCCCGCGCAAATCGAGAAATTCCTGACGCTGAAATGCGAGAAGCGTGGCGGCGAAACCTTCGACCGCGAGACGGGAAGACGGGTAAAGGCGATTCTGCCGGTGCATGTGTTCGGGCGGCCGTGCGACATGGACGAAATCGGGCGGCTCGCGCGCGAGTATGGACTGCTGGTAATCGAAGATGCGTGCGAAGCGCTGGGGGCAACCTTCGGCGGACGGCACGTGGGGACGTTCGGCGAGGCAGCAACCTTTGCGTTCTATCCCAATAAACAGATCACGACCGGCGAGGGCGGAATGGTCGTGACGAACGATGAGCAAGTGGCAGAGGCGTGCAAAGCCATGCGCAACCAAGGCCGCGATCCGGGATCGGAGTGGCTGAATCACGCGCGGCTCGGCTTCAATTACCGGCTGAGCGACGTTCACGCCGCGCTGGGCATCGCGCAGTTAGAGAGATTCGAGCAGATCCAGCGGAAGCGGGCCGCCGCGGCGCAGTGGTACACGAAGGGCCTGCGTTCGCTCGCGGGGATTCGGCTTCCGGCGGACGACGATCAGTGCCGGCGAAGCTGGTTCGTCTTCGCCATTCAGCTGCAGGAAGATTTGCCGGCAGGATCGCGCGGGCGCGTGATGAAGGCGCTGTGCCGAGCGGGCGTGAGCTGTCAATCCTATTTTCCGGCCATTCATCAGCAGCCGTACCTGGAAGCGAGCCAACGCGAGATTCCGTTTGCGCTGCCCGCGACGGAGTCGGCTGCGGAGCGAGGCATCGCGCTGCCGTTCTTTTCGGGGCTGCGCGAGGACGAGGCGGCCTATGTGTGCGGCGTTCTTAGGCAAGCGCTGCAGGCAGAGACAAGTTCGATATCGGTGGCCGAAGAGCAGGCCGCTCTATGACCGACAGGTACTGGATCGGGGCGCTGGGGGCGTTCGGCGCCTGCACCATCGCGCTGCCGATTGTGCAAGCGGCCGCCGCTCGGCGAAAACTCTACGACCAGCCGGGGCACTTGAAGATTCACGATCATCCGATCGTGCGGCTTGGCGGAGTGGGCATTTTGCTGGGGCTTGTGGTCGGCGTGTGCGCGGGACGCACGGGGCCGGGCGATTCGTGGTCGCAATATTTCGCGGCGCTGGGGCTGCTGTGGCTCATCAGCTTTGTGGACGATGTTCGCGGGCTTTCGCCTCTGACGCGGCTGGTGGCGCAGGCCAGTTCGGCGCTGCTGCTGTGGCACGCGGGGTGGCGGTTCGCCGTGACCGGAGTGCCGGCGCTGGACGCGGTGCTGACCGTGTTATTCGTGGTGCTGATGGTCAACAGCTTCAACATGCTGGACGGCATGGACGGGCTGGCGGCCGGAATCGGACTGATCATCGCGCTGGGATACATCCCGCTGCTGGCCGCGGCGGGGGAGCAAGGCGGCGTACTGCTGGCGGCGGCCTTCAGCGGCGCGTGCGCGGCGTTTCTGGTGCGAAATTTTCCGCCGGCGCGGATTTACATGGGCGACTGCGGAAGCACCGTGCTGGGATTCGTGGTGGCGAGCCTGAGCTTGAGCTACGCGTCGGGCGCGCGGGCCGGGGTCTGGAGCCTGGTGATCCCGGTGCTCTTCGCGGCGGTGCCGGTATGCGATGCATTCTGCGCAATCCTGCGGCGCATGAAGAGCAAGACTTCGCCGTTCCTCGGGGATCGCAGCCATTTCTACGATCTTCTGCTGAAGAGGGGATGGTCGGCGCGGAAGGTCGCGCTGGTGTCGTACGCAGTGACGTTTGCTTTAGTGATGATCGGCTTTTTGCAAACTCGGTGGTTCCCGCTGTGAAGATTGCAAACCTCCAACCTATACGGATTGCCCGGTAGCGCGCGGGGCGCGCTCAGAGGAGAAGACCATGTACGAATTGCCGTTCAGTCGAACGCCCGCCGATCTTCGGAAAGCGACGCCGCAGGGAAACTATCCCGCCCCGATGGGTCCGGGATATTCGTCCCATATGCATGGCGGCGGAGACAACCTTCACTGGAAGCGAGTGACGCGCACGCTGGAAAAGCGCTGGCCGATCGTGGCGGCCGTGGTGGTGGTGTGCATGGCGCTGCTGGCCGTGGTGGTGTTTTCGCTGAAGAACACGTACGAGGCGACGGCGCGGATCGAAATTCTGCCGCCCGCGGCGCCCGAAGCCATCTCCCTAAACCAGCAGCAGGCGCCTGAAGCCGCGACGACGCAAGACGATTATTTTCAGACGCAGCTCGAAATCCTGCAAGGCGACGCGCTGGCTTATGACGTGGTGAAGCAGCTGCATCTCGATCAGAACCCGGAGATTGGGGGAGGCTCGCATTCCGTAATTTCGACAGTGAAGTCGTGGGTCGGGTTGCCGGGTTCCGCGCCCCCGGGAATGGAAGGCGTGGTGAGGAATTTCGAGAAGCGCGTGAACATCAATCGGGTCCACAACAGCCAGGTTGTGGAAATCAGCTTCGCCAGCCGCAGCCCGCAGCTTTCCGAGCAGGTGACGAACGCGCTGGTGAATGATTACCTGAAGCAGAGCCGCCTGAGCCAGTACAACGCCACCATGGCGGCGGCCGGGGCTATATCGGACAAGCTAAATGCGCTGAAGACGGACGTCGACGACGCAAACAAGAAGCTGGTGTCGTTCCAGAGAACGAATGGAATTGTGGACACCACGGGCTACACCACCGCCGCCGGCGGGCAGCAGGCGGGCGGTGCGCAGAACCCGATTTCGGGACGCGTAATGCAATTGAACGACGAACTGACCAAGGCCGAGGCCGAGCGGCTGAACGAGGAGTCCTACCTGCGGATGATTTACGCCCACAACACGAATTCGCTGCCGCAGATGCACGATAACGTGGTGCTGCAGACGCTCGAGCAACAATTGGCCACCAACCGGGCGAACCTGGCGCAGGCGCTGGCGATCTACGGCGAGAACAACCCTAACGTAAAGCAGTTGCGCAGCCAGACCGATGAACTGCAAGTCCAGGTGGACCAGCAGCGCCAGGGCGTGCTGAGCCAGGTGAAGACGGCTTATGACGCTGCCCAGGCGCACGAAACACTCGTCCGCAATGAACTGGCGCAGCTGAAAGGCAGCCTGGATCGCGCCGATCAGAGCATGGTCGAGTACCGACTGCTGAAGGAAGATGCGGACGCGAAATCAAATCTGTACGTGACGTTGCGCGCCCGGCTGAACGAGATCGCCATTTCAAGCTCCCTCTTCGCGAACAACATCCGCATCCTCGATAACGCTCGCGTTCCGGAAAAGCCGGCCAGCCCGAAGCGAATGGAACTGATGCTCGCAGGATTTCTTTTCAGCTTGATTGCCGGGACGGCACTGGCGCTGGTCCGCGAGAACTTCGACGACACGGTCAACACGATGGACGACGTGCGGGAGTGGAGCGGGCTGCCGTGCCTGGGAATCGTGCCGCGGATTGGCGGAGGCCGTGCGAGCTTGCCGGCCGATACGCGAAATCTGCTGGGCAGCCGGCCGAATAAGCCGGTGCCGGTGGGGGCGCGCTCGCGCTTCTTCATTGACCGGCCGGGATCGCCGGAGGCGGAAGCGATGCATTCGCTGGACACTTCGATCAGGCTGCCTGTGCGAACGGAGGCTGATCCGCGACAGGTGCTGGTGATTGCTTCGTCTTTCCCGAGCGAAGGCAAGACGACGATTGCGATGAATTTGGCGATGGCGCTCTCCCGCCACGGGGCAACTTGCCTGGTGGATGCGGATTTGCGAAATCCGCAAGTCGGGCGCGCGTTCTCGATCACGTCACAGAAGGGGTTGCGTGACCTGCTTTCGGGCGCCACGCGGCTCGAAGATGTGCTGCAACCGGCGCCGCGGCTGGACAAGCTGATGATCCTGCCCGCGGGCTCGACGCCGCCAGATCCAGTGGAGTTGCTGGCTTCGCCGAAGATGCGCGACGTGATGGCGCAACTGCGGAACAAGTTCACGTACGTGGTGATTGACTCGCCGCCGGTGGTTCCTTACGCGGATTCGCGCTGGTTGGCCTGCCTGGCAGATGGAGTGGTGCTGGTGGCGCGTTCCGGTGCAACGACGCGGCAGGCGATGAGCCTGAGCGCGGAAATTCTAAAGGAACTCCGCGCGCCGGTTCTGGGAGTGGTGCTTAACGGCGTGGATTTGAAATCGGAATACTACTGGTACGGATACGGATACGACGGCAAGAGGAAGACCGCCTAAGGGCGTGCCACCAGAGAGGAGGATGACCATGAAATCCAAGATGGAAGCCAAGAGATGGATCGCCGCTGCGGGGTGGATAGCGGTGCTCGCGATGCTCGTGCTGGCTATTACGCCGACTAGCTTCGCCCAGATCAATCGTGTCGCGGCACAAAACGGCAAGACGGCGGTGCAAAGTCCGCAAACCAACGCCCCGGGAACGCCACAGGCAACTCCGGCGCAGGCGGCAACTCCGGCGGCGGGCACAGCGATGGACTTGCCGCGCGGAGGGGATTTGATCCTCGGTCCGGGCGACATCATTCAGATTCAGGTGGCGAACGATCCCGATATCAGCGGCAAGTACCTGATTTCGCAGAGCGGCGACCTCCGCGTGCCCACGATTCCGAGGCCTATTCATGCGATGGACCTGAGCACCTCGCAGCTTTCGGATCGGATCTCGAAGGCCCTGGTGCAGGCGCAGATATTGAAAGAGCCGGTGGTGAGCATTTTCGTGGATGAATACCACAGCCATACGGTGACGGTGGTGGGCGCGGTGCAGAAGCCTGGCATTTATCCGGTGGAAGTGAACACCACGGTGCTGCAGGCGATCACCGAAGCGGGCGGGTTGCTGACCACGGCTGGCAGTTCAGTTACCGTGACGCGGGCGAAGGCGGAAGAAAAGTCCGCCGGGCCAGCGAAGTTGGAAAAGGTGAACGACAGTGCAACGCAGCTAACCGTCTCAGTGGCGGACATGGTGGCCGGTAGGAATGGGGCGGCCAACGTGATGGTGCACGCCGGAGACGTGGTGAACGTAGGGACGGCGCCGATCGTGTACGTCGTAGGCGCGGTGACGCGGCCGGGAGCCTTCGCGATTCAATCGAATAATTCGGAGATCACCGTGTTGCAGGCGCTCGCGCTTGTGGAAGGCGTTACGCCGGTCGCATCTGCGAAGAGAGCGATCATCGTCCGCGACTCAACCGATCCGAAGAACCGGAAGGAGATTCCGGTGAACATCCCGAAGATGATGTCCGGCAAAGAAGCGGATCAGTATCTGGTTGCGAACGACATTCTGTTCATTCCCGAAAGCGGATTGAAAAAGACGCTGCACCGGATGGGAGACGTCGCCATCGGCGCGGCAACGGAAGTGGCGGGATACGGGTCGGCCCTCCGCGTCGCGGCGTTCTAGCGACGGCCGGCTGAATTCGATTTGAGCGGTTCATATGTTTGTGCTGCACAGATTCCATTCTCAGGAAAGGTGGAGATAGATGGCCGAAAGCGCAGCAGTCGCCGGCAAGATGCAGAAGCTGGATCAAAAGGAACGGGCGAAAGCCATACCCTCGAGCTTTCTCGATTTGAAGGCTCAATATCTGCCGATCAAGGATGAGATTAACGCGGCGATCGCACGAGTGCTGGAAAGCCAGCACTTCATCCTCGGAGAGGAAGTGGCGGCGCTGGAAAAGGAAGTCGCGGCATTTGCCGGGGTAGCGCACGCGGTGGCGTGCGCCTCGGGGTCGGACGCGCTTTACCTGGCGTTGCTCGCCTCGGGCGTGGGCCACGGGGACGAAGTGATTACGACGCCGTTTACGTTCGTCGCTACGGCGGGCTCAATCGCGCGAACCGGCGCCAGGCCGGTGTTTGTGGATATTGATCCGCTCACCTTCAATATCTCGGCGGAGGAAATAGCGAACGCGATCACGCCGAAGACGCGCGCCATTATTCCCGTTCACCTTTTCGGGTATCCGGCGGATATGGCAGCGATTTTGAAAATTGCCGAAGAGCACAAGCTGGTGGTAATCGAGGACGCGGCGCAGGCGATTGGCTCGCGACACCACGAGAAGCAGATCGGCAGCCTGGGCACGTACGGCTGTTTCAGCTTCTTCCCGTCGAAAAATCTAGGCTGCGCCGGCGATGGCGGCATGGTCACCACGCAGGACCCTGCGTTGGCTGACCGACTGAAGCTGCTGCGCGCCCACGGCAGCCGCAAGAAATACAGCTATGAGATCGTGGGGACCAACAGCCGCCTGGACGCCCTGCAAGCCGCGATTCTACGGGTGAAATTGCCGCACCTTTCGACGTGGACCGAAGGGCGGCGTGCGAATGCAAAGCGTTACGGCGAGCTATTCCGGCGCGCCAGCCTGGAAGGGCGCGTAAAACCGCCGGCGCCCGCACCGGGCATGTACCACGTCTATAACCAATATGTAATCCGCTCCCCGCAGCGCGACGCGCTTCGCAACCACCTCACCGAGGCGGGAATACCCACGGATGTTTACTATCCGCATCCGCTGCACACGCAGCCGGCGTTTTCGTACCTGGGTTACGGGCCCGGCGACTTCCCAGAATCGGAGCGGGCCAGCAGAGAAGTGCTCGCGCTGCCCGTCTATCCCGAACTGCGGCCGGAATCGCAGGAAGCGATCGTAGAAGAGATTGCGAAGTTTTATTCCCAACAACAGGCGAAGGCATAAAAGGGGGAATCATGGCTTCAGCGCAAGTGCCGAAGGTTGCAGTGGTCGGATGCGGTTACTGGGGCAAGAACCTGGTGCGGAATTTCCACAAGCTCGGCGCGCTCGCGGCGATCTGCGATAGCGATGCGGCGCGCGTGCGGGAAATGGCGCAGGCGCACAAGGTCCGCGCCATCGAGGACTTCGATGAACTTCTGAAGGTGAAGGAAATCGGGGCGGTGGTGATCAGCGCCCCTGCGGCGCTGCATTATTCGCTCTCGAAGCGCGCGCTTCTGGCCGGAAAGGATGTGTTCGTCGAAAAGCCGCTGGCGCTGCGGGTGGAAGAAGGCGAGGAACTCGCCGAACTGGCCAAGAAGCAGGACCGCATCATGATGGTCGGCCATCTGCTCCAATATCATCCCGCGATTCTCGAGCTGAAACGGCTGATCAGCGAAGGCGAATTGGGCCGCGTGCAATATATCTATTCCTCGCGCCTGAATCTAGGCAAGCTGCGCACCGAGGAGGACATCCTCTGGAGCTTCGCACCGCACGATCTTTCCGCGATTCTTTATCTGCTCGATGAAGAACCGGTGTCGGTTGCCGCCCACGGAAGCTCGTATCTGAGCCAGAACGTGGTGGACGTCACGCTGACGACCTGCGAATTTTCGGGTGGCGTGAAGGCGCACATTTTCGTTAGCTGGATTCACCCGTTCAAGGAACAGAAGCTCGTGATCGTGGGCGACCGGAAAATGGCCGTGTTCGACGATACCGAGTCGGATCGGAAGCTCGTCATCTATCCGCACCGCATAGATTGGATTGACCGCCGGCCCGTGGCGCATAAATCCGAAGGAACGCCGGTGGCGCTGCCCGCCCAGGAGCCGCTGGCGCTCGAATGCCAGCATTTCCTCGAATGCGTACAGGGGCATAAGAACCCCCGCACCGATGGGGAGAACGGCGTGCGCGTGCTGCGCATTCTGGATGCATGCGAACAATCGCTGAAGGAAAAGGGCAAGCCACTTCAAGTGCATCCGGCAAAGCCGGGCTATTTTGTCCATCCTTCGGCCGCGGTGGATAACCCCGCCGAGATCGGCGAAGGGACGAAGATCTGGCACTTCTCGCACGTGATGCCCGGAACCAAAATCGGGAAGCGCTGCATTCTGGGACAGAACGTCCACGTGGCGGCGAAGGTGCGGATCGGCGACAACGTCAAAATCCAGAACAATGTCTCCCTATACGAGGGCGTCGAGATCGAAGACGACGTGTTCTGCGGCCCCTCAATGGTTTTCACCAACGTGACCAACCCGCGCAGCCATGTATCCAGAAAGCATGAGTACCGCCGCACGCTCATCAAGCGCGGAGCGAGCCTGGGCGCGAACAGCACGATCGTTTGTGGGCACACGGTAGGCCAGTACGCCTTCGTTGCGGCCGGGGGGGTCGTGACGCGAGACGTGCCGGACCATGCGCTTGTGATCGGCGTGCCCGCGCGCCAGGTGGGATGGATGTGCCGCTGTGGCGTGCGCCTGCAATTCACCGGACGCGAGGCCGCTTGCCAAGAGTGCGGCGACTCGTATTACCTAAACCACGGAAGACTCCTGCTTCTTCCCAAAGAACCCATCGAGCAGACCGCGCCGGTTGCAGTAAGGATTGAAGCCTCCGGTCTCCAACCGAAAACCGCCATTGCTTCGGAAGCCACAACCACTCAGGCGCATTCGGCGCCTGCCTAGATTCGGCACGCTTTTCCGCTTACGCCGAAAGGAAAGTACGGTGACGATCATCGCGGAAAACGAGAATTGTGTGCCGAATCTGCCTGCTCCAAAGAAGCGGCGGGGGATTCACCCGCTATTCCTTGACCTGGGGCTGACGACTGTCACGAGCGGCGCCGTGCTGGTGGCGGGTTTGGTGGTGGTGGCGCTGTTTGGAAAGCTGGTGGGCGCCGTGGCGCTGGGGGAATACCTGCTGCTGCGGCGCGTGTACCAGTGGCTGCAATCGGTGTCTCTGCTGGGGATTAATAACGCGCTGCCGCGTTATGTGGCAATGACCGACAACGAGCCTTCCGAGCGGGACCGCTATCTGCTGGCAAGCATCCTCTTCGGCGGCTTGACAACGCTTATCTGCGTGGTTGTGCTGTGCGCCGGGCGATTTTCCTTCAGCAATTGGTTTTTCGGGCGGTCGGAGTTGGGGCCGCTCGTGCTTGCGCTGGCGCTCTTCCTGGCCGGGGGCTCGGCACACGGGGTCGTCTACGGCTTTTATCGCGGGCGGCTTGAGATGAAGAAAGCGAACGCGCTCCAAACGCTGAACATGGCCGTGGTGCCGGTCGCCGCCGTGGTCCTTTTCTTCCACACGCGATCCGCGGCGACCATCGTGGACGCCATGGGGATTGGCACTCTTTTCTTCGCCTTGCTCTTTGGCATTCCGCTCCTGCCAAAGGTGTTCAAGGTGCGCTCTCTTGGCGCAAAGCAACCGATTGCCACGTTGTTGCGCTATAGCGTTCCCCGCGTACCTGCGATTTTCGGATTGGGGGCGCTGCTGGCCGCGGGACCGGTGGTCGCGTCGCACGTGCTGCCGATGAAGGAGGTATTGGCCCTGCTGCTTGGGATGAGCATCATGGGCGGAATTAGCGCGAGCGCCGACCCGCTGGGTCTGATTCTGTTATCGAAGGTGAGCATGATCGTGTCGCAGGATCGGCTGGGCGAATTCCGCGTCCATCTGGAATACCTGCAGGAGGCGGTGATTGCCTGCTACGTATTCATCTGCCTTCAGGTGATCGTCTTCGCGGACGTGCTGGTGAAGGCGTGGGTTGGGTCGCGGCTGGTTGGGGGGATGGACGTGATCCGCCTGACGCTGGTTGCCGTTCCGTTCTACCTGCTCTTTGCGGCGCTGCGAAGCGTGATAGACGCGAGCAGCGTGACGCCCTACAACATGTACAACATCATGATCAGCGGCGCTGTGTTCGTGGCTTTGCTTGGGGCTGCCGTGTTCCTTGTGCCGCGGCAGTTCGTGCTGCTGGCGATCACGAGCGCCATCGTGACGGGGTTCGTGGTGCTCGCGTGGCTCACGGTGCGGACCACACGCAAGCTCTTCGCGCTCGAAATCAACTGGAAGCGGTGTGGATATTCAATTTCGCTTAGCGGCGCGCTGGCAGGACTCAGCCTGTTGCTGCGCCATGCCATGGGATGGCATATCACACTTGTCCAGGCAGCGCTGATCGCGATTCCAGTATCCGCGCTATTCGTGGCGGCGCTGCGGGTGTCGCGCTTGCCCTGGCTGCCGTTCTTCTGGAACCTCGCGCTGCAAAGGCGGAACGCCCATGCCTGAGGCCGCAAATATGACCCTGCAGCACGCCGCGCCAAAGATGAAGGAGTTCGTCGTGGCGTGCGTGCAGCCGGCGCAGTACGGCGAATGGAACGCCTTGGTGGCGAAATCGCCGCACGGCACTGTGTTCCACAACTCATGGTGGCTCGAAGCCACCGGTTATGAACTTGAGATTCTGGGCTGCTGGGATCCGAACGGCCGGCTCGTCTCCGGAATCCCGCTGCCGCGCAAGCGGCGGGCCGGGCTGCTCCTCTATCACTATCCGCCAATGGCCCCTTATTTGGGACCGATCTTCGATTTATCGTCTGAGAAGGAGCCGAGAGAGCAGCTTGCGATCATGCGGCATCAAGGGGAATTGCTCGCAGCGGCGATTCAGGGCTTCGACAATCTCGTGTATTCAGTGGGAGCGGTTGGTCCTGACCTGCAAGGGTTTTTGTGGGCCGGATTTCGGGCTGAGCTTTCCTACACCTTCCGCTTCGAGGCCGGCACCACGCCGGAGCAAGCCATGGAGGGCTCCGCTCGGACCTGCCGCCAAAAATTCAGGGGCGAACGCGCGCGGGAGATTTCAATCGAGTGCGGCGGGAATGTGGACGCGTTGATTGAGCTGAATCGCGAGACATTCGCCCGGCAATCGCGCTCGACGCCCTTCACTGAGGCGTATCTGCGGCGGATGTGGACCGTGGCGGCCGAGCGCAATTGCGGATGCATTTACGTGGCCCGTGATTCCAGCGGACGCCCGCTCTCGGCGGTACTGGTGGTCCACGATTCGCGATCCTCGTACCAAATCGTCTCCGGCATGAACGCGGACGCAAGGCTTTCGCCCGCGGGTTACTTCACCACTTGGGCGGCGATCCGCGGCACCCTTTCAGAAAAGCGCGCATTCGATTTCGAGGGATCTCGCGTCCGCGGGGTCGAACGTTACTACCGTCTATGGGGAGGAGTTGCAAAGCCTGTCTGGACTTTGCGGAAAGCGGGTTCGCTGCGCGGGCAGATCGCGGTTCTGTGGGCGAACGGCCGCAACGGAAAAAATTGAGGTTCCAATCGGCAGGGTGTTGGGGGAAAAACGATGTCACAAGCCGGTGTATCGCAGCCGCTTAGCTCGAGAATCATCCAGCGCAACGCATATCGCCTCGAAGTTCCTGGAGTTCTGAACAGTGAAGCGCGGCTGTATTCCCTGAAGGAATTGGCCAGGCGCGCCGGGGTGACGAGCGATTTTTTCCGGAAATGGAACATTGAGTTCGGACCGAACGGCACGACGGTCCACGTTCTGCCCGGCACGCACAAGCAGATCCGCTTCTGCGATGCACCGGCCGATTTATGGTCCGACCTGATCCAAGGGAGCTCGTGCACCGCGCGGCCGGCATGGTTGCGCGATCCGGCGGAACCGCTGCCGAGGCAGCTTGTGGTTCCGTTCGTTCACACGTCCCAGGCGCGCACGGGGCCTCTGTTCCGGCTGAGTTCTCCGGACGTTCTCGAGTGCCCGATGGACTTGGCGGTTTCGGTGCTCCTCACGCTATCGCGCTGGGAGGAAGAATTAATCACCAAGAAGGACCGGCACGGTCGCGTGGCGGCCGCGTCTTGCGCTTCCTATCGCGACGGGTACTTGACGCGCCCGATCGTGGACGAATGCGGCCTGGCGCTGCAGCAGGGCCTCGAAGCCTTGATTCCGAATTGGAAACCGATGAGCCGCGAGCTGCGCGTGAATGTTTCTCACGACATAGACAACATCGGGCTTCCGTTCAGCTTCCGCACTGCAATGGGCCACACGATCCGCCGGCATAAGCCCTCCGCTACGGTTCGCGACATGTTTTCCTGGCTTCCGAAGGTGAATCCCGCGTTTCTGCAGGCCGTGCAGGATGTGGTGAAGCTTTCTCTCGAACGGGAGATCGTGCCCGCCGTCTACTGGAAGGGAACTCGCTCCTCGATCCACTACGATCCGTACCATCCGAAGGTCAAGCACATGGTTGCCTGGCTGCAACAGAACAAAGTGGAACTGGGCGTGCATCCGGGCTACGACACCTTCCGCTCGCCTGAAAAGTTACGGAAGGAAATTTTGACGGTCCGCGAGGTGCTAGGCGTGCAGCCAGTGGGCGGCCGTCAGGACTACCTTCGTTGGTGCCCGGACACCTGGCTCGATTGGGAGAATTGCGGGCTGGCTTACGACAGCTCGGTGGGATTCGCCGACCACATCGGATTTCGCGCTGGCACCTGCTTACCGTATCGGCCCTGGCTGTTCACGCTCAATCGCGAGGCGCACTTAACTGAACTTCCGCTGCTTATCATGGACGCGACGATGGCCGGTTACATGAGGCTGACGCCGGAAAAGAGCCTCGAAGCAATCAGCGCCTGCGTGAGCCGCTGCCGCGAAGTTGGCGGCGTCTTCACCCTCTTGTGGCATAACGATGGCATGTACGAAAGGTTCCTTGGGCCGCTCCTTCCCTCCATTCTGGATTCCCTGAAGGGGCATAAGAAATTCGATTTTGCGAATCCCTCGAAGGACTTTTACTGAGGCCGAGCCGATGCGACATCACTCTCTCCCTTTCCGGATCTTGCTGGTCGCCGCCGCGGCGATTGTCCCCGCCGCGTACCTCTTCTTTCCGGGGCTCAACCCGTTTCTCTATGCGGGCCTGCTGGCGGTGCTTGTGGCGCTTCTGGCGGTTGCCTTCTACTGCGCGCCGGCATTTCTCGCGCTCGCGGTATTTATCTCGCAATTCAAATCCATTCCCGCCTTGCAGCCGGTGCAAGCCCGCTTGGACCTTACGGTCTCGGTGCTTTCCATCGTGCTGCTTGTGATCATTCTTCACTCATTTGTAATGCCCGCGCAGGATGCGCCGACTTTCGGCGGCAGATTCACCGGCTCGGGAAAGCAGATCGCGGCGTTCCTGTTCTTCGCGGCGGTGATTGGCGCGAGCTATGTGTACTCGACCGCGCCGCAATCGGGCGGCACCGAACTGGCGCGCTTCTTTTTTATTGGCGGCCTTCTTTTCTTCGCACCTCTCTATCTGATTCGCTCGGAGAAGCATTTTCGCCAGTTCGCCCAGGCATTCATCATCTTGGGGCTGATGCAGAGCTTCGCCCTTTTCCTGCGCGTGCGCAGCGTGGGTTCGAGCGAGGACGTGGACGTGACGAAAATTGGGGCCGGGTGGCTGATCGGTACCGCGATCATGTTCGTGATCTTCTTCAAATTCATCGAGTCGGACAAGGCGCGGAAGCTAGCGATGGGACTGTGCCTTCCGATTCTCGTCGCTGGGCTTATCACGTCGGCGTCACGCGGGGCTGTGTTCGCCACGGGCGTGGCGTTTGTCTGCACGTCGCTGATCCTGCGGCGCTCCCGGAACAAGCTGATGCTGGCGGGGGTCGGCGTTCTAATCCTCTTATGCGCAGCGACCTCTCTCTACTTCCTGCGCGACATGGGCAACGGCAAGTACCGTGGCAAGGTTGATGAGCTGGTGATGCTCTCGCACGGCCGGGATACCAGCGGCTCGGCGGAAAAACGGCTCGAGTTCTACCGCGCGGCGCTGCGCGAAATCCCCGAGCACCCGATTCTGGGCATCGGGCTAGGAAGCTGGAGCACGTATTACTACGGCCGGGACGAGCGCGCCTATCCGCATGACCTTTTCCTCGAAGTTGCCGTCGAGCAGGGCTTGGTCGGGCTATTGGCTCTCGGAACGTTCCTGGTAACCGTGTTCCTGGCGATACGCACTTTACGCAAGCTCAGCGGCGATTATTTCATCGTGCTCTTCAGCGCGCTGGTGCTGACGATCACCGCCGCCGGATTCAGCGGCAATTTAGACGACGATCGCATCCTGTGGCTGTGGAGCGGAATGGTCCTGGCGGTCAGCCACGTGGTGCGCGCGCGCATGGCGGAGTATTTCTACGCGCAGATGTCGCCGCAGTGGGAGAGCGCCCCCGGACCGACAAGGCTTCAAGAGGCGCGGCAATGAGCCTACGTGCCTGCATTCTCACCTCCGTGCATACCGCGTTCGATGTGCGCATTCTGCACAAAGAGTGCAAATCGCTGGCCCGCGCGGGTTTCAACGTGACGATGATCGCGCCCCACGCGGAAGATCTAGAACTCGATGGCGTGCGGCTGCGCGCGGTTCCGCGGCCCGTGGGCCGCCTCGACCGCATCACGCGCACGGTATGGCGCGTCTACCGCGAGGCCATCCGGCAGCGGGCGGACGTCTATCACTTCCACGATCCGGAGTTGATCCCGGTGGGACTGCTGCTGCGGCTGCGCGGGAAGAAAGTGATCTACGACGTGCACGAGGATTTGCCGCGCTGCATGCCCTACAAACCGTACCTCCCGAAATGGCTTGGAAGGTTTTCGGCGAAGCTCGTTGAGGCTGCCGAAAATATGGCCGCGCGATGTTTTTCCGCCGTCATCCCCGCCACGCCGGGCATCGCGATGCGCTTCGAGCGGCTGAATCGCCGGACCGTGACCGTGAATAACTATCCGATGCTGCAGGAATGGATTGCCCCGGCGCCGCAGCCCACTTGGACGCAGCGCGAGCCAGCTATAGCGTTCGTCAGCGCAGGAATCACGCGCACGCGCGGGGCGCAGGAAATGGTCGAAGCGATGTCGCTGCTGCCCTGCGATCTCGCGGCCACACTGGAATTTGTGGGCGAGATTCAGCCCCCGGAACTGAAGGACGTCCTCTCGAAGCTTTCCGGCTGGAGCCGGGTTCGCCTGCACGGAACGATGGACCGGCGCGGCGTCTCCGGCCTACTCCATCGGGTTCGCGCCGGCATAGTCGTCGAGCACCCGGTGCCTAACTATCTGAACGGGAAGCCGACGAAGCTTTTCGAGTACATGGCGGCGGGCCTTCCCGTTATCGCCTCGGATTTTCCGGAATGCCGCAAGATTATCGAAGGCGCGGGCTGCGGCCTGCTGGTGGATCCGCTGAATCCCAAGCAGATCGCGGCCGCGATCGAGCACATTCTCTTGCACCCCCAGCAGGCGGAGGAAATGGGAATGCGCGGGTTGGGCGCGATTCAAGAGCAGTACAATTGGGGCGTTGAAGAAAAGAAATTGATCGGGCTGTATAGCGCGCTGGCAGAGGCATAAGCCCGCGCGGAAAGAGGCAACCCATGACCAAAATGACCACCGAAGTTCTCGATCTGACTGCCGCTGAGGCAATACCTCTCCGGCTCGAGCGCGTGCTGATCCTCGCGCCGCACACCGACGACGCGGAGCTCGGCTGCGGCGGCGCGATCGCGCGTTTCGTCGAAGCGGGAATGGAAGTTCACATCGTCGCCTTCTCCGGCTGCGAGAGTTCGCTTCCCGCAGGCTCGGACCGCGACCGGCTGCGCCGTGAATTTCTGAAGGCGACGGACGTCCTCGGCATTCCCGAGCAGCGCAAGGCGGTTTACAGCTACCCTGTGAGAGAACTTACGTATCATCGCCAGGAAGTGCTTGAGGAAATGATCAAGCTGCGGCGCGAGTTCAAGCCGCAGATCGTATTTCTCCCGGCGGGCACCGACGTGCATCAAGACCACCAGGTGGTTCATCAGGAAGGGGTGCGCGCGTTCAAGGAAATCACGGTGTGGGGCTACGAGCTGCCTTGGAATCACGTCACCTTCTCGGCGCAAGCATTCGTGAAGCTCGAGGCGCGGCACATTGATCGGAAATGGCAGGCTTTGCAGTGCTACCAATCGCAGCTCGATCTGGCACGCTCGTATTTCTCACTCGAGTTTATTTCCGGCCTGGCACGCGTTCGCGGCACGCAGATTCGCGAGCAGTTTGCCGAGGCCTTCGAGGTCATTCGAATCAAATGCTGAAGATCGCTTCTATACAGTACGTGAACGTGTGGCTGGCGAGCGGGCGCGGCATCATTGGCGCTGGCTCTCGCTGCGCGCGGGGGGAACACGCATATGCCTAGCGAATCACAAGCCTCACTCCCGGTGCTGATCACAGGGGCTGGCGCCCCGGGCACGCGGGGCACGATATACGCCTTGCGTCACAATCCGGAGAGCCGGCCCGTTCGCGTGATCGGGGTGGACTCCCGGTCGCAGTGCGTGGGCCGCTATCTCGTGGACCGTTTTCACACCGTTCCATCGCCTGAGGAGCCGTTCTACGCCGACGAACTGCTGCGCATCTGCGAACGCGAATCCGTCGAGCTCGTGATCCCGCAGACCACGCGCGAGGTAGAAACTTTATCGCGGCAGAAGGACTATCTGGAGCGGCGCGGTGTTCGCACCATGGTTTCCGGGCCCGAGGCCATCGAACTCTCGAATAACAAATGGAAGCTGATCCGGGAATTCGAAAAGCTGGGCCTTCCGGTGCCGGCCTACCGGTTTGCGCGTTCCGAGCGGGAGCTGGTGGATTCGGCACGGGCGCTCGGGTATCCGGAGGTCCCCGTGGTCGTGAAGCCGCCCGTGTCGAACGGGATGCGCGGGGTTCGCGTGCTGAAGGATCAAGCGTGGGATCTCGAAAGATTCCTTTCGCAGAAGCCCGACGGGCTCGAAATCTGTATCGAGGACCTGATCGGCATTTTGCGGCGCGGCGACCGGTGGCCCGAGCTCGTCGTGTCGGAGTATCTGCCCGGCCAGGAATATTCCGTGGACGTGTTCATGGGCGCTAAGGTTCAGGTCGCTATTCCTCGTGTGCGGCGCGTGATCCGATCCGGCATCACTTTCGAGTCATCGCTCGATTTCCGCGAGGACCTTTGCGGGTATTCGATTGCGGCCTCGCGGCACCTCGATTTGAAATATGCCGTCGGCTTCCAATTCAAGATTGACCGCGACGGCGCTCCAAAGGTGCTCGAATGTAACCCGCGCGTGCAGGGCACGATGGTGGCGAGCGTGTTCAGCGGCGTGAACGTGATCTGGCTGGGCTTGCGTGAATTGACCGGCGATTCCCCGGCGGAAATTCCGGAGCGGCTGAAACCGAGCTGCTTTTATCGCTACTGGGGAGGAGTTGCTGTGAGCGGGGGCCATGCCGACGAAATCTGAGCCGTTTGTGGGCCGCTACCTGTCCCATTTTCATACGCTACACACTGACGGCAAGCTCTCGCTCGAAGATTACTTCTCCTTTGCCGCCGCTCACGCAGTCGAGCGGCTGATCTTGCTTGAGCACATTCGCAGCCAGCCGACCTACGACGTGGCGCTTCTGTCGCGCGAGTTTCATCATCTCTCGGACCAGCGGAGCATCCCGGCGTCTTTTGGATTCGAAGTGAAGCTCTTGCCTGGCGGCACGCTTGATATCAGCCCGGAGCATTTGCAGCTTGCTTCGGTGATCGGAATCGCGGAGCACGGTTTTCCGCCCGACGTGAAACTGCTTCAATCGGTGCTGCCTCGGGCGTTTGAGTGTTACCAAGCGATGGCGCCGGAAAAGACGTTCGTCTGGGTTCACCCAGGGACCACTTTCCGCAAGCTCCGCATCCAGCCGGAGAAGCACCCCGCGTATCGAGCGTTGCTCGAATGGGCGCAAGGGGCGGGCCTGCTGATCGAGCGGAATCTTCGTTACGGATTGGCGCCGGATTCGGCGATTCAGCGCTTTGGCTTGCGAAATGTGGTCCTCGGAGCCGACGCGCACACAGCCGCCGATCTCGACGCGTGGCTTCAGGCCGCCGCGCCACGCGATGCAACCGCAGCAAGTCAACTTTCCGCCTGGTGAGGCCGCCGTCAATGATGAATCCCTGGTTCAGTTCGTGTTCGCAGCATGGACAAGGTTCCGAACTTCCGGACGGCCAAGCATGAAATTCCTTTTCATTACGCAATATTTTCCGCCGGAGATCGGGGCCACTCAGGTTCGGCTTGCGTCCACGATTCGCGAACTGACCCGTGCCGGGCACCAGGCGGAGATCGTCACCGCCATGCCGAATTATCCCGAGGGGCGAATTTTGCCCGCGTACCGTGGCAGGCTGTATGTGCGCGAGGAATGGGAAGGCGTTACGGTGCATCGCGTCTGGATCCATGCCGCGGGGGGTGCGGGACTCGGGCGCATTCTGAATTATCTTTCGTTCACGATGGCTTCGTTGTTTGGGATCCTGCGATGCCGCCGCCCGGATTTCGTCTTCGTGGAATCGCCGCCGCTCTTTCTGACGTTTCCCGGCTATCTGGCTTCCCGCTGGTGGGGCGCGCGCTTCATCTTCAATGTCGCGGACTTGTGGCCCGATTCCGTCCGCTCGCTGGGAGCGATTAGCGACGGGTGGCTTTTGCGCTCCGCGCGACGATTCGAGAAATGGAGCTATCGCCGCGCGACCTACGTCAATGCGGTGACCGATCACATGCGCGACGCCCTGCTGCGCGAGAAGGGCATCTCGTCCGAGAAACTGCTTTTCCTGCCCAACGGTGTGGATACGGACTTGTTCCGCCCCATGCCGCCGGATGAGAACCTTGTTCAGGAACTTCGCATGGAGGGCAAGCGCATCGTTCTTTACATTGGCAGCCACGGCTATGTGGCGGGATTGGAAAATGTATTGGAAGCCGCGAAGGCGCTCGAGAGCGATCCCCAGATCCATTTTCTGTTCGTCGGCGCGGGCTCAGACAAGCCGCGTTTGCTCGAAATGGCGCGGCAGATGCAACTTGGCAATACCACATTCCTGCCGCCGGTGCCGCTCGATGAGGTGCCCCGTTTTCTTTCCATCGCGTCCTGCTGCCTGATCACCGCGCGCAACTACACGATCTGCGACGGAGCCCGCCCGGCAAAGACGTTCGTGATCATGGCCGCGGGAAAGCCGATTATCCTCGCGCACAATGGCGAGGCGAGCCGGCTGGTGCGCCGTTCGGGGGCCGGACTCGTGATTCCGCCGGAAGACAGCGCCGCCCTCGTGGCCGCGATCCGCACGCTTTTGGATGATCCGGCGCTGTGCCAAAGGCTCGGTCGCAACGGTCGGAAATATGCGGAGGAAAACTTCCGCTGGCGCGATCTGGTCCGAGATTGGCTGGCCCAATTGCAGCACGCCCAGACCGAAGCGGGGAATCCGCCTCGATCCACTGCGAATCGCGCCCAAGCCGCCGAAATGGAAGTTCGTAGCCCTGAGGCGCTTTAAGGGCTTCAGAGAAAAAGAGGAGGCATACCGTGTTCCGAGCACGCCCTCGTGGCTTGCATTTTTCGCCGGGTTCCGGGCTTCTGGCTTTTGCAACCAGCGTGGGCGCCGTATTCCTCGTTCTGCTGGTTTTCGACTTCATTCCCGCGCGCGCGCATCAGGCACCCCCGGCGGCGAAGCTGCGCATTATGACCTGGGGCACGAACAACACGCCCGAGTGGAAAAATATTCTCCACCTCTCCGGCTTCCGCGAAGGCTGTTCCGATTCGCCGCAGAGCTGCATGCGTTCCCTTGCCGCGTTCTCGCATGATCCCAACATACGCATTTTTCTCGCCATCCGTCTCGATCCCAAGACGGCCGCGAGCTATGGCCAGCAGTACAGCGCACTTTCGCTGCAGAATCCCTCGCTCGAAGAGATTTCGCTCGACGATTTCGCCGGCCAGTACCAAAAGCTGTTTCACCAGCGCGTCGCCGATCCCGCGGCGGTTGTGAATTCATTGATTGACGGGCTGAAATCGCGGAATCACAACCTACATTTCGGGATCACGCTGTACGAGGACGAACTGACCTCCGATTACCTCAGCGATTCCAAATTCCCCAAGTCGCTGCGCGCGAGGGTGGACAATATTCACCTTTTCCTCCACTACGCCTCGGACGCGCCGAATTACAGAACATACGTCAACGCGATGAAATCGTATTTCCCGAATGCCGGAGTCATCGCCGGAGTGTATGCCTACGATCGCATCACGTATCTTCCTTGCGGACCATCGAGTTCACAGCTCTGCACGCCGCAGCAGGAAAAGGACTACTTCACGCAATCTCTCGATACCGCCGTGCAGCTACTACAGCAGGAAGAAGTCTCCTGGATTGAATTTTATCCCGGGGAATTCGGCAGGGAAGCGCAGTGGGGCGGATGGCATGAACCCCGCGCCTGCACTCAAAAGATCGAAGACTGCGTGAATCTGACGCTGCAGCTCCGGCAAATCGTGGCCGATCGCTTCAAGAAGCTATTCGGTTAGACCTGCCGTTCGCCGCCGCGCAGCGTCAGTTGCCGGGGCCAAAGTAGAACTGCAAATCGCCGTCAGTGCGGTTCGTCACTCCCCATTGCGTCCAACCGGCCCATCCCGACCCCGAGTTGAATTCCGCGTATCCATCATGGAAATACGCGCCGGTCTTAAAGCCCTGGCCCGTGCCTTTGCGCACCGGAAACGCCTGGTAGACGGTTCCCGCGGGCGCATCGAACTCGAGGTTATATCCATCCCCTGAGAACAGCGAGCGCAGCGCCGTGAATTTGAAGGTCACCCACTGATAGGTGGCCGACGTTGACGAGGCTGAAAGCGTCAACTCGCTGGCCGGAATCGAGTCGGACTCAACTATCTTGCCGTCGCTCTGCGTGAGCTTCATTGTCAGAGCGCCCGAGCCGGATATCCTCGCCACGCGCAACGACACCTCGCTCACGAGCTTGTCGCCGCCGCTTACCTTGAAGGTTTCCCGCACTGCGTTTGTTCCGCCGATTGGCTCCGGCACCCCCGACCATACTTCCATATACCCGCAGCCGAAGGACGAGCCGTCAGAGAAGTCCACGTCCAAAATGGGCGTCACCGTCTTGTCCACACTCCATGATTCTCCGCTGTACTTCTGCAGCACGGCAAGGTTCTCGTCGCTGGACATCGGCTGCATCGGGCTGGTCGGATGCGCCATCCACAAGTTGTCAACCGAGACGTAGTTCACCGAGGGATTCGCATCCACATTCGAGAAGACCAGATGATATAGCGTCCCGGCCTGGAGCTCTGGCGCCGGGGAAAAAACGATCGTCGGGAAGGAGTATTGCTCGGGCGTTCCCGCTTGCGGATTCGTGATTTCAAAAGAGGCGAGCGTCGTTCCCGATGGATCGTGCTGCGGGGTACCGTCGTCCGTCTGAAGCTGGATCAGCAGCTTGCCCCCGGTCCCGGCCTCGTACCCGGGCTTCGGAGTCACCGCGATCAGGTACACGCGCATGTCAGATACGGTGCCCGTGTGCTCCGCCATGAAGCGATAGCTCGCCTTCAGCCCGTAGGGCCCGATTCGGATATTCGACAGCGCGTCGGAATTCACCGCGGATCCGTAAAGGCCCGTCGGCGTTGACCCTCCGCTCGTTGATCCCGTGCCTGAACCGGTGCCCGAGTCTGAACCCGACCCTGAGCCCGTGCCGGACCCCGATCCTGAACCTGAGCCGGAGTCGGGTCCAGATCCTGACGCGGCGGCAACAGCAATCGAAAACGGCCCGGAAGCCGATTGCGCCGGCTGCGAAGAATCGCTTACTTTCAGGACCGCACCGTACGTTCCCGCTGTGGCTGGAGTCCCGGAAACGGCGCCCGTAGCCGCATTCAATACCACACCGGCAGGAAGCTGCCCCGTAGCCACTGACCATGTATAGGGTGCCGTTCCGCCTGAAGCGCCCAGTTGCGCGCTATAAGCGGCGCCCGCCGTGGCGGCCGGGAGGGATGACGTGGTGATCGCGAGCGCTGGTGTAGCAGGTGCCTGGCTGCCGCCCCCGCTGCCGCTGGTGGCCTTGTTCATAAGCGGATTGGCTGTCGCAGCGCATCCCGCAGCGATCATGCAAACCATTGCACACATCGCAGACGTTATCGCCAGTATCGGCCGGCGGCCTCGCCTTGAAAGTGCGTGGATTTGCGCCCGGTTCGAGGCCGGCGCGTTCCGAAGGGAGTTAGTCAGTCCTTCTGCTGCAGGAGTGAAAGCCTGGCTTGAGGTGGCCGCCTGTTCGTTTGCGCTGTGGAATTTGTGTGCCAATGTTCCCCCATCTGGCCGTTTTGGCTGTGGGGATACTGGTGCGGCGGGGCGCGCAGAACGACTGGCCAACAGTCTAAAAATGGGCCCGGGGGGGTACCCCTGTACCTTGCCTGACCCTTGGTACGGTGAACCCTGTACCTAGCCTAAGGGGTTTCTGTTAGCTGATCTCCAGGGAAAACCCTACCAAGGGAATGGCGCTATGCGCGAGTTTGGCTCAAAACGCGGCTTTAACGGGGAATCGGGGCAGACATTGGGGGAACCTCAGCTAGCTGTACGGCTGGATACGCGATGGGCTGCAGTTCGGGCGTTTTCTCGGCCTTGGGCTCAGCTTCGAGCCTCTTGCGGCGGAGCCCGCCCCCAATCACCAACAGGGCCAAGCCGAAGACGAGCAGAGCGGTAGGTTCTGAGACAGCTTGCGTCACCTGAAGCGCTCGGTCCTGGAAGAAGAATCCGGGCGTAGGAGTGTCCTGCATCTGCGTCGGTTGCCGCTTTGTCCCAGCCGGAAGCGCCGCAGACATGCTGACGTTATTGGCAGGCGCTAGCGCCGCAGCCGAGGCCTCAATTCCGCGAGGCCGAGCTGACTGCCGACCCTGAACTGCGGGTGAAACCGCCAGGGCCAAGATCCACAGCGAAAAGAGCACCTTTATCAACGTATGCCTTTCAGACAGATAGCCGCCGTCAGAAACCTGAGCGGGAGCAATTCACTATCCACAGTGCCCGAAATGAGACATCATTCTGATCCGCAGTAAATCCATACGATACAGCGACATACCAACGCCATCAGGCCCAGAGATGCGCCTCAGGCCTGAATTGGTCGCTAAGAGTTGAAATACTCTGCACGATAAGGAAAGCAGTTTTCCGATTCTCTCCCGCGCATCTTGTCCAGCGGATTGAGCGGGAAGTGCCGGCAATGTGGATGGTTGCGCCTAAAAAAGGGAAAACTTTTGCCGCTTTGCGGAATATGCAGCCCGGAGTGCCGACTTCCCAAGGCAGTGGGGCTTCGCTCGGTTTTTTCTCCAAGTCGATTGTTTACAGTAACTTGATGATGGAAACGCCGCGCGGGCTCCGGTACTCGCAATGGCAAGCAGCTTGCGATATCACGTCCGCTCAGAATGGTACGAATATTCAACGCCTATTTCCCTCGTCGAACGCTGCTCCTGGCCATCACGGAGGGGACGCTGATCTTCGCCGTGCTCCTGCTGGCGGCCTTCATCCGTCTCGGCACGGACACGCAGCTGGCGCTGACGACGCAGCACGGATATCTGAAGATCGCGCTCGTTGGGTTCATCTGTCTTTTCTGCATTTATTATAGCGATCTGTATGATCCGCTGGTACTTAGCAATTCACGCGAAGTTCCGTCGCGGTTGATCCAAGGCCTCGGGACGGCTTGCTTGATTATGGCTGTGCTCTATTACGCCTTCCCGGCGGGTGAGCTCTGCCGCGGCTTTGTGATCACAGGCATAACCCTCGTAGGGCTTTCATTAATTGGATATCGCCAGGTGTTCATCGCGATCAATAGCGTCCAGAGGCTCGCCGAACCTACGCTGATCATGGGCGAAGGGGCGCTGGCTGAGTCTCTGGCAAAGGAAATCAAGAGCCGCCCGGAGCTAGGCCTCCGTCTGGTCGGCTATCTTGGCGCGCCGTGGGCAAGGGTCGCGGGGCAAAATGGCGACAATCACCTGGGCACGGTGGACGATCTGACGGACATAGTTGATCGCGAGCAGGTGAAACGCGTGATCGTGGCCATGAGCGATCGTCGCAGCAAACTGCCCGTGGATGCGCTGCTACAACTGAAGACCTCGGGAGTGGCCATTCAGGAAGGCTCCGAGTTTTACGAGGTGACCACCGGCAAGATTCCAGTCGAAAGCCTCCGAATCAGTTGGCTGATTTTCTCTCCGGGTTTCAAGGTGTCGCACCTCACGCTGATTTACAAGCGCGTCTTTTCGCTCGTGTTGGCGGGAGTTTCGTTGCTCGCACTGCTGCCGGTGATTGCCGTGGTGATGCTGGCGATCTGGCTCGATTCTCCCGGCCCGGTGATCTTCCGGCAGACGCGGATCGGCAAGGGAGGCCAGAGGTTCACGCTCTACAAGTTCCGAACCATGTACGTGGACGCCGATTCGGGCGGCGATCCGCTGCCCGTGCAGGAGAACGATAAGCGAGTCACTCGCGTCGGCCGTTGGCTGCGCCAATGCCGTCTGGACGAGCTTCCGCAGCTCTACAATATTTTGCTCGGCCAAATGTATTTCGTCGGGCCTCGCCCGTTTGTTCCCAATCAAGAGTTGGACCTCGCGCGACAAATTCCTTTGTACACGCAGCGCTGGACGGTCAAGCCGGGCGCTACCGGCTGGGCGCAGACGCAGCGAGGCTACTGCGCGACCCTCGAGGACAACAGCGACAAACTCGCTTACGATCTCTTTTACATCAAGAACATGTCCATCGGCCTCGATCTCTTGATCTTGTTCAAGACGCTCAAGATTGTGCTGTTGGGCCGGGGAGGGCGCTGACGCGCCGCGCGAACACATATGTCAATTTCCAATTTGTGGGTTAGACGCTAGGGAGTTTTTGGGTGCCTACGGACCAGAACAAAGCGATGGATTTGCGGCAGACGGAGGTTTCGCTCGCCCTTGAAGCGAGCCCAGCCATCTCCGCTGCGCAAGGATCTATTCAGGATCATGGCGCGCAGTTAAGCGATGCAGACCGGTGCTCCTCGGAGCGGCTCGCCCCCGTCTCGGCGATCATCCCAACCAAGAACCGGCCGGATGATCTGCGCCGAACCGTTCGCACCCTTCTCGCGCAAACGCTTTTGCCGCGAGAAGTAGTGATCGTGGATCAGAGTGGGGATGACCAGAGCTATCGCGCCGTTCAGGAGGAATTCGCTGAATGTAGGCGAACCCTAGGCGTGGCTCCAGAGCTGAAGTACGTTCACGATCCGGCTATCAGCGGCGTTTCTGCCGCGCGGAACCGCTCAATGACCTGTGCGGACCAGGCGACTTGGTTATTCCTCGACGATGATGTAGTGATGGAGCCGGAATTCATCGCTGAGATGATGGGAGCGTACGAAGTTGATCCAACTGTTGACGGCGTTTCGGGTGTCATAACCAATTACGTTCCCATGCCGTTCATGCACCGGCTGTGGATGACGGTGTTTGCCCGCGGCCCTTTTTGCGAGAAGCGATTGGCGATCTACTGGCATGCCGATAAACTGCGCGACCGCGGCGTCTTTCGAGTCGCGGGATTTTCGGGCGGGCTGATGAGTTTTCGGCGCGAGATCGCGTCCCGGGGATTATTCGATACTCGGGTCGGCGATGGCGAGGACGTCGACTTCTGCCTGAACCTTGGCCAGGACAAAAAGTTCGTGATCTCGCCGCGCATGCGCTTGCAACATTTGAGCAGCCCGGTCGAACGATCGCGAAAAGAGCCGCTGTGGATCGAGCGCTACGCGGTCACTCAGTCGTTCCTATACCATAAGCACTGGCGGGGCGTACTGAAAAACGCGATCTGTTACGCTTGGCTCTGCGTTGGTCTTGGCGTCGCGACCAGCGGCTCGGCAGTGCGGCGATCTTCGACTGGACCTTGGCGCGCATTGATCGCTGGCCTGCGCTCGGGAAAGCAAACGGCGCAGCGACGAAACTAGCTCCACGCAGGACAGCAGCGGGTGTCTCGCGCTGAACGAGTTTCTGCTATCCGTGCCATTCGTAAAATCGCCGCTTCCATGTTTCGCCTTCCGCAGCAACAGCGCCCGCGTAATCTCCGCCAGGTTCCATCGAGTGCAATCTCCACCGTGTCGTATCGGCACTTTGTAGGACCACCGGCGCGCCGGGCGTAAGCGACACGCTAAAGCTGTCGAGCGGTATTTGCAGTCCCGCGCCGCGTGCTTTGATATAAGCCTCTTTGCGCGTCCAGCACAGGAAGAAGCCCTCGACGCGAAGCTCGGGAGGCAGCGAACGGAGTTCCTGCAGTTCCCGCGCCGAAAAATATCGCTCCGCGATCTCATCGCCGCTAAATTCGGGACGGATCAGCTCTACGTCCACCCCAATATCGCCCTCTCGACTGAAGGCAAGTAGAACAAGATCATGCGAATGAGACACATTGAAGTGCATTCCAGCATCGGAGTTGTTCCCGGCAAGAAAAGGCTTTCCGTAGGCGCTGTAGCCAAGTTGAATTGCGCGGGGAACTTGGTGCAGATAGCGGCCAAGTAATTCGCGCAGGATTCCCCGCGCGCTGATATAGCAATTGCGGTCTCGTTCAAAATGGAAGCGCGCGGCGCGGTTTTTCTCGTCTGCGGACAAGCTCGCCTCGAATCGCGGAAGGTCCGCGCGGACAGCGGGCAGGGAAACGCGCCACACGTGGACGTCGCTCCTGCTCAAGGAGAGATCGGCTGCATGCCGTTCCCAATGCTCAGAACCCATCGAGCTCGTGTTTCTGTCGGATTCGATCGGTGTCCCTCCGCCGGGCGTCAGAGCGGCCGATGTGGTCTCGCCTAGCTTCCTAAACGCCTCTAAACCCGCGATTGTATCAGGCGTAAGTAGTTCTATTACTGCGCTTTTACGAAGGGGCTACAGGCTAATACTGGTGAAGGAGCGCCCGCCCTGCAAAATTGGAGACCGACGGGGAACAATTGAGAAAACTCTTTCCACTTTCGCCGGGCGGTTCTCCTCTCTGAGGGTGCCGTCAACCATCGCAAGCCGCAGAATACAAGAGGCTTAGGTATTCCCCTAAGTGGTCAGTCACTTGCATGTCTGGGACTACCAAACATCCGCCGATAACGCGCGGCTTTTGCGGTTGGAAAGAGGCAATGCGCAACGGAAGCTACTATCTGCGACCGAACGTGATGGCCGAGCCGCTGGTTGACGGCTGGTATGCCTGGGCTCACCTGATTCCCCCGGCCACTGCCGCGCGCAATATCACCGAGCGCCACCTGCGTATCATGGATTCGTACATCGAGTCGCCTGAGACCCACCAGTCTGCCGTGAAGAATCCGGCGCTGTTGGGCGGCCCGTTCATGGATCTTGGCGAGAACCACGTGGAAGAAGTAAAGCAGTTGCGGGAACGAACGCTTCGCGACCGCAGCCGCATGGTTCAGCTCTCCCGCTCCATCGAACAGCTTGACGCGATGCTGCGCGAAAAAGCTGCCGGCTCGAGCCTGGAATCGCTCTACGCCGAGGTCCCAGCGTGTTTGCAGGGCTACGTCGAGCTTGTCTACGATCTGAATAACCATGTCTCGTTTCGGCTGATCGAGCCGCTTCTCTACCGCAGCCCCTTTTATGACGCCAGCATGCAGAGCGTCGCGCTTTCCCGGATTACGGGCGACGATCGCCCATTCGTGCTGAGCACGCCGCGGCTGGAAAAGGGCGATGCCGTCCAATTGCCGATACCCTTTGCCAGCGAACAGCTCGACGCTCTTTTCAGGATGAAGACCGAGCCCTCTTCGCTTTCGGCTATTCGAGAGGCCTTGGGCTTAAACGGCGCGGAGGCGGAACGTTTCGAATCGTTCCTCACCACTGAAAAGCCGCGTCCCTACGCCCGTTACGAAGGCCAGGGCGCGCGGTGGCGTTATTTCGGGCACGCCTGCATTTTGCTCGAGACGGGCGGCGTAAGCATTCTGCTCGATCCCGTGCTGAGCTACACCTATGAGGCGGACGTTTCGCGCTACACCTACGACGATCTGCCGGAAGTGATTGACTACGCGCTGATCACGCACAATCACCAGGATCACATTCTCTTCGAGACCTTGCTGCAATTGCGGCATCGCATCCGCAACATCGTCGTGCCGCGAAATGGCGGCGGGGCATTGCAGGATCCGTCGCTGCGCCTGCTGCTGAAGCAGTGCGGCTTTCCCAACGTGATCGAAATTTCAGAGATGGAGCAGATTCCGTTCGAGCGCGGCTCGATCACCGCCCTGCCGTTCCTTGGCGAGCACGGCGATCTGAACGTGCTGACGAAATCGGCTTACCTGGTGCGCGTGGATTCGCACTCGCTGCTGTTTGCGGCCGATTCGTGCAATATCTCTCCGAAAATGTACGAGCACATTCACCGCGATATCGGCGACGTGGACGTGCTCTTCGTCGGCATGGAATGCGACGGCGCCCCCGTCTCCTGGATTTACGGCCCGCTGCTCACGCAGCGCCTCGAGCGTCCGAAGGACCATTCGCGCCGCCTCGCGGGTTCGAATTACGAGCGCGCCCTGAATATCGTCGAGCAGTTGCATTGCAAAGAGGTCTACGTCTACGCGATGGGCCAGGAGCCTTGGCTCAATTACGTGATGAGCATCAAGTACACCGACAAGTCGAATCCGATTATCCACTCGAACCGCCTGATCGAAACGTGCCGGTCGCGTGGCATCACCGCCGAGCGATTGTTCGGCGAGAAGGAGATTCTCCTGCCATAAGGCAGTCGTGTTCGAGGACTGGCAGGGGTCCAGAAATGGCGTCCGATACCCGGCAATGTCTTGAAACGTCGCATCCGGAATCCTTCGGGGCCTTGCCCGAGGCTGTGCGCCTGTGGAACCAGACGCGCACCAGCTATCCGCGCGAGAGCGCCATTGCGCAGCTCTTCGAGGAAGCCGCCGCCGCGCATCCGCAGGCGATTGCCGTCGTATTCGGCGCCGAGCGGCTCACGTATGCGGAATTGAACGCGCGCGCAAATCGGCTGGCGCGCCGCCTTCGCGCGATTGGCGTTCGCGACGAGGTGATGGTTGGCTGCTGCCTCGAGCGCTCCGTCGAGATGATCGTCGCTTTCCTCGCGATTCTGAAGGCGGGCGGCGCCTACGTGCCGTTCGATCCGAGCTATCCGAAGGAGCGCTTCGAATTCATGCTCGAGGATGCGCGCACGCCGGTGATGCTGGCGCAGCGCAAATTCGCGCACGTGGTGCCCGCGAATTCCGCCGTGCAAGTTCTCTTCGAGGATGAATTCGGCGGGGCGGCCGGCGAAAGCGATGATGTGAATCTCGCCCCCGCGGCCGGACCAACCAGCTTGGCGTATGTGATGTACACATCGGGATCCACCGGGCGGCCCAAGGGCGTGATGGTGGAAAACCGCGCCATCGCGCGTTTAGTGCGCCACACCAATTTCTGCCGCTTCGGCTCCGAAGAAACTTTTCTTCTGTTTGCGCCGGTTTCTTTTGATGCTTCAACGCTCGAAATTTGGGGACCTTTGCTCAACGGCGGAAAGCTTGTTGTGATGCCGCCGCAGGCCTCGTCGCTCGAGGATCTTGGCCGCACGATTCGCGAGCACGACGTCACGACGCTCTGGCTCACGTCCGGGCTTTTCAATCTGATGGTCGAGCAGGGGCTGGAGGATCTCGTGCCGGTGCGCCAGATGCTCGCCGGCGGAGACGTGCTTTCGGCGCGGCACGTTCGCGCCGTGCTCGATCGTTTTCCGGGCTGCACCGTGATCAATGGCTACGGCCCCACCGAGAACACCACGTTCACTTGCTGCCACGCGATGCGCGCCGGTGAAATCATTCCGGATTCGGTTCCCATCGGTAAGCCCATATCGAATACGCGCGTATACATCCTCGATGAGCGGATGCAGCCCGTCGCGCCGGGCGTGGCGGGCGAACTCTGGGCCGCCGGAGACGGCGTTGCGCGCGGCTACCTGAATAATGCCGAGGAAACTGCCGCCAAATTTCTGGCTGATCCGTTTGCCGCCGAAGATGCCTGCCGCATGTATCGCACCGGCGACCTCGCTCGCTGGAACGGCGATGGCACCGTCGAATTCCTCGGCCGCATGGACGGCCAGGTGAAGATTCTCGGTCATCGCATCGAGCCCGGCGAAATTGAAGCCGTGCTGCGCATGCATCCGGAGATCGCTCAGGTGTGCGTCGCGCCTTCCGCGGACGCAAGCGGCTCCAAGCGCCTGATCGCCTACTGCGTTCCGGCCGGCCAGCCCGGGCCGTCGCCCGCGGACCTGCGCAAATTTTTGGCGGGAAAGCTGCCCCAATACATGATCCCGGCTTTATTCGTTTCGCTCGCCGCCCTGCCGCTTTCTCCGAATGGCAAGGTGGACCGTGCGGTCCTGCCCGCACCGGCGCCCGGCGCCGCCGATCACGATGCGGCCGAAGCCCCCGCGACCCAGCTTGAAAAGACGCTGGCAGCGCTCTGGACGCGCATCCTTCGCGTTGAACGCCTGGGCCTCGACGACAACTTTTTCGATCTCGGCGGCGATTCGCTGATGATCGTCGCGGTGCACTCGAATCTGCAGAAGACGCTCGACATGGAGATTCCGGTCACCGATCTCTTCGAATTCACCACGGTTCGGACGCTGGCGCGGCATCTGGCCGGCGGAAAACCCGCCCCGCCGTCATTGACTGAAGTGCGGTTGCAGGCGCAGAAGCAGCGCGAGGCATTTGCCCGGCAGCGCGAGCGCCGGGCCGGAGCGCAATGAGCACACAGCAATCACAAGCCCCTCTCCTCGATGGCGTCGCGATCGTCGGCATGGCCGGGCGCTTTCCGGGCGCGCGCAGCGTGGCGGAATTCTGGCGGAATCAACTCGCAGGCATCGAAGCCATTTCCCATTTTCGCGCCGAGGACCTGGAAGTTCCCAATGCCGCCGAGCTCGCCAAAAATCCCGATTACGTGCGCTCCCGCTCGATTCTCGAAGACGTAGATCTCTTCGACGCCGAATTTTTCGGCATGCTTCCGCGCGAAGCCGAACTGGTGGACCCGCAGCAGCGGATTTTTCTGGAATGCTGCTGGCAGGCGTTCGAGGACGCGGGCTATGATCCCAGCTCTTACCCGGGCGCGATCGGCGTATACGCAGGCAGCAGCGTAAGCACGTATTTCCTCTCGCGCTTGTGCACAAATCCCGATTTCATCCAGAAATTTACCGGGTCCTACCAGGTGGCGAACTACCCCGAAATGATGGGCAACAACCTGGATTTCCTGGCGACGCGCGTAAGCTACAAGCTGAATCTGCGCGGCCCGAGTTTTACGATGCAGGCCGGCTGCTCCACTTCGCTGCTTGCCGTAACCCAAGCGTGCCAGTCGCTGCTCACCTATCAGAGTGACATGGCCCTTGCCGGCGGCGTCTCAATCACCTTTCCGCAGAAGCGCGGCTCGTATTATCAGGACGGCGGAATGATTTCGCCCGATGGCCACTGCCGCACGTTCGACGCCGATGCGCAGGGCACCGTCTTCGGCAGCGGTGCCGCTGTCGTGCTGCTGAAGCGGTTCGAGGACGCCATTCGCGATGGCGATCAGGTCTACGCCGTGATCCGCGGCTTCGCCGTCAATAACGACGGCTCGGCGAAGGTTGGATACACCGCGCCCAGCGTCGAAGGGCAGGCGCGCGTCATCGCGCTTGCGCAGGAAGCCGCCGGCGTTCATCCGGAGACAATCGGCTATGTCGAGGCGCACGGCACTGGAACGCCGCTCGGCGATCCCATCGAGCTCGCGGCGCTCAGCCAGGCCTTCGGCGCGCGCACCGATAAGAAACGCTTCTGCGTGGTCGGCACGGCGAAGACGAACGTCGGCCATCTCGATATCGCATCCGGCGCCACCGGGCTGATTCATGCGGCGCACATCACGCGCCACGGAATCTTTCCGCCCACGCTGCATTTCCGCAAGCCGAACCCGAAGTTCGATCTCGAAAATAGCCCGTTCTATGTGCGCCCCGAGTCCGGTGAGTGGAAGACGAGCGGCGCGCCTCGCCGCGCCGGCGTCAGCGCCTTCGGCGTGGGCGGCACAAACGCGCACGTAATTCTCGAGCAGGCCCCGGAACGCGAACGCTCCAAGTCCTCGCGGCCGCGGCAATTGCTCGTGCTTTCGGCGCGCTCCGAAGCCGCGCTCGATCGCGCCACCGATAATCTGGCGGAGCACCTGAAGTCGCAGTCCGGCGCCGGTCTGGCGGATGTTGCCTGGACCTTGCAAGCTGGCCGCCGCGCGTTTCCCTGGCGCCGCGCAGTGGTCGCCGCAAGCGCGCAGGAAGCGGCAGATGCCCTTTCGCAGCGGGATCGCAAGCGTCTGCAGACGCGCCATTCCGCTGGCGGCCCACCCGAAATCTGTTTTCTCTTTCCGGGTCAGGGATCGCAGCATCCGAATATGGCCCGCGAGGTTTACGAAAGCGAGCCGGTGTTTCGTCAAGCGGTGGACCGCTGCGCTGAAATTCTCCGGCCGCACCTCGGCGCCGATCTTCGCGAGCTGCTGTATCCCGCCTCCGGCGCCTCGGAGGAAGCCAAGCGGCGCGTCACAGACACGCTGATCGCCCAGCCCGCGATCTTCAGCATCGAATACGCCCTCGCGCAGCTCTGGATGAGCTGGGGCATTCGCCCGGCGGCGATGATTGGTCACAGCATCGGAGAATTCGTTGCCGCCTGCCTTGCCGGCGTGCTTTCGCTCGAGGACGCGCTCAAGCTCGTCGCGACCCGCGGCAAGCTGATGCAGCAGTTGCCGGCCGGCGGAATGCTTTCCGTGCGCCTGCCGGAATCCGAAATCGGTGCACGGCTCAACGGGCTTTCGCAGTATCTTTCGGTCGCGGCGGTGAACTCTCCGTCGCTGTGCGTCGTCGCCGGGCCTTTCGAGGCGCTCGAAAAATTCGAGCGGCAGCTTGCATCCGAGGGAGTCGCATCCCGCCGGCTCGTCACCTCTCATGCGTTTCACTCCGCGATGATGGACCCGATCGTCGAGCCGTTCGGTGAGCAAGTCCGATCCGTGCGGCTGCAAGCGCCGAAGATTCCGTACATTTCCGGCGTCACCGGCACCTGGGCCACCAAGGAGCAGGCCACCAGCGCCGAATATTGGACGCGGCACTTTCGCCAGCCTGTGCGATTCTCCGCGGGTATCTCGGAGCTGCGCCGCCGGCCGGGAGCCGTTTTGCTCGAAGTCGGCCCGGGCAACGTGCTCACCACGCTCGCCCGGCAGCACACCGATGCGGCGGCCGGACAGATGGTCGTCCCATCGCTTTCGGATGGGTTTTCCGGCGAGGGCGATTCGCTCGCGCTGATGAATGCCTTGGGCGCGCTCTGGATTGCCGGCGCGCAGCCGGATTGGTCCGCCGTGCACGCGGGCGAAAAGCTCCAGCGCACGTCGCTGCCCACGTATCCCTTCGAACGCAAGAGCTACTGGCTGCAAGCGCCGGGAGCGCCGCTGGCTCAGCCGGCATCGTCCGAAGGCGCCCACGCCGTTGGGGCAGCGGCGAAGAACCACACGTTCGAACTCCAACTCAGCGAGGAAACCGAGACCGTGAACGAAACCCCTTCATTCGCAACGACCGAAGCCGCCCCGCCGAACCGGGCGGCAAAAATTCGCGCCATGCTGGCGGAGATCATGGAGGATCTCTCCGGCGCGGACCTTTCGCAGGCCGATGGCTCAACCAGCTTCCTCGAAATGGGTTTCGACTCTCTTTTTCTCACCCAAGTTACGCAGTCCCTGCAGGCCAAATTTGGATTGAAAATCACCTTCCGGCAGCTTATGGGCGATCTGGCCTCGCTAGACGCGCTCGCCGAATTTGTGGATGCCAAGCTTGCCCCGGAGATGTTTGCCGAGCTGGCTCGCCCGGTTTCGGCGGCGCCCGCGCCCCCGGCTGCCATCTCGCCGGCGCCTTCGCCGGCCCCCGCAAACGGAAATGGAGATAGCGCGATGTCCGAATCCCCGGTTGAACGCCTAATGCGCGAGCAGCTCGCGGCCATGAATCAACTTTTCGCGAAGCAACTGGAAGCGGTGCGCGGCGCCGCCGCCGCACCCGCAGCGGCCGCCTCGGCAGCCGCGCCTTCGCCCCGCTCCGCTGCTCCTGCGCCGGCGCCCAAGCCTGCCGCCGCTTCCGAAGCCGCGAAAGACGTCCCAAAAGAATTGAAAGGCTACACGCCCTTCAAGCCTCTTCAGACCTCGAACTCCGGAGAGTTGACGGCTCGCCAGGCCGAATATATCCGCTCGCTCGTCGAGCGCTACACCACCCGCACCGCCGGATCGAAGCGGAACACGCAGGAATCCCGGCAAGTGCTCGCCGATCCTCGCGTCGTTGCCGGTTTCCGCGCCGAATGGAAAGAGATGATCTATCCGATCGTCACCGTGCGTTCCAAGGGTTCGCACCTTTGGGACGTGGACGGCAACGAATACGTGGATATCCTCAACGGCTTCGGCCCCATCATGCTCGGCCACCGGCCGGACTACGTCGAAAAGGCTGTCGAAAAGCAGCTTCACGAAGGATTCGAAATCGGCCCGCAGACGCCGCTTGCAGGCGAAGTGGCGAAGGCGATCTGTGAATTCACTGGCAACGAGCGCGCCACTTTCTGCAACACGGGATCGGAGGCCGTCACGGCCGCGATGCGCGTCGCGCGCACCGTCACCGGCCGCAACAAGATCGTCTTTTTTGCCGGCGATTATCACGGCATGTTCGATGAAGTCCTCATCAAGGGCTTCAAGAAGGGCGGCGTGCCCCACTCTGTTCCCGTTGCCCCGGGCATTCCGCGGGAAAAGGCGGCCAACGTCGTCGTCCTCGAATATGGCTCCGCGGAATCGCTCGAATGGATTCGCGCGAACGCCCACGATCTAGCCGCCGTGATGGTCGAGCCAGTGCAGAGCCGCCATCCCGATCTTCAGCCGGTCGAATTCCTGAAGGAGATTCGCAAAATCACGCAGGAAGCGGGCGCTTGCCTGATCTTCGACGAAGTGGTCACAGGCTTTCGCGTTCATCCCGGCGGGTGCCAGGCGCTCTTTGATATCCGCGCCGATCTCGCCACCTATGGCAAGGTCCTCGCCGGCGGCATGCCCATCGGCGTGCTCGCGGGCAAGGCGCAATATATGGACGCGCTCGATGGCGGTATGTGGCAGTTCGGCGACGATTCCTTCCCCACCGTCGGCGTCACGTTCTTCGCCGGCACTTTCGTGCGGCATCCGTTGACCCTCGCGGCGGTCAAAGCCGTGCTCGCTCACTTCACGGCCGAAGGCCCCGCGCTGCAGCAGCGGCTCACGTCCCGCACCGGCGCTCTCGTCCGCCGCTTGAACGAAATTCTCTCGAAGAACGCCGTGCCCACTCATATCGAAAATTTCGCCAGCATCTTCTACTTCAGCTTCCCGGCGGATTTCCGATTTGGCAGCCTCTTCTACTACAGCTTGCGCGCGAAGGGAGTCCACGTCCTCGAAGGCTTCCCATGCTTCCTCACCACGGAGCACAGCGACGCCGACATCGAAAAAATCGTTCGCGCCTTCGAGGAGACGATTGCCGAAATGCAAGCTGGCGGCGTATTGTCGCAGCCTGCGGGCCTGCCTGCACCCATCGAGCCGGAAGTGCGGCAGCCAGTGGCCATGTCCGCCCTCGCGGCGCAGCCATCTGCCCCAATCGAAGCCCCAATCACTGAGTCGCAATTGGAGGTTTGGCTTTCGGACCAGCTCGGCGAGGAAGCCTCGTGCAGCTACAACGAATCCTTCACGCTGCACATGCGCGGTCAGGTCAACGTACCGGCCCTGCGTGCCGCGCTGAATCAGGTGATCGCACGCCACAATGCGTTGCGCGCCTCGTTTGATTCCGAGGGTAAGACGCAGCACATCGCCGCGTCGCTCGAGCTCGATCTCCCGCTCACCGATCTTTCAGCCCTTATTCCGACGGCCCGCGAAGCGAAGCTCGCCGAAATCGTTTCGCTCGATGCGCACACGCCGTTCAAGCTGGCCGAAGGCCCGCTCATCCGCGCGCAATTGATCTCGATTTCGCCCGAGCACCACCTGCTGATCTTCACCTCGCATCACATCGTGTGCGACGGATGGTCCACCAACGTCCTGCTGGATGAATTGGCGCGCGCTTACGCCGCAATCCTCAAGGGCGCGGCGGCCGATCTGCCGCCGGCGATGAGCTTTGCCGACTATGCCCGCTCGCAGAAGCTTTTCTTCGAAGGACCGGAAGGCGCGGAGAACGAAAAATATTGGCTCGAGCAATTCCGCGAGCCCTCGCCGCTGCTGGATCTGCCAACCGACCGCTCTCGCCCCGCGGTAAAAGAATTTTGCGGCGCCACATATCGCAAGCGGATCGGCGCGGACGCCTATAACAATATCAAGCGCATGGGTGCGCGCCAGAAGTGCACCCTCTTCGTCACCCTTCTCGGCGGATTTCAGGCGCTGCTCAGCCGGCTCAGCGGTCAGGAAGATATCGTCGTCGGCATCCCGTCCGCAGGGCAGTCGTTAGTCGAGGACGCATCCCTGGTCGGCCACTGCGTGAATTTCCTGCCGCTTCGCGCCCGGGCAAAGGGCGATCTGCCGGCATCCGAATTCCTCGCTCAGGTTCGGCAGACGCTGCTTGCAGCCTACGATCACCAGAACTATACCTACGGCCGCCTGGTGCGGAAGCTGAATATTCAGCGCGATCCCAGCCGCTTGCCGCTCACTGAGGTGCAGTTCAATCTTGAAAAAGTCGGCGAAGGATTGCGCTTCGAAGGATTCGAAGCCGGTGTGGACCCGAATCCGAAGAGCTTCGTCAATTTCGATATCTTCCTGAACATCGTCGAGAGTAAGGATGGCCTCACGCTCGATTGCGACTACAACACCGGTCTCTACGACGAAGCCACCATCGCCCGCTGGATGGATCATTACGAAGCCCTGCTCGAGGGAATGGTTGCGGACGCGAATCAGCCGCTCGCGAACCTGCCGCTGCTGAACGCCGCCTCTCGCGGCCAAATGGTCGAAGATTGGAACGCCACCGTCGCCCAGTATCCGCGCGAGCTGTGCCTCCATCAGATCTTCGAGGCGCAAGCGAAGGCGACCCCCGCCGCAATCGCCGCCGTATTCGGCGAAGAAGAAGTCACCTACGCGGATTTGGACCGCCGCGCGAACCAGCTTGCTCGCCACCTCGCGAAACTCGGCGTGAAGCCCGGCGTCTGCGTCGGCATCTTCGTCGAACGCTCCATTGAAATGCTCGTCGGCCTGCTCGGAATTCTGAAAGCCGGCGGCGCCTACGTTCCTATGGATCCCACGTACCCCACTGAACGCATTTCCTTCGTTCTGGCGGATGCCAGCGCCCCCGTGCTGCTCACGCAGGCGAGCCTCGCGCAAAGCGTCGCCTCCTTCGGCGCTCGCCTCGTTCGCATGGACGCGGATTGGAACGAAATCGCCGCCAACTCCGGCGGCGCGCTCGCGGTGGACGTGAAGCCGTCCGATCTGGCCTACGTGATCTACACCTCGGGTTCGACCGGCAAGCCCAAGGGCGTTGAAATTCCCCACGGCGCCGTCGTCAACCTGCTCTCCTCGATGGCAAAAAAACCGGGCCTCGATGCGAAGGATACGCTGGTCGCCGTCACCACGCTTTCCTTCGATATCGCGGGCCTCGAACTTTATCTGCCGCTCTCCCGCGGCGCGAAGCTCGTCATCGCCAGCCGCGAAGTGGCCGCCGACGGCAGCCAGCTTCTCGGCCTGCTCAAGCGTTCCGGCGCCACCGTCATGCAAGCCACGCCCATCACCTGGAAATTGCTCCTCGAAGCCGGGTGGGATGGTGATCCGCGGTTGAAGGTGCTGTGCGGCGGCGAGGCCTTTCCGCGCGATCTGGCGAACGAACTCGCCAAGCGCGCCGCCTCCGTTTGGAATATGTACGGCCCCACGGAGACCACGATCTGGTCCGCCACCGAAAAGGTGGTCGTCGGCGAAGGGCCCGTGCTCATCGGCGCGCCGATTGACAACACTGAGTTCTACGTGCTCGATCCTCGCGGCCAGCTTAGCCCCGTGGGCGTTGCCGGGGAATTGCACATCGGCGGCGATGGCCTCGCGCGCGGATATTTCCATCGCCCCGAGCTGACGGCCGAAAAATTCATCGCGAATCCCTTCGGCGCAAGCAACTCGCGCCTATATAAAACAGGCGATCTTGTGCGCCGCCAGCCCGATGGCAATATCGAATTCCTCAGCCGCCTCGATAATCAGGTGAAGCTGCGCGGCTTCCGCATCGAGCTCGGCGAAATTGAGACGGTGCTCGGGCGCTACCCAGCCGTGCGCGAAGCCGTGGTCGTCGTCCGCGAGGATATTCCCGGCGATAAGCGCCTGGTAGCCTACGTCACCAGCGAGCAGCAGGCGATCACTATCGCCGCCGTGCGCGAGTTTCTCACCGGCAAGCTGCCCAATTACATGCTTCCCTCGGCCGTCGTTCGCCTCGACTCGATGCCCCTGACGCCCAACGGGAAAATTGATCGCAAAGCCCTGCCGGCCCCGGACTCGCTCCGCGTAAGCCGCGAAAAGGAATTTGTCGCGCCCTCCACGCCCGAAGAAAAGACGCTCGCGTCCATCTGGGCTGAGGTGCTTCACCTCGAGCGCGTCGGCGTCCACGATAATCTCTTCGAATTAGGCGCCGATTCGCTGCACATCTTTCAGATCGCCGCGCGCGCCGGCAAGGCGGGAATTCGCATCGCGCCCGTACAGTTCCTGAAGTTCCGAACGATTGCTTCGCTCCTTGCGCAGTTGGAAGCGCAGCCGGCCGCTGAAAAGCCGGCGATGTCGCGTATCATGCCGGTATCGCGCGATAAATATCGCGTCAAGCAGATACCCGTATAGCTGAATGGAGAAACCCAGCGTGTCCGCTTCGGATTCGATAGCGCCGCCTTTCGCGGAGTCCAGCCCCGAAGAAGCCTTTGTCCTGCCCGCGTCCTTCGGCCAGGAACGCTTCTGGGGCCTCGACCGCTTGCAGCCCGGCAATCCCACCTGGATGGTGCCGGTCCGCTTCCGCCTGCAAGGGCCGCTGAACACCGATTGGGTGGCGCGCGCCTTCAACGACATCGTTCGCCGCCACGAATCCCTTCGCACCACCTTCCGCATGGTCGAAGGCCAATTGATGCAGGTCATTCGCCCGTCGCTCACCATTGACGTTCCCGTCGCCGACCTGCGCATGCTTCCAAAGCCCGATCGCGACGCCGAAGTGGACCGCCTCTCGTTTCAGGAAGCCCGCCGCGGTTTCGATCTGGCCGCTGGACCGCTCTTCCGTGTAAGCCTGCTGCGCACCGAAGAGAATGACCACGTGCTGCTCGTCACGCCGCACCACGCCGTCGCCGATTATTGGTCCGTCGGCCTGATCTCCAATGAACTGGCGGCGCTGTACGTTTCGTACGCGCGCGGCTCCGAACCCGTTCTGCCGGAGCTGTCCGTTCAATACGGCGATTACGCCATCTGGCAGCGCGAGCAGGCCGAAAGCGCGCCCGTCCAGGCCGAGCTAGCCTATTGGAAGCGGCAACTCGAAAATATTCCCCTGCTCGATTTTCCGGTGGATCGCCCGCGCCCCGCTTCTCCCACCTACGACGCGACGATCACCTCGATCCTGCTGCCCGTTGCGCTCACTGACGCGATCCGCGGCATCGCCAACCGCGAAGGCGCCACGTTCTTCAACATGATGCTCGCCGCCCTTTCCGTCGTGCTGCGCCAATATACGGGTCAGGCCGATTTCGGCGTGGCCACTCAAGTCGCCGGCCGCACAAGCGTCGAACTCGAGCCCCTCATCGGCCTTTTTATCAACACCGTCGTCCTGCGCATGAACCTTTCCGGCGATCCTTCGTTCTCGGAATTTCTCCAGCGCGTCCAGCAGACCGGCGCCGACTCCATCGCCCACCAGAATCTGCGCTTCGAGCGGCTCCTCAAGGAATTGCGGCCGCGCGAGTTCCCCAGCCATCGCACGCTGTTCCGCGTCAACTTCATCTGTCAGCGCGACCCGGTGAAGCCCCTCGAATTCGAAGGCGTGAAGCTCACCGTAATTCCCTCGAAGTGCCAGGGCGCGCTCTATGAATTGAACATTTTCCTCGTCCTCCGCAATGAGGGCTGGCGCCTGGCCTGCGAATACAACACCGGCCTCTTCGACGCGCCGACGATCACGAATCTTCTTGCCGCCTATCGCGCGATGCTTGAAGCCTTGGTCGCCGATCCATCCAGGCGTCTCTCGGAATTTCCGGCGCCCGAAGCGGCAAAGCGCCTCGTCGCTCCGCCAACAGTTTCCGAGCCGCCTGCCATCGCGGCGCCCGCCGTCGTGCCGCCCGCCGCGCCCGCTTCATCCTCAGCGCCGGCCGAAAAATGCGCCATGCCGGCCAGCGCCCTTCAGGAGCGCTTCTGGCTCCTCCAAAAGCTTTCCCCAACCAATCGCGCCTTCTATATGCCCGCCTGCGTTCGGTTGAACGGCCGCATCTCGCGCGAAACCCTCGAGCAAGCCTTCCAGCGCATCATCGAGCGCCACGAGACCCTGCGAACCACTTTCGAGCTGCAAATGCCCGCCGGCGAATTGATGCAGGTGATCTCCCCGGCCGCGAAGTTTTCTTTGCCGCTCACCTCGATCGAGGATGTGCCCGAGCCGTCGCGCGAGGCCGAGTTGAAGAAGGCGATTCGCCGCGAGACGGGCCATCTCTTCGATCTTTCCGTTGGCCCGCTATTTCGCGCCCGCCTGTTTCGCTTGCGCCCTGAAGACCACGTGCTGGTCGTCACCATTCATCACATTCTCTCGGACGCCTGGTCGCAAAGCATCCTGCAGCGCGATCTGTGGCAGGCATACGAAGCCCTCAGCGCCGGGCAGGCGCCCGCGCTTGCTCCGCTGCCGATCCAGTATGCGGATTACGTGCAGTGGAAGCGCGAATGGCTCGCCTCCGGCGAAGCCCGCGAGAGCCTTGCGTTCTGGACCCGTCAACTCGCCGACCCGCTTCCGGTGCTCAATTTCCCCACCGATCGCCCGATCAGCGAACGCCCCGGCTCCCACGGCGAAATGGGCACGGTGCTCCTGCCGCAGTCGCTCGTCGGCGAAGTCAAATCCTGGAGCCAATCCCAGGAAGTCACGATGTTCATGCTGATGCTCGCCTGCTTCGGCGTGCTGCTCTCTCGTTACACCGGCCAGGACGATATCGTGATCGGCTCGCCCGTCGCCAATCGCCGCGCCGATACGGAAGGACTAATCGGCCCGTTTGCCGGCCCCGTGGCGCTGCGCATGAATCTCTCCGGCAATCCGACCCTGCGGGAGATTCTTAATCGCGTTCGCGACACCACTCTCGACACGCTCAGTCATGCCGGCACGCCGTTCGAAGTGATCCTGCAGCATTTGAACGTTCGCTCGGTCAATCATCGCAATCCGCTCTTTCAGTTTTACTTTTTCTATCAGACCGCATTCCTGCAGCCGCGCGAATTGCCCGATTTGACTGTTACCCCCATGTCCGATTTCAGCTTGGGGACGCCCTTCGAGCTGCAATTCGGCCTGATGGAGCGCAAGGAAGGCGTGCGCGCGCAGCTTGAATACAATCCGGATATTTTCGACGCTGGCACGATCCAGGAAATCCTGGATTTCTACGTCACCATGCTCCGCTCCCTCATCTCCAATCCCAACCAGCGCCTCGGCGACTTGCCTGTCCCCGCGCGCCGTCGTGCGGCCTATGAAGCCCCCGCAGCCGAGCGACCCACCGACTACGTCGCCCCGCGCACTTCCCCGGAGACGCATCTCGTGCTGATGTGGCAGCGCCTGCTTGGCCAGGAGCGCGTCGGAATTCGCGATAGCTTCTTCGCCCTCGGCGGCACCTCCTTAATTGCGGCGCGCATGGCCAACGAAGTCGAAAAGGCGTTCAATCGCCGCATCGAGCTTTCCACCCTGATCATCGCGCCCACCATCGAGCAGCTCGTGCGCTACGTCACCGAAGAAGGCTCCGAATACTCCTCGGTCGTGCCGATCAAGCCCTCAGGCTCGCGGCCCCCGCTCTTCTGCGTTCATGGCGGCGGTGGTCACGTGCTGCGTTTTCGCGCCATGGCGGCGCGCCTTGATCCAGACCAGCCCTTCTACGGCTTGCGCTCCCCTGAATTCGATGGCGCCAGCGCCCAGGTAACTGTCGAAGACCTCGCCGCTCGCTATATCCGCGATATTCGCCGGGTTCAGCCGCACGGTCCCTACCATCTCTCCGGCGCGTCATTCGGCGGGCTTGTGGCATTCGAGATGGCTTCGCAACTCGCCGCCCAGGGCGAGCAGACCGCCTTCCTCGCGCTCTTTGATACCGGCAATCACGCCCATTACCGCAATCTCCCTTTCTCTGACTCGCTTCATTTCCGCACCCTTTACGTTCTGGACCGGCTGCAAACTCTGGGCAAAAAGATCGCCAGGATGCAGTTTCGCGAGCTTGCCCTCATTTTTTGGGAATCCTTCCGCACGCGCGCCAGTTTTGCCGCCTGGCGCATGATGCGAAGATTTTATCGTTCGCGCCAGCGCGAGCTGCCGAAAGCCTTTCGCGACAACGTAAAGCTGTTCGAGGCGGTCGCAGCCGCCTACACGCCGCGCCCCTACGCCGGCCCGATGCTTCTGTTCCGCGCGCAAGGGCGCACCGCCGAATATGGCAACGATCCCGCCCTCGGCTGGGACGACGTGATTACCGGCGGCGTCGAGATCATCCAGGTTCCCGGCGATCACATGACTATCCTCGAGGAGCCTTATGTCTGGACGCTCGTCGAGCAGCTCGGCGCCTATCTCCAGCGCGCCTCGGCAGGGTCAGCGAAGCGGTAGCGCACCAGTAATGGCATGGCACGGCAGTTCCGCGCCCGGATTTTTTCCCCGGGGCGGAATAGATAGCTCCTGGGCCCGGCGAAAACTGTAACGGAGGGCAGAACGATGGAACCATTGACGCGAGTTGCGGCGCCCCAAAAGCTGCGCCCCTCGAGAACCGCCGCTGCTGCGAAGTTGTCCTTGCCCTCCTCAGGTACGATCACCACCCTCTCGATTGTCATTCCCGTGTACAACGAGCGTGCCACCGTCGAGGAGATTCTCAGGCGCGTTTCGTCCGCAACGATACCCCTCGAGAAGGAAATCATCGTTGTAGATGATGGTTCATCCGACGGCACCCGAGAAGTCCTTCAGGAACTCGAGCCCGTCATCAATTGCTCGCCCGGCTCTCATCTCAAGCTGATCTTCCAGCAGGAGAACCGTGGAAAAGGTGCGGCCGTTCGATCCGGCATTCAATGCGCCTCGGGCGACCTGGTCCTGGTTCAGGACGCCGACTTGGAGTACGACCCGCAAGACTATCCCCAGTTGATTCAGCCCATCTTGGACGGAGTGGCCGACGCCGTATTCGGGAATCGCTTCCATGGAGGTTCCCACCGGGTCCTCTATTTTTGGCATGCGCAAGCGAATCGCGCCCTCACGCTGCTCTCGAATCTCCTCACCAATCTGAATCTCTGCGATATGGAGGTAGGCTACAAAGTCTTCCGCCGCGAGATTTTCGAACGCATTTCCCTCCGCTCCAATCGTTTCGGATTTGAGCCGGAGGTTACCGTAAAGACGGCGCGCTTGAACTGCCGCATTTACGAGGTGCCGATTTCCTATCATGGAAGAACCTACGAAGAAGGAAAGAAAATCGGCTGGAAAGACGGTGTAGCCGTCGTGTATCACCTGCTAAGGGCGCGCTTTTTCGATTCGCTGAACTAGTTCGGCAAAGCGATGATTGCCATCCCCACCCTGGCTTTTGTCGGATGCTGGCTTGCTCTGTACCTGCGGAGCCGGTCTGGCCGGGAATCGTTTCTCATCGCCTTCACCTTGTGCTCCCTCTGGCTCTTTGCCTCTACGGAACTTCTAAGCCTTGCGAACATGCTCGGTCGCATGGGCCTCTTGGCGGCCTGGATGCTCGCTTCGGTCGCGGCTTGGGCGTGGGTCTGCCTCGGTCGGAGAAGGGAAGAGGGCGCACGGACTCTTTCCTCGTGGAAGCGCCCCTTCGCCGATCTCACGCCAATCGAGCGCTTCTGCCTTCTCTCCGTCGCGGGCATTCTCGCCATCACGGCGCTGGTGGCGCTCGTTTCCCCTCCCAACACCTGGGACGCCATGCAGTACAACATGCCTCGCGTCGTCATGTGGCTCCAGCACGGCAACGTCCGCCTCTACCCGACAGACGATTACCAACAGCTCACCATGGCCCCTTGGGCCGATTACGCGATGACGCTCGTCATGGCGCTCCATGGCAGCGATCGTTTCGTGAACACGGTCGAGTGGTTCTGCTTCCTGGGCAGCATTGTCGGCGCGAGCCTGATTGTGCGGGAATTGGGCGGCGGCCGTTTGGCTCAGATTCTGGCCGCTCTGCTCTGTGCCACCATACCGCACGCGATCCTGGCCGCTTCCAGTGCGAAGCCGGACGAAGCGGTGGCCTTCTGGATTGTGCTTTCCCTGTTTTTCCTTTTCCGTTTTAGATCATCTCCCTCCGCCGCAACCGCATTGCTCGCAGCGAGTGCGATTGGCCTCGCTATTCTCACCAAGGGCACGGCATATCTCCTCTTGCCCGCTCTGCTCGCGGCTGTTTTTCTCATGTGGCCCTGGTCCGTCGAGCGCAAGTTCCTGCGATATCTACCGGCCGTCGCGCTCGTCGTTCTCGCACTGAATGCCCCTGTGTTCTACCGCAATATTAGCCTCAGCGGTTCGCCCTTGGGCTTCGCCTCCCCCGATGGCGAGGCAGACGTCCAGGGGGTGCGCCGCTTCGCCAATGCAGAGCACGATCCCCGCGATGTTGCCGCCAATGTGCTGCGCAATCTGGCCTTGCACCTCGAAACCCCCGTTGCGCGCATCAATTCCTTCACCGAACGCTCCTCTAGAGATGTCATCTCCGCCATCGGCGCGAACCCCGACGATCAGGCGATGATCGAAGGAGCCAATTCCGGCGGCAGGATCATGTTCACTGTTCCCGGCGCTTCGCGATCAGAGGTCATGGCCGGAAATTTCATCCATTTGATTCTCTTCCTATCGGCGCTGCCCCTGCTCTGGTGGCTGGCCCCTCGCGTCAGGCGCGATGCGCTGTTTCTCGTAGCTGGGATTGCCGTGACATTCGTCATTTTTTGCGCGGGACTTCGCTGGCAGCCCTGGAACGCGCGGTTCCATTTGCCGCTCTTTATCGCCGCTTGCGCCATCATCGCTGTTGTTGCCGCAAGCCGCCTCTCCAAACCCGGAATTGCGATTCTCGTTTCCATCCTAGTCCTGGGCGCCATGCCCTATGCCCTGGCCAACGACATCCGCCCTATCATCAATACCAGCGCGTTTCGCCATCCCCATTCCGCGGCGGCCGCCAATATATTTACCCTCGACCGCCACCACCTCTATTTATTCGATCAGCGGCTCTATCTCGCGGATCCTTACCTTTCCGCGGCGCAGGCCACCGTCAGCTCCGGCTGCCGCAACGTTGCCGTGGACGCATCCTTATTGCACTACGACTATCCTTTGCTCGCCTTCCTCCGAACCGGCATCGGCGGCCCGAAGACCGCCTACGCCGATATTCAAAATCGCTCCGCCAGATTCGCCCTGCCTGGGCCGGCGCCCTGCGCCGTTATCTGCCTCGGCTGCAACATGGTTTACCAGAAGCAGCTTGAGTACGGGACTCGCCTCTCGCGCATGCTCACCTTTGATCGCATTGTCGTTTTTCTGGATCCGTCTTTGCCGTTCTCCCCCACAGCAAGCCCCTTCGCAAAGCCGCTCGATGCGAGTGCTGCCGCGTCCTCCGATCCCTGCGCCTGGCTGCCCGGTCCACTCGTCCGCGACGCCCTTTCCGGCGCCGCCACGAAGACCTATAGCGACGGAGAATGCGTTTACCAAAGCCCCGCAGGAAGGCTCTCGGTGAAGGAGCTTCCTTCCGCGGGGATTCCCTATTATCAAATCGCAATGGAGGGCGTTGGCTCCCTCCAACTCCGCCAGCCTGGCCTGAGCGCCACCGTGGTTTTCGACAATGGAACGCCCTTTTTGGAATATGCGGAGAAGGCTGGCGAATTGTTCGAACTGAATTTGTATTGCCGCGCGCGGAGCGTTACTTCATACGAGCTTCTGCGCTTCGCCCACGCGCTCGACGCCTCGCCGCGCGACCCAGCGCTCCCCGGCCACCAGATTCCATTGCGATTCGGACGCCGAGGCGCCGCGGGAAGGAAATCGGTTGGCCGCTTGCCCGGTTAATGGCACTATGCGATATGCCCTCGACCAAATCGTGCGCGGTTTCCCATTGAGCGGCGCGAGCCGGCTGGACCCGGCCGCGCCCTCAAGGCGCCCCTGATGCCGAAGGTTCCAGCCTCGAAAAAACGCCTTCTGCTGCTCGCCGTGCTTTTCGTTGTCCTCGCCCTGCTCCTGCTGCGCGAAATGGACCACTGGCAAGCCCTGCAGTGGGGAATCTTTTGGAGGCAGCTGGCACATCTGAATTGGACCAGCGTCGCGGTCGGCCTCCTGCTTTTTTACGTCTCTTTTTTTCTGCGCGCGTGGCGCTGGAAGATTTTCCTCAGGGGATCGCGCCGCACCACCATCGCCCGCATCCTCGGCCCCACGTTCATCGGTTTCACGGCGCTGGCGCTCCTTGGCGGCCCCGCCGAGCTGAGCCGCCCGTACCTGATCGCGAAAAAGGAGCAGCTTACCGTCACTTCGCAGCTCGGTGTTTGGACCCTCGAGCGCCTCTTCGATATCGCCAGCTTCGCGCTGCTGCTCTTGATCGCCATTTTTTTCGTGAATCTCAGGCCGAGCCCTTATCTCGATCAGTTTCGCCGCATCGGCCTGATCATCGTCGCCGGCGTGGGCCTCGCGGGCGTCACGCTCCTCGCCACGCAACGTCATGGCGCTCGCCTCGAAAGCCTCGTGCACCGCTCGCTCTCGCGCGCGATTCCCAGGTTTGGCGGCCGCATCGCTGAAAAGCTTGTAGCGTTCGGCTCCGGAATCGCCACCCTTCGCGACGGCGAAATGCTCGTGCGAGCATCCGCCATCTCGCTTCTGATGTGGGGACTGATCGTGATCGCCTATTTCGCCGTGATTCGCGCGTTTCCGCTGCCGCTTCGTTCCATGCCCTTGGCGGACGCGCCGCTCCTCATCGCTTTCGCCGTTCTCGGCAGCTTCGTGCAGTTGCCCGGCGGAGCCACCTCCGAATTAATGATGATTGGCGCGCTGCTGAAGGTGTTCCACGTCCCGGCCGCGCTGGCAGTCAGTTGCGGCATCGCGCTGTGGCTCGGCGCGTACATGGCGCCCGTGCCGATTGGCCTGCTCTATCTTCGCCACGAGCATCTTTCGTTGCGCGCCATTTCTCGCGCCACCCCGGGCCGCGCCGAAGCAGCCGTGGCGAATTTGAAAGCGCCGGATACAATGGAATCCTAGCCGCCCGGCCGGTGTCGCCGCCGCTCCGCTGCGCCAAAGGAACGCTAAAGGAAGTGTTCGCGCAATCATGAAGCCGTTCGAACTCGCTTTCATCTTCGCCGACTTGCTGGTCCTCGCCGCCTCGCTCCTCTCCGCGCGCGCATGGCGCCGCTGGATGAGCGCGGCGTCCGTTGCGGCCCTGCTCTTCGCCGCGGCGCAATTCCACGCCGTGCATTGGCAGATGTATCCCGCGTACGCGGCCGCCGCGGCGCTCTGCGCGTGGACGTGCTTCCGTTTCTCGCCGCGGCGACGGCTGCCGCTGGCCGCGAATCTCGTTTCGATCTTTCTGCTGCTCGCCTCGCTCGGCCTCGGCTTTTTATTTCCCGTTTTTTCGCTTCCGCGGCCCACCGGCCCCTTCGCCATCGGCACCATCACGCGCCAATGGGTCCGCATCGCACCCCCCGCGGAGGTCGCTGCTGGTTCGTCGCGCGACCGCCGGCTAACGGTACAGTTCTGGTATCCCGCCGCCCCGGGCGCCAAGGGAAAGCTCGCCCCGTATCGCACCGGCGACGGCTTCGCCTTTCACGCGCGCTATTTGTCTCTGGTCGCCACCCACGCGCGCATCGGCGCGCCGGTTTCCGCCTCGCAGCCGCTGTATCCCGTCGTCCTGTTTTCCCCGATGTGGAATTCCGGACGCTCGCAGAACACCGTGCAATTCGAAATGCTCGCCAGCAACGGATTCGTCGTCGCTGCCATCGAACATCCCCTCGATAGCAACGATCCCCATTTCGACTATTCGAGCGACGAAAAACTGCGCGAAAAAGACCGCCAGCTCGACCGCCGTGCCGCCGACGCCCGCTTCGTCCTCGGCCAACTCGAACACATTGCCGATAAACTCACCCTCGGCCCGCTTGCCGGCCGCCTCGATCTCTCGCGCATCGGCTTCTTCGGCCATTCCTTCGGCGGCGCCACCGCTGAGGAAACCTGCTGGCTCGATTCTCGCTGCAAGGCCGGCGTCAATATGGACGGCACTCAATTCGGCGGCGTCGCTGCCGCCGGCATCGCGCAGCCGTTCATGTTCATGTTCAGCGATAGCCCCCTGCCTTCGGCGGCCGAGCTCGATTCCGCCAACCCCAGCGTGCGTTACACCGCGGAGGTGGATCAGCGCGACTATAAGCGCATCGCGGAATCCCTCGCGCGTCGCGGCGGCTACCGCCTCACCCTTCATGGCAGCTCGCATTTGAATTACACCGACCGCCCGCTCTTCTCCCCCTGGCGCCGCCTCACGGACTCCGGTCCTCTCGACGCGCGCCTCGCCGAACGCGAAATCAACGCCTACCTCCTCGCGTTTTTCGAAAAGTATCTCAATGGCAAGCCCGAGCCTTTGCTGCAAGGGAGCAGCAGCCCCTACACCGCCGTTTCCTTCCGATCCTTCTCTCCGCCTGTTCGCGCCGCCCGAGTTGCGGATCCTCCCGCATCCCCCGCCGCCCGCGCATCCACCAGGGCGCCCGCCCAGCGCTCCCTCCCGCGAATCCACCGCCGCCAGACCCTGAGCTACCCCGTCCCAAGCTGATCTCGTTACATATTTTGCTGCCGCCGAATACAGTGTCCCGGCGATAGCGGCGTACTCTCGATCTCTCTATCCTCGAATCAAGACAAGTCACGGACCATCAAGCCCGAATATTCAGCAGATATCGAAATAATCGAAATATAAGGAGAGCACGCATGACAAGCTCAGCGCAGCACCCCGACGAATTCGAACGCGATCCGCAAATCCCGCGGCCTGCCGCCGCTGAAAATACCCTTCCGGAAGATAGCGTTTCGGAAGCCGAGCACGATGTTCGCGGCATCAAGCGCAAGGCTGTCTCTGCCGCCGCCACGGCACGCGACGGCGTCGTCACCGCCGCGCAGCGCGCCGTTCAGACGGCCGATGCGAGCCGAGGCCCCGTGGCCGCCGGCCTCGAGTCCGCTGCTTCCGTGCTCCACAAGCAGGCGGACAACGTGTATCGTCTCGCCCATCGCGCCGCGGACCAGCTTGATCGCGGCGCGGATTACACTCGCCACCACGACGCGCGCAGCATGCTGCACGACGTGCAGTCCGCCTTGAAGCAGCATCCCGCCGCGTGCCTTGCCGCCGCCGTGGCCGCGGGCTTCTGGTGTGGCCGCGCCATTCGCCGCCGCTGATCGCAAGGAATATTTGCGCGGGAGGATTCGTCATGCAGGAACAGCAGCCATGGTCCGTTATTTTCGAGCGGATCGCGTCCAACGTGCAGGAAATCGTTCGCTCGGAGGTCCGCCTTGCCGCCACCGAATTGAAGCAGGAAGCGCAAGTGGCCGCGCGTGCAGGCGCCTCGCTCGGCGCCGGTGCGGTGTTGGCGCTCTATGGCGGCGGCTTCATTCTGGCGTGCATTGCCTGCGTGCTCACGTTCGTGATTCCGCTCTGGCTTTCTTTGCTCATCGTCGGCGTAGTGCTTTTGCTCGCGGCCCTCGCCTTCGTGAAGAGCGGCGCCGGCAGGTTGAAGAACCTTCCCAAGCCGGTGCGAACCATGCAATCCGTCCGAGAGACCGTGCAGTGGGCGCGCAACGGCCCCATGTAGAGCCATGCAGCCCCATGCAGCGCCGTGTAGATTCACCCCCATGGACATGCAGCCCTATGCGCCCTATGTAAGTGTCTCCGCGTAAATTCAATGTCGTCGCAATATCATCCCGCCCTGAATTGTCCGGACCGCGCGCACCGCATCATCGTCGCGCGAAGCCCGCGAAATACCAGGCCACTGAAAAATGGGCTCTCGTCAGGCCGCTTTAGCCGCGCCGCAAGTCCCGCAAAATCACTGGCGCCTTAACGGCTCAAGGGAATGGCTTTCAGTTTTGTTTTAGCAATCGCTTAGGAAATCGAATCGAGGCTACCATGGACAATCAATCAGGCCAGTTGACGCAGCAGGAAGAATCCGCGCAATTGAAGCAGCATATTGACAGCACCCGCCGCGAACTCGGCCGCAATCTCGGCGACCTGCAGGCCAAGGTCCGCCGCACTGCGGACTGGCGCGCCCAATTTCACGACCGCCCCGCCCGCACGACGGCCATAGCCTTCGCCGCAGGCCTCATCCTAGCCAAGCTACTCTCCCTCTAATCCCTGCCGCTCCCGGCGCCACGGCCTCGGGTGGACAGGCGGCCTCGCCCCACCGTAGCCTCCGGCGGGCCTACCTCGACCAAAAGTTGCTGCGGTCCCTTGGCGTTGAGATCGACGTACACGGAAAGATGCCGGATGTCACTGTCTACGCCGAGCGCAAGAGCTGGCTTGTCCTGATTGAGGCCGTTACGAGTCACGGCCCCGTAAATCCGAAACGGCGCGGTGACCTGAAAGCCCTTTTCAAAGACTGCAAGGCCGGGCTTGTGTTCGTGACCGCTTTCCTCGGGCCCGCCCCGCCCGCGCCTGGTAACGCCGAGCCGCCCTCCGCTTTACCCTGGGACAGGTTTTTCGCCGGCCGCGACGACTCCATCGGTATCGAATGGGAGCTTCGCGTCCGCGACCTGAATAAAAAAGCCGAATGGGACCGCTGGAAAATCCTCGAGGCAGCCCCCGGCCCAGCCCGCTCCTAATCTACGGTACGGGGATTAGAAATGCTCGTAAGTTATTGAAAATAAAGGAGAGAATTCGTTCTAATCTACGGTAAACCCGCTGGACGGGGAAAGCTGCGGTTCCGCATCAAAAGTCCCCGCAGCCCGAGCAAAATCAGTTTCGGCTGCCGCGCGCACACCCGCCACAAAAGTTTCCAAGCTTCGTCCCGCGACGACATCGCCAGCGACTCCTTCGCCGAATCGTTCAGCAAATCCACCAGCAGGCTGTAGTGCTCCTGCTTGAAATCGTGCAGCGACCGCCGCAGCCACAGATGCGCATCCAGCTCGCGGCGCAGCGCCCGCAGCTCCGCGCTCCTTCCGCCATTGAGGATTGCGTCGGCAACCCCCATCGCTCCCCGAAGCCCAGTGACGATCCCACCCACAGTCGTCACCTTCACCTGCGCCGCCGCATCACCCACCAGGTAGACCGACCCACCCTCCATCTTCCGCCGCACAGGCACCCAGCCCGTGTACACCGGAATCCTTGCCCCCTGGAATTCGAGTGGCTCGAACCCACGCTTTTCAAGGAAGCTCTCGAAGTGACGACGCGTCTCCGCCCCGTTTTCCCCAATCACCCCCAAAGCACCACGCTCGGAGGACTCCGGGATCAGCCAATAGAAATAGGGAGTGTCCTGGGGGACAAACCAGACCCGTGTCGTATCCTTCGGCATGCCTTTTGGGAGGCGCACAATGCCCTGCACCAGCGGCACCGTCGCCAGAGAGGGCCATCCCGCGGAGCGCGCTACACGGCTGAGGGCGCCGTCGGCCCCAACGACCGTCTCCGCCTGAACCTCTTCCCGTTCGCCACCGTGCGTACGGTCCATCTCGAGCGCCAGACCGCCATTTGTCGAGCGGAGCGCACGAAAGCGGCTGCCCATTTCGAGCGATGCTCCTGCCCGTCGCGCTTGCTGGGCCAACGACTGGATGAGCGCGCGGCGTTCAATGATGAGGTCAGGATCGCGCAATTCAACTGTGGCCGCCCGGCCATCGGTAAAGAGCTCGAAGCGTCGAATCTCGTTGAGGACGCAAGATTCCGCAGAGGGCCCCAGCAGCGCACGCATGCGGCTGGTAACGATCAAAGTGCGCTCGGGCGGGTCGAGCGATTGGGCGCACTCGAACACGCGCACGGCGGCGCCTCGCCGCGCCAGCAAGGCAGCGGTGAACAGGCCGGCCGCCGATCCGCCGACCACGGCAATGCCGCGCCAGTTCGGCGGAATGTGGCTGGATTGGTCTGTTGCTGCACGGGTTCCTGGCATTCGTACGGCTCTCCTATGTTGAATCCGCGAACGGCTCCGTCCGAACCAGGGCAGAATGCGCCACGGAGACGTCGCGTTCAGACGCTAACCGAACGCTCGCAGTGGTGCGTCTGCTGCTCGGAATGAATGGTCGAAGGCTCGGTGGCAAAGTATAGCCTAACGTTCCGGGCACCCCAAACGAGGAGGGTGCCCGGTAAGTACAAAACGAGGAAATGAGGCGGAATTAGGCCGGCCCTGCGGGCTTCTGAACATTGCCCTGACGTTCGTACGGGGCGCTTTCCAAAAGACATATGGCGATCACGCCACAGAGGACGACCGCCCCTGCAAATCCATACGCGAGGGGCAGCGGCAAACGAGAGACGAGCAGGGCCGAGCATCCGAAAAGAGCGCCCAAAAGATAGAGGGCCAGAACGGCGCCACGATGTCCGAGGCCGAGATTCGACAGCCGATGCGCCGTGTGATCCTTCCCAGGCGACGCGAAGGGAAGCAGGCCGCGACGGGCGCGAGAGATGGAGACCATCGTGGTGTCAAAGATCGGCACACCCAAAATGAGGATCGGAACGACCCAGTTCATGAGGAAGGATGCGCCTAGCGGCCGAATCTTCAAGCCGAGAACCGCCATGAGGAAGCCGAGAAACATCGCCCCGCCATCACCCATGAAGATTTTCGCGGGATTGAAGTTCCACCACAAAAAACCGAGGGCCGCGCCAAACGCTGCCGCGGCAAGGGTGCAGACCATCACCTGGCCGTTCCACGCCGCGGAAATCGCAAAGAAGGCGGCGGCTACGGCGGCAACACCGGCGCACAGGCCGTCCAGGTGATCAAGGATGCTGAACGCCGCCGTGATTCCGACAACCCAGAAGAGCGTGAAGCAGCAATCCAGCACGTTTCCCGCAAGGCCAGGCACAAATCCCGAAAAAATCTGCGCGCGAATGCCCGAAGCGAGCAGAAACGCGCCTGCGATGGGCATGCCCACAAAAAGCTTGAGCTGATGGTGCAGCAGCTTGCCGTCGTCGAGGAAACCCACGGCAGCAACGAGCGTTGCCCCGGCGAGAATCCCGGATATCTGGCGCTGCGATTGGCCGCGAAGGGTGAGGACGGTGGCGAGAACGAAGCCCAGATAAATCGCCAGTCCGCCCAGGAGGGGAATCGGCCTGAGATGCACCTTGCGTGGGCCTGGCTGATCTACTAAGCCGAGGCGCAGGGCAAGGCGGCGAACCGGAAGCGTCAGGAAGAGCGATCCGAGCAAAGCGATGCCAAACGCAATTGCATGGTCGCGAATTCCCATCATGGCGATGAACATCAGTTCGCTTGAGGCCCTGGCGCGCTCGACGGGGGTGGCGGGCGCGTGCTCCCATCTTGCACCACCTCTTCCAGAATGGCAGCGAAGAGGTTCAGCTCATTGACTCTAGCATATTTCGCGGCAGCCTCCCGGGCGCGACGGCCCATTTCGGCCAGTCTCTCGGGATTCGCGCTGAGGTTGTGAATCGCCTCCGCAACGTCGCGCGGATCATCCGGATCGGCGACCACGCCGCAATCCGAACTCCTGGTGATACGCGCCACGTCGGTTGCAGGGGGTACAACGGCGAGAATGGGCCGGCCCGCTGCAAGGATCGAATAGAGTTTGCTGGGAACGACCACGCCCTCGAGCCCGCGCCGCAGGGTGATGATTTGTACGTCGCCGGCAGCCATCACGTGCCGTAGCTGAGCCGCGGGACGGAACGGAAGAAAGCGGACGTTCGGTAGCCCCGCGGCGGACGATTCGAGATTGGCGCGATTCGCGCCATCACCCACGAATACGATTCCATTATCCGTGTTGCCCAGAATCTCCGCCGCCTTCAGCAAGGTCTGCCAAGCCCCATAAAATCCGAGATTCCCGGCATGGAGCGCGACAAACGGGAATCCGCATCGGATCTCCTGGACAGCGGGATCAGAGGCGCCCGGTAGTGGAGGAACGGGCACCGCACCGTCGCGTACGACGCATACGCGATCCACGGCGATCCCTTTCGAGAGGATTCGATCGCGCATATCGTCACCGAGGACGATAACGCGAGCGGCGTGTCGCAGTGCACGACGGTGCATTTTCTCCCATCGCTCGACCCACTTTGCGGGCTGGACGATATCGCCACCCACGGCCATATCCGGATAGAGGTCCCGAATGTTGTAGACGAAAGGGCGGCCTGAAATCCGCGAAATCCAGGCGCCGGCGATTCCCGCGACCGGCGGATCCGTCATAGCCAGGATGAGGTCACAGCGCAGCAGGAGGGCACGCGGAACGGCGAGCGCGAGATAGGAAAGATAGTTCGACAGTCGGCGAGACATCCTACGCCGGGAATAGGCCGTCGAGCCGACGCGCTCGACCAGCACGTTGTTGCGAATCTCCCGTCGCAAAAGAGCGAATGGATAAGACCGCTCGGGATCATACGACGGCCGGCCGGCAAGCACGGTGACCTTATGATGCTGGGCGAGAACTTCTGCCACCTGGGCCGCGATATTGGCGGTGGCCGACGTATCAGGCGGATAGTATTCGTTGAGCAGAAGGATGTGCATCAGGACTTATCGCGCGAGCAATGGCTGACGTTCGATACGGGGCGGCTCATGCGTCACATCCCGGCGAGCCGATAGCTGCTCGTGACTCGACGGGCGCGGCCTTCCTCTCGAGCAGAAACGTTCCGAGCGCGAGAACGTCCATGCTGGTTCGCGAAAAACAATCGAGTGCTTCCTCGGGGCGGCAGACGATCGGCTCGTTATCATTGAACGAAGTATTCAGGAGCACCGGCACGCCCGTCAAGTTTCCAAAGGCGCGCAATAAATTCCAGTAAAGCGGGTTGGCGGATCGGCTCACCGTTTGCAGGCGAGCGGTGCCATCCACGTGAGTCGGCGCAGGAATCATGGCACGCTTTTCCGACCGGACGGGAAAGGCGAACGTCATGAACGGTGAAGGATGGCACCCGTCGAAAAAGTCGCTGGCCGCTTCCTCAAGGATCGAGGGAGCAAACGGGCGAAAGATTTCGCGGTGCTTGATCCTGCGATTCAGGATTTCCTTCATCTCGGGACGGCGCGGATCGGCGAGGATGCTGCGATTCCCCAATGCGCGCGGTCCCCATTCCATCGCGCCCTGATACCAGCCCACGATTTTTCCGGCGGCAATGTGGCGCGCTACGGCTTCGATGAGCGCTGCTTCATCCAATTGGGCGACGCGGACGTCCTCCAAGCCGTTGCGGGCCGCATCCACGGAATTGCTGAATTGCCGCGGAGAGTAGGACGGGCCCCAGTAGGCGTGGTCCATAGCGAATTCGCGCGGTCGGCCGAGGACCTGGTGATGAACGGCGAAAGCCGCGCCGACAGACAGGCCAGCATCACCCGCCGCGGGCTGAACGTACACCCGCTCAAAGGGCGAGCGGCTGAAAATTTTGCCATTCGCGAGGCAATTGAAGGCTACGCCGCCCGCAAGGCAGAGGGCCGATTGCCCGGTTTTTCGCGCCAGGGCGATCCAATGAGATTCAAGGACTTTCTCGAGCGCAGCTTGCATGCTGGCGGCCAGATTGCGATGCCGTTGCGTGAGCGGTTCTTCGGTTTTTCGAGCGGGCCCGAGGCGCTTTTCGAGGTAGGGCGAAAAAAGGCGACCGAGTACGGGAGTTCGACCGGAATCGCGCCACGACATTTCCGGCCCTTCGCTTTGATGACGGAAATATTGGAGACCGAGGCGGAAGGAAAGAGGCGCGTCCGCCCGGACGATTTTCCGGAATTCGCCGAGAAATTCCGGCTCGCCATAGGCCGCGAGGCCCATGACTTTGTATTCGTCGCCGAACTTCCAAAATCCAAGGTACTGCGTGAGGGCGGTGTAGTACATGCCGAGAGAATGCGGGAACGCGATTTCGCCAAGGATGTTCATCTGCGGGCCTTCGCCCGTGGCCCACATGGCGCTGGCGAAATCACCCAGACCATCCATCGAAAGAACGGCTGCGCGTTCATGCGGGGAAACAAAAAAGGCGCTCGCAAGGTGCGCGGCGTGGTGCTCGATGCGCTGAATGCGCGCACGAATCGTGAGCGGGTCGGCATCGAACGCGGCAGCCAGGTCTTCTCGTATTCCGGCGAAACGCTTCAGCACGCGAACGCGCTCGATTGCAAAGCGCGGCATGCGCATGGCGTAGCGCAGCTTCACGCCCAGCCGAGCGCGCGGATCGCGAGGAACCGCGATGTAGTCCACGTCGGCGAGTTTGGCTCCGGCGCTGGCGAGGCAGTGCTGGATCGCACGGGCGGGAAATCCCGCCGCGTATTTCACGCGGTTCAGGCGCTCCTCTTCGACGGCGGCGATGAGGCGCCCGTCCACGAGAATGGCGGCTGAAGAGTTCGCGTGATATGCGTTGATGCCAAGAATAATCATCGCGCTATGCCCGGACGCCCGTCGCCGCGCTGATTTGGTTCGGTGCGCTTTCAATGGAGCTGCTCAGATTCCGCTTCGCCCATTCGTTCAGCACGTAGAGGCTCCAGGGCCGCGACCAGGATGTGCGGCGCTCGAGGAAGTCGCGCCACGTCTGCAGCGCAAACTCGCGGCTGACGTGAGCTTCCAGCGCTGGGGACCAGTCGCGCATCTGCCGTTCGACGCTGCCACCCAGTGGCCCGCGCAGCCAATTCTGCCATGGAAGCGTGAAGGTTCGCTTCGGCCCCGTCCCTGCAAGGGGCGGCATATCGCCCTGCATCGCTGCGAGCAGAAGGCCCTTGGGCTGCCGCTTAAAATATTTCGCGGATGGCGGCAGCGCGAGGACGTACTCGACAAGCGCGGTATCGAGGAAGGGGACTCGCACCTCGAGCGAATTCCACATACTCATCGAATCGGTATCGCGAAGCAGCGTATTCACCAGGTAGGAGCGCAGTTCCAGCCAGGAAACGGACGTAAACGGGTCCATGCCGCGCACCTCCGCGGCGGCGCGTTCGAGCCATTGCGCCCACGGGCTTGCCGGTAGGAACTCCTTGCCGTTTGCCGACGAAGGCAGAACTTGTGGCGAAAAAAGTGTGCGGGTGAAGAAATATGGATGCGGCAGCGAGGCGGGATCCAGCCATGCGCTCAATGCCTTGCGCGAAGCGTCGGGACTCGCGGCGAGCGCCGAAAGAGAACGTAAAGCCGGGGATGCAGCTTCCCGAAATGCGCGCGGGATCGCGCGAGCGAAGCGGGCGAGGCGGGCGAGAAGGACTGCCGTACGGAATGTGTTGTAACCGCCGAAAAGCTCGTCGCTTCCAAGGCCGGACAACGCGACCTTCAGGCCTGCTTGACGGGCGGCCCAGGAGACGAAGTAGGTGTTGATGCCATCCATGCTGGGCTGATCGAATGCGGCAACCGATTCTTCCATGCACGCCAGCATTTCGGCAGCGGAGAGCATGAACTCGACGTGGCTCGTGCCGAGGCGATCTGCCGTGCGCCGAGCCTCCTCTGCTTCGCTGAACCCCGCATCCGGAAAACCGACCGTGAAGGTGCGAACGGCGGACTTTTCGCGGGCCGCGAGCGCGGTAATCGCCGTGGAATCCATGCCGCCGCTCAAAAAGACGCCAACAGGAACGTCTGCGATCAGATGACTGCGCACCGAGTTCTCGATCAGGGCGCGAACTTGACCAGCCGGTTCGTTCGCAGCGCCAACTCCGGAATTGCTGGTGTGAAAACTAGAGAGAGACCAAAAGGGCGCAGGGGTTTGCGCAGATATTGGCGCTTCGGCCCCGAGCTTCAGGAAATGCCCGGGCGGGAGGGACGAGATCCCTTCGACGAGCGTAGAGGGTTCGCCCACCGAGCCGAAGAGCAGATAACAGGCGATTGCTTCGGGTGCGACCTGAGCGGGGATTCTGCCGCTGGCGAGCAGCGCGCGCACCTCCGAAGCGAACAGGACGACCCCGCCGGCGAGCGCGTAATATAGCGGCTTGATTCCCAGCCGGTCTCGCGCCAGCAGTACGTCGGCGACCCGGCCGGCCCTCCCATGCGGCATGTGAACGATCGCAAATGAAAACATACCGCGGAGTCGTTGGAGGCAGCCTTCGCCCCACTGTTCGTAGGAATGTACGATGGCCTCTGTGTCGGAGTGCGTGCGAAATGTGTGTCCGGAGCGCTCGAGTTCCGTGCGCAGCTCGCGGTAGTTGTAAATTTCGCCGTTGAAGACCACGGCGAGAGTGCCCGATTCGTTCCAGATAGGCTGGCTGCCGCCGGGAACGTCAATGATGCTGAGCCGGCGGACCCCTGCGGCGGCATTGGGAGCGAGGAGGAGTCCTTCTTCATCTGGTCCGCGATGAACAATCGCGGGCATCATCCGCTGGACGAGAATGCCGGCTGCTTCTTCCGATTGTGTGCCGATGGCGCCGCAGATGCCGCACACGATGCGCTAACCCCTGGGCGCCACGAAGGCGCGCCACCCCTGTGCTAGCCGGAGTCGGAATCGCACGGGCCGGAAGCTGAGGCGACGCACGGCGTACATTCGCAAGGCGATTTGGATAGAGAACAGCGCCAGGGTCAAAAATATGGAGAGAAACAACAGGACCAGGGATTTGCGCTCCATCAACAGGCTGAGGGCCGGGGAGTCCTCCCAATTGGGCCAAATCCGGCCGAGCGCCGATCGCAGCAGCGAACCAGCGGCACTCAATCGCGCGAGACGAACGTGCACCGTGCGTTCATAGGTGTAGCTGCTATCGTAGCCGCGCAGATTGCGAGTGGCTGCGGTTAAGACGGTGGAATTGTGCAATTGGCGGCGCGTGAGCGGCTGTCCATCCGGGCCGCGCAAGATCGCGCGAAACCCGGGATCAACGACAATCCAGCGGCGGCCGAGCCGAACTTCAGCGACAACGTGCTTCGCCGATCCGCGAGAATCGAGCAGCAGAAGGCGGCGGGCAAGCAGGTCCGACGCATCCGCCAAATTGATGAACGCGTTTGTGGCTGTGCCGCACACCTGCAAGAGCGATTTGTAATTCAGCGTTTCCACCGGATCGCGGTTGGACATCAACTCGGAGGGTTCGCCGGGGTAGCGCGCGGGTCCGGAACCCATCCACTTGAGGATCGCTTCGATGCGCGCTTCCGGCGCGGCATCCGACGGGACCACGGCGTCCGAAAAGCCCGCGAGGTAGGTTTCGGTGGAATACTCCCAGAAAGAGGCGTAAACGGTTGCCAGAATCGCGATCACCAGCAGAGCATTGACGGCGATCCATAGCGCCCTGAAAGCAGGAGGCGTAGCTTCCCGCGATGGGGCGGCCGAAATTTCCGGACCTGGTTCCACTCTTTGCGCCGGCTGAGCGCCGCGTGCGGTTCCCGCGAGGGTGGTTCCAGACTCGGGCATCCGATGGGCCGTGAGACGCGCTCTGCCGCATCTCCTTTCTATTGATTGGTCGAGCCGTGCATCAAGAGGTTTGCGTAACAGTCTTCCATCTGACCGACTAAACGATCCCAATTAAGCTCACTTGCCACTTCCCGACATCCTGCTTTCAGACGAATGCGGAGAGATTCATTACCCAAAAGTGTGCGCAGGGCGGAAGAGAGCGGCGCCATCTCAGGCGAAACGACTAGACCGGCGCGGCCCTCAATCAAAGGGGCAATGCCGCAGGACGTAGAGACAAGTACGGGAACGCCGCACGCGATGGCTTCGGCAGGTGCGTTGGCGAAATTTTCGTATTGCGATGGAAGCGCGAAGATATCCGCGTCCAAAAACGCGGATTTCTTGTCGTCGTCATAGAGAGGTCCAGTGAAGAGGACCCGATCCGCGACTCCCGAATCGCGGGCGCATTTTTCAAGCAGGGAACGATAACCGACTTCGCCTTCGGGGCCTGCAATGACGAGCATTCCGCAGCCGGGGGAGGCGTCCGCGAATGCTCGGATCAGCAGGTCCGCTCGCTTGCGCGGAATCACGCGGCCCAGAAACAGAATCATCGGGTCGCCCAGCGGAATCCGCCACTTTGCGCGGAATGCGCCGCGAGGCGGCAGCGCCTCAAGTATGTCTCGGTCTATGCCATTGTAGCGGAGCAGGATTTTCCGCGGTGCGATTCCCCCGGCGATTAGCTCCTGCTGCTCGAGATCGGAGGTGGCGACGATCTTTGCCGCCTTGCGGAGAAAAGATCGGCCTACGGTGAGGTGCCAAGCGCGCTTGGCCCGAAAACTCCGGTCTATGGGGCGAAACATTCCCATGGGCTCGACGACGACGGGCAAGCCCTCTCGTCTGCAGAAATATGCAACGGATGGCCCAAGCACGTCGTATAGACCGTAACAATGAACCAAATCGAACCGCGCGAGGGACGCCCTGCAAAATCGTACCACACGAGGATTGAAGGTCAGAGCCCGATATCGCGCGATCGTGGGCAGGTAAAGGGCCTCGACGTTCTCTTCGAAGGTTCGCCTGCCAGTTGAGGTTTTCTCCACAGAAGCGTTGGCCGGCCACTGGCGCTCACCTAGATTTGCCGTCAACACGGTAACGCGATGTCCATGCCGTGCCAGAACGCGCGAAATTGCGCGCACTTTCACCGGCATGCCTCCGCCTTCCTGGTATGGATAGTACGTCTGCGTCACATTCAATATTTTCATGGCCGGGCGGAACTCGGGCGCGGCATATGCGTTGCGAATAGGGCGATGCGCTTCATTCGAGCCCGCACTCTTGCAAAAGTCCCTCGAGCCGGTCCTGGAAGGACTTGAAGTCGTATCTGGCCCGCACAATTTCAGCGCCGCGGCTGCCCAGGCGCGCGCGCAGGGCATCGTCGCGGACGAGAGCCTCGATTGCTTGCGCTAGCCCCGCCGTATCGTGTGGGGCGATCAGCAGTCCGTTCACGTCGTGCTCCACGAGGTCCTTCGCGCCGCCGAAGGCCGCGGCGACAATCGGCTTCGCAAAGGCCATCGCTTCGAGAAATACGATCCCGAAGCCTTCGCCTGTACTGGGAAGCACGAAAATCTGCGCATGAGCGTAGCACGCGGCAATCTCGTCGCGGGAAAGCCGCTCGACAAAATGCACGCAATCGCGTAAGCCTAATTCGTTCGCCATGCGGCGAAGGCGAGCAAGATCGTCGCCGCTGCCGATCGCGACCAACGATAGATTCTGAAGCGCAGGACGGAGAATGGCGAGGGCGCGAATTAATTCGTCGAGGCCTTTGTAGCGTTCCGAGGCGGCCCAGCGGCCCACGGTGAGCAGAACGCAACCTGCGGGGAAACCCGGCGGGAGCGGAAGAGTGCGTTGCGCGGCCATTGCGAGGAAAGTGGGGTTGAGCGGCCACGGGAGCAGGCGAAGCTTTTCTAGCGGCGCACATTGAACCGCCGACAGCTTTTCGAGGGTGAAGCGGCTTGGCGCGAGCACCAAATCAGAGCCAGCGAGTGCACGCCGCCTACGGCGAGAAATCGGATTCCAGACTTCGACGCCGTGGCAAATTGTGACGACCCGCAGACGCGGCGCGATTCGCCTGATCCACGTCGCGGGAACGGCAAGGTTGGGATGAGCGGCCAGTATGATCCCGCCGGTCTTTCGAGCGGCGGTCAAAGCGGCGAGCAGGAAGCATATCTTCGCCCGGCCGAAACCGCGAAAGGGAATTGCGCCGCCGCAAGGCAAAGGCAGATTGTGCCTACCGCGCGGATCGTTCAGGCTGAACACAGCCAGGTCCCAGCCGTAGCAGGAGGCGAGCGCCGCGGCGGCCTGAGCCGTCAAGCGGCTGGCCTCCTGAATTCCGCCGACCCCGAGCAACTCGGGAACGAGAACGACAATTCGTTTCACGAAGCACCTGACCTGAGTCCCTTGGGCGGCGTGTTTACGCCTCTAAACTAGCGCACGCCACGCGGCATGCCTAGGCGGTGGTGTGTGCTGCCTTTTGCCGAAGAACGTCGTAAAAAACTTCGGCCAACTGCTGCCCATTGCGCTGCCACGTATACCGCGATGCGGTTTGCGAGGCGTTTTCACCCAGGCGCATGCGGAACCCCGCATCGTCGTGGAGCCGTCGAATCATCGCCGCGAGCGTCGCCGCATCGGTGGGATCCTGCAAAATGAGGCCGTCCACACCGTCGGTAATGATTTCGGACGTTCCGTTTGATGCGGAGACGATCACCGGCAGCCCGCAAGCCATCGCTTCCTGAGGAGGCAGCCCGAATGTGTCCTCCAGCGACGGTGCGGCGTAGGCATCCGCCGCCGCATAGTAGAATTCCACATCGGCGCGCGGCGGCGCTATCGAAACGCGCCCTTCAATTTGATGGCGCCTCGCGAGCTCTCGATAGCCTTCCGAATCCTCACCGGTGACAATGAGGGCGTGAATTGGCAAATCTCCCAGGCGGGCCACAGCATCGAGAAGGCATGGCACCCCTTTATTCCTCCAGTCATTGCCAATCAATAAAACAACGAAGCGGTTTGAGGAGGGGAGCAAATACCCGCGCGCCTCGGAACGTAACTTTTCCCGGCACGCCGGATTGAAGGTGCTGTGATCCACGCCGATATAGATTACGGGGAACTGATCCTTCCTCCCGTACAGTCTGCGAATTTGATCTCCGGTTTTGCGTGCGCAGAGCACCAGGGTGGTTTCGCTGTTTCTATAGGCGCGGCGTTCCATCCAGCGCGCGACGCTATAGTAGAGCTTGCGATGAAGGATCCGCGGCCACGAGCGCACGTTGGCGCCGCGCCACTGCATGGCCGGCCGAACGCGCTCCATATAATCACCGAAAACGATATGAATCGAGATCGCATCCGCGTCCAGACAGTTTGCGCCGGGGGTGTACACGAGATCAAATGGTCGGCCTTGCGCCCACGCGCTCCAGAGTCGGCACAGGCGATTGGCGATCGTCCACCAAAGAAAGTTGAAAAGATGCGGGCCCGGGAGCTTGAACACGCGGTGCCATGTGAAGAGGCGCTCCATCTGTTCGACACGCTGGCTAAAAATGTGAAGTTCGAAATCTGCCGGCAGGTGATTGAGCCATTCGGTGACGATGCGCTCCGTGCCATGCCGCTTGTCGAGAAATGGCGAGACGACCGCAAGCCGTATCTTCTTTTGTTGCTGGGTGCGTCCGTCCGGAAGAGCGACGGTGATTTCAGCCTCGTCCATGGAAGGTTTCCGGCCGCTTTGTTGCGCTGTTCGCTGGATCGGTGGCAATCGCCTGGGATCCCGCAAGCTCCGGCAGCCTGAAGAGCACCCCGACCAGGAGCCATAGGAAGGCATTATTGACGTAGTTCTGGTACATCGAAAAGCCGCCGAACGTCTCCGGATAAAGAAGGAGGAATGCATACCAAGAGATCGCAAAAGCTATGGGGAATAAGCGAGTTTGCCGCAGCCGCCGGAGGATTATCCAGCAGTAGTAGAGCATCGAGGCGCTCCAAAGTATCCATAGAAACGGCGCAAGAATTCCCATCTCGACGATCAGAACGCCGTAGCCTTCCTCGACCCACACCCCCGGTGGGCGTTCCCTGAGCAGCTTGGAAACGTATTGCGTGCCGAGCGACGCGGTACCCAATCCTGTGCCTACAATCCAATGTTGACCACCTAGGAAGGCATCCCTGAGGTTTTGCAGCGGATAGGTCCATGTTCTCGTGTGCAACTCATAGGCGGTGCTTCCCGGATTCAACGTCTCGGTGTAGAAAGCGAGCCGCGACGCCGATTCCTTCGGGAAAATCAGCAGGACGGCGGCCATGCCGGTCGCCGCAATGATGAACGATCGGCGAATCGCTTTCACCATGCGATGCGCTTGGCCCCAGCGCCAGGGCGCTCCCCACAGGAATCCGGCAGCGAGCACGAGAGCGTTGGCTATAGAGATCAGAACAGCCCCGCGGGAGCCGCTAAAGAACGTCGCTGCCACGACGATGCCGACCGAGGCAAATACGATCAGCCGGTTTCTTTTCGTATTTAGGAGGAGGTACCCCGCCGTGCCGATAACGAGAATCACGGCAAGCATCATGTAAAATCCGAAACGGCCCGAACTGACAAACACCGAGGTTGGGAGGGAAAAGACTTGACCCGTAATCGGCGTTACCTTATAGAGATTCCCCAGTTCTTGCAGGTCCGGTGCGAGATGAGCGGGATTCAGAAAGGTATTTCCCAAAATGGCTTGCGCGATGCCCACCGCGGAGATCACGGAGGCGAGTACGACATTTACCAGCAAGAATTTCCTGAGATCCTCATCGGAACGAATGAGGGCGTAACCGACGAAAAGCAGCGGAATGTAGTAGAAGTCGAGTTTAAAACCGAGCAAGCCATACAACACGCTGGGGGAGTTCGGATTAAATATCTGGATAGCCCCGAGCCAGATGAACAGCAGCAAAGGCAGGAGAAACGGCAGGCGAAAGGTCTTTTCCCTGCCGCGCCGGATAGCGATGAAAAGCGAAATGTAGGTGAGCCCGACCAGAATGTCTTTGCCGAAGAATAGCGCGATACCATTCCCCAAATACTTGCGGGCGAGATCCTCGAACATCAGCCACACGAGAAACAAATAAAATCCTGAGCGCCAGTTCCGGAAAATTGCCACAGCTATGGCGCAGCCCGCAACGCCCAGAGTGGCGAATGCGAGGGAGTTTAGGTCGCCATCCACGATGATCCCGCCCGCTTTCCAGGCCATCCAGACGGCTGCCGCGAATATGGCAATCGTCACCCACGCCTGGTTGCGCAAGGCAGGGATGCGCACGTTCAGCATGGCTTATAACTGCCTGCGCTATTCGTTTTCATCGTGGTTGGTGAGGACGGACTTTGAATTATGGGCCGACAGGATGACGCGAACGGCACAACATCCTTGTAAGTCCCGACGTGTGCTTCCAGCATCGTTTCTTCGCTGAATAGCGACGAAGCGCGCGCATGCGCCCGCACTCCCGCATCGAATGCGAGCTCGGGGTGTTCCAAGACTTCGCGCATACAGGACGCCAAAGCATGGGCATCCCCGGCCGGGAATTTCAAGCCGCACTCACCAACTGTCTCGCCTAGGCCGCCGATGTCTGCGGCAATCACGAGCCGCGACTGCATCATTTGCTCAATGGCCACTAAACCCACTACGTCCTCGCAGATGGACGGCATTACGACTGCTACCGCGCCCTCCATGATGCGCGGAATATCGTCATTGGAAATAGTGCCGAGGAATTCGACGACGGCGGCAAGCCCGAAAGCTTCGGTCATTTGCGCTAGAGCTTTTCGTTCGGGCCCATCTCCGATAATTTTTAGCTGAAACGAATAGCCGTTGCTCAATAGCTGTCGCGCAGCCTCAAGCAATACTGGGATACCTTTTTCGGTTACCAGGCGACCCACATAGGCGAAACATGAGGGGCCCTTCCGACCGCTGATCGCGGAACGCGTGATCGTTTTCGCCGGCCTCCGCACACCATGATGTATGACCTGTGTTCTCGGAATTTCGATGCGTTTTGAAATGTGATGGCTTGGCGCAATATTCCGAGCCACGCGGCGGCATAACCAACGGCGTGGAAAGGTGAATAATGTCTTCTTCAAACTGCCATACCAGCCCCAATCGCGCGCGTTACATCGGACGCACGAGGAGTAGTGGTGTGCCATGAAGTGCCCAGGACACGGGGCGCAGGCCGGCCCGTAGACTAAAATGCCGTTTGGACACACGGACTGGTAACCGCTGTGTTCGATCACGACCGGCTTTCTCAGCAACCAACCCAAAATGAGAGGCGGCAGGGCCGGCCCGGCGGAATGAATCATATCGGCCGAACGCATTAGTTTGAGCAACTCGTATGAATTCGGCCTCCTGACAACTCGGAAGGGTAAGTCGCCATCGTCCATGTTGCCGGGTGGAGTTTGTGTGACCAGAGTCACTTGAAATGAGTCATCTGCATGCGTCTGCGACCATGTTGCAAGCCCCCGAGCGAGGGTCATTACTAAGGTTTGTACTCCGCCGACCGAGGGGGCCCAGTCATGGGAATATAAAAGCAGCTTCAGGGTCATACAGCATCCAGGTCCAAGGCGCTTGCCAGCGCGGGCGCAATCGTATCCCATGAAAAGCAATTCGTCTGGGCTTGAATGCTTCTGGAATGCAACTCCTTCCAATACGACGGATCCCGGAGAACCTGAACCAGGGCGCACCCGAGTGCTGCTTTGTCCTGATAAGGGACCAAGACTATGCCGGCTCTTTCGAGCGGTGTGCCCGCCGCCGCTCCCTCGTAAGCGATGACTGGGAGTCCGCAGGCAATTCCGGCAATAGCGCTTCCCCGACGGGGGTTAAGAGGCCCCCGGACGCAGAGCATCACGTCTGATTCCCCGAGCGCTCGACTTACCTCGTCCGAGCTTCGAACTCCTAAATTCGCCACCTCAATTGAGGGGTGCCGGAAAATGCGAGCGATCTCGTCACGGGCTTCCGCCGTTCCTCTGCCCACGAAGAGAACTCGAACCTTAAGTCCGCTTTCTGCGGCGGCCCGTACCGCTGACGAAATATCGTCGAGTTCGCGATAAACGTTAGGCTGGGTGCTGAGGCAGAAAACTGCGACGGTCCTTTTTGCACGATCTGCATATGCCGGTGAAGGTGTATGAATCGATTCCGGAATATTGGCTCCGATGGGAATAAAAAACGCTTTGGAGTCATTCGCTTTCAGCCAACACATCCGATTGAGCGGGTCCGCGAAAATGCTTCGTACTGTTCTCCTGTGGAGTTGCCGCACGACCCAGTTCTGGCACCCGCACCGAACTTGGTCAATGGCCCTAGGGCCCGAAACGCCGCGAGGATCGTGAAACACGATGCCACATCGGACGTTGCGGCGACGCAAGATTTCGACGACCGCCAGAACCCTGGTGGGAAAGCCGTGACGAGACCAGGCCAATGCGGTGTGCTGTATCAAAACCCATGATCCTTGCCACGCCGCAGCCTCGCGCCACAGATTCCAAAGCGAACGTAACCAGCCCTGATCGAACCAAGGCACACGCGATATCCGCGTATTTACTCCTTGCTTGGCCAATGCTTGACCTAGAAACGTACAATAATCCTCTACGCCGTCCACTGGAGAGTCCTTGCGACCCAATAGAAATATCAGCGAGGGCGGTTGACTGACGGATGGCTCAGGGTCAGTCATCGCTAAACCGCCCGTTTGCGCATGGCTCCGTGTGAGTCTGCATGTCTCGGCTCACGGCAATGCCAGGACGTGATTGCTGTTCAGCGTTTCGAGCTTATAGCCAACGTCTCGCAAGAATGCGCGCACTTCTCGGTCGTTGTCCGGGGAGTGAAGCTCGCAAATTACCCACGGCCGCGCCTCCGCGAGAATACGCTGCGCTCCCCGAAGGACCTCCATTTCGGCGCCTTCCACATCGCACTTGATGGCATTCGGAACCGGAGCACCTTTGCAAAAATCATCGAGCGAAGCGCAGGGAATTGCAGCCGCGCCTGCGGCGCCGCTGGGGTTCACGAAGCCTGTGCCCCTGTCTGGAGAAGAGTGCGCCGCTTCCATGAAATGGAGTAATTTCGTGGAGGACCAAACCCCCATTTCGACTACGCTCACGTTTGCAGCGCCATTCTGGGCCACGTTGCGGCGCAGGCGCTGCGCAGTAATCGCATCCGGCTCGAAACTATAAACGCGCCCTCTGCTTCCCACCAGGCGCGCAGCGAGCAACGAAAAAAATCCGATATTTGCCCCGAGATCATAAAAGACGCATCCGCCTTTTAGTCGCCCCGCCAGCGCCCGCTGCACCTCGGGTTCGACGCGGCCTTTCAGATAATCCTGCCCTGTGCGAGGATTCAGCTCGAGCCATATTCCTTGCGCCGCACCTTCCTGGACTTTCACCAGCAGACTCTGCCGGGCCGGAAGAAGCGACTGGCTGATGCGGTGCAAAAGGCCGCCGAGAACCGGAGTCCGGCGCAGGGCTCGCAGTTGCGCCGGCGCTCGAAGCGCCAGTTCGCCGATCCACTTTCCGCCGTATTCCGTCATTTCTCCACCACGAAGCTACCGATCACCAAGGCATCCATGCCGGAGCTAAAAAAAGTCCGAACTGCGTCTGTCGGGGTGCATACGATCGGCTCGCCCCTTAAGTTGAAAGATGTGTTCATCACGACGGGAACTCCGGTTCGCTGCCCGAGTTCGCAGATTACGCGCCAATAGAGCGGATTTACGTCGCGCTCGACGGTCTGCGGACGCGTGCTACCGTCGGCGTGAGTCACGGCGGGAATCACAGCGCGCTTTTCCGGCTTCACTTGCGCCGTCAGCACCATGAATGGCGAATCAGCGGCGGATTCGAGGTATTCGCCGGCGCTTTCCGCGAGAAATGACGGCGCGAAAGGCCGCCAAGCCTCGCGGAATTTCACGGCATTATTCACGTGATCGCCCATTTCCGGATCACGCGGATCGGCCAGGATGGAACGGCTACCAAGGGCCCGAGGCCCGAATTCCATGCGGCCTTGGAACCAGCCGATAATCTTTCCGTTCGAAATGAGTTCCGCTGCCGAAGCGGCGGGATTTGCGCTTTTCCGAAAGGTGATTTTGTATGCTTGCAGCACGCTTTCAATTTCCGGGTCGCGGAATTCCGGCCCAAGATATGCATGGCGCATTCGGCGCACGGGGAGCTGACCGCCATTCTGCTGAAGCGGGGCCAGCGCAGCGCCGAGACAGGCGCCATCATCGCTGGCAGCCGGCTGAATAAACATCTGCTCTACTGCACCGGACGTGAGGAGCTTCCCGTTTGCCTTTGAGTTCAGCGCAACTCCGCCGGCAAGACAGAGGTTTCGACAGCCCGTTCGCTCCACGGCGAACTTCGCCAGCGCGAGCATGGCGCGCTCGCAATAATCCTGGACGGCGAATGCCAGGTTCTTATGGCGCGCCTCAATGTCTGATTCTGGCTTGCGCTTTCTGCCGAATCGGGCCTCGATTCCGGCCAGTGGCGCCGCATGACCTCCGAGCAAAAGGCGTGGTGCGATGCGATACGGCACCGCGTCCGGCATCAGGAACTCGTCCAAATTGATTCCAGGCTCGCCGTATGGCGCGAGCCCCATCACCTTCCATTCATCGCTGTAGGGCTGGAACCCGAGATAATCCGTGAACTGCGCATAAAAGAGTCCCAGCGAATTCGGCCACCGTATCGTCCAGATGTGCTCAAGCCGGCCGTCGCGTCCGCGCCATAGAGACGTGGCTTCCCACGCGCCGCGCCCGTCAATCACCAGAACTGCCGCATCATCGAAACCGGAGTACGCGTACGCACTGATCGCGTGGGCGAGGTGATGGTCCACGTGCATGAACCGCGCATTCGTGGACCCAAACTTCTGCCGAAGGCGCGCCGCGCCTCCTTGCTGGTGCCACATGCTCAGGAAATAGCGCGTGGTGTTCAGCAATGCGTGAGAATCGAAGTGTTGCTTGCCGGAGCCGTAGCAGCACAGGTCGTGCAAGAAGCCCGCGCGTGCCGGCGACCATCCCAGGCAGACGTGGCTGACTTCATCCATGCGCAATCCCGCGAAATCCAGGCATGCCTGTACGGCTCGTTCGGGAAATCGCGCGTCGTGTTTCCGGCGGCTCAGCCGCTCTTCGGCGATCGCGAACAGCACCTCACCGTCGCGTGCAATGCACGCCGCGGAATCGTGCATCTGCGAATAATTCAGCCCTAGGGAAATCATTGATGCTTGCTTTGCTGGCCGGTATACGCCCGATTCCGCGCGTTCACGATAGCCACTTCTCTTTCTTCCCGCCGTAGGTGGCTTGCCAGCGGAATCGGTAGGAATCGCCTCCGCAGGCGGAGGTATAGAGAACTCTGCGCGACGTTGCCTTTCCAGCGATAATATCTCCGCGCGGGAATCACCACTGCCGGCAGGATACGGGTAATGCTGAATAACCTTTGCATCAGGCCAGCTTCAGAATGGTGAATGCGGAGGAGCCGCAGTTCGGTCAAGACTGCCTCCCATCGCGGACCGCCAAGAAGGCTGAGGCGCAATTGGCTCTCTTCAGCATGGATAGCGTCGAGAATCAGATTGCGCGCCTCACGACTCACGTGTTCGGAATTCAGCCGCAGCTCCAATGCCAGATAGAGGGACTGCAAGACCCGAAGCTTTCGAAGCCCGGATTCGTGATTCGCGCTTGCCGTCTGATACAGGTTCGAATCGTGGTGTCGGTAATAAGCGAGTGCTGCCGTGATAATTACTGTTTCTGAGAGCACCGCCGCGATAGTGAACAGGAACTCGTCGGCTTCAAAGATTAGGTTTTCCGGCAATGGCGTTATTTGACGGGCTATCGCGGTGCGAATAGCCAAGCGACTGGTACCCAGCAAGTGCTTCCGATTCCGCAGTATGTCGGCGCCGCCGGGAAGGCACGCTTGAAAGTGGCATTCTTCTCGAAGCGTCTCTAGTCGGCGCCGGCCATCGCGCAGAACCTCGATAATGCCGTGCCCCATGATTCCGGCCTGCGGCCGGCGAACAAAGGTGTCTGCAACCTGGCGGAGCTTTCCTCGCGCCCACCAATCGTCACCATCCAGAAATGCAATGATTTGTCCCCGCGCTTCCGCGATGCCGGTGTTGAACGCGGATGCCTGTCCGCCGTTCGTCTTACGAATTAGTCGTACTCGCGGAAAGAATCTGCGAAGGATTTCCGGGGTGCGGTCGGTCGAGCCATCGTCTATGGCGAGAATCTCCATCTCGTTTGCCGGGAAATCCTGCGCCAGCACACTCGTGACCGCGTCCTCGATGAAGCGTTCGTGGTTGTACGTATCCACGAGAACGCTAATCAGCGGCGATCCCATGCCTCTCCTCCGAGGTCAATTCCAGCATCCGATCCAGTTGTTTCTGCGGTGTGATCATCGCCGATGAAAAAATAGCCCTTCTCTCACGCAAGAGAGCCGGTATTTCCCGCGCGATTTTTATCAGCGTGGCGGCGCGTTCCGCGGCCCTTTTAGGGCGGAGTTGCCCGAGATCTTTTCCGAAGCCTGCGGCCAATCGCATCCAAGTAGCTATGCCATATCGGACGGGCAGGAGCTTGGACGCAAAAACCAACTTTCCTTTCAGGACGCCCTCGAAATTGCGTCGGGCCGCCTCCCGGGAGCCTCCGGACCCGCCGACGCGATGCCAGCACACCGCCGCAGGTACGGATACAGTCCTCCATCCCCGCAACCACGCTCGCCAGCAGATTTCGACGTCTTCATACCCCAAAGGCAATCTTTCGTCGAAGCCGCCTAGCGCTTCAAAGTAGGTGCGCCGGACGAGCATGCTCGCAGCGGACGCCATAAAGGCTGCCTCCTGGTAAATGCGTGATTCCTGATAGAAGTGCAGGCCCGGCACGAGTTCGACCGAGGGAATACCGCGCGGGGGGCGTACGCTCAGGCGGCACACTGCGTGGCCGATCCGCTCTCCTTCCCAGTCGTACTGCAGCCCATCCGCCGCAAATACGCCGCCGACTGCTTCTACCGCTTGTGCCAAATGAGCAGCGAAGTTGGAGTCAAACCACATGTCGTTGTTCACAAACAGCAGCAGCTTTCCTCGCGCTATAGCCGCGCCATGATTTAGTGCGGGCGCCAAACCCATATTTCGATATAACGGCAGCCAGCGAGCGCCGTTCTGCGCCGCGATTTCATGTGAATTGTCGGACGATCCGTTATCCACGACGATTATTTCAATCGCTTCATAAGACTGCCTTCGCAGAGTGGGAAGACATGCGTGCAGGTGGGCGGCGCCATTCCAATTCACGAGAACAACCGAAATCATTGCGCGTTCATCCACCATGTTCCCGTTCGTTCGCGGCGCTTTGCTGCACAGACGCGAGTTCACGCGAGCCATTCGCGGGTACGCACTTGGGGCAGAGCCAGTGTCGCGAAATCTTGCGCTGAACTGTCCGCCAAGCCGGGCGTAGAATTCTTCGTGCGCACTGCGCGTCAATAGCATAGGCACGTTTCAGTATCGCGAATTTTGTAGACCACGAAAAATGAAAGCTCATCACCGCCGGAACCCATGAATCCACTCGCGCCTGATATACCTGCGCCAGCACTTCCGAGGACAGGGATACCTGGTCCAAAATCCAGCGAACTACGTCGAGGGACTCGATGACATTTGAAGCATCGTGCACGCTCCTGTGCAGCACGCTCTGTTCGTCCGTGCGATAATAGTTGAGCGGCTCATCAACAAAAGCAACTTTTCCGCGCAGCGCCAGTGCCGCCCAAAGTTTCCAGTCCCCACTCACCCGCAACTGCTCGTCCGCGCCACCGGCAGAGAGGTACTCCGACCTTCGGAACAATACAGCGCTCGCATTCGGAATCACGCAGCAGCGTGCGAGATAGTTGACAAATTCCGCATTTCCGCTCACGCAAAAGCTGCTCCGCCATCGCTTCGGATCTATCACGTCCAAATACCAATCTCCGAATCCATCCACTCGGTCGTCAGAGGTCACGCACCAGGAGCGGCAGTACGCGAACGCCGCAGCTGGCTCCGTATCCAGCACCGCCACAAGTCGCTCCAAAAATCGTCGATCGGCGTAATCATCGGACTCCGCCATCCAGACATACTCCCCCCGCGCTAGCCTGGCGCCCTTATTCCACTGTCGGAACGTACTGCCAGAGTTCGCATCGTTGAGCTGCAGCTTCACCCGAGGTTCATCAGAGTATCGCGACAGAATGGACCGGCTTTCGTCATTTGAGCAGTCATCCAAAAGAATTAGCTCGAAATCCTGGAACGTCTGTCCCAGAATGCTTTCGATTCGCTTGGTTAAAAACCGGGCGTGATTGTAATTCGGTACGATCACGCTGACCTTTGGCATGGATCTGGTACCGTTCTCTCCTAGCATTTACCCACGCCAATAACGTACGTGGGTTTCTCGCCAGTCCACGCTCGTCGGCGGCGCACCGCGAATGGGTTAAATAATCTGCGCCGCCTCCGCTCGATCTTCAGGATCATATCTGAAGCTGAGCTCCGCACTTCTTTTGTAAGACCGGCGGAAACTTCTGGTGTGACCAGGAACTGTGCCAACCCGGGCAGACGAGAGAATCCGGGAATGTGTCTCCACAAGCCGTACTTAGATACGAGTGTTCGGGGGCTCCACCACGCCGCGGAGTACGGGCGTTGTGTATAGAAACTAAGGTCATAAAACCTCGAACGCAGACCAGATATGAATTCTTGCTCGGTCATTTCCGAAAGGTGGTACGGATTGGGCGTATCCCCTTGGTATTCATAAAAGCCTCGGTTCGGAGTGGAAACAATCAGCGTTCCTCCTGGCGTCAGGACACGGACGCATTCAGAGAGGAACCTGTCGGGGGCTGAGACGTGCTCAATCGTCTCAAACGAGACGATCACATCAACGGATCGATCTGCGAGCGGGATACTTTCCGCGTTGCCCGCCGTCGTCTCGATCCCATATTTTGTGCGAACGTGTCTGCAGACCGCATCCGAAATATCCACTCCGATCACCTGAACAGCACCGGCGCCTCGGAGAGCCGCTGCCCCATAGCCTTCGCCACACGCGATATCCAGAACCCGTTTCCCTTCTACGAATGCCGAAGCGAAGGCGTAACGATAGACATGTTCCCAAAAGGTTAGCTCATCCGAGTTATCGGGAATCATTCGCTCGTTCGAGGGCTCAAGAGCAGCCGCCGCCCCCTCCCCCTCTAAACTCCCGGCAATTGCAATCCTCATCATGGTCCGTGAAGCTCCTTCTGGGGTCGCGGTTCCACGAACACGTTGTCGGCCGGGCAATCAGGCTCATAACTCGTTTCCCAGCGCAGCAACGGTCTAACTGCACCTGGAAGAAGTCCCGCGTAGTCACCTCGCGCGGAGTCGCCATCCATCGAATCGACCACCTGGAATGCGATTGCATCGCGCTCTTCTAGCCGTACGCTCATCGGAGCCAATGTGGTAATCGCTGCGCCGACAACGATTGTGCCTTCGGCCAGGAAATTTCCTGGGATAAAAACTGTGCTCACATATCGTCCAGATGGCCGCTCTCGCCGTCGCCAAATGGGGTCGGTATCTATGCTGATAAAGAGATTTGTCCCCTCATCGTTAAAGAAGTGAAGGTTCGGAACTAGCATCTGACCGCCCTCAAGAACCTCGAACGCCACATCAACTGCAATCGGATTTCGAATGTCGAATGCCTCCGCGATATTGCCCTCCGCCGACCGTACTCGCACACAGCGAAGACGAACAATGTCGTCGCCAGGAGCATCCTTCAAATCCCATTCACGGCAGGCGGAAGTGTGTAGTCCCGAACGAATGTAGGCACCTATGATTTCGTTTGCGGGACCATCCCGGTCTACTATTCCCGATCGCAGAAGAATGCAACGTCCGCATAGGCGCGTTACGGCAGTCGCGTTGTGGCTCACAAAAATGATGGTTCGGCCCGCGTGCGAGACCTCCTCCATTTTTCCCAGGCACTTTTTCTGAAATTCCAAATCGCCGACGGCGAGGACTTCATCAATCAGCAGAATTTCGGGCTCCAAGTGTGCGGCAACGGCAAACGCCAGCCGCATCTGCATTCCGCTGCTGTAATGCTTCAGCGCCGTATCAATGAACCGCTCGACGCCCGCGAACGCAACGATCTCGTCGAACTTCCGCGCGATTTCGAGGCGCTTCATCCCAAGGATAGCTCCGCTCAAATAGACGTTTTCCCGCCCAGTCAGCTCCGGATGGAAGCCCGTCCCTACCTCGAGCAGACTGCCCACTCGCCCGCGCACTTCGGCGTAGCCTTCCGTGGGGCGCGTAATTCGCGAGAGCAGTTTCAATAGCGTGCTTTTTCCAGCGCCATTGCGTCCAATCAGGCCCACCACTTCTCCCTGGCAAACGTCGAACGACACGTCACGCACGGCCCACACATGCTCGGTCGGACGTCGCGGACGTCGCCGGAACGGAGTTCGCAACGCATTGGCGAGCACGTCGCGCAGCGCCATATATGGTTCGCGCTCGCCGATGCGATACCGCTTGCCGATCCCACGCACTTCTATTACGGATTGGCTCATGTTCGCGGCAGCCCCGGACTCGCGGTTTTCACATTCACAGCGTCATGCCACATCCGCGATCGTCGTCTCCATTTTCTGAAAATAGGCCCATCCGGTCACTAACACGATTAGGACGAGAACCGTCGAAACCAAGATCGAGCGACCCGGCAGACTTCCGTTCCTCATCAGAGACCATCGGAATCCCTCAATCACCCCCGCCATGGGATTCAATTCATAGGCCCAGCGCCATTTCGCCGGCACGTGGGAACCGGGAATCACTACGGACACCAGCATCCAAAATTCAATGAGGAATGGCACCACGTACCGCACATCTCGATAAATAGCGTTCAGCGCCCCGAGCCAAAGCCCGAAGCCGAGGGCGGTGCACACGGCAAGCAGCAGAAAGAAGGGAAGCCACAGCAACGCCGGCGAGGGCGGCACCCTGTAGTACACCATCATCGCGACGAACATTAAAAGTGAGATGCTGAAATCCACGAGCCCCGAAAGCACCGCCGATAGCGGCAATACGAGTCGTGGGAAATACACCTTCGTGATAACCCGCTGGTTTTCAACCATCGTGTTCGTCGCATTTTGCAGCGAAGTCGCGAAGTACATCCACGGCAGCAGTGCGCTGTAATAAAAGAGCGGATACGGCGAGCTGTCGGAGGGCAGTCCCGCAGACCGCCCCAGAAGGGTGAAAACAAGCATGGCCAAAAATGGCTGAAGAACCGCCCATCCCGCGCCGATCAGCGTCTGCTTGTAACGGATCTTCACGTCGCGCCAAACGAAAAAATAAGCCAGCTCGCGATGCGTCCAGAGTTCATCCAATGCGGGCGCCCACCAGCGGTTTGGCGGCTCGATCCGCAGAATGGGCTGCTCGCTCGATAATGGCGCAGCGGGTGCGGCGGTCATCTGTTTCACTCGCTTCCGTTGGATTCACTTGCTCGAAGTTGCTTCATGTCAATCTGTTCGATCTTCTGCATGAGCTTTCGCCTTCCCGTCATGTAATCCTCGAAGGTCCCTGCGGCCCGCACGGGAACCACAAGCACTTGATTCGCAGCGGCCTCGCGCCACGAAATTGGGCCGCGAACTGGGATAAGATGCGCGCCCCATTGGAAAATCAGACCGCAATTCCATGCCGCGAACGCCAGGGTAGCGATCGCGGAAATTAGCCAGGTTCGCCGCTCGTTCCAAGCCTGCGCCACTGCCGAGAAAAGAGCCGCCAGTCCGAGGACGAAGAGCGGCGTCAACGAAACGAAAAAACGATTACCGAACGATGAAATCCCTGTCCAGTCCGGATACGAGCCCATCACGTAGAGGAAGATTCCGAAAACGATCAGCAGCAGCGTGGCAAGCTCGCGATCTCTCTTTCGCAGCAGCACGAGCCCCAGTAGCGCCAGGATCAGAATGGGCGTCCAGCTCAGCAAGCCATGATCGGCGGACAAGAGGACCCGCAGGAATGCCGGTGATCGCCAGTTCCAAGGTGTGTTATATCCAAACGAGAGGAGGTGTCCGTAAATGATTCGCTTCGATACCAGCGTCGGCAAGAAAAACAGCAGTGCACTACCGAAAAAAAACGCAATATTGCGCGCCGGCACGAAAGCCGCAGCGTCTTTTCCCTTCAATGGCCTTCTCAATTTTGAAAGTATTTCCAGCAGCGGCAGCAGCATTACGATCGCAGCCAGGTAGTACACATCCATCACCAATCCACCGATGGTCCCGAGCAGAACCCACCGCTTCCAGGAACGTCCGCCGCGGGTTCGATTCCAGTACCAGACGAACAGAGCGACCGTGAACGCCGACAGCGCATGCGGCCAGGAAGGATTGAGATACATGTACACCGGAAGCGAGCTCGCGAACCAAATGCCCAAAGTGGCGAGCAGCGCCCATCGTTGCGAGAAATATTTGCGCGCGACGCGAAATGAAATCCACAGCGCCAGGAAGCCATAGATTGCGGTTCCGATGGCCATTGCCCATAAATAGGGCATCGAGTATCCATCGGCCGCAACGCGTCCGCCGAGTTTGTCCCACGCCAGCACTGAGGCGTGAGCAGCCAGTAGAAACGGAGCCCATAGAATCGCCGGGCCGATCGAAAAGTGATTATTCAGATGCCCGGTCGCCGTGTATTGCTCCGGCAGAATCCTGTTCTGCTCGTCCACCCGCCCCATGCGATAGCTCGCGTTTGCCGCAAGCCAATCCGGGCGAAAATCGAGGTTGTGCCCGATCACCATTGAGCGGGCAAAGGCGTAGTAGCCCACCCCGTCGCCCCGAACCAACGGATTCGCAAATGGCAGCGTCAGCAGGAAAATTAGCAGGAGGAGTTTCTCCGCGCGCGTGAATCTATGCCGCACGGAATTTGCGCATCCCGCGCCGAGGTTGTCCGCCGATCGGTGGGATGCGTGATGTATGGCGGTATTCACGATCTCGGCTCGTTTGGCCGGGCTGTGTTTGCCGCCATATTGGCCGGGGAAGGCGTATCCTTTCGCAAGATTGCGATCAAGGAAAGCGGAGGAAGCGGCAGCCAAGGATCAAGAATGCGAAATAGCGGCGTAAGCAGATTCAGAGAGGCGATCTGCATTCTGCCGAAGCTTCTCCTTTTCAGGACACATGCATTCAGCCACCATGCGATGGTTCCCGGCCGATTGAAGCTCAGCATGCGCTCCACGCGAAATCCCGCTTGCTCCGCCACGGCGGCAAGCTGCTGGCGCGTATATCGGCGGCAATGCCCTAGCAACTCATCGAAGCTGCCGTAGAGCGCAGGCCCATTCGGCACGAGAATGATCGCGCGGCCACCCTCCTCGATCGTCCCATGGAAATTACGCAACGCCGCCACGTCATCCTGCAGATGCTCGACCACGTTCAGGCACACTACAGTGTCGAACGTCTGCTCGTCAGGAAGCGTCTCGGCTGCGGCAGCATCGGCGTACGCCGCGTGCATGTATGGCCGATTCGTGCGCAGCTTCGCCAGGGAGTCCACATACAGGGGATTCACGTCCGTGGCCCAATACAACGCGCGCGGCATCAGGTGCTGGGACATCTTCCCAATTCCGGCGCCAATCTCCAGAACGCGCTCGCCTAGATACGGGCGGATTGCATCGGCCATCCACTGGTTGAATCGCGGTGCGCGATTCAGTCGCTCGAGAGCCTCGCTTCCCCATTCATCTTGCGTATAGATGCGATCCGAGGCGGCGTGGCGCAGAATGGCCCAGAGCGCGCGGCTGCCATCCCGCCATGTGATTTTCTTGCCCTCCTTATATGTGCGTCCGGAATAGTTGATGGGAACTTCAAAAATCCTGCTACCGCGCTTGGCGAGCTTGATTGTCAGTTCGGGTTCAACATCAAACGTCGAAGACTCGATCGGAATCGTCTTCAACAGATCCGCTCGGACCATTTTGTAGCACGTCTCCATATCCGTCAGATTCAGGTCGCAAACCACGTCGCACAGGAATGTAAGCAGCTTGTTGCCGAGCGAGTGCCGGAAGAAAAGCGCGCGCTTATACCCGCCTGCCATGAATCGCGACCCGAATACCGCATCCGCATCCTCGCATAAGAACACTTCCGCCATGCGCAGCAGGTCCCGAGGGTGATATTCCAGGTCGGCGTCGTGGACCACCAACAATTCCGTATCCACGTATGGCAGCGCCGTGCGAATCGCTGTACCTTTGCCTAAATTCGTTTCGTGCCGCAGCCATATCCAGCGGATGCTATTCTCGGCGCCCTTTTGTTCCAAGTCCGCGCGGAATCGCTCGATTTCTTGCGGTGTATGGTCAGTCGAGCCATCGTCCACCACGATCACCGTAACGCGCTTCAGAATCTCCGCATCGCCCAGGACGTTCAGCCGCGCCAGGCTCGCCCCTATCAGATATTCCTCATTGTATGCGGGGACGATCACGCACAGCGTCGTGTCGTTGCGCTTCCGTTCGGAGTGCGATCCCTGCGGGGGGAAATCGTGCGGCATGGGATTTGCGCATTCGTCTGGGAATTTGGCGTGCAATGCCATCGGGCTTGCCTGTCTACCTGCGCATTTCTCCGTTACGATCTCTTTGCAAGTCCTCGAGCCCTGGCGGAATCGAGGGGCGGTCACACTGAGCCCAAAGCTGCCGCTGCTGCGCCCTCGCTACGTAAGCGCCGGCCGTACCATAGGCCCAATGGAATTTGCCGCGGGCCGCTCCGCTGCCGCCGGCGCCGCCTCCCGCTCGCGCTTCTGCTGAAAATACGCGACCACACGGTCCACAATTTCAGGAAGCTGCGTCCCAGGGCGGTACCCCGTGAGCCCTTGGAGCTTCTCAAGTGACGGGACGCGCCGCAACATATCTTCGAATCCGGGCTCATACGCTTCATCATACGGTACGAACACGATCGGCGAGCCGCTCTGCGTTCGCTGGCGCGCCATTTCGGCCAGCGCCTCGATGGTCACCTCTTGATCGGTCCCGATGTTCACAACCTCTCCCACGGCACGGTCTTGGCCGATCAGCCGCAGAATCGCCGCAATCGTGTCGCGGACGTCGCAGAAACAGCGCGATTGCCGGCCCGATCCAAACACCGTGATTGGCGAGCCTTCCAGCGCCTGCTGCACAAAGTTCGGCAACACCATCCCGTATCGGCCAGTCTGCCGCGGTCCCACGGTGTTAAAAAGCCGCGCCACGATCACCGGCTGGCGCTTTTCCTTCCAGTACGACAGCGCCAGAAATTCGTCCAGCGCCTTGGACGCAGCGTAGCTCCAGCGCCCCTTGCTCGTGGGGCCCAGAATCAAGTCGGCATCCTCGCGGAACGGTACCCGGTCGCTTTTTCCATAGACCTCGGACGTCGAAGCCGCAAAGACAAGCTTCTTCTTTTTCGACGCCGCATCGAGCACCGCTTGCGTCCCGTGAACGTTCGTCTCCAGCGTTCGCACCGGGCTTTCGACGATCAGTCGCACCCCCACCGCGGCGGCCAGATGAAACACCACCTCCGACTCGTCCACCAATTCCGCCAGCAGTTGCTTATTCATGATCGAATCGAAGTAGTAGTGAAAGCGTTCATGCCCCTTCAGATGGCGAATGTTTTCCACGCTGCCCGTCGAAAGATCATCGAGGATAAACACCTCGTCGCCGCGCCCGAGCAGCGTCTCCGCCAGGTGTGAGCCGATGAAGCCTGCCCCGCCCGTGATCAGATAACGCAAGTTTCCTCCCAACGTTTCAGTCCGAAGCTCGGCCGGTTTCGGCGGCTGTCGGCGGAAATTGCGATCCACCGCCGTCCTCGTCGCCGTATCCATAGTCGTACGCGTACGGGTAATACCGATACGAGTAGTAGTAATCAGGAGCGCTCGATTTTACTGCGTTCAGCACGACCCCAAGCAGCCGGCACTTCACGCCCGCCAGCAAATCGCGCGTGCGAGTGAACGCCTCCTTCGGCGTGTCCCCGCTGCGTACCACCAGCAGCACGCCGTCGGTTAGCGCAGAGACGATCACGGCGTCAGTCGCCGCCAGAATCGGCGGCGAGTCAATAACGATGAATTTGAAGCTCTGCCTCAGCTCTGCAATCGCCTCGCGCATGCGATGCGAGGAAAGCAGGTCGGCGGGGCTCGGAGGCATCGGCCCCGTCGTCATCGCGGAAAGGTTGGTAATCATTGGATGCGGCATCGTTACTTCCGCCAACGACGAAACGCCCGCCAGATAAGAACTCAGTCCGCATTCTTTCGTTCCGGTCAAGCCCAACGCCCGCCGAATCCCGGGCTTGCGCAGGTCGCAGTCAATCAGCAGCGTTCGATCGCCTAGTTGCGCCAGAGTCACGGCCAGATTCACCGCCGCCGTCGTCTTCCCCTCCTGCGGCAAGGCGCTCGTCACCAGAATCACTTGGGGCGGATGCTCGGCTTGTGACAGCAGTAAGGACGTTCGCAGCGCGCGGAACGCCTCGGACACCTGGGACTTCGGCTGCGCATACGAGAGCAGTTCGACGCGCGGCCCCAAGCGCGATTCAGGCCTTTCCCCCACGAACCGCGAGAGCTTTCCGCGGTGCCCATTGCCATTCGTGCCCGATAGCGATGGCACAACTGCCAATGACGGCAGTCCCGTTAGCGCCTCGATATCGCTTGGCGACTTTACCGTGTTATCCAGATATTCGCGGAAAAGCGCCAACCCGATTCCGCCCACCAAGCCGACCAGGATTCCCATCATGATGTTGCGCGTCTTCTGCGGACGCGACGGAGCGGAGGGTGCCAGCGCCGGATCCACCAGCCGTATATTCGTGGATTCGAGCCCCGCGGTGATCGTCGCCTCTTTCACCTTTTGCGACAGGCTGTCGTAGAGCTGCTTGTTCGTATCGGCGTCGCGCTGCAGGATGTTGTACTCCACCATCTTTTCCGCTTCCGCGTTCGCTTCCGCCTTTTGTTTGTCAAGCTGCTCCTCCAGGATCTGCACGTGATTCCGCGCAGCGTTGTACTCCTCCTGGATGCTCTCGATGATCGTCTTGTGCGCTTGTGCAAGATCGGTCTGGATCTGCTTCTCCTGCGCCGCCAGGCGCTCCACCTTGGGGTAATTCGGGCCGAAAAGATTGATTGCGTCCGCGTATTGGGCATCGAGATCGGATTTCTTGGACAGCAGGTTTTGAATCACCCCGTTGTCCCGGGCCTGTGGCAAGGCGTCAATATTTCCGGACATGGCCATCCGATCGAGCGCTTCCCGGGTGGCGAGATCGGTTTGCGCATCTGTCACCGCCTTGCTCAAATCGGCGAGCTTTTGCGTCGCGATATCTTGTTTCTCGCTCGTCTGCCATATCTGGTGTTGGCGCTCGTAGGCGATCCGCGCGTTCTCGGACTTTTCCATTTTGATTTCCAGCTCTTCTAGAGAGCCGGAAAGGCGCTTCGAAGCTTCGGTCGTCGCGTCATACTTGCTTCGGAAGTTCTGGTCTTCGTAATTCTGAACGTGAGTATTCACCACCAGTGCCGCCAACTGCGGGTCTTCCGCTTCGAACCCTACTTCAATCAGCCTGCTATTCGGTACCCGCTTCACGCTCAGCTGTGATAGGAACGCCCCTAGAATGGCTGGTCTTTTCGACACCGTACCCTTTCGGGGCAAGGTGACCATCTGCGAGGAGCCGCCGAATTCGGGATACCGGCCGAGATCCAAAGTACGAATCGTTTGCAGCGCCAGCGTCTCGCTCTGCAGAATCTTCGTCTGCGTTTCGATGTAGGTGTCGGTATCCACGTACTGGTCATACACGTTGCCGTCCTGAAATGGCTGCGCTGTCTGCGAGTCGCGGTCCACTTCCACCTGCGCCGTCGCTTCATACACGGGTTTCATCTTGAACGACGCAATCGTCACCACGGTGACCACTGTCACTAGAAACGTCAGAATCAGCCATTGGTGCTTCCGCAGAATGATCAGGTAATCGAGCAGGTGGGGTTCGCGCGGGACGTGGTCCCATACCGGAGCAGTCGGGGCCGGCAGTACCGCTAAATTTTCGGCGGACCTGCGATCTCGAAACGCCAGCCTTGACGCCTCTTCCATTGCGTTAAGCTCCGGTTCGTGCCGCTTCGTTTCTTGCTTGGCTGCCTTTTTTCAACTTCTGCTAGTACGCTGCCCGGTATATCGCCACCGACGAGCCAATCCCCAGCGCCGATTGCGCGCCCTTGGCCAGCAGTTTCTTGCCCGTGCTGTCCGGAACATACAAGATGTCGTTGGACTTCATCGCAAGATCGTCCGCCTTACGCTTCTCGATCTCCTTCAGGCGCACACGGATCTGTTCCCGCTTTCCGGTGGCGGGATCAACGCGAAGAATCACGGAATCGTTCGCTTTTGCGTAGCCATTCAGGCCGTGCGCCAAGGCGAGCGCTTTCAGCACTGTAATCGCCTCGCCGTGGCCCTGCAGCACGTAACCGCCGGGCTGAGCTACTCCTGCGCCCATCACGTACACAATACCTGCCCTCGCCACGCTCACCACGTCTCCGCCATATACCGGAACATTGAACGACGGATTTCCCGATTCGAGCAGGTCTTGCAAGCGTATCGTGATCGTCTGCGCGGCACTTTGCGGCGTGTTATCGGCCGGGTCTGCTGCCTGTGGATTTTTGCTGCTTTCGGCCGGACGCGCCGGTCTCGTGACCACAACCGTATCCCCCGCATCGTCGGAAATTCCGCCCGCATCCGCCAAAATTTCCAGCAGGGTTGTCGGTCGCATCACCTGATATATTTTCGGGTTTCTCACCGCCCCAACGACGGCAACGGGCTGGCTATTCTGTTCTCGCACCAGCACCGACACCTGTGGGTGAGTGACGAGCCCATTTTCGATCAATAGCTGCTCGATCGTGTGCTCCAGCCCTATGGGTGTCTGCCCGGCAGCCTCGATCTTGCCCGGTATCAAGGGGAAACTGATGTCCCCGCCTTCGCTCACACGTACGTCTCGCGAAAGCTCCGGCACGTCAAACACATCAATGTGCAGAAGGTCGCCCGTCCCTACCGGGGTGTCCGCCGGCTTCGATTGCGCCAAGCTGGCGAGTTGCTCGATTTTTTCGTTAGTTTGCTGCGGGGTTTGCGGCTTTTGTTGACAGTACGCCCCTTGCGCGCCCCAGAAGAGTGCCAAGGGCACCAACCATCCCAAAGCTGGTCGGAGCCGCGCCAAGGCTCCGCGTACCATCACACCCATTGAGAGAGAAAAGACCCCGACTCACTATGGCGCACCAAACCAACGCCTGTCAATCAGGGACATGCCCCACCGGCGCGCCTCAGGAAAATCACTAGAGCGCCGTAATGAGCCCTTCTACATGGCCTCGACTTCGGCTTTGTGCATCGTCGCTCTCCATCTGGTGGAGTCTGCGCCCTTTGCGCCCCTGGAAGCCACGGGTTCGCGCGTTGCGAGATACGCGAGCACCAGAAACAACATCGCGTTCGCCGGTATATGTAGGTTGAAGTCGAGAAAACTGTGGAACAAAAGTCCCGCCACTGCCACGATGCCTGCGGCGTGGATCGCTCGCGAGAAGTGCCCCTGCTCAGCCTCGAATGCCCGTCGCGCGTCGCGCAGGAGAAGCCAAAGGAAAAGCAGCCCGCACGCGCCGCCCAGAATGCCCATTTCCGCCAACCCTTCGGCGTAGTCGTTATGGACGTGGTCCACCATATGCCCGTCGTAAGCCGTCTCGTACGTGGGATATACGGCTACCATCGTCCCGAGGCCGGTCCCTAAAAATGGGTGGTCCCGAAAAATGTGCAGGGTGTCCACCAGCATCGTTCCACGGCGAGAAAGCGATGGTTCGCCTGGACGCATCTCCGAGAATCTTTCGATGGCTTTTCCAGCCCCCAGCCACGCAATCAGCACCAGCGCGGCCAAGACTACAATTCCGATGGGCACCATCCGCGATCCATCCATCGCTCGTTGCCCCCGCGCGAGCAGCACCAGCACTCCAATTTGGAAGGCGAACGCCGCGATTCCACCCCGCGATCCGGAAAGGATCAGCGCCCCCACCGGCAATATCGTCAGCACTGCGGCGAGCGGGAAAACGTCCCGCCGCACCCCGCGAAACACCATCAACGCCAATCCAACCGGGGCCGTCAATTCGACAAATCCCGCGAAGTGGTTGCGGTTTACATAGGGACCAAACGGATCGCCCCCCGCATTCAATTCTTTCAGCCAGTAGATTGTTCCATGGGACGTGAAGTGCTGAACGATCCCAAATAGCGACACGCCGAAGCACAAACACGCCAGGAACCACGCCAGCATCGTCAGTTCAGGCCGGCTGCGAAATGCCTGCGCCACCAGAAAAAAGACGATGAAGTAGGCGGCCAGCGTCAGCACTCCCTCCCGCGTTGCAAATGCATACGCCGTTCCATGCAGCAGCAATTGCAGAAGCGCGATGGCAATCAGCCCCAGAAAGGGGCCGTTCAGCCGATTCCAGCGTACTTGCAGCCCGGGATCTCGCCACGCCAAAAACGCCCAAATCGCAAGCAGCGCCCCTGCACCAATCTCTACGGCGGATACGGACCACACCTCTACCGTCCCGAACGCGCCAACGCTGAACACCAGCAGGGCGCAAAGACCAGCGCGCAGCAATCTCATCTGATGCCAGCCTCTGCTTGCGTCGCGGGCGCTAGCGACACATCCGAGATCCAGACGGTTCCCCCGAGCTTGCTTTCAAACAGCCGGCTCGGCGGCCGGAACAGCTGCACCTCCAGGAAATGCGTATCGGCGCCGGTCGTCACGTTGGCGCGCACGCGGGTCCATGGATGCGAGCCGGTCATGTTGTCGGTCGTCGCCCTGGGCTCCCGTGGATGATTCGGGTCCGTGATCGAGAAGCGCATGCCGCTCTCGGTGGAAATCTCGTCAGTGCGAATCATGGCCGAAAAAACATATGCCTGCGATGGCTCAACCGGCACCACCTGCGATGGCTGGCTCAAATCCAGGTTAAGGCCGCCGCTGAAGTCCACCCGCAACGAACGGCCCGGCTTGGAGTCCGGCGCGGCATCGAAGCTTGCCGCCGCGCCCGCCGGTTCGTTCCACCTCCAGCCGAGCCCGCCATTCGCAAGATTCTCCGTGAATCGCCCATCTTGGATCAGCGACCCGGCCGTCCCACGGCTGGTAGCCGAGCCCGATCCCGTAGCCTCAAGCGCCTCCTCCCATACGGTCCTTGCATCATCCGAACGGTCTTCTCGAATCAATTCATCGAGAAATGCAAATGTTCGCGCGATAGGGAACCCCTCGTGCAATCCGGTCAGTCGCTTCCACACCGCCATCCCCGCATCCATCTGCGATTCCGATGTGAAAAAGTCGAGGGCAGCGAGGCATCCGTCCGCATCTCGCGGGACGATATTATCCAGAATCTGTTTCACGTCTCCGGTTGCGCGCCACGACCGCGAAATTGCCAGCGGTAGAATCGAACGGTTTCCCCGGATCGCGCGGCGAATCTTAGTGAAGGCCTGCGCGAATCTCTGCTGCCGCAGGAGAAAATTTCCGTGCTGCCACACGACCTCTGCAGACGCCGGGTAGGCGGCTTCCGCGCGCTCGAATTCGCTCTCCGCGAGCCGGTCATTGCCCGCGGCTTCATAAGCGCCTGCTAGATCGGTGAGGCAATAGGAGCACCGGGGATTGTCGCGAAGCGCGTGTTCGAAATCCGCGATTGCATGGCGAGGATCGGTGTCTCCGAATTCCTCCTGCCGCAGGCGCCCTAGGCGATCCCACGCGTTGGCATTTCCAGGTTCAAGCGCCGCCCCGCTTTCGATTGTGGCAAGCTGGTGGGAATACAGTCGGTCCGCGGCGACCCAATTCCTTGCCGCCCCGTAGCTCAGCACCGCACAGACGAAAAGACAAATGCCAGGGAGGGCTTTTCGCAGGCGGGTGCGCGCCTCGGGAAGTTTCATGCGAGTAATCTGCTACTCCCGTGGTTCGCTCCGCAAGTTCGAATTTCAAAGGCCGGCGGTTTCCGAATCTGGACGGTGCCCGCAGACCGCCGCTGGGCGGCAGGGAACTGCGGTTGAAGAGACCGGTATCCTGGAGCGGCGCTATTTCCCCCCAAACCGATAGATCACGCCAATTGCCGCATGGTAGGTAGACTGCTTCGGCCCATAGGAAGAGCCCGTGCCGGGCGCGAAACTAACCTGTCCATAATCCGCTTGTAACAGTCTCACCGCCCAATGCTTCTTGATGGTCAAGTCCAGCCCCGCGCCGCCTTCCCAGGAATAGGACACGGCTGTATATGAACTCGCCGGAAATCCCCCGTATGCAGGATAGCTATGATCGTAGTAGGCCGCCCCGAACAGGAAATGAACCCATGGCGTCAGCCGCCGGTGCCCCAATGGGAAAATCATTGGCCCTAGCCGCGCCGCGTAGATCGTCGCCGGAGATGTGACTCCGCCGTAGCTGCCGTAGCGGTTATAGGCGCCCGTTCCTTCGATCTGCGCGGAAATCCAGTGGAAAATGTAATAGTCGGCCGAGGCGGTCCATCCCGGCATGTTCAGATGGACGCCACTCGGCTGCGTGTACCACGTATATGATCCGCCGCCAAAAATCTCCAGCCTCGGCCCTTCCTGTGCCGATGCCGTTGCTGCCAGGAATAAAAGCAGGGCGCCGAATGCCAGTAGCTTCCTCATCTGGTGCATCCTCCAGGGTTTCCCGTGCGCTCATCGCGTCGCGCGCAGGGCCGGTCATTATACGCCGGTTTACAGGTTTGCTTGGATGCGTCGCCGCCAGTGCGGAGTTGGTCCGTGCTATCCGGCTGCTTCCACGCGCCCCTCGCAGGCTGCCCTGATCGTGGTGTAGAAGCGGTGAAGGTCGTTCGAATTCGCTCGGGGCCAAATTCGCCACGCAGGGACCGCTCCGACAACTTTCCCGAAGATCGTAAACTCCTGCGCGCGCATTCCGGGTTCCAGAAAGTTTGTCGCATACGAATTGGCCACCAGCGCGAGCAGGCATTCGCGCGGCGCAATGCGTTCCACAAACGGCGCGTGCGCCTCCTCGCTGGGCTCGCCCAGCAGGAAGATTGCGCCAAACATCATCGGTTTGTCCGCGAATCTCAATCCATGTTCACCAAGTGCGAGCAGCCGTTTGCCAAAATTTTGCGAAAAGGTCGGCAGCAATTTCCCTTCGCCATAGAGCATCGCCACCGAGTCGTCCCAGAGCGAAAGATAAGGATAAGCGGGGGCCACCCAGAATTTTCCGTCGCGTTCGGTGAGCGTCACAATGTCATCCGAAACGACGACTTCGCCCTCCCGCGCAAATGCCGCCGCCGTCGTGGATTTTCCCGCCCCGGCGTCTCCCACAAATGCGACCACCTGTCCGTTCAGCACCACCGCGCTTGCGTGCAGGCACGGCGTGCCTCGCATTCGCAGCGCGAAGCCCAGCACCGGGCCCAGCAGATAGCTCGCGGCATCCTCGAGCGACGAGCTCGCCGGCCAAGTGCCCCACGCGCGCGTGGCCGCCGGATCGAGCCAAAATTCCACGCCGTCGTAATATCGCAGATGAAGCAGCCCGTCGCCCGCTCGCTTCCATATGTGCAGCGCGGGCCGGCCGGATTCGTCCGTATGTGAGCTTGTGTATCGCAGCTCCTCGGCCCGGCCCGCGGCGGCCGTATCTGCGGGGGGGGCGACGCCCAGTTGAACCTCGATCGTGGGCAATCCCGTCGCGGCCGTTTCCTGGTGATTCATTCCGGGGATTTCCAGATTACTATGCAGTGATAGGCCGAACGCGGAGTAGATCACAAGGATTCGTCATGCATAGGCACTGACACCGTACTTGCTCATTCCGGCGCGCAACTACGCCGCAGTCCGGAGAATCATACCGGAGATGACCTCTCCGTCGCGATTTCCACCTGTTTGCGCTTTCGTGGTCAGTGTGCTTACAGGGCCGTAGACCACCAGTGCCGGAGCGAAATAAGGTCTTTTGGCTTTTTGGGGAACAGGTTCACGCATTCGAAACCTCCGCCGCCGCGCGCCTTCGCACATCTCGCGCCTGCCGCAACCAGAACTTCAGACATAGTGCATGCCCCACACCTAGCTCGTCCGCCGTACCTTTCCGTACCGCTTCCTGCAGCTTCGTTTGATCAATGAATTGCGAAATCTCGCTGCCCGCATCGTCCTGCTCGATCCAGCGAATCTCGTCGCCCCGGATTGCAAGCGCGCTTGGATCCTCATCGAGCGGCGTCTTTGGCCGCCTTACAATGCTGTCTGGCAACCGGCCGCGCATCGCATCCCGCAGCACCCTTTTTTGAAATGCCCAGGGAAAGGGCGGCAACGCTAACAAATATTTTACCACCCGTAAGTCCAGGAAGGGGAAACGTGTTTCGACCGGGCAGCGAGTCACTCCAGGATCCCCCATCTCGAATAAACGTGACCACAGGGGAAGCCCCATCGAAGCGTGGGCTTTCGGAAATAGAGGATGCGCCCGCTCGGGAAGATCAATCCTTCCCCCTTCGCGGATTCGGCAGTCAAGTCCGGTCCTTTTTGCGAAATCGGCTTGAATCCACTGAGGCACCGCGGGCGTGCCGCTGTCCTCCTTTCCTATGAATCTCCGGAGCCGATAGCGTATGCCGCGCCGGGGGAACGGCCGCACGCGCAGATATTCGACTCCCTCGCCGCAAAATCTCTTCCATTCGCCACTTCGCGCCAGATGCCGCGCGTACGGCCACATCTGAAAATGCATCAGATTGTCGCTGCCTTCTCCGTTCAACACCACCCGGCAATCCTTGGCCACGGCTTCAAACTCTTCGAAAAGCCCCATCCCAAGCGGATCGCCCGCCGGTTCAGGGAACCGGCGTTCTGTGTCGTCCCATCCCTCGAAGGGCCGCAGATCATCGAAATTCATGCTGTGCATCGGAATGCGCAGATGCTGTGCCACCTTGCGGGCGCATGGCGTATCGGAATCGCCAGCCGATTTCGAGATCACTGTGTAAGCGCGCAACTGCATCGAGCCGCCGCGCGCATCGCAAATTTCCCGCGCCATCGCCGCAATCGACGATGAATCCATCCCGCCGCTCAGAAAAATTCCCGTGCATTCCGGTGACAGGCGCTCGCCGGCAGCATTCCGAAATACCTCCCGAAAATGTTCCACGTAATCTTCCGCGCGCTGGTAACGCACGCACCCATCCGTCGGAGCCGACCAATAGCGCGCGATCTTCGCGCCACCCACGGCTGCCGTCGCGGACAGGGTAAGGCAGTGCGCGGCGGGAAGCCGCTGGACGTCCCGCCAGGTCGTTGTCGCCGGATTCCAATTGACGCCAAAAAGCAAAAAATCCCCGACGGCAGCCTCGTTCAGACGGTCGGAGATTCCGGGGTGCAGCCGCACGCAGTCGAGCGTATTGCTGAAGATAAATTTCCCATCACACTCGCCATAATAGAAGGGCTTAATGCCGAAATGATCGCGCGCGCAAAATAGCGTCTCGCGGCGTGAATCCCAGATCGCGAAGGCGAATTCCCCGCGCAGGCGTTCCACGCATCGCTCTCCCCAGCACGCGTATGCATGCAGCACAAGATCGCAATCCGCGCAGTCCGCCGGTACGATGCAACCGGTCGCCTCGATTTCCGCTTTCAATTCATCACGGCTGTCCAGCCGCACGTCCGCCGTGATCCGCAGTCCGTCGAGCGTTGCGGGCTGCCGCTCATTTTCCGACGCACGCGTTGTGCGCAGCAGGGTATGGCTCAAGCCGCAGATTCCGCCATACCACATCCCCTGCGCATCCGGTCCGCGGTACTCCTGAAAATCCGTCATCTCCTGCAACAGCGAGCGGCTCACGCTGCCGCCGTTACGCGCGAAAATGCCCGCAATCCCGCTCACCGGGCCGGCGCTCCCATGGTGACTGGCCCATCGAACGGCACAAAGCTTCCTTCCTCATCCTCCCCCATCAGAACCGTGCCGCGCCATTCCACCCATGCGTGGGCCTCGAAACGGCTGCCTGCCTTTCGGGCGCCGGCCCGAACCTCGGCCGAAATTCCACGGCGCTGCAAAAGCCACCACAGGGCGAGCGAGCGTTCCAGGCAATTCGGCCGAAATGGCGCATAATTCGCCGCGGCTTCCTCAATACGTGCGATTGTATGCGCGGCGGAAAGTGGCGGCTCGCTCGCGCCTGGATGAGCAGAGGGAGTAAAGAGCTCCAAAGCACGCTTCCATCCGTTGAAGCCGGCGAATCGCAGCCCGGCCCGCGTCGCAAGCAGAATCGCCGCCGCTTCCATTGCGACGCCACGTTCAGCGCTGCGAAGCCGCCGAAAGCCCCTCCATGCGCGGGCGGCTTTTTCCATCTGCGCCTTCATCGCTTGGTGGCCTCCTCGGGGGCCGCGTCGCGTAGTTCGATCAGTCCCTCGCGCCGCATGTTTTCGAGCAAATCGAATAAATCGCGTTCGCACCGGCTGGCTTCCACTTCGTATTCGTCCAGCAATGCGTCTCGCAGTTCCTGCACCCTGCGAGGCTCCCGCAGAAGTGTCCACACACGTGCGCCCACGGGGTTCACCCCGTAATACACGCTGTTTTTCATGTTGAGAATTGCGGCCTCGTCGCCCAGGCTGCACGACACCTGATCGGCGGTGGCCACCACAATCGAGCCCAGAGAGAGAGGCGCTTCCATTTAATCCTCTGAGTCGCGCTGGCGATGAAGAAGATTACTTCCGCTCCGGCCCCCCCGCGCGGACGAGCGCTATTCCAATGCCATTCTACAGACCTGCACCACGCACGGCAACGTCGCCTAGCCCGCCACAAGATGCCGCGCCAAAAAAAGCACGTTGGCCGGGCGCTCGGCCAGCCGGCGCATGAACCACGGGAACCAATACGAACCATAGCAGATCAACACGCTCGACCGGTAGCCCTCGCGAGCCAGCCGAAGCTGTTCGGCCCGCTGGATTCCGTAGAGCATCTGAAACTCGAACGCATCTTTCGAAATGCCTCGCGTCGCAGCCCATTCGCAAATGCGCCGAATCAAGGTGCGATCATGCGTGCCGAATGTCGCTCGCGCTCCCGCCCGGACCGCCTGCGGATCGAGAAACATGCGCGCGATCCGGAGATAGCTTTCGTCCACGTCCGCTTTTCTAGGGAATGCGATTTCCGGCGGCTCGTTGTACGCGCCCTTTACCAGCCGAATCATCGCCCCGCTGGCGATCAGCGATTCAATATCCGTTTCCGTGCGGTACAGATATGCCTGCAAGCAGACGCCCACATTCGGGAATTCGCGCCGCGCCTGCCGGTATAGATCGAGCGTCGCATCCCCATACGCGGCCTGCTCCATGTCAATCCAGAGGGCTTGCGATGCAGGCAGCGCCGCTGCAACGCGCTTCAAGTTCGCTAGGCACAGCTCCGCGCTTAGATCGAGCCCGAGTTGTGTCAGTTTTACGGAGAGTCCGCAAGCCGAGCCCATCGCGCGGATGCGCTCGGCCACGCCGAGATAATGCTGCACCACGGCTTCGGCTTCGGTTCGATCCGTGATGTTTTCGCCCAGATGGCTCAGCGCCGCGCCAACCGAAAATTGCGCGAGTTGCACCGCTGCGGCCAGCGCGGTCTCGGCGGTTTCTCCAGGCATAAAGCGCGCAGTCGAGCGGCGGACGAAGGCATACTGGGGGGCGCGACGCCGCAGCGCGTGGCTTTGCGCGGCTCGCAGGATCGCGCGGCGCATCAGTCCGCTCGCAATCACGGCGTCACGGCGCAATGCATCGCGCGGAGGTCCTCATGGATCACGCTACTTGATTTCCGGATAATCCAGATAATCGCGGTGCAATTCGGCCACGGTCATCGGCCCCATGCGAATCCGCGACGCGGTCGGCTCAGTTCCGCTCTTGCCCACTAGAACCCACACGGTATCGCCCGCCCGCAAATCCGAAAGCCGAATAGGCTTTCCCGATTCGTCCAGGTATTTCGTCTTGCTGTCCACCTTCATCAGCAGCGTCACTTCAGACGCGCGCTTCAGCAAAAGCCGCGAATTGGGAGCGTCCACCGACGAGACAATAAAGAATTGTTCGCCGGCCGCATTCTTTTTCTCCTGTGCGTACGAACTCGCGGTAAGCAGAGCCGCCGCCAGCATCACCACGCCGAACCCCAATGCACGAAAAAAACGACATTTCTTATTCATAGCGGAGTGCCTCAATAGGATCAAGTTGCGCGGCTTTGCGCGCCGGATAATATCCGAAAAAGATTCCAACCGCCGCGGAGAAAAGCGCCGCGATCACCACCGACATGGGCGAGACCACGGTCAGCCAATGAAACAAATTCGACACGATCGAAGAAGCCAGCATCCCCACCGCGATGCCAATGATGCCGCCCAGCGAACTCAGCACCAGCGCCTCGCTCAGGAACTGCCGCTGCACGTCTTGCTCGGTCGCGCCCACCGCCATCCGCACGCCGATCTCGCGCGTGCGCTCGGTCACCGACACCAGCATGATGTTCATGATTCCGATGCCGCCCACCAGTAGCGACACAGATGCGATGCTCGCCAGCAGCAGCGTCAGAATCCGCGACGTAGCCGCCTGCGTGTCCGCGATCTCGCTGGGACTGCGCAAAATGAAATCGTCTTCTTCGTCGGACCGCAGGTGGTGCCTTTCGCGCAGCAGCGACGTGATTTGCTGCTCCGCGATCGGTATATCCGCCTGCGTATCCGCCGAGACGGTGATGTTCTGCACCCAATCAATGCCGATAATCTTCTTCTGCGCCGTTGTGAATGGCATGATCAGCGTATCGTCCTGATCTTGCCCCCAAGTGGATTGGCCCTTGGTCGCCAGCACACCCAGCACCCGGAACGGGATGTTCTGCACCCGGATGGTTTGCCCCACCGGATCGTCGTCGCCGAACAACTGCTGTGCCACTGTATTTCCGATTTCGCACACGTTCGCAGCCACGTCCACGTCGCGCTGTGAAAACGTGCTCCCCTTCACCACCGGCCATTTGCGGATTTGGAAGTACGCTGGACCTGCGCCGCTCGCCCGCGTAAACCAGTTCTGATTGCCGTTCACCACCTGCACGGACATTCCCACGCCGGGTGATACGAGCGCGGCTGCCGGCACGTGCTGCTGGATTGCGTCAGCGTCCTGTACGGTCAGCGTCTTCGTGGCCTGGCTTCCCATGCGGACGCCGTTGGTCGTCACACTGCCCGCCATCACGAAGATCATGTTTTCGCCCAGGCTCTGAATTTGCTCTTGGACCTGTTGGCCCGCGCCTTCGCCAATTGCCACCGTGCAGATCACCGCGCCGACGCCGATGATGATGCCCAGCATCGTCAGGATGGTCCGCATCTTGTTCCGCGCCAGCGCCCGCAGCGCCACCCGGATCACTTCTGAAAAATTCATGGCTGTCCTACCTTCTTCGGCCCCCGCCGAGCCCCGGAGGACGCTGGCCACCCGACGGCCCATTTGAGTTCTGCTCGGAGGTGACCAGTTCATCGCCCGCGTGCACATCGCCCTGCAGCAACTGCGTGTTGTTGAAATCCGTGATGCCGCATTGCACCGCCACGGGTATCAATTCCTTGTTTGGCCCCATTTTCCAAACCAACTGCCAACCGCCCAAGTGCGTCGTCGAAGCCTCTCGGGAGATGTTGTACTTCTTATAGAGCGCCTGCACCTGCGGGCGTGGCATATCCGGCGTGAAGCTCAGCGACGAATTCGGTATTTCAATCGTATTCTTGGCCACGCCGGTCGGAATTGTCACGTACGCCGTTTCTCCCGGCAGCAGCTTTTCGCCCGGATTGTCGAAGTCAATCACGGTATCGTAGGTCACCACGTTCTGCACCGTGGTCGCGTTCAGCCGCACCGCGCTCACCCGTCCGTGAAACATCTGCGTCGGAAATGCGTCCACCTGGAAGCTCACTTCCGTGCCTACCTTGATGTTTCCGGTGTCGGACTCATCCGTTTTCGCGTACACCTGCATCCGCGTCAGGTCCTGCGCAATCGTGAAGACGGTCGCCGCCTGAAACGAAGCGGCCACCGATTGCCCTACGTCAATACTTCGCGCCACTACCGTGCCGTCAATCGGCGAAAGAATTGTCGTGTACCGCAGGTTGGTCTCGGCCTTGTCGAGCGCCCCCTGCATGGATACCACCTGCGATTGCGCTTGCACCAATTGCGCCTTCGCCTGCTCCACCGAGGCTTCCGCGGCGGTTGTCTCTGCCATGGCCTGGCTCATTGTGGATTGCGTCAATTGGTTCGCGTCCGCTGAAATGACGCCTGAATTGAAGAGATCGAGCGATCTCTTCGCGGTCGCGGATTGATAGCTCAGGTTCGCCTTGGCCTTCGCAAGGTTCGCTTGATCCACGTCCACCGTGGCCTGCAGCGTCTTCAGGTTGGACTTTACGTTCTGCAGGTCTCCCCGGGCAGAGATCACATCCGCTTCATAGATGGCAGGGTCTATTTGCGCAAGCACCTGGCCGTTGTGAACCTTCGTGTTGAAATCCGCGAAGATGTATTTCACGGTTCCCGAAATGTAAGAACCCACGGGCACGGTCGTAAGCGGATTGATTGTCCCGGTCGCCTGCACCGTCGCGCGAATATCGCCCGTGCGCACCATGGCGGTCGTATACGTCGGATCCTTCGACCGGGTCTTGTAATAGGTAAAGCCGCCGAGCAATAAGACCAGGCAAATCAGCCCGATAATGTACGTCTTTTTTCTGTGTTGGTAGGATTCGCGTAACGGCATGGATTCGGTTATTTGCGGGAAACGATCCGGGCCAGTCTGTGGCTGGATTCCGGCCGGCTTCCTCCCTCCTTCTTATAAAGACGTATGGTCCCCTATCAAGGTTACTCGATTGGGATCGGCTATCTTAGCAGCCCGGGCCAGTTTGCGGGCAGTTTTCCGCCCATTGCCCGGAGATTCTCATGTTACAGTGGCCGGCTGCAAAGCTCGTGTCTTTCACACCGTTGGATGCATGGAGGGGAAGTTGGGGTATCGAGACCTGCGAGAGTTCCTGCACACGCTCAATAAGCAGGGTGAGCTGAAACGCGTTCCCGCCGAAGTGGACCCGGTCCTCGAAATCACCGAAATCACCGACCGCGCCGTCAAGGAGGGTGGCCCGGCGCTGCTTTTCGAGCGTGCCAAGGGCAGCGAGATTCCCGTTGTAACGAACCTCCTCGCCAGCGAGCGCCGCATGAATCTTGCCCTCGGCGTATCTTCCCTCGACGAGATCGCCGAGCGAATCACCTCTATCCTCGACATGCAGTCGCCCCAGGGCCTGATCGAGAAGGTAAAGATGCTCCCCAAGCTCGCCGAACTGGGCTCTTTCTTTCCGAAATCCGTGCGCAGCGGCCCATGCCAGCAGATCGTCCGAACCGACGGCTTCTCCCTTTTTCACCTGCCCATTTTGAAGTGCTGGCCCCAGGACGGCGGCCGCTACATCACTTGGCCCATGGTGATTACCAAAAATCCCGACACAGGCAAGCGCAACGTCGGCTGCTACCGCATGCAGGTCTTCGACGAGCGCACCACGGGCATGCACTGGCAGACCCAGAAGCACGGCGCCGAGCACTTCCGCAGCGCCCGAGCCAAGGACCCCAAGGGACGCATGGAGGTCGCTGTGGCCCTCGGCTCCGACCCGGCAACCATGCTGGCCGGCATCTTGCCCGTTCCGCCGGATATGGACGAGTTCCTCTTTTCCGGCTTTCTTCGCCGCGAGTCCGTCGAACTTGTTCGCTGCAAGACCCTGGACCTCGAAGTTCCCGCCAATGCTGAGGTCGTTCTGGAAGGCTATGTGGATCTCGGCGAGCTGCGCACCGAGGGCCCCTTCGGGGACCACACCGGCTTTTATTCGCTCGAAGGCCAGTACCCGGTATTCCACGTCACCTGCGTTACGCACCGCGATAGCCCAATCTATGTCACCACCGTCGTCGGACCTCCGCCGCAGGAGGACTATTTCATCGGCCATGCCATCGAGCGAGTTTTCCTTCCCGTCATGAAGATGCAATATCCCGAAATCGTGGACGTGGCTATGCCCGCCGAGGGAATTTTCCAGAACTTGATGATCGTCGCCATCCGCAAAGACTATCCCGGCCAGGCCCGCAAAATCATGAACGCGATCTGGTCGCTCGGTCAGGCAATGTTCACGAAAGTTGTCGTCGTGGTGGACCACGATGTGAACGTCCAGGACCCGCGCGAAGTCGCATGGAAGGCGCTTTGCGCGATTGATCCCGAGCGCGACATCCAATTCGTCCTCGGTCCCGTGGACACGCTCGACCATGCCGCCCGCCGCCAGGACTTCGGCTCGAAAATGGGCGTAGACGCCACGCGTAAATGGAAGGAAGAGGGCTATGCGGGCCGCTGGCCGGACGAGATCAAGATGGATCCTGCTACCAAGAAACGCGTAGACGATATTTGGCAGCAGCTTCGCCTCACCTCGAAGAAAAAGTAAACCTCATTCTCGGCTCTCTACAAGGCATTCGCCTTGCTTCCGACGAACACCTTGCGAAGCCTAATTCCGCCGTTACTCCCGCCTTTACCTGTACTTTCGGCCACACCTGTCCCTTCGGCCTATGTTTTTATCCATAGCACACACGTGTCACACGTTGCTTGACACTCTTCGGCACGGATGCAATAAACGGTTCAAGCGGGACGTACCGGGCATATTAGTACTACGGTTTGCGTGTGAGCCTTCTCGGGGTGATGGCTCTGAAGAAAAAGCAAATGCGACGCAGTTCTTGGGGCGGGGTTTTCCGGCAGCGAGCGGGCGCGAAATTCGCCTGCCGCGCCGCGCAGTGGAGGAGCGAGGGGCCGTACGATGCTCAATCTGGGGAAAAGCAAGTCGCTAATCGGGCTGGATATCGGATCGAGTTCCGTTAAAGCAGTCGAGCTCAAGCGCTCCAAGAATGGCTATGAGCTCGTCAGCTTCGGCCTCGAGCCTCTCGCCCAGGATACGGTCGTGGATGGCGCGATCATGGACGCGCCGTCCGTCGCCGAAAAGATTATTTCGATCTTCGATGGCCAGAAGATCAAGGTGAAGGACGTCGCCACCTCCGTTTCCGGCCACTCGGTCATCGTCAAGCGCGTCAGCATGCCGCTGATGACCGAAGAGGAGCTTTACGATCGCATCCAGGCCGAAGCCAGCCAGCACATTCCTTTCGATATTGCCGACGTGAACCTGAGCCATCAGCTCCTCGAAGCCACCGAAAGCCAGATGGACGTGCTGCTCGTCGCCGTGAAGAAGGACAAGATCCTCAACCACACCAACGTTCTCGCCCAGGCTGGCAAGACGCCCATGGTCGTGGATATTGACGCCTTCGCCCTGCAGAACAGCTTCGAGATGAACTACGAACTCGATCCGTCCCAGGTGATTGCCTTGCTCAACGTGGGCGCCAGCGTGATGAACATCAATATCATCCGCGGCTGGACGCCGCTCTTCACCCGCGACGTTTCCGTGGGCGGCAATCAGTATACGGATGCGCTTCAGAAAGAACTCGATTTGAGCTTCGAAGATGCCGAAAAGCTGAAAATGGGAGGAACCCTTCCCGGCGTCAGCGACGAACAGCGCACCGCAATTCTGCGCTCCGTTTCGGACATCCTCATCCTCGAAATCCAGAAGACGTTCGACTTTTTCCGTGCCACCGCCAGCGGCGAGAACATTCGCCGCATCGTTGTGGCCGGAGGCACCGCGCGAATTCCCGGATTGCTCGACCTGCTCAAGGAAGAATTTGCCATGCCGGTCGAGGAGCTTTACCCGTTTCGCAAGGTGGTGGTGAACCCAGGGCGTCACGACGAAGGATTACTTCGCGATTTGGCGCCGCGCTTGGCGATTGCTGTTGGCCTGGCGCTGAGGAGCTTTGACACGCCATGATTCGGATCAATTTACTCGGCCAGACTCGCCCCAAGGCTACCAAGCAGGCTGTTCCGCTCGAGGCGACCATCCAGGTCATCTTCTTGGTGGTCGCCGTCGTAGCGGCTGCGGTGGTTTTAAGCCTCGTCTATGCGTCGGAAAAGCGGGACCTGGATGCAACCAACCAGAAAATCATCGCCCTTCGAGCGGAAAAGGCCAGCCTGCAGCAGATCAAGGCAGACGTGGATCATTTCAAGGCCCAGAAGGGCGCCCTGCAGCAGCGCATAGATGTGATCGAGACCCTTCAGAAGAATCGCACCGGCGCTCAGGACCTCCTGCAAAGCGTGGCGAACACAGTCGGCCGTGTGGATGCGCTCTGGCTTACCTCGGTCGAGCGTAAGGGCGACGCCCTGAATATCTCCGGTGAGGCCGCTTCGATCAATTCCGTCGCGAATTTCATCACCCAAATGCGCCGCTCTGGATATTTCGACAAGGTGGAAATTCAAACCGCCAAGGAAGACGACCTGGAACCCGCCGTTCAGACCTACGGCTTCACGATGACGGCCCAGGTCAGCGCCGCGTCCCCGAATGGCGCGGCCCCGGCCAATTCTCCGGCTTCTTCGCCGGCACCGCGGGGGAGGAGCTAATCATGGCGACCGGATTCCGCGAATGGCCCTGGCCGCTCCAGGCTGTATTCTACGTCGCTCTGGCGGGCGTCCTCATTCTCGCCGGCCTCTACGTTCCCGGCCTTCCGCTGCAGAGCGTGCGGGCGAACTTGGAAGCCTCCCAGGAGCAGTTGAAGCCGCTCCAGATCGAGGTCGCCAACCTTCGCGTCTATAAGCAGCAGCGCGCCGAGTTGCAATCCGATATGGACGCCCTGCAGAAGCAGCTCGCCACCCTCCAGACCATCGTCCCGGAGGAAAAGCAGACCGATCAGTTCATCCTCATGATTCAGCAAGCCGCCATGAGTTCGGGAGTCACCGTCCGGACGCTGAAGGCGGACGCAATTGCGACCAAGCCCTACTACTTCGAAATGCCCTTTGAAATCGAAGCCGACGGGCCCTATTACGCCGTCCTCGATTTCTTCTCTCGACTCGGCCGCCTTTCGCGAATCATCAATGTAGGCGACCTGAAGCTCCAGGCCGTGGGCGCCAACTCGCGCAACTCGAAATTCCGCATGGCCCCCGGCACTACCGTCACCGGCAGCTTCACCATCACCACGTTCTTTACCAAATCGGCGGACAATGCGCCTGCTGTTACGCCGGCATCCGCGCGGACAAGGCGGTAGCCAAAAATGACGAAACTCGCACACATTTCCGCAAAGTTCCTGCCGCTGGCGGCGTTGGTGCTGTGCTTCAGCGCGCGCCCGGCCTCCGCTCAAGTTTCTGGCCAGGTCTCTGCTCAGCCGAAAGCGGCGACGCCCGCGCATCCTGCAGCGAAGGCCGTTCATCCCGCGCATCCGGCCGGGACGCTGTCCGCGGCCAAGCCGCCGGCAAAGGCGCACCACCAGATGGCGCCCAAACCCGGTGTCGCTAGCGCTCTAAGAGCGAAGCCCTCGACGCCGAAAGCAGCGCAGCGGACAAAATCCGCCGCCGCAGCCCCGGTCGCCCAATTGCACAAACCCGCCAGACCAGCCAAGCGAGCCGTCGCGAAGCCGGCCAAGCCTGCCAAGGCAGCTAAGCCAGTGAAGGCAGTCAAACCGGCGAAGCCTGCGAAGGGCCCTGAGCCTCCAAAGCGTGCCGCTGCCCCCGCGCCGAGCGCGCCAGCCGTTGTGGCCCAAGCCGCTGCGCCTGAGCCGCTTGAAACCAAGCGCGATCCGTTTATGCCTCTGCTTCATCCCAAGAGCGCCGGTGGAGGCCCTGAGCACCTTCCGCCAGGCAAGGCTGGCCTGGTCGTTTCTACCGTGCGCATTGACGGCACCGTGGAAGAGCAGAACCACATGATCGCCGTGGTTTCGAATCCCGAGGACAAGGTCTACTTCATCCGCGAAGGAGACCGGCTGTACGACGGAGAAGTGGAAAAGATCAGTTTGGATGGCGTCACCTTTAAAGAAACTTCGAAGGACGCTTTTGGCAAGCCCGTTGAGCGCACCGTGACGAAGCGAATCTACGCGAGCGCAGGAGAGGCGCAATGAGGATCATGACCAGAATAGGGAGCTTGGCCGCACTCGTCGCGGCAGGATTGGTGATGGCGGGCCTTCCGTCCCGGGCCGCCGACCAGCCCGTCGTGCACGTTAAGGCCGTTGTGCGGGATGGCGCCGCGCGCCTCGAGGTTCAGGGGAATGGCCCATTCCAATACTCCGCCTTCAGGCCGAGCGAGAACCTTTACATCCTCGACTTGAGCGGCGTGTCCTCGGGCGATTCCACCAGCGCGCGCGTGGTTCCCTCGGAGCTTATCAAGAGCTATCGCCTCATGGCCTACGCCTCCGGCGAAAAGCCGGTCGTCCGAGTCGAGGTCCTGCTCGGCGCGGGCGTGCAACCCCGCGTCGAACGCACCGATTCGAATGAGCTCACCCTGCTGGCCGTCTCCGCTGCCCGCCATGACATGCCAAAGGGCTCGGCCTCCAGCGAAGGCGCTTCGCCGTCGTTCGTCTCGGCCAAAGCTACTGAAGCCGCCCCGGCCGAAAGCACCGCCTTCCGCACCATCCAGCGCGTCAATCTGGCTCAGAACGGCGCGCAGACGGAAGTCACCGTCACCGGTTCCGGCCATCTCGCCTATCATGTGATGCGTTTGCAGAATCCAGACCGGCTGGTCCTGGATTTCGCCAAGGCGCACATGCGCACGGCACGCCGCCACATCGCGAGCAATCTCGACCCAGTCCGTGAAATTCGCCTGGCGCAGTTTACCCCGCAGGTCTCGCGCATGGTGGTTGATCTTCGCGAGCCCGCGCACTACAGCGTCAACGCCGCCGGCAACGTCGTCACGGTTTCCTTTGATCCAGCGGTTCCCATGGGTGCCGTAAAGGACGTGCCTTCGGCCCCGGTCTCGAATCTCTCCAGCGCGAAATCCGCGGCGCCCATTCTCGCGTCGCCGGAAGCGCTCTCAGCCGATTCAACCGCTCTGCCGCGCACGCTCACGCAGCCTTCCGCGGGTTTGGCTTCGCCCGCTCGTGGCGCCGAGCCGCAGCAGCAGGCCGTCGCGGCCGCGCGCGCTGCGGCGTCAACCGCGTCCGCCACAGCCTCCAATCCGATTCCCATCCGCGCGGGAGACAGCATGGCGCCGGTAGCCGCTGCTGCATCCTTTTCCCCGGTCAGCGGCAAGGAAATGGCGCAGCCCGGCGCGGTGAAATACACCGGCGATCCGATTTCGGTCAACTTAAAGAACGTTGACCTGCAGGATTTCTTCCGCTTGATCCACGAAATCAGCGGCCTCAACGTTGTTGTGGACCCCAACGTCAAGGGCTCCCTCACGATCGTCCTCACGGACGTTCCTTGGGATCAGGCCCTCGATATCGTGCTCCACAACAATGATCTCGATAAGCAGCTCGATGGCAACGTTCTCCGCATCGCCACGAAGGCCACCCTGAAAAAGGAAGCCGATCAGGAGCGCGATCTCGCGAAGGCGCAGACCGAAGCCGCAAACCTCGTTACCGAAACCCGGGTTCTCAGCTACGCGAAGGCGGACGATATGTCGAAGGTCCTGAAGACCTTCCTTTCGCCGCGCGGCGATATCCTTTCCGATCCGCGCTCAAATGCCCTCATTATCCGGGATATTCCCAGCACGCTTCCCACGATGGACAATCTGATCCGCCAGTTGGATCGGAAGTCTCAGCAGGTCGTGATCGAAGCCAGGGTCGTCGCCGCCAACCGTTCCTTCGCCCGCGAAATCGGCACCCAATTCGGCTTCGGCCTGCTGAACACCACCAACCACAACATAAGCACGGTGGGCGGCGATGCCGGAACCAGCCCGATCATCCGAAATTTCCCGCCGTTCCCCGTTCCACCGATCCTCGTCGGCAGCGGAGGCGCTGCGCCCACTTCCGGTTCCATCCCGCTAAATTCGAACTTGGGCGTGGGAGCCCCGACCAGCGGCATCGAGTACGCGTTCTCCTCGCAGAATTTTGCGCTCGATATGATCATCACCGCCGCGGAGAGCCGCGGAGTCGGCAAGCTCATCTCGAGCCCGAAAATATTCACGCAAAATAATCAGAAGGGCACTGTCGCAAACGGCGTGAAAATTCCGGTGCAGACCATCGTCAACAACACCGTCTCCGTTCAATTCGTAGATGCGGTGTTGAAGCTCGAGGTCACCCCGCAGATCACCGCCGACGGAACCATCTTCATGAACGTTGTCGTCACCAACGACCAAATTGATCAAGCCATCCCGCGCGTCCAGGGGATTCCCGCGATTGACACTCAATCCACGGATACCAACGTCACGGTGGACGACGGAGCGACGGTCGTGATTGGCGGAGTGGATGTCTCGCAACAGCGCACTTCCATTGACCAGGTGCCGCTCTTTGGCAGCCTTCCAATCATCGGCAACCTGTTCAAGCACACCACCGTCAGTTCTCAGGATCAGGAACTCTACTTCTTCTTGACTCCGCGAATCCTGCCGGACTAGATTGGCCGCGAACGGGAGAGTGGCGGCTGAATCCTAGCTCGGCAAAATCGAAACCGGAAATTTCAGCCCGGAGCCGGATACATCGGCTCCGGCTTTCTTTTTTCGGCCTGCGCCACGACGCGCTGCTCATCTCGCATCTCCCTGACATCCGCTACCTCTGTGGCTTTTCAGGCAGCGCGGGCTTCCTGTTGATCGAACCGGATCGCGCCACCCTCTTCACCGATAGCCGCTACACGTTCCAGGCGCGGGACGAAGTCTCCGGTGCCACGATCCGAATTGCGAAGCGCGGCCTCCTTCGCGAGGCGGGGGAATCCCTGCGCGTCTCGCGCCGAAAGCGGCTCACGGTCGGCTTCTCGCCCGCCTATCTCACCGTATCCCAGAAGCAGGCCCTCGAATCTGCCGCTGGCCCGCGCGTCCGATGGAGCCCCTCCGGAAACGAAGTTGAAAGGCTTCGTGCCATCAAGGACGCCTCCGAACTGCGGCTGATGAAGCAAGCGGCCGCCATAATCAGCGGCGTATTTGAATCGCTCCTGCCCAAAATCAAGCCGGGAATGGCCGAACTCGATCTCGCCGCCGAAGCCGAATTCGCGATGCGGCGCATGGGCGCCGAGGGCCCCTCGTTTGAGACGATTGTAGCCGCCGGGCCGCGCTCCGCCTGGGCCCACGCCCGCCCGACGTCCAAACTGCTCAGGAAAAACGAGTTGGTCGTGCTCGACCAGGGTGCTATACTGCGCGGATATTGCAGCGATATGACGCGCACGGTGTTTCTTGGGCGGTCGTCTCGGCGCGTTCGGCAATTGTATGGCGCCGTTCTGGAGGCGCAGCAAGCAGCCAAGGCGGCCATCAGGCCTGGCGTTGAGGCAGGTCAGGTGGATGCGGCGGCCCGGCGAGTCTTCGCCGGTTATAAGCTGGACCGGTTTTTCACTCACAGCACCGGGCACGGCTTGGGTATCGAGGTGCACGAACCGCCCCGAATCGGCCGCGGCGATACCACCCTGCTTCAGCCCGGCATGGTCGTCACCGTCGAGCCCGGCCTGTATGTCGAAGGTTTCGGCGGCATACGTATCGAAGACGATGTTCTGGTAACGGCAAACGGAGTCATGGATCTCACCACATCCTCTCGGGAACTTTTCGAACTCTAAATGGCGAAAAAATCCAAGCCGGCGTCTCAAGCGGAAACGGAAGTCTTTGGCGTGGACCTGCCGGAAATTGAGCGCCTGCTCGATTTCATGCAGAAGCACAATCTCGAGGAATTCGAATACGAGCGCAACGGCCTGCACATTCGGCTAAAGAAGCCTTCGCATTTCGCGCCCGCCACTGCAACCGCGGCACCGAGCGCTGCGCATCCGCACTTTGCGCCTGCCGCGGCAGCCGAATCGCACGCTGCGGCCGCCGCCGCGCCGGCCCACGCCGCACGCGAAGCCTCCGTCCCAGAGAACGTTCACGTCATCAAGTCTCCCATCGTGGGCACCTTCTACGCCTCGCCGAGCCCCGAGGCGGCCGCCTTCGTCGCCCTTGGCTCCCGCGTAGAAGCGGGTCAGGTGCTGTGCATTATCGAGGCCATGAAGCTGATGAACGAAATTGAAGCCGATGTAGCGGGCGAGATCTCGCGCATTTTCGTCGAAAATGGGCATCCGGTTGAATATGGCGAGCCGCTCTTCGGGATTACTCCCCATCGGAAGAAGTGAAGCCCCGGGCTCTGGACGAATGTTCCGAAAAATTCTGATCGCGAATCGTGGAGAAATCGCGCTGCGCGTCCTCAGCGCCTGCAGGGAGATGGGCATCCCTACGGTCGCCGTCTATTCCGAAGCCGACCGCAACTCCCTTCACGTCCGTTTTGCCGACGAAGCCATCTGCATCGGCCCGCCGCGCAGCAGCGATAGCTACCTGAATATCCCCCAGGTAATTAGCGCCGCCGAAATCGCCAATGTGGATGCGATTCACCCCGGCTACGGCTTCCTCTCCGAAAACGCCAATTTCGCCGAGGTCTGCGAAGCCTCCCACATCACTTTCATCGGCCCCTCGCCCAACGTGATTCGCATGATGGGCGAGAAGGATCGCGCCCGCGCCGAAGTCGCCGCCGCCGGCCTGCCCATTATTCCCGGCAGCGACGGCATCGTCCCCGACGAAGCTGCCGCCAAAAAAATTGCCGCCGAAATCGGCCTTCCGCTCATGATCAAGGCCGCCGAAGGCGGTGGCGGCCGCGGCATGCGCATCGTTCGCCATAAGCGCGAACTGCTTTCCGCCTTTCAGACGGCCCGCACCGAAGCTGAGCAGGCCTTCGGCAGCCCGAATGTCTACATGGAGCGTCTCATCGAGCGCCCTCGCCACATTGAATTTCAGGTTCTCGGCGATCGCCATGGCAACGTGATCCATCTCGGCGAGCGCGAATGCTCGCTCCAGCGCCGCCATCAGAAGGTGCTCGAGGAATCCCCGTCGCCCGTGCTCGAAGCTGCCGTCCGCAAGCGCATCGGAGAGCAGATCGTCGCGGCCCTTCGCAAGGTCGGCTATTCCAGCGCCGGCACCGTTGAATTTCTGCGCGATCAATCCGGCAATCTCTATTTTATCGAGATGAACGCCCGCATTCAGGTCGAACATCCCGTCACGGAGATGGTCACCGGCGTGGACCTCGTCAAGGCCCAGATTCGCATCGCCGCGGGCGAGCGCCTGGATTCCATTCTTGACCCCGTGGAATTTCGCGGCCACGCCATCGAATGCCGCATCAACGCCGAAGACCCAGACACGTTCGTCCCGTCTCCCGGCCGTATCACGGCCTTCCGCGTTCCGGGCGGTCCCGGCATTCGCGTGGATACCGCCGCCTATTCCGATGCCGTCATCCCGCCCTATTACGATTCGCTCATCGCGAAGCTCATTGCCCACGGCCGCGACCGCGCCGAGGCGATTGCCCGCATGAACCGCGCCCTCGATGGCTTCGTCGTGCAGGGCATCAAGACCACCATTCCTCTGCAAAAGAAAATCCTCGCGCATCCGGATTTCATCGCCGGTAAATTCGACACGCACTTCCTCGAGCGCATGTCCGCCGGGGAAGCGAAATAGGCGCGGTGCCGCCGTTGTTCCCGCCCCTCTACGTCATTTTGGACGTCAGCCTCGCCCCCGCTCCCCGCGATATCATCACCCTTTCCCTCGATTTGGCGGCCGCGGGCGTCCGGCTGCTCCAGATTCGCGATAAATTCGGCTCGCCACGCGAGCTTTTCGCCCGCTCTCGCGATCTCGTTGCGCGCCTCGCCCCGCTCGGCGTCCGCGTCATCGTCAACGACCGCCCCGATATTGCCGCGGCCTGCGGCGCCGCTGGCGCTCACGTAGGTCAGGACGATCTGCCCGTCGAAGCCGCGCGCGCCGTGTGCGGCCCTTCGCGCTGGGTAGGCGTTTCGACACACAACATCCAGCAATTGCGCGCTGCAGCCGCCACCTCGGCGGACTATATAGCCTTGGGCCCCGTTTTCGCCACGTCCACCAAGGCCAATCCCGATCCGCTCGTCGGCGCCGGGATTTTTTCCGCTGCTCGTCGCGTCACGCGGAAACCTCTTGTCGCGATAGGCGGAATCACTATAGAGTCAGCCGCACAGGTTTGGGGCGCCGGAGCGGATTCGCTCGCCGTCGCGCGCGACGTGGTTTTGGCGCCCGATCCGGCAGCCCGCGTTCGGGATTACCTGGCGATCGCCGCCCGCTGCCTTGGCAAGGAATAGCGGGCGCGGATCAGGGTCAAAATTCAAACTGACCCGCGCCCGCCGGGCGTGAAGGCATCTGACGAAATCATCGGAGGGCGATGCATGGCAAGCAAGCTTTTTGCCACGAAGCCATTAAGCGTAATTATGGAGGAGGCCAAGGAAGGCGGCGAAGGCTCGCTCCGCCGCGCCCTCGGCCCCCTCAACCTGATTACCCTCGGTATCGGCGCCATTATCGGCGCTGGAATTTTTGTTCTCACCGGCAATGCCGCCGCGGAGAACGCCGGCCCCGCAATCGTCGTATCGTTCATCCTCTGCGGGATCATTTGCGCGTTCGCCGGCCTCTGCTACGCCGAATTCGCTTCCTTGATTCCCATCGCCGGCTCTGCCTACACCTACGGCTATGCCACCCTGGGCGAGATATTCGCCTGGATTATCGGCTGGGACCTCATTCTCGAGTACGCCTTTGGCGCCGCCACCGTCGCCTCCGGTTGGAGCGGCTATTTCACCAGCTTCCTCGAGGACCTGCACATCTATATCAGTCCCAAATGGATGGCCACGCCCGGAACCGAAATGGTCTTTTATCGCGGCCACTGGGGCGCGCTCGGCTCCCTCACGCAGACATTGGCGACCGCGGGCGTGAATCCCGCCACCCTGCCGCACGCCACCGCCGTATTCAATCTCGTCGCCTTCTGCGCCATCGCCCTCATCACGGTTGTGCTCGTCGTGGGCATCAAGGAATCCGCGAATTTCAATTCCGCGGTGGTCATCATCAAGGTCGCCATCGTGCTGGTCTTCATCGGCATTGCCGCGATGTGGGTCCTGCGGCATCCCGCGGCCGCCGCCGCCAATTGGCACCCCTTCATTCCCGCCAACGCCGGCGCATTCGGCAAATTCGGCTGGTCCGGCATTGCCCGCGGCACCTCGGTGATTTTCTTCGCCTATATCGGTTTCGACGCCGTCTCCACCGCCGCCCAGGAGGCGCGCAATCCGCAGAAGGACATGCCCATCGGCATCATCGGCTCGCTCCTCATCTGCACCGTCCTCTATATCGCCGTCTCCGGCCTGCTCACCGCCGTCGTCCCATACACGGCCCTGGACGTGGCCGATCCCGTGGCCATCGGAATTGACGCCACCGGTGTTCGCTGGGGCAGCATGCTCGTGAAGGCTGGCGCGATTGCCGGTCTGGGTAGCGTCATGCTCGTGATGTTGCTCGGCCAGTCCCGCGTTTTCTTCTCCATGTCGCGTGATGGCTTGCTGCCGAAATGGGCCGGGGCGATTCACCGCCGCTTTCGCACGCCGTGGATTTCATCCATCGTGGTCGGGATTTGCGTCGCCTGCTTCGCTTCCCTGATCCCCATCGGCGATCTCGCCGTCCTCGTCAACATCGGCACCATGCTCGCCTTCGTGATCGTTTGCGCCGGCGTCTGGGTCCTGCGCGTCAAGCGCCCCGAGCTTCCGCGCCCCTTTAAGACCCCTCTGGTCCCGCTCGTGCCGATTCTCGGAATTCTCACGTCGTTGGCGGCCATGGTCAGCCTGCCCGCGAAGACGTGGTGGCGCCTTCTCATCTGGCTGGTGATCGGACTGTTTGTCTATGCCTTCTATGGTCGCAAGCACAGTAATGTACGGAAGGCATCTCAGCTCGGCGCTCCGGTAAAATGACGCGCGTCGCCCGCCGCGCTGCCTGCGTCAATGCGCTTGGCGCGCCACACATTATTTCGTAGTCGGTCATTTTGAATTTTCTTGATCGTGACACAAGAAGTTAAAATTCAAACTGACCCACTGCCCATAACTTGGACCTAATTTGATGTCCCGATGGTTCTCCAAGCGGCGGCTCGGGGCGGGCTGGCGGCGTGTTTCCCCGCTTGACCGCATCGTTCTCGCCATTCTGGTCGTCAGCCTTGCCTGGCGAATCCTCGCCGCATTCGTCGCGCCGCTCCCACTTCGCACGCTCGCCGGATTCATCGCCGCCGGCGCATTCGTATTCTTCCTTTTCCGCCTGATTGTCTGGATTCGCGCCCATCTCCTCTGGCGGCTGCGCAATCGCCTGATCGTTGCCTACGTGCTGCTTGCCGTCGTTCCCTTGGTCCTCGTCGCATCCATGGTCGGCGTAGCCTCCTATCTTCTCTACCTGCAGATCGGCGCGCACCTGATCCGCGACGAACTCAATCAGCGCATCGTCACCATTGCTGCTGATACCGACGCGATTACCGGCGCCATCGAGCGGGAGATCGAGCAGGGCGCCGACCCCCGCGACCGCTCCGCGCTACTCGCGCGCCCTCGCGTTGCCGGCCTCATAGCGGCGCTCAAAACCGAGTGGCCCGGTCTGCTCGTTCTCCCCAGCGCCGCCCAAAATCTTCTTCAGACAGCGGGGAAGAACAACGCGTCGGGAGTAGACAACTTCCGCGGCCTCGTCGAATACCGCAATAGGCTCTCCTTCGCCGCGGCGCAGAGTCGAGACCTGTCCCAGGGCAGCATCAACCTCTTGGTCGTCGCGCCCCTGAACTCCTCTACGCTGGACCGTTTTGCCCCGGAATTGGGTCCGATCCAGTTAACCCTGCTTACGCCCGCTTCCGAATCGTCCCCTGAACGCCAGGTGGTGTTGGGAAAATATGTCGCCGGGCAAATCATCTCCAGCCGCAACCGCACCCTGCCTCCCGCTGCCCACTGGTTCGATTTCCCCGTGCATGGTCTTTCCACCTTCGAGGCGATCCATGTCGAGCGGGGCGCTAGCGGCGGTTCACCCGCCCCCGTTTTGGTCGCGTTTTCGCTGCGTTCTTTCGCGGTCAGCCGCAACCTGCTCAGCTCGGTCGGCGATATTGGCCCAAGGCTGGTCGAAATCATCATCGCTGTCGCCGCCGTGTTTCTCGCGATTGAAATCATCGCCCTCATCACCGGCATCATCCTCACCCGCACCATCACGGGCGCCGTCGCCGATCTCTACGAGGCCACCCTCCGCGTCCGCCGCGGCGATTTCACCTATCGCGTCCACCGCAAGCATCGCGACCAGCTCGCCGCACTCGGCGATTCCTTCAACGAAATGACCGCCTCCATCTCCGAGCTGATCGAAGATCAGCGCCAGCATCAGCGCCTCGAAAATGAAGTCTCCATCGCCCGCGAAGTGCAGCGCCAGCTTTTCCCGCGCGAGCTTCCCAGCGTTCCCGGCTTGCAGTTGGCCGCCATCTGCCGTCCCGCCCGTATTGTTAGCGGCGACTACTACGATTTCATCCGCCTCGGCCCCACCCGCGTTGCCATGGCCCTCGCCGACATCAGCGGCAAGGGAATCTCCGCGGCTTTGCTGATGGCCAGCCTCCAGGCCGCCCTGCGCAGCGCTGCGGTCCTCGATGGCGACGGCAGCACGGCGCCCCTCGTTGCCCGCTTGAACCAGCACCTCTTCCGCAACTCTTCCGACGACCGCTACGCCACGCTCTTCTACGCCGTGTACGACACAGAGTCGAAGCTCCTCACCTATACCAACGCCGGCCACCTCGCCCCATTTTTCATTTTCGACGGCAAGGCCCAGTCGCTCGATGAAGGCGGCACGGTTGTCGGGCTCTTCGAAAACTCCGAGTATCGCCAGCGCACAATTTCCGTTTCGCCCGGCAGCATCCTGGTAGCCTTCAGCGACGGTCTCACCGAGCCGCAGAATGTCTACGGCGAGGAATTCGGCGTGAATCGTCTCCGTGACGAAGTCCTCCGCCAGGCCAAGATTCCCGTGCGCGCCCTTGCCGAAGACCTCATCGCCACCACCGAGCAATGGGCCGGCACCCCCGAACAAGCCGACGACATCACGGTAGTCGTCGCCCGCATGGACTAGCGCCACCAATCACCAATCATCAATCACCGTTCCTTGTATAATCGCGCCATGAAAGCCCTCACCACCGCCGAAATGCGCGACGTCGACCGCCTCTCCAGCGAACGTTGCAGCATCCCCGGCCTCACCCTCATGGAGAATGCCGGCAAAAGCGTCGCCGAATGGCTCCAGCGCCATCTCGGCCATCTCGACCGCGCCAAAATCATCATCCTCTGCGGACGCGGCAATAACGGCGGCGATGGATTCGTTGCCGCGCGCCATCTTTGGACCATGGGCGCGAAACCGCTCACGATACTCTTCGGCTCGCCCGCGCAGCTTCACGGCGACGCCGCGCTCAGCGCCCGCCGCCTCGAAGGCGTCGCCGGAAAAATTCATGTCGTCGCGGACGCGCGCGAATGGGCCGCCTGGAAGCCCTCGCTCGATGCCGCCGACGTAATCCTTGACGCCCTCCTCGGCACCGGCGCCCATGGCGCGCCCGAGGGCCTCCTCGCGCAGGTCATTGCGGACGTCAATCGCCGCCGCCCCTCCCAATCCGTCCTCGCGGTGGACATTCCCTCCGGCCTGCTCGCCGATACCGGCGAAGCCCCCGGCCCTGCCGTCGCCGCCAATGCCACCGTCACTTTCACCGCGCCGAAAATCGGCATGTTGCTGGGTCTCGCCGCCGATTTCGTCGGCCAGTTAAGCGTCGCGCAAATCGGCTCGCCGGCCGAGCTTGCCGAGCAGGTCGGGAAGGGAAGTGTCCGCTGGCTCGACGCAGCCGAGCTGTCCGCCTTCGCACTTCCGCGCGATCCATTCGGCCACAAGGGCGATTACGGTCATGCCCTCATCGTCGCCGGCTCCTTTGGCAAGACGGGCGCCGCCGTTCTCGCCGCCATGGCCGCCCTTCGCTCCGGCGCCGGGCTGGTCACGGTCGCCACGCCCGATCGCGTCGTCCCCATCATCGCGGCGCATGCCCCCGAGCTGATGACTCATCCGCTGCCCTCCACCGACGATGGCGCCATCGCCCTCCGCAGCCTCGACCACGGCCATTTCGCCGCCATCCTCAAGGGCAAGCGCGCCCTTGCCGTCGGCCCCGGCCTCACCACGCACGATGAAACCCAGCAGTTTGTCCGCCGCATCGTCGCCGGCCGCCCGATCCCGGTGATCCTCGATGCCGATGGCCTCAACGCCTTCGCTGGTCACGCCATGGAACTGCGTGGCCCATTGAACGATGCCAATCAAGTCAGGGAAGCGCTCGCCATCACGCCCCATCCCGGCGAAATGGCGCGCCTGCTCGGCTGCGATATTGCCCGCGTCCAATCCCAACGCATCGAGCTCGCCCGCAAGGCCGCGTCCGATTGGAACGTCTTCGCCATTCTCAAGGGCCATCAGACCGTCATCGCCGCGCCCACCGGCCACGTCTGGGTCAACTCCACCGGCAATCCCGGCATGGCCACTGGAGGCACCGGCGACGCGCTCACCGGCATCCTCGCCGGCCTGACCGCGCAATATGGACCAAGCTCCTGGGCATCCGTCTTGGCCTTCGGCGTCTATCTCCACGGCCTCGCCGGAGATATCGCCGCCGCCAAGCTCGGTCAGGCCCCGCTCATCGCCTCCGATGTGATCCAAGCCATTCCGGAGGCGTTCCGCCAATTCTCCTCCGAGCTGGACCGTGCCTGATCCCCAGCCCGCTCGCGAAGTCATCACCCGCTCGCCCGAGGAAACCATCCGCCTCGGCCGCGAACTCGCCGCCGAACTCAAGCCGCCGCTCCTGATTCTTCTCTCTGGCGATCTCGGCGCCGGCAAGACCACCCTCATCAAGGGCATCGTCGCCGGTCTCGGCGCCGCCGCCGAGGACGAAGTCACCAGCCCCACCTTCACCCTCATCCACAAATACCAGCCCGCCCTCCCCGCTCGCACCGGCCCCGTCTATCATGTTGACCTCTACCGCATCGCCGGCCTTCCCGACCTCGAAACCCTCGGCCTCGACGACATCTTTGCCGAAAACTCCATCGTTCTCATCGAATGGCCAGACCGCCTCGCCTTCGACCCCGGCCGCCCCATCCTCCGCATCCGCCTGGATCACCTGGATGAATCCTCCCGCCGCATCTCCCTCTCCCCCCATCGCTCGCCTTAGTTCTCCCGCCGCTTGGTCTGCCGGCGTAGGGGCGCAGCACGCTGCGCCCGCGCTCGCTGTACACCCACCGCCCTCCCCGCACTCTGCCCGCGCGACGCTTACGCTGAAGCGGTCCGGCGAGCGTGTCCGCCGCAGGCGGGGATCGCTGAAGCATCTCAACTCGCAACAGCGTCCGCCCCGCATCCCCGCCATCGCCGCGCCCCCCCTCCGCCTGTCATTCCGAGCGAAGTCGCGCGTCTTCGCATTTCCTGCCGCGTAGCAGTGGGCGCGCGGCGCAGAGAGGAATCTGCGGTTCGCCGTTCGCCTTTGCACTCTGCTTTGGTGCTCGCCCTCCCGGCTTTTCCTCTTGACAATCGAGAGCACCGGCGTATCCTGCCCCTCTGGACCATCCAGAGGAGCAAACGCAATGCCCGATTCTGCATCCGATCTCGTCCAAGGCACACTCGACATGCTGATCCTCAAGACGCTCGCCCTCGAGCCGCTCCATGGCTACGGCATCGCCCTCCGCATCGAGCAGATCAGCCGCGGCGTCTTCCGCGTGAACCCCGGCTCGCTGTTCCCGGCCTTTCGCCGCCTCGATCGCGACGGCCTCATCAAAGGCGAATGGCGCGCCACCGAGAACAACCGCCGCGCGAAGTACTACGCCCTCACCAGCCGCGGCCGCGCCCGCCTCGAACGCGAAACCCGCGAATGGGCGCGCCAATCCGTGGCCATCGCGCGCATCTTGCGGTCGTCGAGCTAATCTCCGCCCGGCTCGGGCGCGGTGAAGTTGCTTTTCGCGGTTCGTGTTTCGGTTTTTCGGGCGCCCCATCCTCGTTTTCCGAGGGTGAGGGTCTTTCGAAGGCGCCTCGGAATCATCGAGCCAGTCTCGCTCGATCACTCTGAGGAGCGTCGCCACGAAGAATCTTTCTTCGTCTTCCGAGGAGGAAGCCGCATGTCACCTCTACGTAGTCTAGCAAGCGGCCTGCGCGCCCTGCTGCATAAGCGCCGCACCGAGCACGACCTCGGCGAGGAACTCGATCACTATCTCGAATCCGCCGCCGCCGAAAAAATGAAAGCCGGCCTCTCGCGCGACCAAGCCCTCCGCGCCGCGCGCCTGGAAATGCGCGCCAGCACCGAAGGCGTGAAGGAAGCCGTCCGCGCCTCAACCTGGGAAAACCTCGTCGAAACTCTTTGGCACGACCTCCGCTACGCTTTACGCCAATTGCGCCGCAGCCCCGGCTTCGCCACCGTCGCCATTCTCACCCTGGCCCTCGGCATCGGCGCCAACACCGCCATCTTTAGCCTCATCAACTCGATCATGCTTCGCCCGCTCCCTGTGCGCGACCCGCAGAATCTGTACCTCTTGCGCTGGCACGCGCAGCAGAGACCCCGCGCGCACGGCTATTCCCCGGGGAACTGCGAGCCCGGAACGTTGGATTTCAATAAGGGCTGCTCGTTCTCCTACCCTATGTACGAGCAGCTGCGCTCGCACCAAGACGTGTTTTCCCAACTCGCGGCCTTTGTGGATGATGCCGTTCTGCACCTGGTTGCAAATGGCGAAACAACCCGAATCAGCGGCCGGTTCGTCTCGGGCAATTTTTTCTCCACCCTCGGCGTACGCCCCGCCGTCGGCCGGCTCATCGTGCCCACCGACGACGCCCCTGCCGCCCCGCCCGTCGCTGTCCTCAGCTATCGCTTCTGGCAAGCGCAGTTTGCGGGCAACCGCTCCATTATCGGCAAGACGGTCGGCGTGGAAGGTGGACTCGCCACAATCATCGGCGTCGCTCCCGCCGAATTCACCGGACTTAACCCCGGCATATCGCGCGACATGTGGCTTCCGCTTTCGGGCATACCGGCGCTGAACGTAGATCAAGGATATGAGCGCGTTCCGACGAATATTTGGCTTCAGATCGTCGGCCGGCCCAGGCGCGGCGTCACGGAGCAGCAGGCGGCGTCCGCTTCGAGCCTGATCTTCGCCCGCAGCGCAATTTCAGACGCGTTGTTCAAACCTAGCGACGCGCCAGGCATAGACCTGATGGGCCTGCACCGCGGCCTCCTCTCCCTCCGCAACAGCTATTCGCAGCAGCTTTTTCTGGTCCTGGGTGTCGTCGGAATTATTCTGCTGATCGCCTGCGCGAATGTTGCCGGTCTGTCGCTCGCCAGAGCCGCGTCAAGGCGCAAGGAAATCGGCGTGCGCCTCGCGCTGGGCGCCGGTCGCGCAAGGGTCGCCCGCCAACTCTTGACGGAAAGCATGTTGCTCGCGCTCCTCGGCGGCGCTGCGGGAGTTCTGGTCGCCTATTGGGGTGCCGAGGCGCTGGCGGCGCAGATCGCGAGCCACAGCTACAACGTGATGCAGCTCCATCTCCGCCCCGACGCCCACGTTCTCGGTTTCACGTTCGCCGTGGCAGCCCTGGTCGGAATCGTTTTCGGCCTCGCCCCCGCCCTTCGCGGCACGCGCGTGGACCTCGCGCCCTCCCTCAAGGCGAGCGGCGCTCAGTCCGCCGCCCTGCGCGGAGGCGGTCGCTTCGGCTTGGGCGGCGCGCTGGTCGTCGCACAGGTCGCGCTCGCTATCGTCGTCCTCGCCGGAGCGGGGCTGCTGATCCGTACGCTCGTGAATCTGAATACCGCGAAGCTCGGGTTTGACCCGCAAAATGTGCTGCTCTTTGGCGTAGCGCAGCCATGGGCCCCGCATCAGCAGCAACTCTCACCGGAACAACAGAGCACGTTAAGCCAGGAACTTCGCGACCGTTTTGCTTCGCTCCCAGGCGTGGTCTCCGCCAGCTACGACCAATTTGCTTTGATAGGGGAAGGCAGTTCGAAGAACGATTTCCGGCTGCCCGGTACGCCGGAGGACAAAGCCCTTCCTTCGAAATCCGCCGCTGTGGGAGAAGGTTTCTTCTCCACCATGCGTATCCCGTTGCTTGCCGGCCGCGATTTCACGCCCGCGGATTTCAACGAACACGCGAAGCCCCATCCGATCATTATCAACCGCACCCTTGCCCATCGCCTCTTTGGCAGTCGCAACCCTCTCGGCCGGCGACTGCTCGGCGGTCAAGGTGCCGACCGCAATGTCGCCTTCCAGGTAGTGGGTGTGGTCGCGGACGCAAAATACGGAACCCTGCGCGATGATTTCTCCCCCGTCGGGTACATGCCGCTTACGTGGTGGATGGGCGGTTTCGAATTGCGCGCCGCGGTGGACCCGGCGGCATTGATTCCGGCCATCCGCGCCACCGCCAAAAGTGTGGACCCGCGCTTCGCCGCCACGGGTTTTCAAAAGGACACGGCGGAACTTGCCGACACGCTTCACCAGGAGCGCCTCTTCGCCTGGCTTGGGGGCCTGTTCGCGGCGCTCGCACTTCTATTGGCATGCATCGCACTTTACGGGCTGCTGGCGTACGACGTCGCCCGGCGCGTGCCGGAAATCGGCTTGCGGATGGCCCTGGGCGCGCAGCCGAACCAAATTGTGGGTTTCGTCATCGGACGAGGCATCGCCCTCGCGGCGATCGGCACTGTAGTGGGCGGCGCCATCACTCTCGCCCTCGCGCGCTATATCCGAGCCCTGCTCTATGGA
>DATNDJ010000014.1:0-284253 GCA_035553255.1 Candidatus Acidiferrales bacterium | reverse complement strand
AGCGTGCTTTCACACACGTTCTGGTTCCTTCCCAGCGTGGCTTCCTCCTACGCAATGAACAACCTGCTGGCGAAGAGGCAAAACCGTTTCTACCACGATTACAAGATTGTCGTCGCTGCGGGGAACGCCGCCGGCATTGGTGTCGAGGCTCTGCCGCCCGTCTTGCAGGCTATGGACGAGCCACTGAGGTCGAAGACTATTACGCTTTCCTGCGGGAAGCTCACAACAGGCGTGACCGTGAAACCATGGACTGGCATTTTCATGCTCCGCAACTCATCCAGCCCAGAAACATACTTTCAGGCGGCATTCCGTGTCCAATCGCCTTGGACCGTGCGGAACCCGGACGGCGACTCGCCAAATAAAGAACAGATCATTAAAGAAGAGTGTTACGTCTTCGATTTTGCTCCGGACCGGGCGTTGCGGCAGATTGCGGATTACAGTTGCCGGTTGAACGTCGACGAGACAAACCCGGAACAGAAGGTGGCGGAGTTCATTAGCTTTCTGCCTGTTCTCGCATACGACGGCAGTTCCATGAAACAGATTGACGCCGCGGGAATTCTCGACATGGCCATGAGCGGCACAACCGCAACCCTTCTCGCACGGCGATGGGAGAGCGCCCTGCTGGTGAACGTGGATAACGACACCCTGCACCGCCTGAAGAACAACAAAGCGGCGATGGACGCACTTATGAACATCGAGGCTTTCCGTAATCTCAATCAGGAGATCGAGACCATTATTAATAAGTCCGAAGCCGTGAAGAAGGCCCGCAAGGAGGCAAATGACGAAGAATTATCGGAGAAGGAGAAGAAGGAACTGACTGAAGAGGAAAAACAATACAAGAGCCTGCGGAAGCAGATTCAAGAGAAGCTCATTAAGTTCGCCACGCGCCTTCCGATTCTCATGTATCTGACCGACTACCGGGAGCGGTCGTTGAAGGATGTGATCACGCAACTGGAGCCGGGCCTGTTCAAGAAGGTCACGGGCCTCACCGTAAAGGACTTCGAGTTGCTTGTCAGCTTGGGACTATTCAACAGCGCTCTGATGAACGATGCGGTTTACAAATTCAAGCGCTACGAAGATGCCAGCCTGAGTTACACCGGCATCAACAAGCACGAAAAAGAAGAAATTGGGCTCTACGACACGGTTATCACCCGCGAGGATGCGCGGGAAGTGTTTCAGAATATAGCCCCAAGAACGCGCTGAGAAGACGGCGAAAGACGGGAGAACCATCCCTCGCGGCGCCGCCCCGAGGTGCCGCGAGGTTTCCCGCTCGGGTACGACGGCGCGTAAGCGCCTGCCAGTTCGTTGCCGGTTCTTTCGCTCTTTCGGCGCGCGAGCGCCGCCCGGCAACCGCCCGGCACGGTCGCACGCCTCCGCGCACCACCCGCACCGGCTGCCCACCCCCCGCCTCCCCCCATGCCTCCGCTTCCTCCCCCGCCGCACAAATCACGAGTCACCCGTCACGAGCCGCTGATTTCTGTTGACTCTAGCGTCAATATGTGGTACAAACTATCATGGCGGGTTTTCCCGCCAGAGAGGAGGGACCGGCAGTGCATGTCGAAGGCAGCCCAGAACCCCTCCAGCCATTTCTAATCTACGGTACGGGGATTAGAATTCCCGCTAACCCGCTGAAAATAAAGCCCCGGCCTGTTTCTAATATACGGTGGAACGGTCCTGACGGAATTATGTTGCTGCCAGCCCCGCCGGCCGCCGGCAGGTTCTTCCCCGAATCAGGGGTTGACGCGGGCGGGGGGTTGCCAATAGCATCGGCGGGTATGCTAGAGGACACGACAATCGCACCCAATTTGCGCGCCCATCCGCTGACACTTCCCGCACGCACATCCCCACTACTGGGGAAGCTGCGATTTTCGCCGAAATCCTTCATGGGAACGGTTGTCTCGCTGGCGCTTTATTTCGGGGCGGCGGTCTGCTGCCTGATCCAATGGGGCGGGGAAAATCCGTGGGCGCGGTTCGACATCTTCTCGGTGGGTTTCCTGGTGATTACCATCATATGGTGCGCGGCGACGATGCATTTTCACCGCGCGAGCTTCCGCTCGAAGGACGTGATCCAGGAAGCAGCGGGTGTGACCTACGACCGGCTGATGATGTTCTGGATTGACGTGTTTGCCGTGGCGGAGCTGAGCGCCTACCTGGATTACGCGCACTGGCGGCTGGTGCCGCAGCTGGAGCAGCCGGTGGTGCAGGCCATCGGGCTGGTGCTTTACGCGCTGATCGCGGCGTGGCTGATCTGGACGGACGCGCATCTTTCGCGCGTGTTTCGCGGCAATCTTTCCGAGCGCAAGGTAATCAGGAACGGGCCCTACCGCTATGTGCGGCACCCGCGCTATACGGCAATGATCGCGGCGGGCGTGGCCTTTGCGATGACGCTGGGGAGCGTGCTGGCCTGGGGGCTGGCAGTGGGCTGGATAGCGGTGAACCTATACCGCGTGAGGCTCGAAGAAGCCCACCTGCACAAGCTTTTCGGGGCGGACTACACCGCCTATGCCGCGCGCACCGGACGGTTTTTCCCGAAATTCGGGGGGCGGTCGCTCTGATGGGGAGCGCGGCGAGAGGTCCTTCCGTCGCGCGGCTCGCTTAGGACGACGACCCTTGCCGGGCCGCTGCCTTGGCGTACTTCTTCTGGAAGCGTTCGACGCGCCCCGCCGTATCCACCAGCTTCTGCTTGCCGGTAAAAAACGGGTGGCAATTCGAGCAGATTTCCACGCGGATCAATTCGCCCTTGAACGTAGAGCGCGTCTGAAACGCGTTGCCGCAGGCGCAGTGCACCGTGACGGCGTGATAATCGGGATGGATTCCTTCTTTCACCAGGAAGACTCCTATTCTGCGGGCCGGTCTGCGCGAAAGGAGCAGCCTCTATCGCGTCGCTAGGCCAGCGAAAAGACTCTTATGATAACCGATTTTCGGGACGGCGGCAAATCGGGCGGCGGCTTGGTTGGCCTAGCCCATTTCGATATTGATGTTGCTCTCCTGGCGCAGGACCTCGGGAATGATTCCCCCGGCCTCGCGGCGGCGCAGAATCAAATCAATCGAACCTTCCCCGATGGGCAGTCCCTCGATGCGCAGGTCGTCCAAAATGTCCGGGAGGTAGGGATACGAAAAGCGAATCGAGCGCTCCTCGGAGCGAATCTCGATTCCGAGGCAAGCCTCGAGGAGCTGGTACACCGCGCCGGAGGACCACGCTTGGGGCGAGCAGGCGACAGGATAGAGCGTGGGCCCCTCGCCGCCGCGGCGGTGAAAGCCGCAGAAGAGCTCCGGCAGGCGATTGTGCTCCATAAAGGTGCTGGCATCGAGCATGCCGTACATGATTTTGATGGCCTCTTTATGGAACTTGTAGCGCGCCAGGCCGCGCGCGGCGATGGCGTTGTCGTGGGGCCATACCGAGCCATTGTGGTAGGACATCGGATTGTAGCGAACCTCGCCGCAGCCTAGCGTGCGGATGCCCCAGCCGCAAAAGAGATCGCCGCCCATCAGCGTGTTCATCACGGCTGTGGCGCGCTCGCGGGCGGCAATTCCCGCAAAGAGGCAATGCGCCGTGTTGGAGCTGCGCACGCGGCATGGCCGCTTGCGTCCATCGAGCGCCAGCACGTAACAGCCTAGGTCGTCGCTCCAGAAGTCGCGCTCGAAATTTGCTTGGAGCGCGTCGCTCTGCGCGATCAAGTCGGTGCACAGCTCGCCGAACCCGAAGGATTCCGCGATGCGAGCAGCGGCGCGCTTGGCGGCGTAGACATACGCCTGCACCTCGCAGAGCGCGATCGGGAGCTCGGCCAGCGAGCCATCGGCGTGAGAGATCGAATCGTGCGAATCCTTCCAGCCCTGCTGGACGAGGCCCTTGCTGATGCGCGGCTGATATTCGACGAAGCCGTCGCGATCCAAGTCGCCGTAGCGATCTATCCAGCGAAGGGCGGCCAAAATATTCGGCCAGATCGTCTGCAGGAAGCCGTAGTCACGCGTGCGTTCCCAATAGGCGCCGGCGAGCATTACGAAGAGCGGGGTGGCGTCAACGCTGCCGTAATAGCAGCCGAACGGGACTTCTTTCAGGGCGGCCATTTCGCCGCGGCGCATTTCGTGCAGGATTTTGCCGGGCTCGGCCTCCTGCTCGGGATTGACCTCTGTGGCCTGATGCCGCGCGAGGAAATGAAGGACGCTCTTCGCCATCCAAGGGGCGAGCCAGAGGCACTGCATCGCGGTCAGAATGCCGTCGCGGCCAAACACGGTGTTGAACCACGGAACGCCGGCGTAGGGATAGGCGCCTTCGGGATTGCCGGCGATCATCATTTGCAGGTCGGCTTGGGAGCGCGAGATCCAATCGTTGAACCGGCGATCCGAGGTGACCACGCGGGGCAGCTTCGCGGCGTCGTGGTGCAGGGATTCGACGCGCTCGTGCAGCGCTTCGCCGAACGAAAATGAGCGCCTCTCCCGGTGCTCGGCGCCCTCGCAGCTGATCGTGAAGTAGAGCGAGGCTTCCTGCTTCGGATCGAGCGTGAGCGCGAAGCGGGCCTCCTCCTCGTTCAGCTCGTCCGGATGCGGAGAGAAGCTCAGGCTGGTGCGGCGCAGCTTTCCATCGAGGCCTTCGTAGGCGGCCACCACCGCATCGCCGCGGATTTCCGGCCTGAGGATTTTCCCGCGCTTTTCGCGTTCGGTGCCGCGCACCTCGAAGATATCGGCGAAATCGGATTCGAACTCGCAGATGACGAAGGTGTCGACGCGCTGCAAGCTGTAGTTCGATATGCGCACGTGGCCATGGCACATGGGATTCCACAGGAACTGCGAGCGGAACAGATGCAGCGATCCGCGCGGCACGGAAACGTGGCTATCCTCGGAAATATCCAGGTTCATCATGTCCATGGTGAGGAAGGCGTTGTCGTGGCAGACGGTGGAGCGAAGCAACTGCGGCGGCTGATCGCCCAGCCGCACCGCGAAGCGCGACAAAAATCGCGTTCCCTGGAAATACAGGCCTTGCTGCCCCATGCCGATGGATTCGATATCGCCAAAGCGGTTGAAGACCGCGAACATATCGCCGTGCTTTAGGACGCGCGTGCGCTCGTCCGCGAATGAAGAGGCGGCGAGCACGTAGAAATTCTCTTTGATGCGGATGACGTCTTCCATCGCGCTATACGCTCCTTAAGGCAGCAGCTGCGTGTCCTTGGGCTCGGGCTCAATGATGATGGGAATCTCGCCGGTTTTACGGGCGATTTGTTGCTGGTAGATCCGCATATATTCGGAGGCCATACGCGGCGCGGTGAAGCGCGACTCGAACATTTTGCGGCACGCGCGCCGGGAGACTTGCGGGATGCGCTCGACGGCTGCGACGGCTTCGTCCATGCTGCTCACGATAAATCCTGTCAACCCATCCGCGATGACCTCCGGCACCGACCCGTGGCGATAGGCGATCACCGGGGTCCCGCAGGCCATGGCCTCAATCATTGTGATGCCAAAAGGCTCCGGCCAGTCTATTGGGACCAGGCAGGCCAGCGCATTCCCCAGGAACTCGCCTTTTTCGCGGTCGCCGATCTCTCCGATGTATTCGATCAGGGGATGATTCAGCAGCGGCTTGATTTGCGCTTCGAAGTATTCGCGGTCGGCGCGGTCAACTTTGGCGGCGATCTTCAGCGGAATGCCGGTGCGCTTCGCTATCTCGATGGCGCGATCAGGGCGCTTTTCGGGAGAGATGCGGCCAATGAACGCGAGATACGCGCCCGGTTCGAAGCGCGCCGCGAACAAATCGTGCGGAAGCCCGTGGTAGACGTTACCCGCCCAGTTCAGCCAGGGAAGCGGCCGCCGCTGCTCGAGCGAAATCGAGATCACCGGCATCTCCTGGAACTCCGCGTAGAGCGGCGCGAGATCAGGTATATCGAGCCTGCCATGCAGGGTGCTGACGTGGCAAAGATTCTGCCGCCGGCTCGCGGGAAAATGCATGTAGTCAATGTGAAAATGGACCACGTCGAAATCGGACGCGCGCCGAAGCACTTGCTCAAGCATCAGCAGGTGGTACGGCATAGGGTCCACGCAATTCGGGGCGGTCCGCAATCCCTGCGCGCAACCGGCGCGGAGGCGCGCGGAGGTGAGCGAGTCCGCGCTGGCAAACAGCGTGACGTCATTGCCGAGCGCAACGAGCTCTTCGGTGAGCCAGGAAACGACGCGCTCCGTGCCGCCGTAGTGCCGGGGAGGAACGCTTTCATAGAGCGGCGCTACCTGAGCAATTCTCATCGCGCGTCTCGCCTGGGCATACGTGCGGCGTAGCGCGCGAAGCCCAGGGGTAACGGGCGCGGGACCAGCGGTGCCGGAAAGGACTGTTGCAGGGCTCTGCTCGAACCCATCGAACGCGCCAAGGCCACCCCGGAACAATAGGCGAAGGTACTGGTTGAGCCAATCGGTGAACGCCCCTAGCGGCGGGCGCGAAAAACGGTAGGGTGTCTGCCCGAAACCGAAAACTAGAGCAAAGGACGGTGCAAACGGGGGTATGAGCGCAGGGAACGTGCGGCGGGCTACGCCCGAGATTGCGGCGAAGGTATTGGCTGGGGCGGGTGGACTCGAACCACCACCGTCCTCATTAACAGTGAGGTGCCCTACCGATTGGACCACGCCCCAGCAGGCCAAAGCATTTTATCGAAAATCGAGCCGCTTGCGGCCTGGAATTTTGCTGCGCCCAAAGGCGCCTCTTCGGCGCTCGAATTTCGCCCCGCGCGGCGTTTTGCCGGCTTGCGAAGTGGCGTATACTGGCCTCAGATGATGCGGATTGCCTCTCGTTACCGTCTCTTTCCCCGCCTAGCACTCGCATGAAAGCCCCGCAACCGGTGGATAGCCGCGAACGCGTGCTGCTCGTAGGAGTGGGCATCCGCAAGCCCATGCGCGGCGCACCCGGCGAGGCCACGGCGACGGCCCGCGATTCCCTGCAGGAGCTTGAAGAACTCGCGGCAAGCGCGGGCGCCAAGATCGAGGGCGCGTTGCTGCAGATGCGCGACGGCTACGATCCGGCGACGCTCGTCGGGCGGGGCAAGCTCGCCGAAATTGGGGCGGAGGCTCAGGCGCATCGCGTGCCGCTGATTATCGTGGACCACGATCTGACGCCCGTTCAGCTTCGCAACATGGAAAAAGGCATTGGATGCCGCGTGATTGATCGCACGCAATTGATTCTGGATATTTTCGCCACGCACGCGCGCACGCGGGAAGGCCAGCTGCAGGTCGAGCTGGCGCAGCTCAATTATCTGCTGCCGCGGCTCACCGGGCGCGGCGAGGAACTTTCGCGCTTGGGCGGCGGAATTGGAACGCGCGGCCCCGGCGAGCAAAAACTTGAAACCGACCGACGCCGCATTCGCGACCGCGTGCGCAAAATCCAAGGCGCCATCGAAGTGGTCCGGCGGCAACGAGCCACCCGGCGACGCGCCCGGCAGGCGGTGCCTCTGGGAATGGCGGCGCTCGTCGGCTATACGAACGCCGGAAAATCCACGCTCTTCAACGCGCTCACACATTCCGAGGTGCTCACCTCCGCGAAGATGTTCGCGACGCTCGATCCCACGATCCGCGCGGTCCGGCTGCCTTCTCGCAGGCGGGTGCTGCTCTCAGACACTGTGGGATTCCTGCGCGATCTGCCGCCGGACCTGATCGCAGCCTTCCGCGCCACGCTCGAAGAAGCGCAAGAAGCCGCGCTGATCCTGCACGTGACGGACATTTCGAATCCCCACCATGCCGAGCAGGACGCCGAAGTGGAAAAGGTGCTGACCAGCCTCGGCGTCCAAGGCCGGCCCCGCCTGCGCGTCTACAACAAGCTCGATCGCCTGGATGAGCAGGAGCGCGCCGCGCTTGCGCGGCCCAATGGCCATAGCGGCGAGCGCGTGTTCGCCTCCGCGGCAACGGGCGAGGGATTGCCGGAGCTGCTGGCGCGCATGGATGCGGCAATGCCCGTGGATCCGCTGGTTCGATTGCATCTTCGGGTGCCGGTCTCGGATGGACGCTCGCTCTCGCTCGTCTACGCGTGCGGACAGGTGCTGCATTCCGAGCTGCTCGATGGGAATTTGCTGCTGGAAGCCGAGATACCTGATTCGGTGGCGCGGCGGCTAAAGGAATTCACGTTGCCCGCCAACGCCGCGCGAACGGACGACCCGCTGCTCGCTGGATGAATTTCTCGCGAGCGTGGACCGCAGCTCTTACTCCTGCACGCCCTCGCCCAACGCTGAATAAAAAATTGCCGCCGACCTGATTCCGCCGAAGTAGTTTTCAAGCGCGATGTGCTCATCCGGGGCATGCGCATTCTCGTCGGGCAGGCCGAATCCCATCAGCACGCAGGGCACTTTGAAGGTGTCGTGCATTTCCGTGACGAACGGGATCGAGCCGCCCTCGCGAATGAACACGGCTTTTGTTCCAAAGCCGGCCTCGAGCGCCTGAATGGCCTTCTGGAAAATAGGGTGAGAATAGGGCGCGACCCACGGCTTGCCCGTGTTGAGCACTTCGAACTTGCAGGCTACGGATTTGGGCAGCAGCTTGCGGATATGGCGCTCGACGAGCTTGGCGATTTTCTGTGGATCCTGATTCGGCACCAGGCGCGTCGAAAGCTTGGCGCATGCTTTCGATGGAATCACCGTCTTCGCGCCTTCGCCCGTATATCCGCCCCAAATCCCGTTCAGTTCGAGGGTTGGGCGCGTCCAGAGCTGCTCGATGATGGTGTAGCCCTTTTCGCCGCACAGCCCCGGGGCGCCTACCGTCTTCCGAAATTCCTTCTCCTTCCACGGCAGGCCGTTCAGGGCTTTGCGCTCCTGGCGGGAAAGGGCGGCCACGTCGTCGTAAAAACCCGGCACGGTGACGCGAAAATTCTTGTCATGCAGGCGCGCGATCGTCTCCGCGAGAATCGTGATCGGATTGGGCACGGCGCCGCCGAACACACCGGAGTGAAGGTCCTGCGCGGGGCCGGTGATCTCCACCTGGTAATAATTTAGTCCTCGGAGGCCGTAGGTGATCGAGGGCACGCCGCGCGCGAGCATGGACGTGTCTGAAACGATCAGGGCTTCCGCTTTGAGCCGCTCCCGGTTCTGCCGCACAAAATCCCACAGGCTCACGCTGCCGATTTCTTCCTCGCCTTCGATGATCACCTTCACGTTGACGGGCAGCTTGCCTAAAGCCTTATGCAGCGCCTCGAAGGCCTTCAGGTGAATATGCACCTGACCCTTATCGTCCGCGGTGCCGCGACCGAAAAGATTTCCATTGCGCACGGCAGGCTCGAAGGCAGGGGTCGTCCATAGCTCGAGCGGTTCGGCGGGCTGAACGTCGTAATGTCCATAGAAGAGGACGGTCGGCTTTCCCGGCACGTGCAGCGACTCGCCATAGACGAGCGGGTGCATCTTCGTGGGCGTGATTTCGACGCGCTCGAATCCCGCGGCACGCAGCTTTTCGGCCACCCAGCGGGCGGCACGCTCAATATCCGGCTTGTGCTCGCTTTTCGTGCTGACGCTAGGAATGCGCAGGAATTCCTTCAACTCGTTCAGATTATCTTCGCGCTTCGATTCGATATATTCGATCGCGGTCATGGGCCCTCGCGCTCGGGTGGATTAGCAGGCGAACCCGGCAAGCAATCCGGCCGCGGCAGACCGGCCGCCGCCTCGTTGCCAGGCCATAATCTGGCACAAGTACGCGCATCTTCGCAATTTGGCAATTCCGGGGACCGCCTGCCCTTTTGGAAACAGCCTGGCGGCCTCCCCGTTGACGCACCCCGGTATATCCGGCACGATATTCTGCGATGACCGTCGAAACACAATACGACTCCGCCCGGCGCAGCTCGCGCGTGTTCACGCGCATTCCTGTGCGCGCGAGCGGCAAAAATATCGCGGGACGCAAATTCCATGAGAGCAGCCAGACAATCGTGATCAACGCGCACGGCGGGTTGCTCTATCTGCAGGAAGAGCTGCAAATTGGCGCGGAGGTCGCGCTGGTGAATCCGGCTACCGAAGAAGAACAAGAGTGCCGGGTGGTTTACGTGGGGGATTCGTCCGAACGCGGCACGCGCATCGGACTCGAGTTTCTTTCCCCCGCCCCGCATTTCTGGGGCGTCGAATTCACTCCAACGGATTGGGCCACACGCACGTCATCGCCCTCGGTGCGCTGAATTGCGCGTATTCCGATAGACCACCCTCTGGCACGTTGGGCATTCAAAGAAAACCTGGATAGTTAGGTGTGGACGCAAAACTCGCGCTGCGGCGCGCCCGAATATCGCGTGCGCGCCGCGGCATACCTGAATTGCCTGCCTCCTTGCCTTTGCCCCTGCCTTAGAAAACCGATTTCACAACTGCGGCCACATCACAGAACCGTGTCGCTCATGTGGTCCAGGTTACATCCGAGCGCGGTGAGGCACTCCTCGTCCTCCGGACGGGACTGAAGTGATGCAATCTGCACCGATTCGGGCCAATCTGGATTGGAAACGACGATTCTGACGATAAGCGTACCGTCTGCTTCTTCATCGCAGTGAACTGTAACCGAATCCCACATTTCCAGCGTGCCACTTCGTCGTACTCGTTGGCTGACGCACACCGTGAGCCCGGCGAAGGCCGTGAGTGCGTGCAGCGGCTCGCGAGCCTCGCATCGGACATAAAAGGCGCGAGCCAAATGCCGATTCACCGCGCACTCCCGTCAGCCTCGTGTGTATACATACGTTGCATACAGTACATACTACACGCCCCGAGATAGCGCTTGTCAACAGAAACTTTGCGCGGCAGGATACCCTTGTGCCTAAGGCCCGCGCCAGCCGCGAACTGAACGTTCCCCTCAGCTTTCGAGTTCCCCTCCAGCAGATCGAGGAAATCGAGGATTCCGTGCGCCGCGAAGCTCGGCGCCACCGCACCGATCTGGTGGAATTTATTTGGGGATGGGCCTGGGAGCAGTACAAAAAGGCTGGTTCTTTGCAGTCGCTGCTGGCGGGAATGCGAGCGCGACGGTATTCGAGGCGCGTTTCGGAGGAACTTCAGGATCAGCTCTACACCGCGCTTGAGACCATCATCGAGCGCGCCCCCAGCACCGTGATCGAGGACGTCGCCGGCATTTTGACACAGCGCGCCGGGAAATACGGAACCCCGAAATAATCCGCTGGCTTTGCGCCCGCCTGAGCGCTATACGACGAAGCGGTATCCGACGCCGCGTACCGTCAGCAAGTGGCGTGGCTTTGCTGGATTTTTTTCGATATACCGCCGCAAGCGCACCACGAAATTATCTATCGCCCGAGTGTCGGTATCCTCGCTCAGCCCCCACACATCTTGCAGGATCGAGCGCCGGGAAACGGTGCGGCCGCTGTTCCGAATCAAGTGCCGCAGCAGCTTCGATTCCATCAGTGTGAGCCGAATTGTGTTCCCGCGGCTGCGCAGCTCGAGCGCGCCAAAATCAATGGTGATTCCGTCGAGCGAAAAGACCTCTTCCGCGCCATTGGCCGCTTCGCTGGATTCCGTTTCGGGGCTGCGCTCCGCTGTGCCGGCGGCTCCGTGCCGCAGCCATTCGCTGCGCCGCAGCAATCCTCGCAACCGGGCCAGAAAAATCGGCAGCTCGAACGGCTTCGGAAGATAGTCGTCGGCGCCCGCGGCGAAGCCTTGCAGCACGTCCTCGGGCCGGCCGCGGGCGGTGAGCATCAGAATGGGGACGTAATTTCGCGCTTGGCGCAGCTCCGTGGCCACGGAAAATCCGTCTTTGCCCGGCAGCATCACGTCCAGCACAACGGCGTCAAACGCCTGCCCGCGCTGAAGCAGGCGATCCAGCGCGGCCTCGCCTTCTCCTTCCACTTCGACCGAGTGGCCCTCCGCTTCGAGATTGAAGCGCAACCCCGAGGCCAGATGGCTTTCGTCCTCCACTACCAGCACGCGGCTCATGCGCCGCTCCTTGGAAGTTCGAACGTAAACGTGGTGCCGCGGCCTTCGCCTTCGCTTTCGGCAAACACTCGGCCGCCATGCGTGCGCGCAATCGAGCGCACGATGAAAAGGCCGAGGCCGGTGCCCTTTATCCCTGGACGCGAATGCGCGGGGACGCGATAAAAGCGCTTGAAGATGCGCTTCAGTTCGTGCGCGGGGATGCCGACTCCCGCGTCGCGCACGCGCAGCACCATGCGCCCCGCGTCCGGCGCGGCCAGTTCGACTGCGACGTTCACCGTGGCGCCTGAGTACTTGATGGCGTTATCCAACAGGTTGGAGATGGCGGTGCGCAGCTTCTCCGGGTCGCCCTCGACTCGCGAGGAGGCTTCGCCCAGAAGCGGCTCGTAGCGCAGCGCGCCATCAGCGACGTGGTGCCGCGAGCGGGCCTCCGCCACGCAATCGCGGACAAGCGCCCCGAAATCCACTCCGATCCAGTGGCGCGCAGCGCCGCGATAATTGGCCTCGCCTGCTTTCAGTACCTGCTCAACCGTGCCGAGCAGGCGTTCGGTATCGAGAAGCATCGAGCGGTAGAACTCCTGTCGCTGGGCTTCCTCAACGTCGCGGCGTTGCAGGGTTTCGAGGTAAAGGCGGATCGAGGTGATCGGGGTCTTCAGTTCGTGCGTGACGGCGTTGATGAAGCTATCGTGCTGCTCGTTGCGGCGGATTTCGCGCACCAGGAAGCCGGTGTTGAGAATCATGCCCAAAATAATGGCTGCGAAGAAGATGACGCCGAAAAACAGGAAAACACCTTCGCGCCAATTGAGAATCACCCAGCCGATGTTGAGCGCGATGGCCAACGCGACCAGGCAAATTCCCAGGGCGAGAAAAAAGGCAATGGCTTTCCGGCGGCTCGTGATCCGCATGGCGTCCGAGGAGAATTGTACCGCGCCAGGCGCGGCGGAGCGCCGGAACTACATATAAGGTTAGGCCGAGATGGGTTCGGTCTGCGAAGCGACCGTCGCGGCGTTCACGCCCGCCTCGGGTAGATTTTCTTGGAGACTGTCTAGCCGGAAACGATAAACGTCGCGGGCGAGGCGGAGCTTGCTTAATGCCCAGATGCCATACCAATTGACGTCCAATTCGTACCAGGCGAGGCCGTGGCGCGCCGAGCTTGGATGCGCGTGGTGATTATTGTGCCAGCCTTCGCCAAAGGTGAAGAGGGCGACCCACCAGCTGTTCGTTGAAAGGTCGCGCGTGGCGAAGCGGCGCGAGCCCCAGGAATGCGTGGCGGAATTCACAAGCCAGGTGGCGTGCAGGCCGACCACTGTCCGCAGGAAAATGCCCCACATCAGGAACGGGAGGCCGCCAATGATAAAGAGCACGGCGCCGAGCGCGATGTTGGACACGTAATGATATTTCGTGATCCAGACGTGGAAGCGGTCCTTCGCAAGGTCGGGGACATAACGTGCCAGCGTCTCCGTATCGTGGTGCATGGACTTTCCGACCAGAATCCAGCCCATGTGGGCCCACCATTTTCCGTCCACGGGAGAGTGCGGGTCGCCTTCTTTGTCCGAATGGCGATGGTGGATGCGGTGCGTGGCCACCCAGAAGATGGGGCCGCCTTCGAGGGCTAGCGTCGCGCAGACCGTGAGGAAATATTCCACCCACTTGGGCGTCTTATAGCCGCGGTGCGTCAGCAGGCGATGATAGCCGATGCCAATTCCCAGGCTGCCAGAGATCCACCACAGAAACATGGAAAGCAGAAACGCCTTCCACGTAAAGAAGAAGAGTGCAGCCACAGCCCCCAGGTGGAATGCGATCATAAATGACGCGGTGATCCAGTTCACACCGGCGTCCTTGCTGCGCTGCTTGCGAAGTGTGCTTATCGTGACGGCCATGTAGTCCTTGTCCCCCAAATACGGATTGCCCCTGACTCCGCAAAAAGAATAGCAGTAGCAGGCGGCCCCTTCTGTAATAGTTCTGTAATAGCAAGGGGCTGTGCCCTGTTTGAGTTAACCGACATTTTGCGGCGGCTCCGGCGCGGTAGCCTGGCGACGCCAGGCGAACAAAAGTAGAAGCAGCGCGGCGAGCGAAATCGCGCCGCCGGCGGTGCGGTCCCACGTGCGCCGGAAGCGCAGCTCGATCCGATGCGCGCCTGCGGGCACCGGCAGCAGCAATTGCGCGGTTTCATCGGCCGATTGCATCGGCGCTATGCGCCCGTCCATGCGCGCCTGCCAGGCGGGATAATCCAGCACGCGCGGGGTGAGCGTTAGCCCGCTGGGGCTCGACTCGGTGAAGATTTTGCGTTCGGCGGTCCATCGCTCGATGCGGATCCGGGCGGGGGCGATCGGAACAACGTCCTGCGCCGCTGCGTCAAAAGCGGCGACGCGCGGCGGCTCCCCGGCTGGTTCGGGAATACAACCGGTGGCGTCGGGGGCGGCTTGGCCGGGTGCGCAACCCAGGGGCGAATATTCGTCCATTCCCGCGTAGCCGTGGCCAGAGCGAATTGCCTCTGCCAGATCGAGAACGTCGTCGTTATCCCACCACGCGTCGCGGGCAATCGCCGCGCCGGTTCCCGCGATTACGAGAAACACGGCGGCCCAGGCGATCCATCGCTTGCGGCTGCCCGCACCCGCGCCAGCCGCGAAGATTGCGAAGGGCACGGCGAGGATGCCGAGCCATCTCCACGGAAACTGCACGAACCGCAGCTCGGGGAGCCAGCGCCACGCCGGGGCGCTGACTGGAAGCAACGCAAGGGCGGCGGCCAGCGCCAATGCGGCCAGGGGAATCGTCCAGCGATAGGCGGCGCGCTGCCGCAGGAAGAAAACGGCGGCGATGGCCGCGATTAAAATCATTCCGACGGCGACAGCGGAAACTTTCAAATTGAACAGCAAAAATTGCGGATCCGGCGGATGAGCAAAAATGAAATTCCGGGTCGCGTCCAGGTTGCTCGCGATCACTCCGCCGATTTGAACCCAGCGCTGCTCCCATGCCGCGGGGAGGACGTAAAAGGCCGCGAGGCTGAAGCCCAGGGCCGTCGCGCCGGCGCCATCGCGCAACGGGCGGGCGCTGCGCCGCAGCAGCGCGCCGGTAATGAGCAGCAGGACGAGGGCGTAGGTTGCCATCACGCCGGCCGGGGCGTTTGATAGCCAGACGCCGGCAAAAATCAGCGCCAGCAGGGGCGCGCGCCGCCAGCCATCGCGCGCCAGACTGATTGCTTCGAGCGCCAGCAGCGGATACAGGGCGCATGCGAGCAGCTCCGCAAAATCGCTGCGGTAGTACACGACGATCAGGTGATAGGGATTCGCCGCGTAGAAGAGCGCCGCCGCGATTGCCGCGGCCGGCCCGAGCCATTCGCGGGCGAGTCTCCACATCGCCATTCCCGCAGCCGCGAGCACCAGCCATATATATAGGATGGGCGCGGCGATCCATGGCAGCAGCGAGCCGAGCGCCGCTCCTAGAATCCAGGAGAGGGGCGGATAGAAAATGAAGCGCGGCTCGCCATAGCCCCAGTTGGCCCATTCGGCCCAGCGCGGATAGAGAATTCCGTGGCGCCATTGGGCGGCTACGTCCATCCACGAGGCGAGGTGGAAGGAAAAATCGTGGCCGGAGGCGTTGCCCAGGAAAAACATGGGGGCGACAACCGCGGTTGCGGCGAGGCAGCAGGCGAAAAGCGCCCGGCGCCAGGAATGGGCGGCGGCGCCGGTTGCCTGCTGCGCGTGCGGTTCGGTAGTGGTTAGGATTGCGATCGTCTGCTCCGCGAATTTTTCGATTGGGCTGCGCCATCGAGATGATCGAGCGTGCGCTGCAAAAAAGGAAGCTCGGCGGGATGAATCTTCCGGCGCGCTTCCTCGATGCGGAAAAACGCGGCGCGATCTATTTCGGGAAATTCCTGCTCGAGGCCGGAGCGCGGCGGCCATTCCATACGAAACGTATTGCTGCGGAGCGCCGCCGGATCGAAATCGCCCTCGAAGGCCCAGGCGAAGATTGTCTTTCCGCTCTTCTGAGTTGAGCTGCCGAGCGGCACGAAATTGCCTCGCGGGGGCGCGCCGGTTTCCTCCTCGAATTCACGCTTGGCGGCGGCGAGGTAGTCCTCGCCGGGGTCGACCTCGCCCTTGGGAAGGAACCAGGAGCCGGCGTCCTTCCTGGTCCAAAAGGGGCCGCCCAAATGGACGAGGAGGAATTCCAAATCGGGGCCGGGGCGGCGATAGAGCAAGAGTCCGGCGCTTGTCTTAACCTTGGGCATGGCGGCGGTTACCGTAGATTAGAATAGAATTTGCGTTGCAGGTAAAGGAGTTAAGATGGTTTCTAATCCCCGTACCGTAGATTAGAACTTGGCGGAGGGGCGGGGCGGAAGGGTAAGGCGGGGCGTCTGCCTGCTTGCGGGGCCGGGGGTGAGCTTCGATAATCATGCAGCCGCAGGTTATCATAGAATAACGTATTTGTCAAGGGATTTTGGAGGGGCGTGAGTGGTGATTCGTGCTGATTCGAAGTGTGACGTGGATTGGTTTCGGCTGGGACGCTGCCAGCAGCAGGACGGTGGAGGTAGCGTGTTTTTTATCGCAGACGCGGGCAGGGCCCTCAACAATCGGCGGGCGTTACGTCTGCGAATTGCCAGCTTGGGCGCGGCGACGATGGAAGGCCAGGAGGGCCAGGGCGAAGATGCCGGTGGCGAAAAGGGCTGCGCTGGCGGGTTCGGGGGTGGGTGTGACGGGGAGGGTGGCGCCGGAGAGGCTGAACTCGAGGGAATTGCCGGCGAATTCGGACCAGCCGGTGTCGCCCCCGGATAGGATCGCGTCTGCCCAGATTGCTTGCTGGACGGAGCCGCCCGTCTGCAACAGAGTGCCGGAGGATTCGTTCCAGCCGAAGGTCGCGGAATCGCCGCCGATGGGGGTGGTGGGGCCAAGGAGATAGTACGTTCCGGCGTCGAGGGTGATGGAAACGGCGGCGGCGGGATCGCTGCCGCTCAGCATGGCGCTCCAGAGGGTGGCGCCGCCGGTGAGGGCGTTCACGATGGCGACGCCGTACGAGAGGCCGCTATGGTTAAAGTCCGCGATGCCCAGGGTGACCTGATCAATCTGGGTGGCGCTTGAAAGGGTGAATTGCGCCGCGAGGGTTTCCTGCCCTACGCCGGGAAGGGTGCCGAAAACCCAGGCTGTGCCGTCCGCGCCTGTGGCGGCGAGATTGACGCTATCGGCAAAGGATGGGGAAGCGGCGAGAAAAAAGGCGAATAGAGCGATTGGTGCGAATTTTTTCATAGTTTCCCCTATTGCCGCCCATTGCCGGGGAAGGGCGCGCGGGTTTCGACCCCGGTTGGATAAGGCACGCGAGGTTCCAATCTTCGGGCGGGGGCTGCGCCGATAGGTGCCGCGAATCCCGCAGGTTGGGGCTGAGGTGCGGGCGGGCTAAGGCGAGGGTGTGCAACTGCGTTCGCCTGGAAGGAAATGATCTTCTCCGTGGCGGGTCAGCTTGAATTTTAACTTCTTGTGTCGCGGTCCAAAAAATTCAAACTGGCCCATTACGATCTTCTCGGCGGAAGAGATTTTGGCGGCCGGCCCTTACGCGCTGCTCAGGGCTTTGTGCCGTGGACGAGGAGGGCGCCTTCGCGGCGGAAGGCGGCGAGATGGGCGGCGTCGCGGAACCAGCGGCCGGTGTAAACCTCTGGATTCGGGGTGGGGTCGGGGACGCGGCTGTGGGCGACCTGGGCGAAGCCGGCGTCGCGAAAGAGGCGCGCCCATTCGCCGGCGGAGAGCAGGTGCGCGGGGATGGAGAGGATTGCGCCCCACTGATGGCAGTGCGGGTTATCGCGGTAGTAGTTGATGACGATCCAGGCGGAACCGCCACGGCGGCCAGGCGCGCCGGGGCGCAGGACGCGAAACATTTCGCGCACGCCGCGCGCGGGGTCGGGCCAGTAGTAGGCGGACTCGACGGAGATGATGCGGGTGAAGGAATTCGCGTCGGAGGGAATGGCATCCACTGAGCCGACGCGAAATTCGAGATTGGCGGCGGCATCGGGAGACGGGCCCGCCACGGCAGGCATGGCTTCTTGGGCGCGGCGAATCATCTGGTCGGAGATGTCCACGCCGAGGACGCGGCCGCGCGGGACGCCGCGGGCGAGAATGCGGGAGAGCCATCCGGCGCCGCAGCCGAGATCGAGAATATGATCGTCTGGGGCGATGCGCATTTGGGCGAGGACGGGCCGCGTGATCGGCCAGTGGTCCTGTTCCATGGATTCGCCCTTACCGGCGCCGGCCCAGCGATTGAATTCTTCGCGGAGGGTTGCGTCCTGGGGCTGGGGCGCGGGCGGGTTGGGATTGTGCGAGTGCATTCGGCGCGGCGCTTGCGGTTAAGAATTGTGCCGCGCTGAAGGCCACGGCGCTGCGTTCAAATCTTAACCCATCGCCGCAGGGGGCGCTCTTTCAAAACTTAGATGGCGCGGCCGCAGGACCAGCAGAAACGGGCCGCGGAGAGCGCGCGGGATCCGCAACGGCTGCAATAATGGGCGGCGGCGGATGGGATTGATCCCGCGGCATACACGGCGGGCATACCGGCGGCGGCGAAGACGATGGTTGGCGCGCATTTCTCCCTCGCGCGGCAGGCCCAGACCAGGGCGGCGATCCAGCCGATGACGGTCCAGCCGAGGAAGAAGTTCATCAGGAAGATCGCGGCAAAATCGCGCTTGCGGTGGCCGATGATCGAAGGCAAAAAGTAAAGCAGGGCCGTGAAGAACAGAAATTCCATAGCGGCGCTCCCTTCGTGACCGGCGCGCGGCGCTTAACGCGCCGCCGAAGATACCTTGGACAAAAGCTGGGCGAATTTTTGTTCGCGGTCTTTCTGGTCATGGCCCTGATAGATTTCGGCGATCTGCGTGGCGTTCATCGAGCAGAATTTCGGGCCGCACATCGAGCAGAATTTCGCCTCCTTGTAAAAATCGTCGGGCAGGCTTTCGTCGTGCATGGCGCGCGCGGTTTCGGGATCGAGCGAGAGATCGAACTGCTTATTCCAATCGAAGAGGAAGCGGGCGTAGCTGAGCGCGTCGTCGCGATCGCGCGCGCCGGGGCGATGGCGGGCGACGTCCGCGGCATGCGCGGCGATTTTATAGGCGATGACGCCCTGGCGAACGTCGGCGGCATTCGGGAGGCCGAGATGCTCCTTCGGGGTGACGTAACAGAGCATCGAGGCGCCGTGCCAGCCGATCATAGCCGCGCCGATGGCGCTGGTGATGTGGTCATAGCCGGGGGCAATATCGGTGACGAGGGGGCCGAGGGTGTAAAAGGGGGCTTCGTGGCAAAGCTCGTTTTCCTTTTTCACCTGAAGCTCGATCTGATCGAGCGGAATGTGGCCGGGGCCTTCGATCATGACCTGGATATCGTGCTGCCAGGCGATTTTGGTCAGCTCGCCGAGGACGCGCAGCTCGGCGAATTGGGCTTCGTCGCTGGCGTCGGCGAGGCAGCCGGGGCGAAGGCCATCGCCGAGCGAGAAGCTGACATCGTGCTTGCGGAAGATTTCGCAGATGGCGCCGAAATTCTCGTAGAGGAAATTTTCGCGCTTGTGGAAGCTCATCCACTGTGCGAGGAGCGCGCCGCCGCGGCTGACGATGCCCGTGATGCGATGGCGAACGAGCGGGAGAAATTCGCGGAGGACGCCGGCGTGGATGGTCATGTAGTCCACGCCCTGCTCGGCTTGCTCCTCGATTACTTCGAGCATGACGGAAATGCTGAGGTCCTCGGCGCGGCGGACGCGGGAGATCGCTTCGTAAATGGGCACGGTACCGATGGGAACGGGCGAGGCTTCGATGATGGCTTTGCGAATGGCGGGAATATCGCCGCCGGTGGAAAGGTCCATGACGGTGTCGGAGCCGAAATGGACGGCGCGATGCAATTTTTCGAGTTCGCCTTCGATGTGCGACGTGGTGGCGGAATTGCCGATATTTGCGTTGATTTTGCAGGCGAAGGCGACGCCGATGCCCATCGGCTCGAGATTGCGGTGATTGATATTCGCGGGAACGATGGCGCGGCCGCGGGCGATTTCGTCGCGGACGATTTCCGGGGCGAGCTTTTCGCGTAAGGCGACGTATTGCATCTCCTCCGTGATGATGCCCTGGCGGGCATAGTGCATTTGGGAGACGTTGCGCCCGGGGCGCGCGCCATTGCCATTCGAAGATTCGCCGGAATCAGCCAATCGCTTCTCGATCCACGCATCACGCAGTGCCATGAGGTTCTCCCCTTCTGGCGGCGCGGCGGCGGCATCGTTCCGCGGGCCGGCCACGAAAGCCATGCAAAGAGACATTATCGCACGGCGAACGGCGGAAGTCAGACGGCGAGGGGCTGAGGCACGGGGCAGCTTGAATTTTGGGCCCTTGCGTCACGATCCGCCTTCGCGGACGAACTCCGCTCCGGCGCGACAGGTGAAGAAAATTCAAACCGCCCCCGTATGCGGCCGCGCGAGGCTAGCGGGAACGGCCGGCTTCGGCGAGAAGGCGGACGCGTTCGGCTACGCTGGAGGCGGCCTCGGCGGCGGATGCGGATTTTTCGATTTCGGCGACGAGCGCGGAGCCCACGACGGCGGCATCGGCAACGCCGCGCAGGGCGGCGATGTGCGCGGGAAGCGAGACGCCGAAACCGACGGCCAGCGGAAGCCGCGTGAAGCGGCGCGTGCGCGCGACGAGCGCGGGCAGGTCCTCGGGAAGGGCTTCGCGCGCGCCGGTTACGCCCGTGCGCGAGATCAGGTAAAGGAAGCCGGAAGAGCATTCGGCGATGCGGGCGAGGCGGGCGTCATTGGAAGTGGGCGCGGCGAGGAATATCGTGCCGAGATTGCGCGCGCGCATGGCGGCGCGATATTCGGCGGCTTCTTCGGGCGTGAGATCGGTGGCGAGGGCGCCATCGGCGCCGGCCTGCGCGGCGGAGGCGGCGAATTTTTCGAGGCCCATGCGCAGAATCGGATTGAAATAGCTGAAGAGAATCAGCGGCACCTGCGATTGCGCGCGTATGCGACGGACGACTTCGATGACGCCTGCGAGCGAGGCGCCGGCGCGGATGGCGCGTTCGCTGGAGCGCTGGATCGTGGGGCCGTCGGCCACGGGATCGCTGAAGGGCACGCCGAGTTCGATGAGGCAGGCGCCGGCTTGTGCGGCGGCAAGGGCGATCTGCACGCTGGCATCGAGCGAAGGATCGCCGGCGGTGATATAGGCGACGATGCCGAGTTCGCGGGATTGCGCGAGGCGCGCGAAGGCGCGGGCGATGCGGCCTTCGGCTGGGCCTTGCTTCGGCGAGTGCGGATGGGCTTCGGCGGCGGCTTCAGACATAGCGCGAGAGAGTCTCCATATCTTTGTCGCCGCGGCCCGAAAGATTCAGGATGGCGATTTCGCCGGAGTTCATTTTCGGGGCGCGGCGAATCAATTCGGCGACGGCGTGCGCCGATTCGAGCGCGGGGATAATTCCTTCGACGCGGGCGAGGGTGCGGGCCGCGTCTATGGCTTCCGCGTCGCTGACAGCGGTGTATTCGGCGCGATGCTGATCGGCGAGCCAGGCGTGCTCGGGGCCGATCGCGGGGTAATCGAGGCCGGCGGAAATGGAATGCGTGGTGGAAATTTGGCCGTCGGCGGTCTGGAGCACGTAGGTGTACGTCCCTTGCAGGACGCCGGGATTCGCTCCCGCAAATCCGCGGGCGGAGGCCAGGCGGGCGGCATGTTCACCGAGCGCGGCGCCGCGGCCTCCCGCTTCGACGCCGACCATTTTCACCGAGGGATCATCGAGGAAGGCGTGGAACAGGCCGATGGCATTCGAGCCTCCGCCAACGCAGGCGAGGAGAACGTCCGGCAGGCGATTTTCGGCGCGAAGGATCTGCTCGCGGGCTTCCTGGCCGATTACCCGGTGAAAATCGCGGACCATTTGCGGATAGGGATGCGCGCCGAGCACGGAGCCGAGCAGGTAATGCGAGGTGCGGACGTTGGTGACCCAATCGCGCATGGCTTCGTTGATCGCGTCCTTGAGCGTGCGGCTGCCGGATTCGACGCCGATCACTTCGGCGCCGAGGAGCTTCATGCGGAAGACGTTGAGGCGCTGGCGCTCCATATCCTCCGTGCCCATGTAAACGGTGCAGGAAAGGCCGAGGCGGGCGGCGACGGTGGCGGTGGCGACGCCGTGCTGGCCGGCGCCAGTTTCGGCAATGACGCGCTTTTTGCCCATGCGAACGGCGAGGAGGCCTTGGCCGAGGCAGTTGTTGATTTTGTGCGCGCCGGTGTGGAGCAGGTCCTCGCGCTTGATGTAAATGCGCGGGCCACCAAGCTGCGCCGTGAGGCGCGAGGCGAATTGCAGCGGCGTGGGGCGGCCGGCAAAATTGCGCAGCAGATCGTCGAGTTCCGCCTGGAACGCCGGATCGGAGCGAGCGGCGGCATAGGCGCGCTCGAGTTCCTCGAGGGGAGCGACTAGCGTCTCGGGGACGTAACGGCCGCCGTAAGGGCCGAAGCGGCCGCGCGCGTCTGGCGATTGGTGCGGGGCGGAGCTCATCGCTTGGCCATGGCTTTCTTCCGCGCGCGGGGCGCGGATGCGACGCGGGCGACGCGGCGAGCAGGGGCACGCCGTGCGTCGCGCACCGCACGCGCGAAGGCTTCGAGCTTCGCGGGGTCTTTTTTGCCGAGGCTGACTTCGACGCCGCTGCAGACGTCTACCGCATAAGGCCGCGCCGCACGAATGGCGTCCGCTACGTTCGCGGGCGTGAGGCCACCCGCGAGGAAAATGCGAACGGCGCGCCTGCGAACGGCCGCGGCGAGGCTCCAATCGAACGTCTTGCCCGTTCCGCCGCGATTTCCCGGCTCGAAGCCATCGAGGAGAAAAGCGCTGGCGCTTTCAAACGGGCGCAGGCGCGAGGCGGACAATGCGGCGGGAACGGAGCTGCGGACGCGAATCGCCTTGATGACCGGAATGGAGCGGCCGAGGCGGGATATCTCGGCGGGCGACTCTTCGCCGTGCAACTGCACGTAATGCAAGCCGACGGCTTCGGCGATTTCGGAGATGGCGCACGGCGATTCGTTGACGAAGACGCCGACGGCGGCGACGCGCTTGGGCAGGCGGCGGACGATGGCGCGCGCCTTGCGGACGCTGATGCATCGCGGGCTGCCCGCGAAAAAATTGAAGCCGAGGAAATCCGCGCCCGCTTCGCAGGCGCGCCGCGCGTCCGGCCAATTGGTGATGCCGCAGATTTTTATCTTCACGTGTTCCATGGCGATTATTCGCGCGCCGCCGGGGCACCGATCAATTCGCGGAGGCCGCGGGCCGGATCAGGGCTCTTCATCAGATGCTCGCCGATCAGAAAGGCGTCAAAGCCGGCGAGTCGCAGCCGGTGGAGATCGTCGTGCGTGCGCAGGCCGGATTCGCTGACGGCGATGCAATCCTGGGGAATCATTTCGACGAGCGAGAGAGAGGTTTCGACGCGGACCTGGAAATCGCGCAGGTCGCGATTATTGACGCCGATGATGCGCGCGCCAGCGGCGAGTGCGCGATCTACTTCTTCGCGCGCATGCACCTCGACGAGGGGCTCCATGGCGAGCGAGCGGCCAAGATCGAGCAATTCGCGCAGGGCTGCATCGGGCAGCACGGCGGCGATCAGCAGGAAGGAATCCGCGCCCGCGGCGCGCGCTTCCCAGACTTGCCAGGGGTCCACGATAAAATCCTTGCGCAGGATCGGAAGCTGCGCGGCTTTGCGCGCTTGCTTCAAATCGGCCAGGGAGCCGGAAAAGAAATCCTCCTCCGTGAGTACGGAAAGCGCGGCCGCGCCGGCCTGCTCCATCGCGCGAGCAAGCGCCGCGGGTTCGTAGTCCTCTCGAATCAAGCCGAGCGAGGGAGAGGCCTTCTTCAGCTCGGCGATGACGTTGAAGCCATCGCGGGAAAGGGCCGCGGCGAAATCGCGCGGTGCGGGGGCCTTCTCGCGGGCGGCGATTTTCAGCGCCACCTCCGGCAAGACGCGCTTGCGATGCTCGACGGAGGCGCGGCGGGCCTCGACGATTCGATCGAGTATGTTCTTCACAATAGCACCGGTTTCCACCGTCAAATGCTATCCGCGGCACGAAGGACTGTCAATTTTATGCCGACCTGCTACACGGCGGTTGATAGCGGCGGGCGGAACAGACGTCCGCGGAAGAAATCGTGATAGCTTGGCGAGATGGCCCAGGAACTCGAAAAGTTGAATGCGGAGATCGTGGCGTGCCGCAAATGCGCGCGGCTGGTGGAATATCGCGAGCGCGTGGCCCGGGAAAAGCGGCTGGCGTTCCGCGATTGCGATTACTGGGGTAAACCGGCGCCGGGTTTCGGCGATCCGCGGGCGAAGCTGCTGATTCTGGGGCTTGCGCCCGCCGCGCACGGGGCGAATCGAACCGGGAGGATGTTCACGGGCGACCGTTCGGGGGATTTTCTGTACCGCGCGCTTTTTGAAGCGGGATTCGCGAATCAGGCGGAATCCATGCGCCGCGGCGATGGGCTGGCGCTGAAGAATGCGTATATCGGGGCGGCGGCGCGCTGCGCGCCACCGGAAAACAAGCCGCTGCCGAGCGAGCTTGCGAATTGCCGGCCATATTTCGAGCGCGAGTTGGCGGTGATTCGCCCGCGTGCGATCCTGGCGCTTGGGGGCCTGGCAATGCGCGTCTACCTGGGCCTGCTGAAGGAGCGAGGCGCGATCGCGAGCCATGCGGCGTTTCCCTTCCGCCATGGCGCGGTCTACGACTTTCCCGGCGAGCTGCCGCGCCTTTATACCTCGTACCATCCGAGCCAGCAGAACACGTTTACGGGGAAATTGACGCAGGCGATGCTGGGGCGCGTGCTGGCGGAGATTCGGCGATTTCTCGAACAGCGCTAGTTGCCGGCGCCGGTCAGGTGCTGGTCAACTACCAGGGGATTGGCGGCGGGGGCGAATTGCGAGATTTCGTCCAAGCGCGCGGCGGCGCGGCGCAGGGCGGCGGTGAGGGCATTCGCCTCGCGCTGCAGGGCGGCCGCATCGTGCTGGCTGAGCGCGTCATTGATGCCGGGAAGCATTTCGGCGGCATAGCCCGCGTACATTCCCGGGGCGTAGATGGTGTGCTTGTACCAGGGGCGGCCAATCAGGCCTTCGGGCGAGAGAAGCTGCTGCTCGACGCCGGCAAGTTCGCGGTTCAGACGCTGCCTCGCGTCGGGATCGAGCGTAGCGGGGATGGCATCCATCGCGCGCGATGCGCGGGCGGCGGCATCGGAGAAATTGGAGACCGCCGCGGTGACTTCATCGAGCGCGCCCGCCTCGCCTTGCTTTGCGGCGGCCTGGACCAAAGGCTTTTCGGCGGCGGCAATTTTCGCGGCGTAGTCGGAAAAGCCGTAGGGGAGCACGCCAGCTTCGTCGAGGCGCAGGGCAAGCGTCCCCAGGACGCGGGCGAGCGCGGCGTGATAGCGGAATCCAGGATCGCCGAAGCGCTTCATCCAGCGAAAATCATCGTAGATCGAGTGATAGACGCCGTAGTCGCCCTGGAAACCCATATCAACCGAGGGAATGCCGGCGTAATCGAGGAACGGGCAGAAGTCGGAGCCGGCGCCCAAGCCGCCGAGCGGGGCGTCGCCAAGCGTGTCAATCTTCGGAGAGCCTGCGGGGTCTCCACTTGCCTGGGGTGCGCCAAGGGTCTGCGCAGCCCATTCCTGATAGACAGTTCCCGCGCCATCGGGATCCTGGACCTCGCGGGTAACGTCGCGCACCAGATGGTCAAGGGACGGCGTGGCGGAAGCTGCAAAATTCGAGCCGGTGATGCCGACATCCACGTTGATGTAGGCAACGGCTTTGGCTTGCAGTTCGGCGCGATTCGCTTCGACCCATTCCGTGGAGCCGAGCAGACCGGGCTCTTCGCCATCCCATTCGCACATCACGATCGTGCGGCGCGGTTTCCATCCGGAGCGCGCAAGGTCGCCAAGGGCGCGGGCTGTCTCGAGCATGACGGCCGTGCCGCTGGCCGGATCGGCGGCGCCAAAGACCCAGGCATCATGGTGATTGCCAAGAACAACCCACTGGTTGTCGTTGGCGCCCGGAAGGGTGGCGATCACGTCGTAGATCGGGCGCTCCTGATAATCCATTTCGATTTTGAGGTGCGCCTTGGCGGCGCCGGGACCGATGCGATAGCCGAAGGGCAGCCCGCCCTGCCAACCATCGGGAACAGGCTTGCCGCCGAGATTTTCGAGAATGACGCGCGCGTCTTCGGCACTGATCGGCATGGTGGGGATGTGCGGCAGGCTGGCGGCATCGGCCGGGGAGATGTGCTGCTGTTGCGTTCCATTGATGGCCGGAGAAAGCGGATCGCCCGGGTAAAGCTGCGTGTACAAAATCGAACCGCGTTGAATGCCGCTTGCGGGACGCCACGGGCCGCGAGGGTAGGTCCGGCCGGCTTCATACCCATCGTCTGAGGGATCGGAATAGAGAATCAGGGCGGCGGCTTTGCGTTCCTCGGCGAGCTTTGCCTTGATGCCGCGATATCCACGGCCATAGCGGGCGAGCACGATCTTGCCCCGCACGCTGACGCCGAGGGCATCCAGCTCCTCATAATCTTCCTGCGTGCCGTAGTTCACGTAGACCACAGGCGCCGTGACCTGGCCGGATGGGGAATACGAATTGAATCCCACAGCGGCGCGAGGATCGGAGCTGCTCTGGTCGGCGGAAATCGGCTGCTCGGGCGTGCCCAGGGTGCGGCGGACGGGCGCGGTGATTTCGAGCTTGATTTCGCGCGGGAGCGGCAGCCATGCTTTGTAGGTGACGATGCGGGCGTCAAAGCCGTAGCTGCGATATTTCCCCAGCAACCATTCGGCGACGCGGTGGCTGGCTTCGGTGCCCGCCATGTGGGGCGAGCGCGTGAGATAGCGGATGTCGGCTTCGGCGCGCGCTGGATCGGGGATGGCCTGAAGGCGTTGCTCGATTTCGCGCTGCTGCGCGACTCGCGATGGAATAAAACCGGCAATGGCGGAATCGTTGCCGGCGGGGCTCTGCGCAGGGCGGTGCTTCGCCATGGCCAGCAATGCAGCCACGAAAAAGACAGACACTCCCAACATTGCCGGGAAACCCAGGCGCCGGCGCATACGATTCACCACAACCTCTTCAGACTGACGACACGTTTTGCTGCCGCGCCCGCAAGGGCATTCGCCATTGTGCGACGCGAAGCCGATGATTCTAACCCACGGCGCAAGGGGGAAGGGCGCCCGGTGCGGTAAAACGCACTATCATTTAGGAGAAGCGGCGCGGCAGGCGCCTGCCATTGACGGGCGGCGCGCCGCGAAGTAGCGTGTGTGGCAACGCAAGTCGCAAGATCGGCGTCGGTGAAGCCTTGAAAATCATTATTGCCGGTGCATCCGGACTTCTGGGCACGGCTCTGACCAAATCCGAGCGCGCGGCGGGGCAGAGCGTCGCGCATATGGTCCGTCCCGGCGGACCTACCGATGATCCAGGCTGGATCTGGTGGGACCCGGAGAACGGGTCCGTGGATGCAGCCGGACTGGAGGGTGCCGACGCGGTGGTGAACCTGAGCGGGGCGAGCGTCGGCGAAGGGCGCTGGACCGCCGAGCGAAAGCGAATCCTGCGCAGCAGCCGCATTGATTCGACGCGTGTGCTGGTGAACGCGATGGGCGGGCTGGCGAAGAAGCCGGCCGTGTTTGTGTCCGCCTCCGCAACCGGAATTTATGGGGATCGCGGAGACGAGATTCTGATCGAGGAGAGCGAACCTGGCGAGGATTTCCTGGCGCGATTGGCCCGCGATTGGGAAGCCGAAGCGGCGCGCGCCGAAGCGCATGGAATTCGGACGGTGATCCTGCGGTTCGGAGTGGTGCTGGCAGCCAAAGGCGGCGCGTTGCCGCGCATGCTGGCGCCTTTCCGGTTCGGATTGGGCGAAACGGTGGGAAGCGGGAAGCAGTGGATGGCCTGGATCGCGCTGGCTGATGCGGTGGGCGCGATCCAGATGGCGATCGCGGACGAGCGGCTGCGAGGCGCCGCGAATGCCGTGGCTCCCAACCCGGTCACAAGCGGCGAGTTCACCCGGATTGCCGCGCGGGTGCTGCATCGGCCGGCACTCTTTCGCGTGCCGCGGCTCGCGTTGAAGATGGCCTTCGGCGAAATGGGAGAGGCGCTGCTGCTTGGAAGCCAGCGCGCGGTTCCGAAGCGGCTGTTGGATCTGGGGTTTAAGTTCGCCTGCCCGGAAATTGAGCCGGCCTTGCGGGAAATTATCGGGGAAGCTTCCGAGAACGGATAAGCTATGGATTTTTGAGGTGTGCCGCAGCTGCGAGCGGTGGCTCGCAGTGCTGTGACTGGTGGCCGGCAAGGAGCTCGACATTCCGAAATCCATCATTTTCTTGCGTTTAGTTTTCAAACGGGAACGCTAACATGCGGCAGGTCAGGGCGAAGTACAGGAAAAGTACAGAAAAAGGACACCGCCCGCGAGGTCAGGCGGACCTGTACGAAAGGACAGGCGCGCCGAACAGCGATGTGTCGGCGCCCCGGATTGCGCGGTTACTGCTTGCTATTCAGGAAGTTGCAAACGTCTTTTACGGCGTTGCTGAGGAAAGCCGTCTCGGTGGCGTAGATGGTGTCGCCGCCGTGCGCGATGACCATGAAGCGATAATTGCCGGGCCATCCGCCCGCGTAGAGCATGTAGTCGGATCGCTTGGGATTTGTGGTGAGGGTGACGTTAGGGCACTTTTCGCCCAAATGCTTCATGATCTGGATCGGATCGGCGGTGGATTGCCGCGCCAGCACGACCTTAAGGGCCCGTGGCTTGGGCTTTTGAGTGGCGTTCAATCCTGGCGGAACGGCGACCAGGGCCGCCAAAAGCGACGCCGCCAGAACCAGCGTATATTTCCGCATCCCGGCACCTCCGCGGGGCGCCGCTTCCAGCGCAACGCCGCCGGACCGGCGCTTCAGGCCTGCTATTAAGAACCCCGTTTCACAGGAAATGTTGCATGGCGGGGCTGTGCCGGCGGGTTCCGCATAGGCTCCGCCGGAGGCGCTGGCACGACAGAGAATCGCGCTTACATGTTGGATTCGTCCGCCGAAGGGCCGTAGATCGAGGGCACGGGCACGTCGTTCAGGCGGAGATAGACGCCGAGCTGCGCGCGATGATGAATGATATGGCTCAGCACGAAGCCGCGAATGATCGCGATGCGCGGCATGGTGAAGATCACCTGGCCGGCAGCCAGCAGGCTCCAAGGCTTTAGCATCGTTTCGTCGCTGGCGGCGGCGATTGCGGCGTGCGCGGCGGCGACGTTCTTATCAAACTTTTCCAAAAGCTCCTTGCGGGAGCTCATCACCATCGGCTGATGTTGTGGGCCGCCGACGGGGCGCACGTCTAGCGAGTCCTTGCTAAGGGCGTCCACGGTCCATCCGGCAAGTTCGGCGACATGGCCGGCGAGGCGGCCCATTTTCATGGATTTCGGGTGAGGCGCCCAATCGGACTTCCCCTCTGGAACGCGTTCCAGGGTGCGGCGCGTGCTCTGCATTTCATGATCGAATTCCGGCAAGATTGCATCGCGAAGTGCCATCGTTGTGTCTCCTCTTCGATTTTGCCCCGGTGACATTCTATCGCGGGAGGCAGAATCGAGCGAAACATGGGCGCCGGGCGCACGCCGGCCGAAAGCGCGGCCAGACGATCCCGCGGTGTGGCATGATAGGCGCGAGTGGACGGCAGGCTGGCTGCCGCGAGACGTAGCCGTGAGAGAAACGAAGCAAGTTTCGACACCGCGAATTGCAGTTCCCTTCCTTTGCGGCGCAGCTCTGCTGCTGGCGATCTTCACGCCAGGGATATGCCGGAGCGCGGGCGCACAATTCCCCGCCGAAGCGCAGCGGAATCAAGCGGCCGAGCCATCCCTGGACCCCACGCAGAGCGCCGAAGCGGAGCTTCAAACGGGCAGCGCCCTTACGCGGCAGGGTAAGTTCCAAGAGGCGATCCCCCATCTCGTAGCGGCGCGCGGGCGCGTGACGGAAGAATACGCGGCGGGATTCAACCTGGCACTCTGCTATGTGGGAACAAAGCAGTTCAAGAAAGCGATAGAGCTGCTGACGCAGATTCGGCAGGAAGGAAACGATACCGCCATGGCGGAGAATCTGCTGGCGCAAGCCTACATCGGAAATTCGCAGGGAAAGGAAGGGCTGGATGCGCTGAAAAAGTCCGTGGCGCAAGAGCCGGACAATGAAAAGCTGTACCTCTACGTGACGGACGCGTGCCTGGACCAGCGCAACTACACTCTTGGGCTGAGCGTGGCGGATATGGGTTTGCAGCACGTGCCGCGATCGGCGAAGTTGCACTTCGAGCGCGGCATGCTCCTGATCAAGCTGGACCGGCTGGACCTGGCCAAGGGCGAGATGGATATGGCCAGCAAACTCGCGCCGGGAAGCGATATCGCGTACATGGCGATGGCAAACAGGAACTTGCAGGAGGGCAACATCCCGGAGGCGCTGCGCGTGGCGCAGGAGGCCGTTGCGAAAGGCAGCACGAATTATCTGGTGCTGCAGGTGCTGGGGGAATCGCTGCTGCGCGAAGGCGCAGTTCCGGGCCAACCGCAGTTTGCCCAGGCCCAATCTGCGATGGAGAAATCCGTGGCGGAGCGGCCCAACTATGCGCCTTCGCAGGTGACGCTGGGAAAGATTTACTTGATGGAAGGGCGAGTGGACGACGCAATCGCCCACTTGGAAACGGCGCGCCAGCTCGATCCGCGAAACACGTCGGCGTATTCGCATCTCGCCGCGGCGTATCGGCGGAAGGGCGACGCGCAGCAAAGCCAGGCGATGCTCGCCATTCTCTCGCGATTGAACCAGGACGAAGTGGAACGCATTCGCACCTCGCCCGGCGAAACCAAGGGCGGGTACGTTGGTTCGGCAGTGGAGCAGAATACGGCGAAAACGCCTCACCCATGATGGTCAGATCGAGCGGACGCGCGGAAAAGCGCGCGGGATGACGCCGGCGCCTTCCTTGATCGAGATAATCTGATCCGCAGGAAGATTAGAGAGCTTCGTCGTCTCGCCGCTCGGCCATCTAATTTCAATCGAGTCTATTTTCGTGCGGTGGCCGAGCCCGAAGTGCAGCCGCGGGTCCTGCGCCGATTGATAGCTCATTCCGCCCTTCCGCTGATCGTAAAGCACCAGATCGCCCGCGGTGAGCTTCACGCGCGCGCCTACGCCATCACGGTTCGAACGTGTGCCAGCCAGAAATATCTGGAGCCAATGATTAGCGTTGCCCCCGTCATTGCGAAGTAGCTGCGGCGCTTCGCCGTTGTTGTTCACCAGAATGTCGAGGTCGCCGTCGTTATCGAAATCTCCGATGGCCGCGCCGCGGCTGACGCGAGCAAGCCGAAAATCGGAACCAAGATTCGCGCTCACGTTTTCGAATATGGCGTTTCCCGTATTGCGGAACATCAATTTAGGCTCGGCGTAGTGCGTGTCGGCGTGGTAGCGCTGAATATTGTCCAGGACGTGGCCATTGGCCATGAAGACGTCGCGCAAACCGTCGTTGTCAAAATCCATGAAGCGCGCGCCAAAGCCGCTCATGTGATAGGTGGCGTAACCGATTTTCGAGCGCAGCGTGGCGTCCTCGAAGCCCTGCTTGCCGAGATTTCGATAGAAGCGCGCGAGCTGGGTATCGAGATGCGTGACGATCAGGTCCATGCGGCCGTCGCCGCTGGCGTCGGCGGCGTCCACACCCATGCCGGCCTCGGCGGCGCCATCCATGCTTACGGCGACACCTGCGGTGTAGCCGACCTCAGAAAACGTTCCGTCGCGATTATTGCGAAACAGGAAGTTGGCCATCGAATCGTTGGCGATGAAAATGTCCTGCCAGCCATCGTCATCGTAATCGAAGGTAACCACGCCAAGGCCGTTGCCGGATTTCAGGCCGACCCGCGATGATTTGCTGACGTCGGTAAAAGTGCCGTCGCCATTATTGTGATAGAGCGCCGGCGGGACGGGATTGTAATCGTCAGGATGGCAATAGCTGCGGAGGCCGGGGCCGTGATCGCCGCAATAAAAATTGCGCTCGGGGGACCAATCCACATAATTGGCGATGATGAGGTCAAGGCGGCCGTCGTTATCGTAATCGAACCAGGCGGCACTCGACGCCCAACGGCCCGAATTGGCCACGCCTGCCCTTGTCGTGACGTCGGTAAACGTGCCGTCGCCATTATTGTGATACAGAATGGAACGGCCGTAACCGAGGACGAGCAGATCAGGGAAACCGTCGTTGTCGTAATCGCCGACGGCAACTCCCATGCCGAAAAGTCCTTCGGCGCCGACGCCCGCCTTCTGAGTGACGTCTGTAAACGTGCCGTCGCCGTTATTGCGGTAGAGCGCGCTGCGAAGCGGATGCGGGGGGTTGTAAATGCGAGTGGCGGCGCCATTCACGAGGTAAAGGTCCATCAACCCGTTCTGGTCATAATCAATCCAGGCGCAACCCGAGCCCATTGTCTCGATCAGATATTTTTGACTCGAGGCGGCATTGTCATGGCGGAAGGTGATGCCCGAGCGGGCCGCGACGTCCACGAAGGTGGCGGGAAGCGCGGCGGGTGTCGCGACAAGCGGGCGGGGCCAGGCTACGCCCGCTGCCAGAAGCGCTCCGCCCGCTGATTTCAGCAGATCGCGCCGGGAAATTTTAGGAAGATGCGTCACGCGAAAGCTCGCGGCCACCTCAATCGAGAATTTCCTCCGTAGCGTACCATGCGCTGGGCCGCGGCAAAAATTCTTCGCCAATAGGTCGCGCGGTTGTAAGATTCCGCCGCGAACCAATCCACCGTGAAGACGCCGCAAAAATACGTCCTCGGTCTGGTGCTGGGGCCCGTCTGCTGGGCCGCGATGGCGACGATTCCGGCGAAGCGAGCCCGTGCGCTGAACCCGGGCCAGGATGGGGCCCCCGATCCACCGCAAATTCACTTCGTGGATATCGCCCAACGCGCGGGACTTACCGCAAAGGTGGTCTACGGCGGTGAACACTCGAGAAAGTACATCATCGAGAGCACGGGCGGCGGCGTGGCCGTGCTGGATTACGACAACGACGGATGGCCGGACATTTTTCTCCTGAACGGAACGACGCTCGATGGTTTTCCCAAGGGAGACGAGCCTACAGCGCACCTCTATCACAACAATCACAATGGAACGTTCACCGATGTAACGCAAAACGCGGGGCTGAAGCTGACGGGATGGCAACAGGGCGTGTGTGCCGGGGATTATGACAACGATGGATGGACGGACCTGTTCGTCACCGCTTGGGGACACAACATCCTACTGCATAACAATGGCGATGGAACCTTCACGGACGCGACCAAGAGGGCTGGAATATGGCATGACGACTGGCGATGGGGCACCGGTTGCGCGTTTCTCGATTACGATCGCGACGGCCGGCTCGATCTCTTCGTTGCGAATTATGTGGATTTTCCGGCCCGCGCAGTGCGGAACGATACGATAGCCTCGGCCTGCGATTGGATGGGCGTGAAGGTTTTCTGCGGGCCGAGGGGCATGAAGGGAAGCCCGGCGGAGCTCTACCGCAACGATGGCGACGGCACTTTTACGAACGTCAGCGGGAAAGCCGGTATTGCGGCGGCCGGGGGACATTCATGCTTCTCGGCCTTGCCCGGCGACTTCGACGATGACGGCTGGCCCGACGTTTATGTGGCGTGCGATTCCACGGCGAGCCTGCTCTTCCATAACAACGGGAAGGGCGGCTTCACCGAGGAAGGGCTGAGCGCAGGAGTGGCCTATAACGAGGACGGAAAGCTGCAATCCGGAATGGGCGCGGACGCCGGGGATTATCTGGGCAATGGGCGGCTGGACATCGTAAAGACCAATTTCTCGGACGATATACCCACGCTCGACCTGAACAACGGCGATGGAACGTTCTCTGATGTTGCCGTGCAGGCAGGGCTGGAAAGCAATCTGCACCGGCTGGGATGGGGCGCGCTTTTTACGGACGTGGATGACGACGGCTGGCCCGATATTTTTCTCGCCAACGGACACGTGTATCCGGAGATTGATGGCAAAGGGCTAGACACGAGTTTCCGCGAGCCGAGAAGCCTTTATTGGAACGAGCACAACGGCAGATTCAAAGACCTTTCGATGGAGTCGGGGCCGGGGGTTTCCGCGGCATACAACAGCCACGGCCTGGCGGCCGCGGATTTCAATAATGACGGCGCAACGGAGCTGCTAGTCAGCAACACCTTCGATGCCCCCAGCCTGCTGCGCAACGACCGGCCGCGCGGCAATTGGCTTCTGCTGAAGCTGATCGGGACGCGCTCGAATCGCAGCGCAATCGGGGCGCGGGTGACGGTACGCGCCGCAGGGCACGAACAGACTCAGGAGGTCCGGAGCGGAGGCAGCTATATCTCGCAAAGTGATTTTCGGCTGCACTTCGGACTGGGCGCTGCGGGGCAGGCCGATTCGATTGCGATCCGCTGGCCCAGCGGCGGTGTGCAAAAAATAGAGAATGTGGCGGCGAACCAAATTCTCACGATTCGCGAAGGCTCAGGAGTAGGAAATTCCGCGCGCTACTTGAGCCAGCGGTTCAGGAAGTTTACGGTGCGGGTCCAGGCGTCTGCGGCATCCTGGGGGCGGTAGCCGGTGGCGTTCGTGGGATTCATGAAGGCGTGGCCGGCATCGGGATACTCTTTCACGTCAATGATGCGCGGATGCAGCGCATTCGAGAGACCCTTGACCGTTTTTTCAAAGGCGTGGACGTCCGCGGGCGTGATTCCGCCGTCCTCGGCGCCGAAATTTCCGAGCACGGGCGTAAGTAGGGCCTGAAGGTCATTGGGATCGGTGGGAAGCGCGCCATAATTGACCACGCAAGCGCGGAGAAACTGGTCATGCATGGCAAGCCGAACGGCAAGACCGCCGCCCATGCACCATCCGACGACGCCAATGCTGGTGCGCTCGACATCCGGGCGCGTCAAGAGATAGGTAATTCCCGCGTTCAAATCCTCAAGGGCGCGATCCTCCGGCAGGCCGCGGCTCAATTCATGGGCCTGCATCGGATCGGTCGCCACTTTCCCGCGATAGAGATCAACGGCGAGCGCCACGTAGCCCTGATCAGCGAGCTTGGTGGTGATCTCCTTGATCCAATCGGTGAGCCCCCACCATTCGTGCACCACAATGACGGCGGGGTAGCGGCCGGCCTTCGCGGGGGCGGCAACGAAGCCGGCGATCGTTTCCTTGCCGGCGGGAAACTGGACCATTTCGCCCTTTGGCGCGTCGGCGCCGACTCCGAAGGTGCCGAGCAGCACGATCAACAGCGTGAGCGAGATGACCTTCAGCGCGAACTTCATCGGCAGCCCTCCCATTCAATCATGCGCGATCATTCTAATACCGCTTGCGCGGTCAGTGGTAGACGAAGAAGTATGCGGACATAGAGAAGCCCACGACGATCACCAATCGGCGGATGTAGAGGGGATTCATTTTCTGCGCGAAATAGGCGCCGCCATACCCCCCGGTGGCGGCTCCCGCCAGCATCACCACGGCAAATGGCCAGTGAATCACGCGGGCCGCGATGAAGGCGATCAGCGCAACCCCGTTCACCACGCTGACGACAAGCGTCTTCACGCCGTTCATCGCATGAATATCCTGCAAGCCCAAAAATGAGAGCAGCGCGAGGATTAGAATGCCCGCGCCCGCGCCGAAGTAGCCGATGTAGACGCCGATCGCCAATTCGAGCAGCAGTCCCGCCACAAGCACGAACCGCGAACGCGGCTTCCCACTATCCCTGCTCCGCACCCAGGCGGTGAGGCGGCCGCTCGACGCAAAAAGAATCGTGGCGCCCAGCAGGAGCCAGGGCACCAGCCGCATGAAGGTCGCCTGCGGCGTGTGCAGCAGAATGCGAGCGCCGAGAAGGCCTCCCAAAAGGCCGGTAATCACGAGCGGCGGAAGCAGACGGCGAGCCTCCGGGCTGAACGCTTTGCGATAGGCTATGCTGCTGGCGATAGTTCCCGGCCAAAGCGCGGCCGTGTTCGTGGCGTTGGCGCTGATCGGCGGCATACGCGTGAAAAGCAGCGCCGGAAAAGAAATGAAGCTGCCGCCACCGGCGACGGAATTCAGCGTACCGGCAGCAAGGGCGGCGAGAAACAGCAGAACGGGTTCCAGCGGTGTAGAAAAAAGATGTGTTGGCGTCAACGGGAGGCACCGCGACTACTGAAACCGTGCCTCGACCCCGCATAGGGTTGCCGCAATGGCAGGCTTTCGATCCGCAAAGTCACGGCGAGATTCTAATCGAGCTTTGCCCGGCGGCATCCGCAATTTTTTCTGCGCGGCCGACAACCGGCAGTCAGGCGGCAACCCGGCGCACGCGGAGCAATGTTCAACGGGGCATTTTTCTGCTAGTTTGAGCGCGGATTGGACGAATTTCGGGGGACGCGTGGACAACACAGTATCGCGGCGCAACCTGCTGAAGGCTATTGGGACGATCGGTGCAGCGCCCATTCTGGGCGACGCGGCGTTCGGCACGGCGGACGCGGGGCAGCAGGGGCGCATGGCGCCATCCAACGCGCCGCAACGAAAGACGGAGAAGGCTGATCTGGTGCAGCTTAAATCCGGAGGCGTTACGGCAGCTTTTGATCGGCGCAACGGAACGCTTTATTCGATCGTGCGCGACCAGGATTCGCTGGGCACAAATTTCCTGGGCAATTCAGATAATTCGCAAATATCGGATCCGCATTGGACGGGCGACCTGGTGACGACGATCTGGAATCTTTATACGCCGGAATGGGTGCGCGAGGAGCCCGTGGAAAATTTCGTTCGCACGCGCCCTTCGGGGCGGTGGAAGCGGGAATCCACATTGGAATCGGGCGATCGCCGGCGAGTTTCCTTCGACGGCAGCACGTTTGCGGTTCGCTACGGCGAGAAATCCGCGAATGATGCGGGAATCCAGCATTACAGCCTCGCGATGAGCTATCGCTTCGCGCCGGATCACTCGCTGCTCTGGGACGTGGAGATCGCGAATACCACGGATCGCACGCTGGAACTGGGCGAGCTCGCCTTCCCGCTGCGCGCCAATGACGATTACGAAGCACCGTACCACGGGATTTCGCCTTCCGAGGCGGACGTGACCGGGAAAATGCCGGCGATACAAAAATTCATTCACGAGCAGCAGGTGCTGGCGCACGCGTTTGTTGCCGGGCACAGTTCGTACGTGCTGCTGCAAAGACCGCGAGGCGACGCGCCGTTTCTTCTGTTTCATTGCATGCAGGATGCGGCGTTCGAATGCATTTACAAGGCGGAAGGGCGCTTTCGCGGCGGCTGGATTGGCACCGATCTGCTGGCCGTGCATTCGTGGGCGACCAAGGATCAGCGCGGCTGGGAATGGAACCCGTGGATTAACGGTCACACATCGCTGGTGCTCGAGCCGGGGCAAAAGCAGGCGTACCGATTCCGCTTCGCGTTCATCGAAAAATACGGCGATATACAGCGCGAGATCGCGCACTCCGGCAATCTGGGTATTCGCATTCTGCCTTCGATGGTGGCACAGGAAGATACGGACGTGCACGTGGAATTACAATCGGCGTCCGATCTGGACGGCATCGAAATGCATTCCGACGGGATTACGGTGAAGAGCAGGACTCGCACGCCGAACGCGACTCTGCTGACGCTCTCGTTCCAGACCCGGGGGCAAAAAACCCTGAAGCTGCTCCATGGCGGCAACCGCTGGACAAACCTGCACTTCTACTGCGTGGAAGACGCCGAGCAATTGATCAAGGCGCGCGGGCAGTTCATGGCGGAGCGCCAGTTCTATGAAAACCCGGCCGATCCCTATCACCGCAATCACCTCTTCCTTCCCTACGATTACCGGCGCGGAACCCGCTTCGACGAAAATGACGACGTGTGGGAAGTGGGCGGCACGGACGATCCAGGCTTCGGCGAGCCGCTATTTCTTTCCGAAAAGAACGTCTATCTTCCCGCGCGCGACGAGATCGAAAAGCTCGAGCTTTTCATCTCGGATTGCTTGTTCAAGTACATTCAGGACCCGCAGACATATGAGGTGCACGCTTCGCTTTACTGGAAGCAGCGCTACCCATCGAGCCCGTGGGGCAGTTGGTCGAAGGGGCGGAGCCAGGCCACCTGGCGGACGTACAACTACTGCTTCGTGGCAAATATTTATCATGCGATGTATCGCATTGGGCGGGAGTACGACGTGCTCACCCGTCGCAGCGCGCAGGATTATCTGCGGATGTGCTACCGGACCTGCGAAAAATGGTTCACCACCGGTCCATATAAGACGAACGGCCTGATTACCGGCTCGAATGCGGTGCAGATTCTGGAGGATCTGCGCGCGGAGGGCTGGAAGCAGGAATACGCCGCGCTGCGCGAGCTGATGAAGGGCTGCAACGCCTATTACCTGCGCGACGAATATCCTTACAGCTCCGAAATCGCCATAGACGAAACCGGGCAGCACCAGGTGTATTTTTTCACGCGCTATTTCGGGGTTGAGGGAGACGCGGAAAGCCGGCGGAAGAATGAGCAGGTTGGCCGCGTGCTCCAGGCGCTGCGCGGCGGGGACCAACCGGTGTGGTTCTGCTACGGCAATGATTTATTCGCGCATCCTGACCTGCGCGGGCAAATCGCCTGCTGGCATTCCGAGGCGCTCAATGGGATGTGCCTGCTGCGCGCGTTCGAGGATACGCGCGACCCTTCGATGCTGATCAAGGGTTATGCCGGCGTGATGAGCGTGCTGCACCAGGTGCTCGCTGACGGCATGGGCTTCGGATGGTTCAAGCTGGACCCTGGAACGTTTGCGTGCGAGCCGCCGAAGACGTTCGAGGGAGGGCCCGGCCTGTGGGGGTTCGTGCGCTCGGCGAAATCCTACGTGGTGAACGACGCCACGTTCGGCACAGTTGGATTTGGCTGCCGCGTGGATGAATCGGATGGAAGCCTGCGAGTGGTTCCCAAGGATGGCGTGCGAAAACGGGTGATGCTGGTGGCGGACGGCGTGAATATCGAGGCGAGCCGCGGCGAGATCAAGGTGCTTGCGTTCCACCGCGCGGCGAAATCGCTGGAGTTGGAAATGGAGGACACTACCCGCATCGCGAAAACCGTTCGCGTGACGATTGCAGGACTCGCGCCCGGCACGTATCGCGTTCAATTTGAAAATTCGGAGTCCGCCGCCGAAGCCGGAGACACGCTGGCCATCACGGCGCCCGTGGAACAGGCAGGCAGAATCGCGATCACCCGCGCGTAGGGCGCAAACAATCAGAAAAAACAGGCGCGAGGGAGGCTGGAGCGATCCCTCGCGCTTTTCTCTTTAGGGCAGGTAATAGCGGAACGAGGTAAACAGCATCGGCTCGTTCACGCGCGGCGCGTTCACGCCGTTTGCGGCGGGAGTGCCGGACCATGTGTGGCGGATCACATAGGAGAACTGCGGGCCCCACTGAATCATGCCCATCGGCCCTTTGTAGAAGCGGTACCAGAAGCCCGCGGTGCCTTCGAGGATGTTGCGCGTGTCGGCCGTGCAGCCGGCCACGCTGCCGGGTGTGAACCCGTTCGTGCCGGGCAGTGGCTCGGTGAAGCAGCCGGAGTTGTTGAAGAACGGAGAACCGTAGCCGACGGCCGCTGCGCCGTTCGCGCCATAGGCAGTGCGGCCTGCGAATTCACCGCCAAAATTCGTGTAGATGTCGAATTTCGGATTGTGGAATTCGGCTGTGCCCAGCGCCTGGTAGCTGCGGACCAGCGCCAGCGTGCCATCAGGACGCAATGTCGCGTCGGGCAGGCCCGTGGTGCCATAGCGGCCCACGCCGCTGCCGCCGAGGAAGTGGATTCCCAGGTCGAGATGCTTCGCCATCAGCGAGACGCGCGCGTTGGCCCCGATGCCGCCGCCCGTGCGAGAATCGTTGCGCGCACCGAACGCAGATGGAATCGTGGCGCCATTCGAGCAAGGCGCCGCAACGCTGGCCGTAGCGCAAGGGAAAATGCGATCGCGGAATTGGCTGACTACTCCAAAAATCTCGAAGTGTCCCCAGCCGGGTTCAGCCGCGGCCTTGAAAATCAGATCCGGGGCTTTGTTGAACGAATAGTTCGATTGATTGTTGTAAAGACCGCCGGTCGCACCCACGGAACCGAGCAAGGCATTCGCGGCATTCCCGTGAGCCGTCAGCGTGATCTGCGGATTTTCGACGGAGAAACCCAGCCAAAGCTTATTGCCTAGATTTTTTGTCACGCGAAAACCATACTGACGCGCCCAGCTAAATCCCACGTGATACTGGGCGTCAATCGTCATCGGCAAGGCTTCCGAACGGTTATCGAGGCCTTTCTTCGTCTCGGTGACGAGGCTCCACATCTGGCCGCCGGTAATTGTCCATCCGCTATTGAAAGCGGCCTGCGCCCAGAATTGTCGCTGGCGGAAGGTGTAGCTGTTGCTCTCGTTGTTGTTCGAGGTCACGCCGGAGGAGAGGAAATCGCCTTCGTAATAGCCTCCGATTTTGGCAGCGGCCAGCTTACCTTCCGCGAGCATGGCGATGCGCGACTGCCGGCCCGAGCCGAAAAATTCGGACATGCCGCTCGGCGAGCTGCCGGGCACGGGAAGAGAGTTGAACGGCGTGTTGATATCCGAGCCCAGCGCCTTTCCGCGCCATACGGTTTCGGCAGCCATGAAGCCGCCGGGCGTCAGAGTGATGCCCTTGTATCGCCAGCTGACGGGCACCTCCGGATTCGAGGCTTGCGCGGCGGGTGTTTCCTGAGGTGCTGGGACGACGGAGGCCATCGCGACAGATTTCGCGCCAGATGCGGAAATAGCGGAAGCCGCTGCACCCCCCGCGGACGGAAGCGCGGAAACCTGCGCTTTATTTTTTCCAGGAGTCGCGGCACTGGCGGCCAATCGGGTTTCCAGCGATCGGATTTCGTCCTGCTGCTGCTTCAGCTGCGCGGATTGCGCGACGATCATCTGCCGAAGTTCTTGCAGCTCTGCTTCGATTGCGGCTGCTTCGGACGCTTTTGGTGATCCCTTCGCGGCGGCGGCTGACGGGATTGCCGCTGCGACCCTCGCGCGAGTGGCGCCGGCGCTTTTTGAGGCATCCTTCCCGGCCGCGGCGGTCATGCCCGGCATCGCAACCAACACCAGCGCAATCATCCATCCCGCAAGTACTCGCATTCAATATCCTCCTTGAAGTTGACTTCTAGCAGCGCTCAATCCTGGCCGCGTGGAACGTGCGGCTCAGGCATCAGCGGCCTTTACCGTACACCGGCTTCGTGAATAGACTGTGACAGCGCCATGAATTTGCGGCAACCCGTCGCCGAGAGTGCCGGACGACGCGCTAGGCGTCGACCCGCTCGTGCGCGGCGGGATTGATGGAGGGAAGAATCCGGCGAAGCGGCAGCATGCTGAAAAAGCGCCGCCGGCACGGATCGCAGCGGTAAGCGGGCACGCCGAGAAAACGCTGCACGGCCCGAACCGGTCCTCGATCCACACGCTGACTAGAGATGGGCAACAGATCGAAATTGCCGCACCGGGGACAATGGGCGTAGCCGCAGAACCGGAGCGCCACGCGCCGGCCGTAAAAGCGAAAATCGCATGTGACGCAGCGCCACGGGCGAAGGCCAGCCACCGTGCCGATCCCATCGAATATCGTGCAGCGGCGGGAGCGAACGCACTGGCCGCTTCGGCACTGAGGACAGATCATCGCCCGCGATACCTCACTGCCGCGCAGCATAGCGAAACGCGTAGCCGCGATCAACCATGGGGCAAGTTCATTTGGATTTCAGCCGCGTGTGTGACGGTCAAGAAAATCCAACCGACCTATCGCGAGCAAAGCCCGGCGAGCCTAGCATCGCTCCTGGATGTCCGCACGCGGCGCGCTATAGTAATCGGCGAGCATGGACCGGGGCCGCCAGAAGGGAGCGGGCGAATCCTGGCAAAGGTCCGTGAAGCGCGCCACCAGCCAGCGATCCAGCCAGCCGCGCAGCGCCTCGTCCCACAAGATCTTGAGCGCCTCCTCCTGCGGCAGGGCCTTGCGGTAGGGGCGGTCCGTGGTGAGCGCGTCGTAAATATCCACGACCTGGACGACGCGCGCGGTCAGGGGTATGGAGGCGCCGGACAGGCCATCGGGATATCCGGTGCCATCCATGCGTTCGTGATGATGGCGGATGGTGGGAAGCACGTCGCGGAAGGATTGCAGCGGGGCGCAAATGCCCTCGCCCGTCACGGGGTGCTGCTTCACGATGGCCATTTCTTCCGGCGAAAGGCGCGCCGGCTTCAGCAGGATCGCATCCGGCACGGCGACCTTGCCAATATCGTGCACCAGGCATCCGAGGCGCAACACGGCAAGATCGTCCGCCGAAAAATTCAGGGCCTCGCCAAGCGCAACCGCATAGTCCGCGAGGCGCTCGGAGTGGCCCTCCGTCAAAGGATCCTTCGCTTCGATGCTTCGAGCCAGCGATAAAATGACGGATTCCGTTTGCCGGTCAATATACGATTTCAAACGAAGGAGCGATTGGATGCGACTGAGCGCCTCCCATCGAGATGTCGGGCGTCCCCAAAAATCGTCCGCGCCCGCCTGCATACCGCGGGTGATCTCCGCCGAACTGGCAGAGGGCAGCATAAGAACGACAGGTGTGAGTCGCGTCAACGGAGCGGCCTTCAACTGGCGGCAGACGCGAATGCCATCCACTTCCGGCGAGGAGTTATTCAGAAGCACCAGGTCAGGCTTGATGCGGGCGCAATCCTGAATCGCGGATTTTCCACTTTCCGAGGTAAAAACCCGATAACCGTGATTCTGTAAAATCACTTGCCATTCGGTACGGCAACACGGATCTGAATCCACGAACAGAACGGTAGGAGGCATCTGTTTCTCTCCACCGCTATCCATTCCAAGACAGAGTGCTGGGTAGCTGCCTTCCGCAGGACAGCGAATTAGTGAATGGCCGCTGGGCTTTTCGCGCCACCGGCTTTTAGTCAGTTTGCCTGCCGCTTGTCCTATAAAACGCGGCATCCTGCATGGGAACGATGTTTTTTATAGAGCGATTTACTGACCAATGGAAGGTGCAACAAGCTACTGAAAAGACGGAACTTGAGAAGAGAGGCCCGGCGGCGGGCCCCGTAAATTGCTCAGAATTTACCGATAGTACGGCGATTTTGCATCGTAGATCGCCCTAAAGTGTGCCTCTGGCGGGCTTAGCGAGCAGCGAGCGCGCTCATTCGTCCTTTTTAACCGTCAGCTTTATGCTGGAGGCAATTTCGCGGTGGAGCTTCACGGGGATTTCGTATTCACCGATGGCCTTGATGGGTTCGGTGAGCGCGATCTTCCTTTTATCTATGGTGAAGCCTTGCGCCGCGAGGCCCTCCGCCACGTCCGCCGCGGTGACCGAGCCGAAGAGTTGGTCGTTCTCGCCGGCTTTGCGCGAGACGGTGAGCGAGACGGTGGCGAGCAACTCCGACAGCTTCTGTGCCGCGCCCTTTTCCGTCGCTTCTTTTTTTGCGAAGGCCGCGCGCATCTTTTCGAGCCGCTTCATGTTTCCCGGCGAAGCCTCGAGCGCCAGCTTGCGGGGAAGCAGAAAATTGCGTGCATAACCTTCGGCCACTTCCACCAGCTCGCCGCGGTTTCCGAGCTTTTCGACGTCTTCCTGCAGAATGATTTGCATGTCCTATCCCTGATCTGATTTGGAATTAGAGCTCGGCGGCAAACGGAAGCAGCGCGATATTCTGCGCGCGCTTGATCGCCACCGTGAGCCACCGCTGATGCCGCGCACACGTTCCCGTCAGCCGGCGCGGCAGGATTTTCCCTCGCTCTTGAATGAACGGAGCCAGAATCTCCGCTTTCTTGTAGTCAATAAAATCCGCTTTGTCCACGCAGAAGCGGCACACCTTCTTCTTGCGGACAAAGTTGCGCTTGCCGCGCTTTGCAGGTCCGCCGGGGCGCCCTCCTGGCGGGCGCGAGCCAGGGCCGCCCGGCCCAGCCGGTCCGCTGGAGGAACCGTGCTGCTGCGGCGCGTGCGGCTGGGATGAATGTTGCTGCGGTGCATGCTGCTGAGGTGCGTGTTCGTCTGCCATTCGATTTCTCCCTTGCTAAGTTGTGACCGCGGCTTGTTCCCCGCCCGCCGGCGCAGGAGCCGCTTTGCGGGGACGCCGAGCGGCGCGGCGCTCGCGGTGCCGCTTCAGTTTTTCCTGGCGCTTGAGCTCTTCATCCAGGCGCACGGTCAAATATTTGATCACCGGGTCCGAAACGCGCAGCCGGCGCTCGAGTTCCTTCACGAGTTCCCCGTGCGAGGAGCGCAGGGACATGTAGACGTAGAAGCCTTCGCGCAGCTTCGCGACGCGATAGGCCATCCGCTTACGGCCCCACTTCTCCGTCTTCTCGATCTTGGCGCCTTTTTCCGCGGCGGCGTGATCGAGTGTAGCAATCACCTTATCTATTTCCGCCTCCGGCGTGTCCGGGCGGCAGATGAAAATCAAATCGTACTGGCGCTCTTCCATAAGATTCCTCTCCTGGATCGCCGCCGGCGAACCGGCTGCGTCCGTTCCCTGCTATGGATTTTCCTCGCCCGCGTCCTGCAGCTTGCGGCGATTGAAGCGTTGCATTGCCTTCTCGGTCCCGTCCGCCATGATGATCTCGACCGCATCGGCCGCATCGGCCGTCATCGTCGCGGCAATTTCGCGTTCGGCGCGGTCCATTCTGCCGAGGACGTACTCCCTCAAATCGCCCCAGACCTTCTCCGGGCCGATCCCGAGCCGGATACGAATAAATTCATCGGTGCCAATCGCCCCGATGATGGACCGCATCCCGTTGTGCGTTCCGCCGCTCCCGCGCGGCCGGATGCGCAGCATGCCCTGGGGCAAATCCACGTCGTCGAAGAGCACGACCATCGCCGCGGCGTCGCACTCGTACTTTTCGAGCAGCATCCGAACCGCAACGCCGCTCAGATTCATCATCGTCTGCGGCTTGGCAAGCACCACCGGCTGCCCGGCGATTTCACCGCGGCCCGCCAGCGACTTTGCTTCCGGCCGCGTGACGCGAATGCCGGCCCGCTCGGCCAGCGCATCCACCGCGAGAAAGCCGAGATTGTGCCGCGTCCATTCGTATTCCGGGCCGGGATTGCCGAGCCCGACAATGAGCCTCATCGGCGGCGCTTGATCCTGCCCATTCGCGCGCTTCGGCGCTGCTTCCCGCCCCAGCACTCGATCGAGCAGCCTCGTTTACTTCTCCTTGCCCTTCTTTTCGGACTTTTCCGCCTTGGGAGCCGCTTCCGCGCCGCCTTCGGCCTCTCCCTCTTCTTCCTTCTTGCCCTTCTTGATCACTTCGGGCTCGGCTGGGGCCGTCTCGGTGGCCACGGCTGCTTCCGCCGCGGGCTCTTCTTCCTTCTTCAGCACCACCACGTGCGCCAGCACGCGCTGCGGATCGGTGACCAGCTTGAACTTTTCCGGATCAAGCGCCAGATCGCCCGCGCGAAGCTGCTTGCCGATCACCATGGCGCTAACGTCCACTTTAAATTCTTCGGGGATCTCTGCCGGCAGGCATTCGATTTCCACTTCACGGGTCACGATCTCGAAAATGCCGCCCTGCATCTTCACGCCCTGCGGTTCGCCGAAGGGATGCACGGGCACGCGGACGCGCATGCGCACGTCCATCGCGATCCGCAGCAGGTCCACGTGCAGCAGCAACCCGCTGACGGGATCCACCTGCCAATCCTTCAGCATGGCGCGTTCCGCGGCGCCCCCGGCCACCTGCACCGTGAAAATCGTGTTGTGTCCGGTTTCCGAGCGCAGAATACGGCTCAACTGCTTGGCATTCACCGAGAGTGCCAGCGAGCTTTTCGACCCGCCATAGAGCACCCCGGGCACCAATCCCGTCTGCCGCGTGCGGCGCGCGGAGCCCTTGCCGCGCTCCTCGCGAATCTTTCCTTCCACCGTGAATGTTTCCATGCGTCTATTCCCTTTCCAAAATTGCGTTTAGATAAATAGCTCGCTGATTGATGTTTCCTCGTGGATCGAGCGAATGCCGCGGCCGAGCAACTCGGCCACGCTGAGCACCGTGATCTTCGGCATGCCTTTCGCGCGCTCGTTCAGCGGAATCGAATCGGTCACCACCACTTCCTCGATCTGCGATTTCATAATGCGCTCGGCGGCCGGCCCGGAGAGCACCGGATGCGTGCACGCCGCGAAGATGCGCGTCGCGCCGTGCTCCGCAAGCGCCTCCGCCGTTTTCACCAGCGTCCCGGCGGTATCTATGATGTCGTCAATCACCAGCGCCGGCCGGCCCGCCACGTCGCCGATCAGGTGCATCACCTCGCTCACGTTCACGTCAATGCGCCGCTTATCCACGATGGCCAGCGGCGCGGAAATCTTCTTTGCGAAATATCGCGACCGCTCCACCCCGCCCGCGTCCGGCGAAACCACGGTGATCGGACCAAGATTCTTTTTCTGGAAATATTCCACCAGCACCGGCGCGGCAAACAGGTGGTCCACCGGAATGTTGAAATAGCCCTGTATCTGCGGCGCGTGCAGGTCGAGCGAAAGCACGCGGCTCGCGCCGGCCGTCTCGAGCAAATCCGCCACCAGCTTCGCCGAAATCGCCACGCGAGGCCGGTCCTTGCGGTCCTGCCGCGCGTACGGGTAATACGGAATTACCGGCGTAATGCGCCATGCCGATGCCCGCTTGAACGCGTCAATCATCAGCAGCAACTGCATCAGGTGAAAATCCACCGGCTGGCAGCAGGGCTGCACCACAAAAACGTCCGCTCCGCGCACGTTCTCTAAAATCTGGAAGCGCGTTTCGCCGTCCGAAAAAAGACCGTGCTCGGCGCGGCCCACAGGCACGCCCAGGAAGTGGCAAATCGCCTGCGTCAGGGCGGAATTCGCCGTCCCGCAAAACACCTTGAACTTATCTTCGCCCAAAGCTTGCCCTCTTGTCCTCAGGACGGTGATCGGTTCAGGACTCAGCCGACGGCGCGCCATCCCAGCGCGCGTCCGTACCTTTGCCTGGAGAGAGTCTCCACCACGAACACGGAGTCTTCCGGGAACTCTCGGGCGGCTCGGCGCGCCTGCGCTGGGTTTCGGTATACTCCAAACACCGCCGAACCGCTACCCGCCAGCGCGGCTTCCGTCGCTCCTCGCTGAAGCAACCGTTCTCGGATTTCGCCGAGACGCGGGTGACGGCTAAACACGGGAGGCTCAAAATCATTCGAGAGCTTCCCCGGCCGGCTCCAGCATAGAGCGCAGAACCTCCAAATATTAGGTTCTTCGGCGCGGTTTGTCAATTCGGCGGAGACCCATTGATAGGCATCCTTCGTGCTGACGCCGATTCCCCGAGGCGAGACGACTACGATGTTCCTTTTGGGCGCATCGGCGAGCGGATAAATCTCGTCTCCGCGATTGACCGCGAGGGCGCGGCCGCCAAACAGGAAAAAGGGGACGTCCGCGCCCAGACCCGCGGCAATCCGCATCAGCCTTTCCAGCGGCACGCGTGCGCCCGTGAGGCGCAACATTCCCACCAGCGCAGCCGCGGCGTCGCTTGATCCGCCTCCGAGGCCGCGCGCGATCGGGATGCGCTTATCGAGATGCGCGTGGACGCCGCGCTTGAAACCGATTTCACGGGCGATGGCGCCAATCGCGCGATATACAAGATTTTCGGGCCCGGCCGCGAGCGTCGGATCGCTGACCTCAAGCGTAATCCCCGGGCGGCGAGAGAGAGAAAGTTCCAGCGTATCGCGCAGCGAGATCGCCTGGAAAATGGTTCGAAGCTCGTGATAGCCGTCCGGCCTGCGGCCTAGCACGTGGAGGCACAGATTGATCTTGGCGAAGGCGGGCAGCCGGACAGATTTCGTCATGCGGGGAGCTTACTGTGGTTTTTCGGTTCCCGTCGAGGACTTCTGCGCGAGCCGCCGCTTCAATTCTCTCAACTGTGCGTCGAGTTGCGCGACTTTATCCGCTTCGTAATCCGCGGGCGGCGTCTTTCGCCACTCGGCGCGGGCACGCTCCATCACGGCCTCCGCGTGTTCGTCATCGCCGAGTTTCAAATACACGTCGCCGAGATGCCCCAGGATGGTTGGGTCGTGCCCTTCGCGGTCCACCGCCTTCTTCAGATACCCTTCGGCTTCGGCGAGTTTGTTTTGCTTGTAATAGGCCCAACCAAGGCTATCGAGGAACGCACCATTGCCGGGCTGCTGCCGAACGGCGCGCTGAATCATCCCCGTGGCTTCCTGCAAGCGCACGCCGCGCTCCGCGAGCATATAGCCGAATTCGTTCAGCGCGGTCGGATCGTTTGGCTCCGCATCGAGCGCCTTGCGGAACTGCCGCTCGGCATCTTCGTATTTTTTCTGGTGTTCATAGATGTCGCCGAGCATCAGCCATGCCATGGCCTTCTGCGAAGTCTCGTGAGACATCTGCTCGGCTTTTTGAGCGGACTGCTCTGCTTGCGTGAATTCGCGCCCGCGTTCCTGCGTTTGGGCCAGCGCCAGATAGATGGTTTGATCCGCATCCGTGCCGTGCAGCAGGCCCTGGAGCAGCTTGGTCGCGTTAGCCGTGTCCGCCTTTTCGCCATACAGCATCGCCAAATTCATCGTCAGCCGCTCGTCCTTGGGCGAGGCGTCGAGGGCCTTCTTCATTTCAGCGATTGCGTCGTCAATATCGTTGTTCCGCTCGTAGGTGTCGGCAAGAAGCGTCTGAGCGTGCTGGCGTGCTTCCGGACTCAACTGCTCCATCTGTTGATACGCGCGTATGGCCCCCGGATAATTCCCCTGCTCACCGTAGATCTGCCCCAACTCCTGATAGAGGAATTCCAGCGCTTCGCCGTTGTTTTCGCCCGCGCTCGAATCGCTCTGCTTCTGGCGCATTCCGCTGATGGCGTCGTTCAGGACCTTGATCGCATCGTCATGGCGGCCCTGAGCCTCGTAGAGCATCGCCTGATTGTTCAGGATTTCGAGATTCCCGGGTGCAAGCTGCCTGGCGTGCTCCAGCGCCGCGCCGGCATCGTCGTATTTTCCGAGCGCGGTCTCGATCTGCCCGATGCGAAGATAATTCTCATACTTATCCGGTTCAGCGATCGCCAGCTTCTTGTAGGTCGAAAGCGCATCCGTATATTTCTGCTCCGCGAAAAGGGTTTTCGCCAGGCCTTCTTGATGGCTGGGCTCATCCGGATCAGCCTGTATAGCCTTGCGATACGACTGCTCGGCGTTCGGAAGATCCTTGTTCTGCAAATACGCGCTGCCGAGCAAATCGTATACGTCGGGCGATGCTGTATCGTTGGCCGCACGCGAGAGAAGATCAATCGCCTTGTGCGCTTCTCCCCCCTCCAGATAAATTTGGCTTAGTTGTTCGAGCGCCGCGGGATTATCGGCATCGTGCTGCAGGAAGGTAACAAGCACACCTTCCGCGTCCGAATCCCGATTTTCGAAGCGGTAGAGCCGGGCGAGCCATAGCGCCGCGCCCGTGTCGTCCGGCTTGATCTTCAAAATATCCTGGAACTGCTCGGTAGCCTTATCGAGGTTCGCCTTCTGAACATCTCCGCTATTGATGTCACCAATCGTGCGGACGTAAATGCCCGCCAACAGGCGGTGCGCATCCACATTGTTCGGGTCATCTTTGATTGCTTGGCGAGCATCCAGCACCGCGTCGCGAATCCGCTGCGACTTTGCCTCGATTTCCGCGAGCCTCTCGCGGACCACGGCCGCATCGGGCTGGAGCGCGAGCGCTTTCTTGTAGGCCTCGATCGAAGCGTCGGCCATGCTCGAATCGTTGGTCTGGTCATACTGCTGCTCGTCCAGATGACCCATCGTGAAGTAGTAATAGGCGCCGGCGCGGCCCGTGATCGTGCTTGCCGCGGGAGAGGGTTGCGTTGCGCCGTTCTGCGCCGGGGGAGCTTTTTGGGCCCCTCGAGCGGGTGCCGCGCTAAAAATTGCCAGTGTGGCGAGGGAAAAGATAATTTTCGGTGACATCATATTCATTCGCGTGCTGCGATTTCCATTATGTTATAGGCTGTTCGGCGCGTCAAAGTGTTCCCCCGCGGCGTGTTCCTGACGTCATCTTCCATCCCGAATTCGATTGCGGGCCAGCCGCGCGATTTTTCATTGTCTCTGGGGATGATTTGAGCGAGCATCGAAGGCTCGGAGGGAACGGGTGGGCCGCATCGGATTGACCATACTGATGTTGCTGGCGGCCGTCGCGTCGCTGCCGCCGCTGGACCGCCAAGCGAGCCTTGCCGGGCAGCAGCCCGCCGGAATCGGAGGGCAGCCCATCGCGCCGCCGATTCTCGGAACCGTTAAGACGACGGGCGTTTCTGAAATCGGTGAGGCTCCCCCATCCACGCCGAAGTCGCCGCTCCTCAATTTGAGCTGGCTCGCCGGGAATTGGCAGGGCCAATGGGGCCAGCGGCTGGCGGAGCAGGATTGGATGTCGCCTAAGGCGGGGCTCATGGTGGGAACGTTTCGCCTGGTGGACAATCGCAAGACCCTGGTGCTCGAGCTCTTCACAATGCAGGAAAAACCGGGCGGCATCGAGCTTCGCTTGAGCCATTTCACGCCGGAGCTTTTGCCGTGGACGAACTCCGACCCTACCTTGCTGAATCTCAAAAGCGCCGATCACAACAAAGTCGTCTTTGAAAATCCAGGGAAGGGCGACCCGAAGCGCGTGATTTTCAGGCGGCTGGACAGCGATACCTTTGTGCTTCGGTCGGAAATTGCGCCGCCGAACGGCATCATGCAGGTGACGGAAATTACTTATCGCCGGCTGAAAAGGGCCTCCCCTGCGGCCAAGGCGCATAGATGGTTCGGGTTCGGCAACGCGGAGGAACAGCAGTAAGCCCCTCATTTTAGTGACGGAAGTGGCGAATTCCGGTGAACACCATGGCGATGCCCAGCTTATTTGCCGCGGCGATCACTTCGCCATCGCGAACCGATCCACCCGGCTGAATCACCGCCGTCGCTCCTGCCTTTCCTGCCTCCTCGACTCCGTCTGGAAACGGGAAGAAGGCATCGGAGGCGACCGCGCTTCCGGCCAGTTTCAATCCGGCGACCGCCGCCTTCATCACCGCAATTTTCACCGAATCCACGCGGCTCATTTGCCCCGCGCCAATGCCGAGGGTGCGGCTATCGCGCGAGAAGACGATGGCGTTGGACTTCACATGCTTGCACACCTTCCAGCCGAAGAGGAGGGCGCGGCGCTCCGCATCGCTGGGCGCGCGTTCGGTGACGACCTTCAGATCGCCTTCGCTGAGATGGTGTGCATCGGGTTCCTGCACCAGCATGCCGCCCAGAATCGGCTTCAATTGCAGCCCCTCGGAGGCTGGCTGCGCGGGCATTTCCAGCAGGCGCAAATTTTTCTTGGCCGCGAACACCTCGAGCGCACGCGGCTCGTACCCGGGGGCCAGAATGCATTCGACGAAGAGCTTCCCTATTTCCTCCGCCGTTGCGAAATCGAGCGCGCGATTAAACGCGAGCACGCCGCCGAAGGCGGAGACTGGATCGCAGGCAAGCGCATTAACGTAGGCGTCGCGCAGAGAGCCATCCTCCGCCGCGCCGCATGGATTATTGTGCTTAATGATCGCCGCCGCGGGCTGCGCGAATTCCATGGCGAGCGCCCACGCGGCATCCAGGTCCACCAGATTATTGTAGGAGAGCTCCTTGCCTTGGAGCTGACGTGCGCCGGCAAGGCCCGAATCCGCACGCCCGGCGGGCGTATAGAGCGCGGCGGCCTGATGAGGATTTTCGCCATACCGCATCGTCTGCCGGCGTTCGAGCGCAACGTGAATGCGCGCGGGCAGCTTTTCCAGCGAACCCATGGCGACGACGCCATTCGCTGAAAGGCGTTCGAGTTCGGTCGCGATTTCGCCGTCGTAGCGCGCCGTGCGGGCGTATGCCTTGCGGGCAAGATCCAACCGGGTGGCGAGGCTCAGTTCGCCGCCCGCGCGAAGCTCGCCGGACACTCGCTTATAATCCGCGGGATCGGTGACCACGCCGACGCTCTGAAAATTTTTGGCGGCGGAACGAACCATTGCGGGGCCGCCGATATCAATATTCTCGATGAGCTCTTCCGGCGTCACGCCGGGCTTCGCGGCCGTGGCCGAAAACGGGTATAAGTTCACGACCACAAGATCAATCGGGACGATGCCCTGGTCTGACGCTTCCTTGCGGTCTTCCGGCTTTCCGCGCTGAAAGAGGATTCCGCCGTGCACCTTGGGGTGCAACGTCTTCACGCGGCCGCCGAGCATTTCCGGCCAGCCTGTAAGATCCGATATATCGCGGACGGGGATTCCGGCGTCGCGCAGCAACTTGGCGGTGCCTCCGGTGGAAACGATCTGGACGCCCAGCGAGGCAAGGTCGCGCGCAAAATCGGCCAGCCCGGACTTGTCATATACACTGATCAGCGCGCGTTCAATCGGCACGAAACCTCCCCTTATCCATGAAAATGTGTACCCGCCATTCGCTGCGATCCAAAGCGGGCTGAAAAGGATAATTCCGGGGAGTGGCCCGGCACAAGGGAAACCGGCAGCACATAATATTTCGGGATGCGGTTACCGTAGATTAGAACGGAATTTGCGTTGCAGACAAAGGGGTTAAGGGCGTTTCTAATCCCCGTACCGTAGATTAGAAAAAGACAGTGGCTAGGGCCTGGTGAGGAATGGGTGGTTAACCGGTCGCTTGGCGCTGCTCCTGAGACCATGTGTGCCGCTCCCTCTCTGGCGAGAAATCCGCCATCTTAGTTTGTAGCGCATGTTATCCAAAAAGTCAAGTAGATTCCGCTGTGCGAGAAATCATAGGCGCTCGTCGGATGGGGCTCAGCATGACGGGCCGTAGCTTTGCGAATGGCGGGGAGGGGTTAAGCGGAGATGCGGGCTTTTAGCTTTACGCGGCCGGATTCGATGCTTACGGAATATTCGATTTCGTGGCCGCCTTTGGTTTTCAATTGCCGCGTCTTGTGGCGGACGAAGGCCTCGAATTCGGCAAGGCTGGGGGCGCCGGCCTTTTCTCCCGTTTCGGTGCGGGCGTCAATCAGGCGGCGGTAGAGGACTTCCACCTTGGCGTGCTCGCGCTCGGGATCGCTGACCGCGAGGGTGAAGGCGGCGCGCCGGCCGGCTTCGGGCTGCTTCGCGCGATCGGCGTGCGCCGCGGGAGGCTCGTGACGCGCGGCGTTGCGGGCGCGCTCGGCCTCGATGGCTTTGGCGGCGGCGCCGTAATGGTGCTGCTTCATCCCGGTCTCTTTTTGGCTGGTCTTCTTGCGCCACATATCCTGATATTTGGCGTAGGTCTGGGTGATGTTGTTCAGGCGGAAGCGCTGCGCGAAGGTGAATTCGCCGATCCGCTCGTTGCAGCGGCGAATCAGGTTGTCCACGCGCCACTGCGTATCCACCGGGGGGCGCGGGCGACCGCCGCCGAAATATTGCTCGTACTCGATTTTGAGGGCGCGGACGTCGCGCTCGATCTGGCTCAACTCTTCGTCGGCCGGGTTGGTGGTGGGCTTGATAGCGGGCATGGCGACACTTCCGCACAGCCTGCGTGCCGGCTCGACGGCCGGTTTCGCGAGGCGCGCAGGACCAGCCTAGGCGGGGGAAGCCCGGCGCGTCAACCTGCCCGTTTTGGGGATTGTCGCAAGCGGAACGGCCCTGGTTGGGCGACGGCGGCGGGACAGGTTGAGAAAATTCAAACCCGGCCCATTACGGGGCAGTTGCGGGCCCTATCCAGCTATGTTCCAATAGCTTACCGATGACGCCGCCTAGCGATGCCGGTTCCAAAATGCAGCCCGATCTGGCCAGTCGGATGCGCCAGGTGCCGTCGGTGGACGAATTGTTGCGCCGCCCTTCGGTGGCGGGGCTTGCCGCCCGCGCCGGGCGAGGACTTGTGACGCAAGCGGCGCGCGCCGCGGTGGCGGAGATGCGCGAGCAACTGCTGCACGGCGCGGCTGCCGGTGAGATTTCGCCGGGGCCTGGCGGCGCGGCGGAGACAATGCCAGCACTCGAATCGCGCGTGGCGCGCAAGGTTGCCGCGGCGCTTGCGCCCTCGCTGCGGCGGGTGATCAATGCGACCGGCGTGGTGCTGCACACGAACTTGGGCCGCGCGCCGCTGGGCGCCGAGGCTGCCGAACGAATCTGGGCGGCCGCAACGCATTACTCGAATCTGGAATACGACGTGGACCAGGGCGCGCGCGGGAAGCGGGATATACACACGGGCGCCGCACTGGCCGAGCTTGCGGGAACTGAAGCCGCTATCGTGGTGAATAACAATGCCGCGGCCGTGTTCCTGGCGCTCCATACGCTTGCCAAGGGAGCCGAAGTGATCGTCTCTCGCGGGGAGCTGATCGAAATCGGCGACGGCTTTCGCATACCGGACATCATGGCTGAAAGCGGCGCGATTCTTCGCGAGGTGGGCACAACGAACCGCACGCGCCTGCGCGATTACGAGCGCGCGCTGAGCGATCGGACGCGGCTGCTGCTTCGCGTGCATCCCTCGAATTTCCGGATCACGGGATTTACGGAACGGCCCTCGGCGGAGGAACTGGTGGAGCTGGGCCGGCGAGCGGGGATTGCGGTCTACGAAGATCTCGGCTCGGGCTGCCTGGCGGACCTTTCAGCCGCGGGAATTGCGGAGCCGGTGGTGCGCGCCAGCGCGGCGGCGGGCGTGGATATCCTGTCGTTCAGCGGGGATAAGCTGCTGGGCGGGCCGCAGGCGGGAATCCTGGCGGGGCGGAAGGAATATATCGAGCGCGTGCGGCGGAATCCGCTATTTCGCGCGCTGCGGGTGGATAAGCTGGTGATCGCGGCTTTGGAGGCGACGCTGGGGGCTTATCGGCGCGAGGCGCTTGACGAAATTCCCGCGCTGCGGATGATTCGCGCGCCGGCGGAGGAAATCGCGAAGCGGGCGCGGCGATTCACGGAGCAGGTGCGGGCTTCGATTCCGCCCTCGGCGAAGATCGAGCTGCGCGCCGGATTTTCGGTGATTGGCGGCGGCTCGACGCCCGATCAGCGGCTGGCGACGCATTTGATTGCCATTTCGAGCGAACGCCATGCGGCGGCGGCGATCGAAGAGCGCCTTCGGCGGCCGGAGAGCGGGACACCCGTGATCGCGCGCATTGAAGATGATGCTCTCATTCTCGACCTGCGTACGGTTCTTGCCGACGAGCAGCCGGAACTCGCTGCTGCACTTGCCCGCGCTCTTGCGTGAGGCAAAGCTCTTGCCTGGGGGCCAGCAAGCCTTCACTCGCGCGGCTTCTGAGCGCCTGTGCGAGTTTCGCGACGATGCGGCGGCAACCGGGAGAGGACTTCAATGAATGCTCCCAAATCCTAATTACGCGCCAGCCGAGGGAGCGCAATTCCTGTGTGCGCCGACGGTCGCGGTTTCGGTTCGCCACAACCTTGGCCTTCCAATAACGTCTGTTATCCCCGGGCAACCGGTAGCATCGCGGGCAACCATGCCAGAAACAGCCGTCAACGAAAACCGCCACCCGCTGGGCGCGAAAAACAAAATCCGGCTTACCCGGAAGATCCGCGTGCCTCCGCCAGCCAGAAATTCCGGTTTCGCGGAACAGCCGCAGAAGCACGCCTTCCGTCGTGGCATTACCTTTTGACCGGATGCTCGCCATATTGCGCGAGCGCTGTTCCCGCGAGAGCCAGTCAGCCACTGCTTCCTCGCAAGCTAGCTTGCGTCCGTGGGTTTAATTTTTCCGTATTTTTTCTCAAGCCATTCGAGAAGGTGGAGCTGATCCGCAATTGTAGCCCGCCGGACTTGCTTAAGCAGCTCGATACGGGCGGGTTTTGGCGGCGCGATATTCTGAAGCCCTTCATTGCAGTTCGTGCAAGCAGCGCGAAGATTCTCCGGCGTGTCCGTGCCTCCTTTGGATCTGTCGATGATGTGACCCATCGTGAGGCGAATTTTCTGCCCGGGGTGGAGGGGGTCGAGATCTCCCGCGGCCAAGCCGCACATCTGGCAAGTGTACCCGTTACGTTCGAGGACAAAGGCGCGAGTTTCCTTGGAAATGTTCCGGGGCAGAACCGGATCTCGTATGTCGGTTACAAGCAAGTACTGACCCGGTTTTAGGTCCCGCCTGTCCTTGTGGGACAAAATTCGATAGCCAAAGTCGTCGCGGAGTTCCCGGAGGCGGCGCGCCCACTCTGAACTGCCTGCTGCCCTCCTGATCTGGTCACTAGTTACAATCGTTTTGAGGTTGGCCAGGAAAAACTGGAGGACGCGCCTTCGCGAGCCCTCACCCACCTCGGCTGGAATATTCGGCATCATTGCGCCATTTCGAACAGTGGAATCTGCACTCGCCGTGCCTTTTCAGCTTTGCCCAAAAGAGTGGCGCTGATGGATTCGCCCATTGCCTGGGCTACGTTTGGCGGAAGCGCATTTCCTACTTGCCGATAGGCCGCCGTCTTTCCGCCGCAAAACACCCAGGAATCGGGAAAACTTTGGATTCGCGCGGCCATGCGCACCGTGAGCCGAGGTATATGATGGACCGAATGTTCGCGGCCCGGCGGTTCATCGGCTAGGCCCAGCCCATCAACGCCGAGCGCCGCCCACTGCCTTCTGGCGCGCGTCGGCCCGAGGTCTGGTCCTCCGTGCTTTTTGGAGCCGCCGACGAGCGTCGGCGCGATGCCTCTCGCCTTCCTCCGCCATTTTTCGGCACCCTTCCAATCTCGCGCTGCCATGAGATCGAAAATTGAATCGCCGACGACGGGCGGAGAATCGCCATTCGGTTCGGGCCATTGAAATGAATCGGGAAACTTCCCTTGGAATCCTGCCAGGACAAACCTGGGGCGGAGCTGAGGGACACCGAACCAACAGGAGTTGAGGACCCGCCATTGAATCGCGTAGCCCAAACGGCCGAATTTTCGGATCAGGGCCTGCCGATAGTGCGAGAATTTCGCAGAGGCAAATCCGGGAACGTTTTCAAGCAGGACCGCCCTGGGCTTCGCTTCCTCGATCAGCCGTAGCGCTTCGGGGAAAAGGTCGCGTTCGTCTTCCGGCCCGCGCTGCTTTCCCGCAATTGAGAATGGCGGACATGGAACCCCGCCCGCAAAAAGGTCCACACCGCGAAAGTCGGTTCCGTCAATTTCGGCAACCGAAGCCTCGATTACGCGCCAGCTTGGCCGGTTCTGGCGAAGGGTGTTGCAAGCCTGGCGGTCGATCTCGATGGCGGCGACGAGGTCGAAACCGGCCGCTTCGAGACCCTTCGCTTGTCCTCCCGCGCCCGCGCAAATTTCGAGGACCGTAAGTGGCACGCTCACCCGCCCCTCTTGAGCCCGATGATTTGCATCATAACCTATTTCGCCTTTAATTCGCCACCCGGTTCTCTTGAGCCGTGCAGATAGTATCGCCGCCAGAACATCGCGCAAGTAAAAAGCTCTCGCCCGTGCACTCTAGAGGCGATTGATTACGCTGGCGACGCAGGCGGCGCCGAAGCCATTGTCAATGTTGACGACGCTTACGTTGGAGGCGCAGCTATTCAGCATGGCCAGCAGTGCCGTCATTCCGCCGAAGCTCGATCCGTAGCCTGTGCTGGTGGGAACGGCGATGACGGGCGCGGCGACCATTCCCGCGACTACGCTTGGCAGGGCTCCCTCCATTCCCGCGATGCAGATGATCACGCGGGCTTCCACGAGCTTGGCGCGATGCCCGATCAGCCGGTGCAGGCCCGCCACTCCGACATCGTAAATCGCTTCAGTGCGATTGCCCATGGCGCGCGCGGTGACCAGGGCTTCCTCGGCAACGGGAATGTCACTAGTGCCTGCGGTGACGACCAGGATGAGGCCCTTGCCGTGGACCGCGCGACTGCGCTCGATGGTGATGGCGCCGGACAGCTTGTGGAACTTCACGTTTTTTGCCGGGCGCGCCAGGCGCTTCACGGCGGCGAAGACCTGCGCGTTGGCGCGGGTGATCAAAAGATTGTGAGAGGCTTTCCGGCGCAGCATGGCGCGGGCGATTTCCGCGACCTGGCGCGGCGTCTTACCACGAGCGAAGATCACCTCCGGATAACCCTGGCGAAGAGAACGGTGATGATCAATTTTGGCGAAGCCGACGTCTTCAAAGGGCAATTGGCGCAGGCGAACGAGGGCTTGCTCAGCGCTGATCTTGCCGCGCTGGATGGCTTCGATGAAATTTAGAACGTCGCGTTCGTCCATTGGTGATTGCCGGTTGGGGCCTGGTAATTTCGGTGGCGGGTCAGTTTGAATTTTAACTCCGTGCGCGACGATCAGGAAAATTCAAACCGACCCACTACGCTAACTTCCAAAGCCTTGGCATTGTAACGTTGGCGCGCGGCGCCGCGCCAGATGCGGCTCGGCTACGGCTGGGCGGGGGTTCGGGGCGCGTGCTACAGTCGAGACAATCGGCCTAAGGGGTAAGCTGGTATTCACCTCATAGAGCTTGTTAGCGAGACAGTGAGCGACAGAGGAGATTTCCATGTGGCTAGTGTGGACTATCGTGATCGGCATTTTGGCCGGCTGGATCGCAGGCCGATTGATGAAGGGGCGCGACATGGGCTTGCTGATGGACCTTGTGGTGGGGATCGTCGGGTCGGTGCTGGGCGGGTGGCTCTTTGCGATTGTGGGGCTGGCCGCCTATGGATTGATCGCGCGGCTGATTATGGCGATTGTCGGGGCCGTGTTTCTGCTGTGGCTGGTTAAGGTGCTCAAGCGGGCGTGAAGCTTTTCACGGGGCCCGTGCCGCCGTCGTAAGGAAAATACCAGAGCGAACTGCAAAAGGCGAACTGCAGATTTCTCTCTTCGCAGCGCGCCCACCGCTGCGCGGTTGGAACCGCGAAGACGCGCGGCTGCGCTCGAAATCACGGGCAGAGGCACGCCGCGCCGCGAACGGCGGCGGCGGGTGAATATCGGCGTACAATAATTGAGTCTGATCGAGGTATGGAGCCGATGGCCTCCCATCCCGGATCGCCTGGAATGAGCGCCTCCGCGCGGAGGACGGTGGACTTGCGGTTTGTCCAATTGCTGGACAAGGTGCGCAAGACCCGCCCAGGCGACGATCTGGAACTACTTCGGCACGCGTATGAGTTCGCGGCGGAGCAGCACAAGACGCAAACGCGGCTTTCCGGCGAGCCTTTCCTTTCGCACCCCCTCGAAGTGGCCCATCTGCTGGCCGACATGAAGCTGGATGTGACTTCGCTGTGCGCCGCGCTGCTGCACGACGTGGTGGAAGACACGAAAATTCCCCTGGAGCAAATTTCGCATCAGTTCGGCGGCGACGTGGCGCGGCTGGTGGAGGGCGCGACGAAAATCAGCCGGCTGGATCTGCTGGCGCCGGAGGCGAGGCAGGCGGAGAACGTCCGCAAGATGCTGCTGGCGATGGTGAACGACGTGCGCGTGGTGATGGTGAAGCTGGCCGACCGCCTGCACAACATGCGCACGCTGGAATTCCTGGATTCGGAGCGGCAGCAGCGCATCGCGCGCGAGACGCTGGATATTTACGCGCCGGTGGCGAACCGGCTGGGCATGGGCTTGATCCGCGGCGAGCTGGAGGACCTGGCGTTCCGCTATTTGCATCCGGAGGCGTTCCTGGAATTGCAGAAGAAGCTGGCCACGAAGCAGAAGGTGTTCGATAAGTTCCTGCAGGAGGTGCAGGACGCGATCCGCGGAAAAATGATCGAAAGCGGCATACCGGCGGAGGTGCAGGGGCGCGTGAAGCGAATTTATTCGCTGCACCTGAAAATCCAGAAGCAGCAGAGGGTGCTGGATCAGGTGTATGACCTGCTGGCGGTGCGCGTGATCACGGACACGGTGAAGAACTGCTACGGGGCGCTGGGGGTGATTCATCAGATCTGGCGGCCGGTGCCGGGGCGGTTCAAGGATTACATCGCGATGCCGCGGCCGAACCTTTATCAGTCGCTGCATACGACGGTGATCCATTCGGGGCAGCCCTTCGAGGTGCAAATCCGGACCCAGGACATGCATCGCATCGCCGAGCAGGGCGTGGCGGCGCACTGGAAATATAAGGATGGGTTCGCCACAAGCTCCGCGGACGACCAGCGAATCGTGTGGATGAGGCAACTGATCGAATGGGTGCAGGAGATGCAGGAACCCAGCGAATTTCTTTCGACGCTGCGCGTGGACCTGTATCCGGAGGAGGTGTACACCTTCACGCCGAAGGGGCGCGTGGTGGTGCTGCCGCGAGGGGCGACGCCGGTGGACTTCGCGTATGCGGTGCACACGGAAGTGGGCAACCAGTGCATCGGCGCGAAGGTGAATGGGGCGATGGTTCCGCTGCGGCACGCGCTGGCGAATGGCGACGTGGTGGAAATTACGACGCAGCGGGGCCATGCGCCGTCGCGCGACTGGCTATCGTTCGTGCACACGTCGCGCGCGCGCAGCAAAATCCGGCAATGGATTAATCTGCACGAACGCGCGCAGGCGACCGACGTGGGACGGCGGCTGCTGGAAAAAGAGGCGCGGCATTCCGGCGTGAATCTGAAGCGAATCACGGAGGCGGATTGGCAGCGGGTGGCGTCTGAATATGGCTGCTCGCGCGTGGAGGACCTCTACGCGGAATTGGGATACGGCAAATGGTCCGCGCGGCAGGCGCTGGCGAAGGCGACCGGGTCTTCTCCGGCGGAAACGGGCGAAGAGCGGCAGCCGAAATTTACTTCGACCGTGAAGCGCATGCTGGGGATGGACGACGCGACGATTGTGGTCCGCGGGCATGATGACTTGATGGTGTATCGCTCGAAATGCTGCAATCCGATTCCCGGCGACGACATCATCGGGTACGTGACGCGCGGGCGCGGGATCGCGGTACACAGCCAGAACTGCCCGAACGTGGAAAATTTGCTGTACGAGTCCGACCGGCGGATTCCGGTGGAATGGGCCGGGGGGACGCAGGCTACGTTTGCGGTTCGGCTGCGGATTTTCACCGAGGACCGACCCGGAATGCTGGCGGCGATCACGAGCGTGATCAGCGATACGGGAGCGAATATTCGCACGTTTGAAAGCGGCGGCGAGGACCTGCGCGCGCGGATTGAAGTCGCGCTGGACGTGCAGGATCGCAAGCAGCTCGAGCGCATTTTGGCCGGGATTAAGCGGATTCCTGGCGTGTTCGATATCGAGCGGGTGTTTAACGTCTGAGGCTTGCGTGCGGCGGGGGCGGCTGTTGCTCGTTGGGCTACAACGGCTTTCGCGCGCGATTTCTCCGAATCACCAATCGTTACAATAGCGGGATGGCGATTCCCGGTTGCGAGATTCCCCGAACGGACGGCGCTTCGCGCGGGTGTGCGCATACCTTTCGCTTCGTGATGGTGCTGCTTGCGATGGCCGCAGCGGCTGCCGGGTGCCATCATGCGCCCGCGCTGGACATGCTGCCGCTGGTCAACGCCGGGATGAATTACGATACGGTTAACCACCTGAAGGCGATGAACATCACGCAGCCGGAAGTGACGCAGGTGGCGGAAAGTTATGAGGCTGGGCTTTCCGGCGCGGGCTGCGTCCAGCTATTCAGCCAATATCGCGCGCGGCATGCGCCGTTCGATGCGGGGGCGACCGTTGCGGGGCTGCTTCGCGCGGGGATGAGCGAAGCCACCGTGATGGAACTTTCGAATCTGAATGAATTGGGGCGCGATGCGGGCGAGTTGCAAGCGATGAGGCTGGCGGGCCTTTCCGATCAAATCGTTCTGGAAGTGGCGCAGCGGCGCGCGGATCGAAAGCCGGTACTTTCCGGGGCGTCGCTGGCGAAGCTGAAGAATACGGGGCTGCGCGCGGCCACTCTGCTGGAGCTGGCGCGGCGGGGCGTTCCCGATTCGGACGCGAAGGCTATCATTGCGTATCGCCGCCGCGGGGCAAGCGACACGGCGGTCCTGAAGCATTTTTCCGGCGCCTAGGGAATCGGCGCCGGTCGCTGGCTATTTTCCGCCTTTCATGCGCCGCTCACGACCGGTAAAATCGCTGCTGCAGTGCCTCCTCGACCGCATTCGCGCGCAATCGAAGCCGGCTTGATTCTCTTCCTGCTGTGCGCGTGCAGTTGCGCGGTTCCGCTCGCGCCCGGATATCGAATCACAAAGGAGACGCGGGCGATTGAGTTTGTGGCGGGCGCGAGGCCGTCGCTGCGGATTCGCTTCGACTACACGCTGCAGAATTCCGGCACAACACCGCTGGAATTTATGGACTGCAATTTTCCCGATCCGCGCGAATTTGGGCGCAGCGGCCTGCGGGTGATGCTGGATGGGCGCGAGGTTCGTCCCGAGGCGCTGCCGGAGGAGCTTCGGCCGGACAATCCATTGACGCTGCGAATCCCGTTCGCCCAGCGGTGGGAACGGGGGCAGAGTCGGCGCCTGGAGATTGATTACACGCTCAACTCGCCGCGCGAAATGGGCAGCAGCATCGGAATCGGCAGCGATAATTTTCACCTGGGATCGCGCGGATGGTCCGCGGTGCCGCAGCCGCCGCGACACGTGCTGGCGCCCTTTCCGCGGCGGCCCGCCAAAATGCAGTATACGGTGCGCGTGCCGGCGGATTTTCTGATCCTCGCGCGCGGCTCGATGAACGGACGCAAGAAGCTTGGCGATGAGATGGAATATCGGTTCGAGCTACGCAAGGGTGAACTGCCGCCTTACGTCGTTGCCGGGCGATACATTCCGACGGGCAGCGATTCGACGGGCGCGGTTTTGTGGACGCTGCGGGCATTGCAGGGCGATCCAGCCCCTGCGATGAAGGAACTCGCAGAGGCGTGGGAGACGCTGCGGAAGGCATTTGGGCCGCTGGACGTGAAGGTTCGCGCGCCGCACATCGTGGAATCACCGGAGTTGCGCGAGCACGTGAGCGGAGAGACGGGGCCGACGGCGGCTTCCTTTCCGGGGGGGGCGCTGGTGAATCCGGCGGCGCTCGCGCTGGGAATTGACTCGGCGGGTTTCCTTGATACCGCCGCGCACGGACTCGCGCACAATTGGTTCGGCAGCGAGATGTATCCGAATCGTTTCGCGGCCATCGGGATGGGCGAGGGGCTGCCGGACTACGCCACGATTGTGATTGACGAGGCGCGCAACGGGGCGGCGGCGCGGCGGACGAGAATCGCGGAATACCTGCGACTGTACGACAACGCGTGCCGGCGCGCGGACGAAAAGCCGCTGGGGGTTACGATGTTGACCGATCCGCCGGGGCAGCGGCGCATCGCGCTGGCCAAGGCGCCGCTTTTTTTCGTCGCGCTCGAGGATCGCTACGGTGAAGCACCCGTTCGCGAAGGGCTGCGGCGGCTCGTCACGATCATGCGCGGAGAACAGGCCGGGTATAATGAGCTGCGGTCCGCTCTCGAATACGCAACCGGGAAAGATATGTCGGAGCCTTTCGGCCGCTGGCTCTATCAGAAAGGTGTTCCCGACGATTTCCGGGCGCGCTATGGCGCAGGCAAGTAGGCGCAGGCCTTAACTTTGTAAGGAGATTCCGATGAAGGTGATTGTTTCGACCAACAAAGGCCCGAAGGCGATCGGTCCGTATTCGCAAGCGGTGAAGGCGAACGGGTTCATTTTTACGGCGGGCCAAGTGGCATTCGATCCGGCGACGGGCGAAATCGCGCAGGGGGACGTGGCGCGGCAGACCGAGCGGGTGATGGAAAATTTGAAGGCCATTGTGGAGGCGGCGGGGTCGTCGCTCGAGCGCGCCGTGAAGGCGACGGTGTTCCTGAAGGACATGAACGATTTCGCGGCAATGAACGAAGTGTACGCGCGGTATTTCCCGGCGAATCCGCCGGGACGCTCGACCGTGGAAGTGGCCCGATTGCCGCGAGACGTGCGCGTGGAAATTGAGCTGATCGTGCTGGCGTGAGGATTCAAGAGGACGCTTTGCCGGCGACCACCTGCGCGTGCCCGAGAAACGCGACGAGCGAAACGCCGCCGATGATATTGCCGATGAGCGTGGGGAGGAAAAAGTGCAAGAAGTAGAAGCCCCACGTTTCCGAGCCAGACGCGACCAGGAAGAACATCTTGGTGGAACCGGCGATGATGTGATTGAAATTCCCCAGTCCGATCAAGTACGTGATGATGATCACGATGCTTGCGCGGGCCGATTCCGCCCAGGGCAGCAGCCACACCATTAAGGCAATCAGCCATCCCGCGAAGATCGCGCGCATCATCACCACGCCAAAGCCGCCGCTCAAACGCTCCTGGCTTACTTGAATCATGGCTTGCCGGATATGTGGATCGAAAATCGCCACGCGAGCAATACACAAGGCAAATAGGAACGTTCCCACCAAATTCGACGTGAGCACGACGGACCATAGCCGCAGCACGCTTAAACCATTGCGCCAAGTTTTCACCGACAGGAGCGGGAGAATCACGGTGAGCGTGGTTTCCGTGAAAAGCTGCTGGCGGCCCAGCACCACGATCAGGAAACCCACGCTATAGCCGAGCTTGGAAATCAGCGGAACCCAATTCTGATGCGGCAAATGCGCGGCGAGCAGTCCTTCGGCGACGAGCGAGAATCCCATGGAGAGTCCGGCGGCCAGGCCCGACCAGGCAAGGGCGGACGATGGCCGATTCAGCTCGTCCTGCCCTTCGCGACGGATTGTCTCGTAGACAATGTGCGCGCCGATCGCAACGCGCTCTTCAACCTTGGCTTCCTCGATTTTGGTGGTGACCGTGGAAGCAGGGTCTATCGGTGGCGAGTCGCGGTCTTCTGCATCGGGAGGCATAGGAGGGTGATGTTCGCCAGCGTGCCTAGATCATTGCGAGCCTATGGGGTTCCGTCCATCCAGATTTATTTGTAGATGTGCGTGGCGCAATGTGTAATTCCATTGGAACGCCAGCCTGCGTTGACAAACCAGGGGGCGCGCGGCAATATGGAATTGCCTCACCGCAATTTCGCCCCCGAATGCCCAAGTGGCGGAACTGGCAGACGCGCTAGCTTCAGGAGCTAGTGGCCGCAAGGTCGTGGAGGTTCGAGTCCTCTCTTGGGCACCATTTTTCGCTTCGTTCCGCTCCGCCTAGATGTGATCGGCGCGGGCGAAATTTCCGCAGGCAAGGGCCAAGTTACACCATCTGGGATTACAACCTTTTGACAAATCACTGACACAGCCGTGGCAATCCGCGGCATTTGATTGCGTAGATTGTTCCTGACGCTGCGGTTTGGATTTTGACCCGGTGCGAGCAGCGGCGATTGCGGGCGACCCGCAAAAGCACGGAAACGCGCCCGGCCGGGTCGAACGAGTTCTCGAAGGCGGGTAAACGCCCCAACGTAACACCTGTCTCGAGATTCCAGATGTGGCGGCGGCCACCGGTGCCATAAGTATTCTGCCCCATGCCATCGGAAAGGCTGCCGCCGCATCAGGTAAAAGGTGAAACTCCCGCGTCCTGAAAATGGCGGCAGGACTGGTACGCTGCGCACACCCGCATGAAGCCGTCCGACGCGAACCAGATCGAGTTCCAGCAAGGCGCCGGCTTTTACGACCGGCTCGCCGAACACTACGATGCGCATGTAACCAATTCTTCCACGGATAATTTGGCTCGCGCGGCCTTCCAGGATTTAGTGCGGCAAAATGTTCCCGCGGGAAGCGCGTTGCTCGATTTTGGCTGCGGAACCGGGCTTGACGCGCTGGAATATGCCCGTGCAGGTTATAGAGTGGTGGCGTACGACACCTCGGCAGGCATGCTGGCGCATCTGGAGCGGCGATGCCATGGGGAAATCTTACCCGGGCAGATCGAGCCTTGCCGGGGAGAAGACCTGCTGAACGAGCGGCTTGATCGGTGGCCACCTTTGCAAGCCATTACCGCGAACTTTGCGGTATTGAATTTGATCCGAGATCCGGCGGCGATTTTCGATGGCTTTGCGCGCCGTATGGCTGGTCCAGGCTGGCTTATCATCAGCATCTTGAATCCTCTGCACTGGTCCACGTTCGCCAAACGAACTGTCGGGCGAAGGGTACCGGCGGGCGCCTCGGAGAGTGGCGGCAATGATCCGAGGCCGTGCCCGACGTACGTGCATAGCGTCTCGGCGTTGCGGAATGCTGCAAAGGGTTTTCGCCTGGTGGGCAGAGCAAATGCGGGCACATTCGTTCGATACGACGACTTATCGAGAACCGGATGCTTAACGCGCCTATGGTGGGGCGAGGCGGATACGGCCACCAAGCGCCGCAAGCGTCTTCTGTGGGGCACGCCGGCTGCCAGGCTGCTCGGCACGTTCGTTTTCCTGGTTTTTCGCAGGGATTCATGAGTTCACTGCTTCGATCCATCCGATTTCCGCAATATGCAGCCAGCGGATGGCCCGATCCTCAACCGGAGACCGAGGTATGGCTTCGCGGAGCCGGTGATCCGCTGAACGTGACGCACAACAATAGCGTCGCATCCCTGCGTCCCTTAATGATCGGCGTGATGTTGCCAAGGAATTGCGCTCGGCAGACGAGTGGCGGCAAACTTCGGCTGTGTTTTTACGAGCGTGGCAGATCAAAACGCCTCCTCGGTGAAATCAGGCTGCGGCTGGCGCGGGAGATCCTGCTGCCAGAACACAAATTCTGCCTATTTCGACCGGCGGGCTGCCGCAATTATTGTCTCAATGCATTTACGCGCCCGCTGTACTACTTGCGCGAATCGGTGCGGGCCCGCAGGCAGCAGCGCAAGAACCCTCACAATTTTTGGATGGAGCCAAGGGATCTCCGCTGCCTTTTTGTGTTCTACATCTGTCCGCGGCCGGTCGTGCTCGTCTCGGTGAAACATGAGGGAGCGGGGAACATCTTCCCGATGGACCTGATCGGCCCCACGGATTCTCCCTGGTTTTCGATGGCCCTCCGGAGCACGAGTCCCGCCGTTCGTCTGATGCAATCGTCGAAGCGAATGGCGCTGGCGAGCATTCCACTCTCGTACAAGCCCGTGGCGTACGAACTGGGGAAGCACCATAAGCAGAGCAGCATTGATTGGGGTGCGCTTTCCTTCCCGACGACTCCATCCGCGCTTTTCGGCCTGCCTGTGCCAGCGGCCGCATTGAGGATCAGGGAAGTCGAGGTCCGGGAGTATCACGAGGTCGGATCGCACGTCCTCTTTATGACGTCCATCGTTAACGAACAGACGCCCGATCGGGCGCCTAGAGAGAACGACGCCCTGCCAATGTTTCATGTGCACGGAAGTTATCGCGAGTACTTGCGGCGCAGCGGCTGCTCTATCGTGGAGGCGTAATTCCAAGCGCAGGCCACAAGGCTGCCAAGACTTCACCCGAGATGGCAAACCTAAGGAAACTTCCTCTGCTGGCCCTCGGCGGCGCGGCTTTCGCGAGCTGTTATTTTCAGGTGTTCATTTATCCGCGTGCACCGCTCATGCCCTGGGGCGATCCACTGCAATTCGCGGAGAACGGCAAGCGCATATTGAATGGGCAACTACCCTATCGCGATTATTCCCAATTTACGCTGCCCGGCATTGATTACTTCTATGCGCTCATGCTGCGGGTTTTTGGCGAGCGCGCATGGATACCAAGCGCGGCAATGGTGATGCTGGCTGTGGCCGTGGTTGTGCTAACCACGCTGATCGCGAAGCGCGTGATCCGGGGCTGTAGTGCGCTGATCCCCGGCGTGCTGTTCATTGGACTCGCGCTACCCAACGCGCTGTGGGCGACTCACCAGTGGTTCAGCACGGTGGCGATCCTGGGGGCGGTGCTGACTCTGATGGGCAGAGTGACCGTATCGCGCGCTGCGATCGCGGGATTTCTATGCGGAATCGCGGCTTTTTTCACGCAGCCAAAGGGCGCGGCGGCAGGTTTAGCGCTCGTGCTGTTCTTCTTATTGCAGGCCCGGCGGACGCGCTGCTGGGCAGATTTCTGGAAGAGAAGCGCTGCCGCTTGCGCGGCGGCGGCGGCCTCGGTGGCGGCGGCGTGCAGCTACGCAATTAAGACCGCTGGGATTTCATCGTTTATCTCGAGCACCATCGTTTTTCCGCTGCGGTACTATCCGACGCAATGGCAGAACACCTGGCGGATCTATGGAACCACGATCACCCGATCCGAGGGAGTATCGCATCTGCTGGCATGCTGCTTCGTGCTGATGATCGTACCGTTTGCTTATCTGACGCTGCTCGGACCTGATTTTCGACGCGAGGACAACGAGACAAAGGATCATTTGTCGCTGATCGCGCTCGCGGGGGCCGCACTCTTTGCAGGCGTCGCCGGGGCTCCCTCTATTCTCAGGCTAGTGACGGCAAGCCCGCCGGCAATCATTTGCGTGGCGTGGTGGCTCCAGCAGGAGCGCTCAAAAAGAATCATCCTATACGCGGCGGTGGCGGTGGCACTCGTGCTGGCGACAATACATCCGCTGCGGGAACAGCAGCATGCCGCGTGGTATCTGCAAACGCCCACCGGCCGCATAGCGTTTCTAGACCGGCCCCGGTTTATCGAGTGCGAATGGGTAGCGCACCGCGTACGCGCGCGAGCACCGTTTTTTGGAAACTTCCCGCTGTCGTTCATCTTAGATCTTGAAAATCCCGCACCGGTAAACTTGTTTACATTGAGCGATTACACGCGCCCGGGGGAGGTGAAGCGTACGGTGAGTGCCCTCGAGCGCAGCCATCCCTCGCTTCTTGTCCTAAGCCCTGAAATGTACGAGCCGGCGGGAACGATTATGGACGTGGACCACTTGGCGCCTTTCCGATCTTATCTGCGGGCGAATTACCACATGGTTAAGGAGTTTTCGACCGGCGAGCAGGCGTGGGCGGAAAATCGAGAACCGGTTCGTTGATGACCCCATTTCCTGTGCTTCGCAGGTCTTCTCCGCGCGAGTACAAACGTGACCGGCTTTTGACTTCCCCGTGACAATCGGAAATTCGTCCGCCGGATATGCTGGCTACGACACGGCATATCAGAGGAGGCGCTCGGGGCCACCGAAGCGCTTCGGCACGTGACGAGGAGATGATGATCGGAAAAATAGGCGCGATGCTTGTGCTGATCGCGGCGTGCGCTTTGGGGGCACCCGCACAAGAGAACGTTCCCATAATTTCGGGCGGCGCGGACTTCCTAACCTCCACCCAAGGCGGCGCCACGACGTTGCTACCCGCGCTCGTTCCCGTGGTGGCGGCGCCGTTAGGCAACCATGTGCTATTCGAGTCCAGGGGAGAACTCCTGGAGTTCTATTCTCGACAGAACGGGCGAACCGGGCCATATCAGCATCAGTTCATCTGGGCGATTGATTACATGCAGCTAGACTTTGTGATTGATTCGCACCTGACGATCGTCGCCGGTCGCTTCCTGACTCCGTTCAATATCTATAACGAGCGCCTGGCGCCGGCGTGGATTCACAATTTCGAGAATGGGCCGTTCACGTACTCGTTTGGAAATGGGCCGGTGGGATCAAGCACGGGACTGATGGCGCGAGGGGTGCTGGTGGCTCGGCCTTCGTATGAAGTGAATTACACCGCGTACTATTCAGGTCTCGTGGACCTGAACTCGCATTGGGGCACGGGGCGGACCGCAGGTGGCAGGATGGGCGTTTTCTTTCCCGGGCCGCGCCTCGAGGCCGGCTTTTCTTACGAGCGGTATCTGCAGGATACGCACCGCAATATAGAGGGCCTTTACTTTTCCTGGCAGCCGAAAAGCGTGCCGCTGGACGTGAAGTCCGAATGGGCGCATTCGCCTAGCGGGCAAGGCTATTGGCTCGAAGGGCTATATCGGCTCTCGCGCTTCCGCGGGCCAGATTCCGCGCTGGGGCGGCTTGCGCCGGTGGCCCGCGTCGAGCAATTCCATCGGGATCAGTTCATCGCGGGCGATGGATTGCCTGGAACGAACCTGAAGGAAGGGGACTTCGGATTGAATTATTACCTTCCGCATGAAATACGGCTGAACGGAACCTACGGACGGCAATTCAGCTCGCAACGAAACGTCAACGTTTGGAATTTCGGACTCACATATAGATTTCTTTTCCCCATGTGGCCAGGAGGAAGCAAGTGAGCGCATCCATCAGATTGAAACTTTGCTTGATTTGCCTGCTCGGCCTCTTTTTATATGCCGCAGCGCGGTGCCAGGCGCAGCAACCGCAGCCGGCGCAAACAAACTCGACCTCCGCGACGAAGAACGCCCAGGCGCCGGCCAACGAAAGCGAAGAAGGCGAGAAGCTCTTTCGGACGAATTGCGGCAGATGCCACAATCCGCCGGAGGATCTGTCGCCGAGGGAAGCACGCGTGGTGCTACGCCAGATGCGAGTACGCGCCATGCTGAGCGCCGAGGACGAGCGGCTTATTCTGAAGTACATCGCTCCGTGAGTTGATTCACGAACATCAAAAGGAACAACCCTCCATCATGCGAATGCGGCACAAACTAACCGCGGGACTATTTGCAATTTTCATGCTGGGCACGCTTGCGTCACACTGCCGGGCGCAAGAACCGAAGCAGATTCAGATCACTGCAAAGCGCTATTCGTACGAGCCAAGCGAGATCACGTTGAAGAAGGGCGAGACGGTGGTGCTCATCTTCACCGCCTCCGACACGACGCACGGAATCGAAATCAAGGAACTCGGAATAAAGGCGGAACTGCACAAGGGGAAACCCGTCAAGCTAACGGTCACGCCCGAACAAACGGGCCGATTCGTGGGCAAGTGCAGCCATTTTTGCGGCCGAGGACACGGATCCATGAGGCTGACCGTGAACGTAACCGAATGATTGCGGCCTCGATGACAATCGCAGCTGCGGCAATCCTGGCGACAATTCTGCTCGGCGGATGCAAAGCCACCCCTCCGGGGCGATTCGAAACGTCGGTGATCACCACGGCAGAGCGCAAATTCCTTGTCGGCGGGAAAAAAGACAAGAATCCCCTGCCCGCGACGGCGGAGAACATCGCGGACGGGAAGGATGCCTTTTCTCATTACTGTATCGTCTGCCATGGGCTTGACGGGCAAAACACGGGAGTGCCGTTTGCCGATCAGATGTATCCTCCCGTGCCGTCGCTCGCCTCGAAGCGCGTGCAGGCCTATACGGACGGCCAATTGCATTGGATTGTGACGAATGGGCTTGGGCCTTCGGGGATGCCTGCGTCAAAGGGAATTCTGAACGACGACGAATTGTGGTCCACCGTTCTTTACATTCGCCATCTTCCCAAGGCGGGCAGCCTGGGCGAGCCGCCAGTCTATACGGGCGACTGCCCGGCACCCGCGGCGAAGTGATCAAGGACGCTTAATCGCGATAATTAAGGGAGCATACGCAGCGATTGCAGGTTGCGTCCGCAGATACATTCAAGGACGCCCGGAATTCCAGCGCTGACTCGCCATTCACCGCCTCTTCGAGATCGCCGCGATGAATATTGCCGAAGCTTCGATGGAAGAAGCATGGACGTGCGGAGCCGTCGGCCTCGATCACGGCCGAAACCCAGGGCGCATTGCACGCCGGGGAGCGCGGGCATTCCAGCCCCAAATACGCGCGAAAATGGCGCACGATCCGGCGCAGCTTACCGGGAGACTCCGCGATGAAACCGCTGTGAATCTCGGCGGCGAACTGCTCGATAAGGCTCTCGATTTCGCGTTCGAGACCGGGCAAGTCCTGCGCGGAAAGCGCAACCTCATGCTGTCTTGCGGCGGTCCAGCCGGAGGGACGATTAAACGCCTCCGAGGTAAGATCGGCGGCAAGAAATGAAATGCCGTCCAGCCCCAGGGCGCGCGCGGATTCGACGGTTGCGCGCAGGAATCGGAAATTTGCGCTCTGCACAGTTGTCCGCGCTCGAATGGAAATGGCGGGGCGGATGGCGCGCACGGCTGCGATCCCCTCGCTGATCACGCCGTAGGCGCCGGGGACCCTTCGAATCGCGTTGTGGACGTCCTGCGGGCCATCCAGAGAAATCGTCACGTCGTCGAACGAATCCGCGACGCTTCGCGCATGGCGCCGCAGCAGGAGTCCGGTGGTAAGCAGCGTGGTGCGGATGCGCTCCTGATGAAGCATCGCGCACAGTGCTGGAAAATCTGGATTCAGGAGCGGCTCACCCCCGCTGAACACCACCCATTCGACGCCGAGCTTGCGTATCGAAGGGATCTGCGCCGTGAGTTCTTGTGGGCGCAAGGACCGACCTTCAGTCGTTTTCCATATGTCGCACATTACGCAGCGGCAGTTGCAGGAGCTGTGTACGTGCAAAATGAGGATGGGCATTCGCGTGAGCAGGTGCTTGCTGACGCCGGGATCCGTTTCGCGCACTGCCGGCTCAGGAGGCAAATTCATTGCTCACCTTCCTGCCGCCGAGCCTAATTTGCGCGCCCAGCGCTGCCGACGTAACCCGCAGAAGACGCGAAATTGGGGCACGAATCCAGCGGGTTTCGCCTTCGACGTTGAGTCTTTCGAGTCCGCGCGTCATTCGGCGCGGAAGGCGTTCGTATAAGCGCGGCGATGCGAGATGGACGCGCCCGCCGACGACGACCAGTTCCACGTCGCGCCAGGTGATCATCATCAAGGTCTCGGCCGGGGTAAGTCCGCGATCGCGGACCGCGACAAAATCGTCCAAGGCGCCAGGGCGCAACGAACCTTCGCCAGCGGCAAGCCGCAGAACGCGTGCAGCGCGCCAAGTGACCTGCTCGTAGAGCTCTTCGGCCGGAATCCCGATACCCGAATGAGCGAAATGGATTTCGTCGAGCAGATCTCCCTGCGCGGTAAGCGGGGAATCATTCCCCAAAGCGATTTGAGCAAAGCCACTGAGCGATTCGCGGCTGTGCGTTCGTCCAAACAAGAAGACATTCGAGCTCGGGCACCAGATCAGGGCCGCGCCCGACGCCCGTACCAGATGCATTCCACGCGCATCAAGACCGAGGCCATGGACGAGCACCGTCCGGCTATCGAGCCCGCCTGTCCGTTGCAGCTCAAATATTTCGCCGGCGCTTCGTTCGTCAACGCCTTCGCAGAGATGAATTACGAATGGATGCTCTTTCGGCGCGCGATTGTATTCGGCAGCGACATCTTTTCCGAGCGCTAGAGAGTGCGCCCAGCGGAAATTACGCACCACTCGAACGGGAAAATCGCGGCCGAAGACCCCTCGCGCGTACGGATTGTGATGACAAACGGTCGTCACCCCGCAGAGCAGGTTCCGGATGCCGCCCCAGAGCAATCGCGCCGATTTCGGAACGGCAAGCTGCTCGCGGACGGGCGATGCCTCAGGATGATAAATGTCTCGCGACCATTCGACATAATTGCGGTAATTTCCGGAGCCGAGCCGCGGAAAGAGCGCGAATTCCAGGTGATCGTGGGCATTCACCATGCCTGGAAGCAAAAGAAAACCGCTGAGATCAATGGACGGTCTCGATGCGGCAGATGCCTTCTTCGACGTGGAATTCGTGCAGGCCAGGGATTCGATGCGTCCGGCATGTATCTGAAGATTTGCCTGACCCGCTTCCCCGGCGCCAAGAGCGATCCGCGCCCCGCTGATCCCTGGCCTCGCAGCCCGCGAAATGGGCGGGCGACGATTGCCCCGAGTGGCCGCCTTTGTGAATTGAAGAATGTAAATGGCGGGATGCTTGCGAAGGGCATCGAATGCGCCGCCCTTGCCTGCCTTTTCAAACACCGCGCGTTCCGGCTCGCCAAATCCCGGTTCCAGCCGTACGGAAAGCGTGAATCCGCACTTGCGGAACGCGGATGCGATCTCTTCGAGGGGCCGGCATTTCATTTCGATGTCAACGTGCATCCCGTCCACGCGAAAGCCACGGCGCCAGCCGAGGAGCGACACAGTGCCCGGATGCAGGTCGGTGACAAATACCTGCGCGCCCGCCCGCGCGACACGTGCCACCTCGCGCACAAAACGGCGCAGGTCTTCCACATGGCTAAGCGCAAAGGAGCACAGAATGAGATCGGCCGAAGATGAGGGCAGCGGCAATGCCTCGCAGCTTGCGAGCACCGCGCGAATGCTTGTGAACTCGCTCGCCGCCGCGCGCGCGAGCATTTCGGGGGACGAATCCACGCCCGTCAAGCTCGATGCACCGCTCTCCGCTAGCCGTTTCAGCCATCGCCCCGTGCCGCACCCGAGGTCGAGCAGATCGAGGCCCCCGCACGAAGGAAGCAAACCCCGCAAAAAACGCTCTTCGAGGACTTGCATCGGCGTCGGAGAATCATCGAAGATGCGAGACCAGAGGCGGTAGCCCTCAGCCGGGGAAAGATTCGAGAGAGAGACGGCCCTGGGCGGCGATACTGGCACTTCCGGAATCACAGGCTTTCCCGCTTGGGCTTCCGCAGGTCAATGAACTCATGCGCCCAGCGCAGCTCGCGAGGGAAGGCATAGACGCGCAGCGCGTAACGCCAGGCGCTCAAGCTTTTCAGCAGGGCGCGGCTCCATCGCGGCGCGCGGATGTCCTGAACGGTGGGCCAGCGCGAAGCGACAACCAGTTCGAAGTTATCAATCAGATCCTTCGTTTTGCGCTTCATCCACGGCGTGTTCGGGTCTATGCGCAAGGTGAAATCCATCCAGCGGCGCGTGGCCCACTCCTCCGGCGTTTCGGGGAAGGCGATGTTGGCCTCCGCGCCACCGTACATCGCGGTGCGCTGGGGCACCGGGGTGTAGTGATACATGATGATTTCGGATTGCGGGTTCAGGCGTTTGATCTTGCGAATGAACGCGAGCGTGGCATGGGTGTCGCGCTCGGGGTCGCGCGGATTGCCAATCACGAACGAGAACTCGGGAATGATTCCGAAGTCGCGGATGCGCCGGGCGAGTTCGAGCGTCTGGGTCGCAGTGATATCCTTTTGCATCTCCTTCAGCACCCAATCCGATCCGGACTCCGCGCCGAAAAATATCATCGTGCATCCCGCATCCCGCAGCAGGCGGAAGGTGTCGTCGCTATACCGCGAAAGTGTGTCCACGCGCGCCTCGCACCACCAGCGAAGCTTCAGCGGAATCATGAGGCGAGCTAATTCGCGCGCCTGGTCCTCGCGAAGGAAGAAGTTCATGTCATAGAACTGGACCGAGTCAGCCCCATACTTCGTGACCAGATGACGCAGGATCGCCGCCGTGCGCTCCGGCGATTCCATTTTTTCCCGGTTGCCATACGCCGCGTGAACGCCGCAGAACGTGCAGCGGAAGGGACACCCGATGCTCGCGTGGTGGACCACCGTTCGCTTGCCGAAATAGGACGGCCGCAAATACCGCTCGACCGGAATGCGATGAAACGGCGCCCACGGAAAAGCGTCCGGCCCCTTCATCGGGCGCTCCGGATTGTGGCGGTGCAGACCGAAGACATCCTTGAACGAAAGGCCCAGGATATTTTCGAGGGGTTGCGAACCCCGAATCGCGGCGATCAGTTCGATGAGCGTGTCTTCCCCTTGGCCGCGCACGGCGTAATCCACATAGGACGCGTTCAAAGCCGCGTCCGGATAAATCGAGGGGAAATAGCCTCCCCAGACGATTGGAATTTTGGGATGGCGCTCGCGAATTTCGCGGCACGCCTTCATCGAGGATTCCATCTGCGGGCCGGGCATCACGGTGACGCCGATCAACTCGACCGGGTGATCCTGTATCAGCCGCAGAATCGTTTCCACCGGCTGCGGATCCAGATTGCCGTCCACGATTTCGTACTCTTCCTTGCCTTCCAGCACCGCCGCGAGCGCCAGCACGGAAAGGGGAAAGCGAAGGTTCCGCGGCTTCGTCGCTCGCGGATTGAACAAGATGATCATTGGGTCTTCCCCGCTTGTGCCTGTGGGAGTTTGATCTTTGCCACATACACGCGGAATTGAGATGGCTGTCGCCGGCGCCTAAGCTTCGCAACGAGAGGCCGCATGGTCCATCGAAGACCATATTGTGGTCTGTGGATGCTCCATGAGATCCCGAACTGCGATTCCAGGGCGGCGAGGCGTTTGTCGGTAAGATACTCGAGACTGGCCAGGCCGTCGGACGGAAAGCCGTAGTGCTCGATAAAGTGTGCGCGCCGCTCTCGCAACATCTGCTGCCCGCTCTCGTCATCTTCGTACCACGGAGAGTCGGCGATGATTACGGTTCCTCCGGGACGCAAGCAACGAATCGCCTCAGCGAGAGTTCTTCCGTAATCCTCGGAATAATGAAAGGAAGCGCCAAATATCGCGCAATCGAATTGAGAATCGGCGAAGGGCAACCGGTCGAGCTCCGCCTGAAACCGAGGAAAAAGTGCCGGCAGACTTTGCAGGTAATGAGCGGCGGCTCCGAGTCCATCGCGGCCATTGATTGAGAGATCCACCGCGACGGGCAAATGCCGGCGCAGAGCGAGCCGGTAACTCAGCCACGCATTGCCGGCCCCCAAATCCAAAACGAGGAGGGGTGAACCTGTGCCCTCTGCGATGGGATTGAGAATCTGCCGTTCAATGTAGCTATAGGTCCGGGACCGAATCGTCCACTGATCCTGATTATGGCCAGACAAATCTCTGTACGGCAAAGCCAGATAATAATCGGCGGAGTGGCTACCGCGTCCTTCAGCGGCGCGTACGATCTGATATTCGGAGAGAAACCGATCGTAGTACCGCTGCCGTTCCGGACACAACGCCTTCCATATCCCCTGGCTGGATAATATGGCAAACGAGCATCCCGAGCACCGCGGACCGGTTTCGAATATCGAAGGCGCGGCATAGCGCACCGAACCCATGCTCGCATGGCAATTCGGACAGCGCAGGGCCAGGGTATCATTCGCGCGCTGGCCGGCATGGAATTGCACTGCGTCTTCGGCTCGGGCGGCAGAGATGGTCATTGCGCCGCCTTTCGGAACTCCAGCAGAACGTGATCCCCGATCCCGCGAAGCAGCGGCCAAGCGCGCAGCCACCGGTCCAGACGTTCAAGCTGTCGAAGACTGCGCGGATGAGCAGCCGCCCACGGCTCCGCAAACGACGGTGGAACAAACAGGCCGATCGCCCGCGCATCGCACAGGACGAACCACGGTGCGAACGCGCGCTGAATTTGCCGGATCGTGGGATAGCGCACGTCCACGTGGTGATTGCCCAGCCGGGCAATCGCCGTTCCGTGCACGCGCCGGAGCGCCTTGCGGGCACTTCCGCGCGCCATGTAATACACAATTTCGCTCGCGCAGATGCGCGTCGAAAGACAGATCAAAACGCGGCCCCCCGATTTGACCAGCCGGCTGAGGGTTCGTGCCACCGGTTGCAGATCGGCCACGCAGTTCAGCCCGGAAAAATTTGAGAACACCCCGTCAAAGGAAAGATAGCGGCGCAAAAGCGCCAGATCTTCCGTGCGCAGCACCTCAAATCGAATCGGCAGGTCGGCGGCTTCCGCGGCCTTGCGACGGTGCGCCACGGCGATCATTCCCGGTGATGCATCGCACGCGGCCACGGAGACACCGCGCCGCGCGAGATGCAGCGCATCTTCGCCCGTGCCGCAATTCAACTCGAGCACGTGATCCCCGCGATGAAAAGCGCGGTCGAGCGCACTCCACACTGCGCGGCGCTGCGCCCGGCCGACGGCCGAGCGGGTAAACGAATCGTCGTAAGTCTCTGCTATGCCATCAAACGCAATCCATGGCGGATCCACGGCAATGCAGGAATGCGCGGCTTCGCTCATGCCTCCGCCTCTTCGGACGATGCGTACAGCCCGTCTCGCAGCTCCTGGATGCGCGCTTGCAGTTCCTTTTCGGAATGGCCGTCGCTGCCGCTTCGGCGCAAGCGGGCAAGCTGCACCTCATCGCGCAGCAAACGGTCCGCGAAATCGTAAAAGCGCCGCGTGTGCCGCCCGCGAATGGTCAACTCGCGATCCGAGCTTTCCCCCCATGGCCGCGGCGACGAAAGCGAAGAAGCGATATTGTTGTAATAAGACGTGCCTTTAATGGGATAACACACGGTGGTAAGAAATACGTCGGGATCGGACTGCTTGACGTGCTCGATCGTCGCTTCGATATCCGGCAGATCTTCTCCCTGGTATCCCCACATCAGGAACATTCCCGCCTGAATCCCGCGCGCCTGGCACGAAGCGACGGCCGACTGAACCTGCTCGACGCGCACGCCGCGTTGCATCGCATCCAAAATCCGTTGCGAGCCGCTTTCCGATCCGATCCACACGCGAAAACATCCGAGCTCCGCCAGAAGGTCCACCGCCTCGTCGTTCAACCGGTCGGCCCGCGAAATGCACTCGAAAGGGACACGCAACCCGCGGTTCCGCATCTCCGCTGCGTACTTCCGCAGCCATCCGTGATGAATCGTGAACACATCGTCCGCGACCCAGACCATATCCGGTTCATATCTGCCGAGCAGCCATTCCACTTCGTCCACCACGGCGCGAGGGCTGCGGCGCCGGTGCGTTTGGCCGTACACCTGACGGCTGCACCATTGACAGTGGTAGGGGCACCCTCGAGCCGTAATGAAAGCAAGCGATCCCTTGCCGTGCGCCTCTCGCCATGTGCGGACGTACCGCGGCAGGTCCACGGATTCTCTCGCAGGCCAGGGCTGCGCATCGAGATCGGCGAGCTGAGGGCGTGGCGCGGTTGTGTGTAATTGACCTTCCGAACCGAGGAAAGCGATACCGCGAACCTGATAAAGCGCGGAAGTTGAATTCGAACGCAGCGCCGGCAGGAGTTCCGCCATCGTCGCTTCGCCTTCCCCGAACACCAGCACCTCGGCGCCTGCCCCCAAATATTCTTGGGCGTACGCGACCGGCTCCGGCCCGCCCACGACCGTCCGCCAGCCGGCTTCCCTCGCCGCGCGAAGGATCTCGACCACGTTCCGACGCGTCCCCAGAGTGGTGTAAATACCCAGAACGGACGGCGGTTCCGTTTGCAGGTGCCGGATTAGTTCCTGCTTCGACGAAAACGTTGCGTCGAACACATCCACCGCGAATCCCTTCGCGCGCAAATACGAGCAGATATACAAAATGCCGAGCGGAACGTATGGCTTGCGGATCTGCACTTCCTTCGGATCGTCGAAAAAGAAGTAGCCGTGCGTGAGCAGCAGGTCGGGCGTCACAGCTCCCCCAGCGGGGCAAGTAAGTCGGCCGGACGAATCAGGCCGTGGCCTGTCGAATGGCGAGCGTTCCTGCCGCTTCCATGGTTGCGCGACGAAAGCACCGTCGCGTCATGATTGCGGCTCGCGGGCTCCATTCGCTCGGCGCGGCTCCAAAGCGCGGCCGCCTCGATGCTAGACCGCGCGTCGCCGTGCCAGCCGTTCACTTCTGCATGCAGCGCGTCGCGTATTACGCGGTAGAATTCGTCGGAATAGGCGCCCTTGAAGATCACGCAAAGGTCTTCGCTATCCGACCAATTCAGCTTCGAGCCCAACTCCTGCCGCACCAGCTCGTGAAATTTCGTGTTCGGGAGGGGATACGAAAAAGACACTCCGATATCGTCCGGCCGCGTGTGCCGCACCAGCGCGATCGTCTTCTGAAGATCCTCATAGTTCTCGCCGGGGTAGCCGAACTGCAGGAAATAGCAGGATCGTATGCCCTCACGCTTCAAGTTTTCGCCGGCGGAAATCACGTCTTCTACTTCCAGCCCCTTATCCATGAGATCCAGAATCTTCTGCGATCCAGATTCCACTCCCATCCACACTTCCGCGCATCCAGCCCGCCTTAGGCATTGCGCCGTCTCCGCAGAAATCAGGTCCGCCCGCGCCTGCACCTTGAACGGAACCGCGCAGTTCCGCACCTCCACTTCTTCCGCCAACTCCCGCACCCAATGGCGATTCAGGGCAAAAATATCGTCAGCAAACCAGATGTGCTCCGCGCCATGCACTTCCTTGAGCAGCCGCATTTCCTCCGCCACATCCGCGGCGGAGCGCACCCGATAGCTGTCTCCAAAAATCGGCTTGGCGCACCAGTTGCAATGAAAGGGGCAACCGCGGCTCGCGACCATGTTCAGCGAGAACGTGCCGTGCGCCGATCGCCACGCGCGCCGGTACTGTTCGATATCAATCAAATCGCGCGCAGGTAGCGGCAGCGGAGCATTCCCGGCGCCATGACCCGCCGCGCGACCTGTTCGCCGCCCGCCCCGATGGGAACGCGAGATCGCGCCGGGAATATCGGAAGCATCCGCGCCGGAGAGGAGCCCTTGCACAAGGCTCAACAATGTCTGCTCGGCGGATCCGATCAGCACAAAATCGAAGCCCCAGTCGAGGTATTCAGCCGCATGGTCTGTAGCGTCCGAGCCGTGCGCGATTACGCGCGTTCCTGTGCGCTGGGCCTCGGCAAGCATCCGCAGCGCCACGGCCCTCATTTTCGTGAGGCACATCTTGCTCAAAAAATTGAAATCGTCTTCGTAGATCGCGACGATTTTCGGGCGGTGAGCCCGGAGTGCTTCCTGGAATCCGTCCTCCGGATCGTTGAGCATCGTGTCGAAAACGGCGGTGGAGATTCCGTTCTCGCGAAGCAGGGCCGCTGCGTAGAGCGTGCCCAGCGGCGGGTACGGTTGCTGCTTTCGAACCTGCTTCCGGTCGTAGGGCAGGTGGTAGGAGTGAGTCAGGAGTACATCAGCCACGGTTCGTCCTCCAAGGCCGCCGCCGCAAGCGCTGCCTTCGATTGCGCTCGGGCGGAAGAAAATATCCGGTCGGGAGCCGGGGCCGCTGTGCAAAACCGGACGCTGCCAGCCCGCGCGAAAAACACAATAAAATAGCCCCGATTTCGGTATGTCACGAGGATGTCACCGCCCTGTCATTTGTTCGCCAGTACTCTTCCGTTCCAATTTTTTTGCTGTAGAGTGAGCCTCAATGCATGATTCGCGCTCGCTGAATGGAATCGGACTGCAACTGCATGACGAGCTTCGCATTGCCGGAGCCCGCTGCGTGCTGCGCACGAATTCGCAGCGGGTGATCTCGGCATTGGCCTCGTGGCGCCGCGAAACTCGCGACGCCCGCGATGGGGAAGATTGCGCTGCCGGCGACTTCGAAATGAACGTTCTCGAAGACCCCGCGCTGCCCAGTGCCGCACGATACGAGCCTCGCTTCCGCGGACTTCACCATCTCGTCTTCGCGGACTTTGGGGGAACAGACACGTTTGTCTTCGATGTTGCGAGCCGCCGGGCCACGGCCGTGGTTTCAAGCGCGACGGCTGGAAACGAACTTGCGTGGAATTCGGTCCTGCTGCCGCTTGCGGTCGGCGTATTGGGCGCGGCATTGGGCAGCATACCCGTGCATAGCGCTTGTCTCGACTTGGACGATATGGGCGTGATGCTTCCCGGCGCCTCGGGCGCGGGGAAATCCACGATGTGCGCGGCGCTCGCCCGGTGCGGAGTTGCGGTGGTTTCCGACGGCTGGACCTACGTCACGAACACGGCAGATGGCCTGCGCGCGCATGGCATTTCGCCTCGCGTGAAGCTGCTGCCGGACGCCGTGCGGCATTTTCCGCAGCTCCAGCTGCTCGCCCCTGCAAAAACCTCGAACGGCGAAATCGCGTTCGATGTAGACGCCACGAGCACATTTGGGGCGCGTCTCCGCCGGCAATCCGTGCCGAGGTGGCTGCTGTTTCTGCAGCGAACCGAAAGGTCGGAATGCGAGTTCGCGCCCTTCAGCGCTGAAGCGGCGCGCGACTTTTTTGAGAATAGCGCCGAGCGCTTGCCGGAGCAGCTATCCGGAGCGGCGGCGCGCCGTTCGGACATATTCGCGGCGCTCTCCCGACGGCCCAGTTGGCTCCTGCGCTACGGATGCGAACCGCGGAAAGCCGCGGAAGCCGTATTGCGATTCTGCGAGGCGACGCGATGAAGCCCGCGGATTCGGTTCCTTGCGATCGGCATCCTGATTTTCTGAAGCGCTTTGTCCCGGCGCCCTTCCGCGCAATTGTTCGCGCGGGCGCACTCGCGATCAGCTTGGAAACGAATGACAGTGGGTGCTTGAGCGCGCTCGCGGCGGCCGGCCGGGAGAGCCCCTCCGAGCCGTATGAGCGTTTTCACTGGACGATGATTCGCGATGAAGATGCGCCGGGCGGAATCGTCGGCTCCATCGACCTCGCTGACGAGCATTTGACGTTCGTCAATATGGGCCCTGCCTGCCTGGTGGGGTTGGACGCTAAGCGACGAGAGTTGCTTGCGTTCATCGGCGCCGACGTCGACGAACATCTCCTTGCAGAATCGATCCTTCCGCTCTTTCTGCGCTTGACGCGCGCCGCGATTGCCCCGCGTTCGTTCACCGGCGACGAGCACCGTCATGCCTTTCAGGCGGCGCTGATCCATGAATGACGCGATCCAAAAACGAGCGGTTCTTGCCACGCTGCGCGCCACGCCGGATTTCTCTCAATTGCCGCTGCTGCGGCGAATGAAACCCTCCGAGCAAAAGCGCCTGCTGCGATGGCTCGAAATCAGCGGACTGGCATTTCATTTTTTCGAGCGGCTTCGAACCGGCGGGAAACTTTCCGAAATTCCATCCGAGATGGCCGAATCCCTCGCGTCGAAGCTCGATGCCAACTCGCGCCGAATGGAAGATATGTTCGCCGAATTCCGGCGAGTGAATGCGGCATTTCGGAAGCGCGGCTTTCGCCATGCATTCGTAAAAGGATTCACGCTGTTTCCGGATTTCTGCGCGGACCGGAAGCTGCGCCATCAGACGGATATTGATATGCTCGTCTCGCCAGCGGATCTGGATGAGGCCGGTCGCGTGCTTGAGACGTTGGGTTACTCACGCGTCCCTTCCAACAATCCGAAGGAATCGCGCTACGCGACTCCGCGCACCAGTATTCCATCCCCGAGCGAGGATCTCTTTCAGATTCAGCCGCATCGCGAAGCTGAAATTCACACTTCGATCTGGGAAACCTCCAAGAGGTATCGCGTGGAAATCGCCGTACCCGCCGATTTGCTCGATCGCGCCCGAACCCGCGCGTACGACGGCATCGAGCTTTTTGCCCTCGCGGCGGAAGACATGTTCCTGCTCCAACTCCTTCACGCCTTTCAGCACCTGCTCGGCTCCTGGGTTCGGCTATCGTGGCTTTGGGAGATACACTATTTTATGCGGTGCAATCTGAACCAGAGCGCGCTGTGGAGTTCCGCGCAGGCGTGCGGCGGAGAGGATCCGCTGCTGCGGCACGCGTGCGGCTTGATCGTGCGCCTCACAAACCGACTGTTCGACACTCCGGTGCCGCCGGTTTTGCAGGCGTGGTGCGTGGAGCCGCTGCCGCAGAAAATGCGCGCCTGGGTGGATCTGCTTGGCGTCAAATGGGCCCTTGTAGATATGCGAGGCAGCAAGCTGGCGCTTTTTGTGCACGGCGATTTCATCGCGGATTCGGCGACGCGCAGGCGCCATCTGCTGCGGCGCCTGATCCCGGTGGCCGGACGCCCCTCGCTCGGCGAGGTGTCCACCCATAGCGGCTGGGCGCGCTTCGCGCTTCGGATCGCGAGATTGCGCTTTATATGCCGGAGGCTTTGGGTTCACGTATCCGATGTTCCGCCGCTGTGCATCGAATTTCTGCGCTGGCGCCGGGCTCAAAAAGAATTTGGCGCGGTAGACGACGCAAGGCCGGCCGCACGGCGGTAAAGTGCTCTCCATGGAGAGGTCAACCGATATGGACACAGTGCTTGTGGTGGAAGATAGCCGCGCGATGCAGCGCACCTTGCAGCGCCTGTTCGAATCCGAAGGGCTGCAGGTGCAGATCGCTTCGGATGGCGTCGCCGGCCTCGAAAGCTTTCGGAAGCAACTGCCGAGCATTGTCGTCCTCGACCTGAAGCTTCCGCGGCTGCCGGGGAAAGAACTCTGCCGCGCCTTCAAGGCGCACGCCGCATCGGTTCCCGTGCTCGTGCTCAGCGCGAATGCGGAAGTGGACGATAAAGTGCTCCTGCTCGAATTGGGCGCCGATGACTACGTAACCAAGCCATTCAGTCCGAAGGAACTGCTCGCACGCGTTCGCCGCGCCATGCGCCGCACGGGACCGAGCTCGCATCACTCAAACGTCCCCGCCGAAGTGGTCGAGCACGAGGTGCTCGCCTTCCAGGACGTTCACATTGATTTCACGAGCATGGAAGCCTCGCGCGCCGGAAAGCCGCTCACCTTGACCGCTCAGGAATTCAAGCTCTTGAAATTTTTCGCGCGCTCGCCGGGACGCGTCGTCTCCCGGGAGGAACTGCTGAACGAGGTGTGGGGTTACGAGAATTATCCCACCACCCGCACCGTGGATAATCACATCCTGCGCTTGCGCCAGAAACTCGAGCCGGAGCCCGGCCAGCCTCGCTATTTCTTGACAATTCATGGCGCCGGTTACAAATTCACTCCAGGCAATGTCCCTAAGTCCGAGAAAGCGGAGAAATAACACGCCCGGCGGGTCCAGCGCGCTTCTCCGGCTGCGCACGCAGCTTTTGATCGCCGCCCTTCTGATCATCTGCGCCTTCACTGGCGCAATTCTGTTCATTGTCCGGCAAACCGTGCAGTCCCAAATTCACCGCCAGGTGAAGGACGTCACCGACGTTTCGATCAGCGCGTTCAAAAGCGTGCAGAATCAAAATGAGCTGCAGCTCTCGCGAACCACCGCCATGCTGGCCGAAGTCCCCCTGCTGAAGAGCCTGATGACCGCGCAGGATGCGCCAACGATTCAGGACGGCTCCGAACCATGGTGGAAGCTCGCGGGCAGCGACCTTTTCGTGCTGGCTGGGCCGGAGGGCCACGTACTCGCCTTTGACGTCAAGCGAAGCGGCTGGACCAAAGCAGATGCCGAGCGGCACTTGATCGGCTCTCTTTCGCGCGGCGAGGAGTCCTCGTGGTGGTATGGCAATGGGCAATTGTACTGGGTGGCGATGCGCCCCATAACCGCGGGAACGGGGAGCAATCGCAGGGACCTGGGCAGCATCGCGGTGGGATACCAGGTGGATTCCGCCCTGGTTGGCGAACTCCCGCTTGTTGCCGGCAGCCGTATTGCCCTTGCCGTCGGCAACAGCATCGTTGCTTCCACCCTGCCGGCCGCGGAAGCGGCCGCCTTCGAGCGGCAGGCGGCGCAGTACCCCATTTCCGATAACCGCACGTCGCAGATGATTCTGGATGGCGCGGAATACGAAGTGGCTTCCGTTCTGATCCATCCTGTATCGCCGACGCCGGTGGATTGCTACGTGCTCACGTCGCTCGATAGATGGAATCGGTTTGTCGCCACGCTGAACCGGATCATTCTCGTGCTCGGAATTTCGGTGGTGTTTCTCGCCGCCCTGCTTCTTTCGTTTGTCTCGCGCACCATCACTCGCCCGCTCGAAAACCTCGTAGCCGGCGTGCGCGCCCTGGCGGCCGGCGATTACACCTATTCCATCGCGCCGCGCGGCAGTACGGAAGTGGCGGAATTGAGCAAGGCGTTTTCCAAAATGCGCAGCGACCTGCTCACCTCGCAGCAGCGATGGATCACGGCGGAGCGCATCGCCGCGCTGGGCCGCGCCGCGAGCTCGATTTCCCACGACTTGCGCCATTACCTCGCGGCCGTCGTCGCCAACGCCGAGTTCCTCTACGAAGCCGAGAAGTTGAAGCTCAACCGCGACGAAATCTACGAGGAAATCAAAACCGCATCGGACCAAATGACCGATCTTCTCGATTCGTTGCGCGAGCTCGCCCGGGAAGACAGCGCGCTTTCCCCGGAATCCGCGTCGCTTGATCAAATCCTGCGGCGCGCGGCCGATACCGTGCTGATGCGCCCCGATTGCCGCAGCCGCGCGGTCTCTATCGTCGCGCACGGCGATATGCAGGGCGTCTTCGACCCGCGCAAGATCGAGCGCGCGTTCGTGAACCTCATCCTGAATTCCTGCGAGGCGACTGCCCACTGGCACGGCCAGGTGCGCGTGGACGCCGCTTCCCATGCGGAGTCGTTCGAAATCCGCATCGCCGATAACGGGCCGGGAATACCGGAAACGATCCGCGACACGCTGTTTGATCCCTTCGTCAGCGCCGGCAAGCCGAATGGCACCGGCCTGGGCCTCGCCATCGTCAGCAAGATCGTTCACGATCACAATGGCTCCGTCACGGTCGAGGAAAGCTCCGACCGCGGCACCGTGTTCCTGGTCCGGCTGCCGCGCTCGATGCGTTCGCTTCCCGCGCGCATCCAATCTTCGGTGGGCTAACACGCCGCTGCACGCAGTCCGCTTCAATTTGACCGCGCATCGCCGTGCGGGTATCCTACGTCGCAGATATGTTCGCCGCGTTCTATTAGCGATCGCCCGTTTGCGGCCCCTTAGGCCGCGCTCCTTCACGTTTGTCCAAATTCCTTTTTTGCGGTGCGTTCCGTGGACCAACTATGCCGAAATTGACGCTGTTTGAAAAACTCGATCAGATCGAAACGCGCTACGACGAAATGACGCAGCAGCTTTCGTCCGCCGAAATCCTGGCCGATTCGGCCCGCTACCAGAAGCTTGCCCGCGCTCATGCGGAGCTGGCCGAAATGGTGGCGAAATACCGCGAGTGGAAGGAAATCGAGAAAGGGCTGCGCGGCGCGAAGCAACTGCTGAACGAATCGGACGACCCGGAGTTGAAGCAAATGGCCCACGAGGAGGCGCACGCCCTCGAGGCGCGCCGCGAAAATACGGAGCGCGAACTGAAGTTTCTTCTGCTGCCGAAAGATCCGAACGACGAGAAAAACGTGCTTCTCGAAATTCGCGCGGGAACCGGCGGCGACGAGGCTTCGCTCTTTGCCGCGGAGCTTTTCCGCATGTATTCGCGTTACGCCGAATCGCAGGGCTGGCGCGCCGAGGTACTGGAAAGCTCTCCTTCTTCGATCGGCGGCATGAAGGAAATCGTCGCCGCGATTCAGGGCCAGAAGGTCTACTCGAAGCTCAAATACGAAAGCGGCGTGCATCGCGTGCAGCGCGTCCCCGCCACCGAACAGCAGGGCCGCATCCACACTTCCGCCGCCACGGTGGCCGTCCTGCCCGAAGCCGATGACATTGACATCAAGATCGAACCCAAGGACCTTCGCGTCGACACCTTCTGTTCCTCCGGGCCCGGCGGCCAATCCGTGAACACCACCTATTCGGCCGTGCGCATCACCCACATCCCGAGCGGCCTGGTCGTCTCCCAGCAGGATGAAAAGTCGCAGATTAAAAATCGCGCCAAGGCGATGCGCGTTCTCCGCGCCCGCCTGTATGAACTCGAGCAAAGCAAGCAGCACGAAGCCATCGCCGCTGAACGCCGCGGCCAAATCAAGACCGGCGACCGCTCGGAAAAAATTCGCACCTACAACTTCCCGCAGAATCGCGTTACCGATCATCGCGTGAATTTCACGTCGCACCAGTTGACCGAGGTGCTCGACGGCAAGCTCGGCCCCATGGTGGACGCGCTCGTCACCCATTTCGAATCCGAGCGACTGAAGCAGGAACTCATCGAGGCATAAATGCGCGCGGCTGGCATCGGAGTTGCGGAAAATCACGCGGAGCAAATCATGGACGTTCGCGCGGCGCTGCGGCATGGCATTGCTCGGTTGCGCGACGCGGGCGTTCCGTCGCATGCGCTGGCGGCGGAACTGCTCCTGATGCACGCGCTTGGCCGCGACCGCGCCTGGATCTACACGCATCCCGAAGCGCCGATCGCTGCGGATCTCGCCACCCGATATTCGGACCTGGTCGCGCGGCGCGCCGCGGGAGAACCGGTTCAATATCTGACCGGCGTTCAGGAGTTTTGGGGCCTTGAATTTGAGGTGACGCCCGCCGTGCTGATTCCCCGCCCCGAAACCGAGCATGTGATCGAAGTCGCGATCGAGCGGCTGCAGTTGTCCCATCGCTCGGTTTCCTTGCTGCCGGTTCGCATCGCGGACGTGGGCACAGGATCGGGCTGCCTTGCCATTGCGCTGGCGCGCGAACTGCCGCATGCCGAAATCATCGCGACGGATATTTCGGCCGGGGCCCTTCGGGTTGCGCGGCGCAATGCCGAGCGGCACGGGGTTGGCGACCGGGTTCATTTTGTGCAAGGCGACCTTTTGCAATTTGCGGCTCCGGTCGCTTCCGAAGCGGGTGACCCGGCGCAGCCTTTCGACCTGATCGTGAGCAATCCGCCGTACGTGGGATTACAGCAAGCGGCGGAACTGCCGCGCGAAGTGCGCGACCACGAGCCGCACCCTGCGCTTTTCGGCGGGCCGGCCGGAATCGAAATGTACGGGCGATTGATCCGAAATTCGGCGTCTCTGCTGCGCAGCGGCGGCTCGCTTGCCATCGAGCTGGGATATGGGCTCGGCGCAGGCGTCCACGCCATCCTAAGCACAGAAAGCGGCTGGACCAACGTCAGCATCACAAACGACCTTGCGGGTATACCGCGCGTAATCGCCGCGGAACGCCGCTGATGCCGCCGCCAGAGGCCATCCACATGATCGCGTATCGCACGGGCAACGATCTGAACATCGCCGAGGTAATTGACCTGTACCGCGCTTCGACGCTTGGCGAGCGCCGCCCGGTGGGCGAGCCGGAGCGCATGGCGGCGATGATCCGCAACGCGAATATCGTCGTGACGGCGTGGGACGGCGACCTGCTCGTTGGCATCTCGCGCGCGCTTTCCGATTTCAGCTACATCACCTACCTGGCGGATTTGGCGGTGCGGCAATCGCATCAACGCTGCGGCATCGGCAAGGAACTGATCCGGCGAACCCGCCAGGAAGCCGGCGCGACGGCGGGCCTGGTACTGCTTTCCGCACCCGCGGCCGTGGATTATTACCCTCATATCGGCTTCACGCAGCATCCGAGCGCCTGGATGCTGAAGCCGGGCGAAAAGCTTCGCTAGCTCACCCGCGGGCATGCAGCACCATTCGAATTCCATTGTGCGGCCGCAGGGTGATCAGCGGCTCCGGCACGACTTCCTCGCCGGGCAGCAACCGAAACTGGAAACGTTGCGCTACGCACGCGCTCACCAGAGCCGCCTCGAGCATTGCGAATCCCTGCCCGATGCAGCGCCGCGGCCCATCGCCGAAGGGATAGTACGCGCCCGAGGGCAGCCGCGATTCGAGCCCATCGAGCCATCGCTCCGGGCGATACGCCTCCGGCTCGTCGAAATAACGCGCATCGCGGTGCGTCACCCACTGCGAGGAGATAAACGTGGAGCCTGCGCCGAATTCGTAGCCACCGATGGTGACGGGCGCAATCGAGGTGCGCGCCATCAGGTATGCGGGCGGATAGAGCCGCAGCGTTTCTTTCATCACGGCGTGCAGATATGGCAATCGCGGTAGGTCCGGCAGGCTCGGCGCCGCCGCGCCGAGCGCGCCGCGCAATTCCTGGTGCAGCGCCGCCTCCACGTTGGGATTCTTCGCGAGCAGATACCACGTCCAGGCGAGCAGCAATGCGGTCGTCTCATGCCCGGCGATGAAAAGCGTCATCGCCTCGTCGCGAAGCTGCTTGGGCGTCATTTGCGTGCCGTCTTCATCGAGCGCCGCCATCAGCAGCGAAAGCAGGTCGGTGCGCTGCGCCGCGTCGCGCTGTTCGCGCCGCTCTTCGATAATCCTGTAGACCAGCGAATCGAGGAAATCGAATTCGCGGGTTGCGCGCTTGTTCTTGGGAGTGGGCCAGCGGCGCGGCAGGCGGAAGGGCGCGCGGGCGCGGCCCAGCGAATAGCGCATCAGGAATGCGGTTGCGCGGCCCACATGCTCGGCTTCGCCCGAGAGCGCCGTGCCGAAAAGCGTCTGCACGGCCACTTCGAGCGCAATCGCCATCATCTCGCTCGCCACATCGCGGGTTTCGCCGTCGCGCCAGCGCTCGATGTGCTTCTGCGCTACACCGATCATCGCCGGGGCATATTCATTCACGCGGCTGCGATGAAACGCGGGCTGCGCGAACCGCCGCTGCCGCCTCCAGAATTCGCCTTCGCTGATCAGCAGCCCTTGCCCGAGCATCGGGCCCACGGCTTGCTTGGTCAGATCGCTTTTGTGGAATTTCGCGTGCTGAATCAGCAGCATCTGCTGGATAAAGTCCGGACGATTCAGGAGAATCCGCTGCTGGCCCATCACGGGCAGGCGGACGACGTCCCCGTACTCGCGCGCGAGCCGCAGTAGAAGATTCAGCGGGTCGCGCCGCACCTGCAGCGCGACGCCAAAAAGCGGAAGGCCCCGCGGGCCGGGCGGCGTGAGTGATTTGGTTGTCATGCGGGAAGCTACTCGATGACCAGCCGCAGGAATTTTTTCTTTCCGGCGCGCAAGAGGAATTCGCCGGGCTTCGAGAGGTCCATTTCCTTTTTTACGTCGTCGGCGCGCTCGCCATCAAGCTCGACGCCGCCCTGCTTCATCAACCGCTCGGCTTCGCTGCGCGAAGGGGCGAGCTTCAGCTCGACAAGCAGCGCGGAAAGCCGCTTGGGCGCGGCGCGCTGGAGCGTGCGGCGCGGGGCTTCCTCCGGCGCCTGGCGCTCGCGGAAGACGCGGCGAAATTCACCGGAGGCTTTGCGCGCGGCGTCCTCGCCGTGAAATCCGGCGATGATGGTGTGCGCGAGCTGCATTTTCGCGTCCATGGGGTGCAGCACGCCGGTGCGAACCTCCTCGCGCACGCGAACGATCACCGGCTCAGCGAAATCGGTGAGCAGTTCGTAATACGACCACATCAGCTCGTCGGAGATGGACATCAGCTTGCCGAACATCTCGCCGGGCGGCTCCGAAATTCCCACGTAATTGCCCAGGCTTTTGGACATCTTCCGGCTGCCATCAAGGCCCACCAGAATCGGCATGGTCAGAATGGCCTGCGAAGCCAATCCATATTCGCGCTGGATATCGCGATGGACGAGGAGATTGAATTTCTGCTCGGTGGCACCGAGTTCGACGTCGGACTGAAGCATCACGGCGTCATAGGCCGTGAGCAGCGGATAAAGCAGCTCGTGGACGGAAATGGGCTGGTTGTGCTCGAGGCGCGAACGAAAGTCCTCGCGCTCGAGCATCCGCGCCAGGCGGTAGTGGCCGCAGAGGCGAACCACGTCGTAGCTCGGCATTTTGCCGAGCCACTCGCTGTTGTAGCGGACTTCGGTTTTTTCGCGATCGAGAATCTTGTAGACCTGGGTGAGATACGTCTTCGCGTTGGCCTCGACTTGCTCGCGCGAAAGCGGCGGCCGCGTTTCCGATTGCCCGGTGGGATCGCCGATCATCGCGGAGAAATCGCCGATGAGGAAGATCGCTGTGTGCCCCATATCCTGAAAGTGCTTCAGCTTTCGCAGGACCACCGTGTGGCCCAGGTGCAGGTCGGGGGCAGTGGGGTCCACACCGAGATAGACGCGGAGCGGCTTGCCGCTTTTGGCCGAGGCTTCGAGCTTCGCCTTCAGCTCTTCTTCACGAATGATTTCCGCCGCGCCTTTTTGAAGATAGGCGAACTGTTCGGCGACCGGCTTGAACGCGGGCGACATCTACTTCGCCTCCGCCGCTTTCGCGCCCAGCAGGACGCGGCGGCCCTCGATGCGATAGCGCCCTTCGAGGACGATCCGCACCGCTTCGGAATAAATCCGGTGCTCCTCGCGCAGAATGCGCGCGGCCAGCGCCTCCGGCGTATCGCCATCTTCGATGGGAACGACGGCCTGGAGGATCACGGGGCCGGCGTCGAGGTTTTCGTCAACGAAATGAACCGTGCAGCCGGAAAATTTCGCGCCATGCTCAATGGCCTGCCGCTGCGCCTCGAGGCCCGGAAAGGACGGCAGCAGCGAGGGATGAATATTCAGGATGCGATTGGGAAAGGCGGAAACGAAATGCGCGGAAAGCAGGCGCATATAACCGGCGAGGCAGACCACGTCCACGCGATGCCTTTGCAATTCGGCGACGACCAGTTTGTCGTAGGCTTCGCGATCGAGCCCCTTCGAGGGGATTACGGCCGCGGGGAGGCCGCGCTCGCGGGCGAGGGCGATTCCCGGGGCGGCTTCGCGGTTGCTGAGCACGAGGGCGATTTCGGCCTCGGGGATGCGTCCAGCGGCGACGCTATCGGCGAGGGCCAGAAAATTCGATCCGCGGCCGGAAAGTAAAATACCGATTCGTTTCTTCATGCGGGGAAAAAAGTAACACAGTTCATGCGGCTGCCCCAAGGCGGGCGGCCTGGGGTTGGGGGAACATAATCCTGCGATGGGTGGTTACCGTAGATTAGAACGGAATTCGCGTTGCAAATACTGGGGTTAAGAGCATTTCTAATCCCCGTACCGTAGATTAGAAAACCGGGCTGGGGCGGCGGAGGGGCACCTGAGTGCTTATTGGGCCGGTGATGAGCTGCGATAAACATGCGACGGGAGGTTATCATGAAGTTAACTTTTTGTCAATGAAAAAGAGGGGGTTCGGAGCGCCGCGGGGGGCGAGATTCCCTCGAGGCTCGCTGGTTGACACCCTTGAATCCTGCCGTGATACTTGGGCTTCGAATTTGGGCGCGGTGCGTGCGAGGCCAATGATGAAGATGGGATCGCTTTCGCGTTGGGCAGGGGCTTTACTGCTGACAGGGGCGTGCGCGGCGTATCTGCCCGCGCAGCAGACGACGCAAGCGGCGGCCCCCGCGAGCCAGGCCGAGGTTCACCTGGCCGAGCTTCATTTCACCACGCACACGCTATCGAACGGGCTGCAGGTGATCCTGCTGGAAAATCACGCGGTGCCGATGATTGACCTGCAAATCTGGTATCACGTGGGATCGAAGGACGAGCTGCCCGGGCGCACCGGCTTCGCGCATCTTTTCGAGCACCTGATGTTCAAGGGCTCGGCGCATGTGGGGCCGGATGAGCATTCCCGCATCATCGAGGCCGTGGGCGGGTTCTACAACGCGGAAACCACCGACGATTCGACGAATTTCTTCGAGACCTTCCCGAGCAATTACTTGCAGCGCGTGCTGTGGCTCGAGGCCGACCGCATGGGCAGCCTGAATGTGAATGAGGCGAACTTCGATTCGGAGCGCGACGTGGTGAAGGAAGAGCGGCGCGTGCGGGTGGAAAATCAGCCGTACGGCTATATCGAGCAGGATTTGCGCGCCGCGGCATTTACCGTGAACGGCTACCACCACACTCCGATCGGGAGCATGGAGGACCTGGACAAGGCGACGCTGGCCGACGTGCGCGAGTTCCACGACACCTACTACAAGCCGAACAACGCGACGCTGGTGATCGTCGGCGATTTCGATTCGGCGCAGGCGCTCGCCTGGACCAAGGAATATTTCGAGGGCATTCCGGCCTCCGCGAAGCCCATTCCGCGCCACGATACGCCCGAACCGCCGCAAACGGCGCAGCGCGACGTGAAGAAATCCTATTCGAACACGCCGCTGCCGGCGATCGTGATCGGCTACAAAATTCCGGCGCGATTCACCCCGGACGCTTATCCGCTCGACCTGGCGGCAAACATTCTGGCGGGCGGGGAGAGCAGCCGTCTCTATCAGACGCTGGTCTATAAAGAGCGGGTGGCGGTGGAAACCGCCGGATTCGGGAATTTTCTGGAGGACCCGAGCCTCTTCTGGGCCTACGCGATCATGAATCAGGGCCACACGGCGGACGAAGGCGAGAAGGCCATCCTGGGCGTGCTGAACGATCTGAAGACGCAGCCGGTGGACCAGCACGAATTCGATAAGGCGAAAAACCAGGAAATCGCGGCGTACGTGCTGGGGCGGGATACGGACGATGAAAAGGCCGTGGCGCTTGCGAGCGACGCCGTGATCGGAAAAGACCCCAACCTGGTAAATACGGAGCTGGACCGGTATCTGAAAATTACGCCGGCGGATATTCAGCGCGTGGCAAAGGAATATTTCGTGCCGGATCATGCCACGGTGCTGGTGATCACGCCGGAGGCTCCGGCGCGGCAGCCCGGGCCCGGGAATCAGGAGCATCCATGAGGCGCGCCAGGGGAATGGGATTGGGGCTCGGAGAAGATAAGCGAGAAGGCGGGTTCGCGGTTTCCGCCGCTTCGCGGCGCCGAGGTTCCTCGTCGTCGCAAAAACGCCCGGTTTTCGAGCGGATCGAGGATTGGGGCGCGAAAATCGGGCTGCTCCTCCCCGGAATGACTCGTATAAATAAAATGCGGGGTTCGGCGGGGGTCTGCGCGGCGGTGTTGGTGCTGATGCTGTGCGGGGGATTGGCGGCGCGACAGGACGCGTCGCATCCAGCGAGCAATCAGGGCAGCCAGGGTAGCCAAGCCGCCACGACGCAACCGGCGCAGAGCCGCGGCACGGGCGTGGCGCCCCAAGGCGTGAAGCTTGTGCCGCAGATGCCCGCTGCCGGGCCGCCGCGCCCATTTCATTTTCCGAGCGCCGCCGCGAAGACGCTGCCGAATGGCCTGCGTGTGTTCGTGGTGACCGATCACAGCGAGCCGGCCGTGGCGGCGGAACTGCTGATCCTTTCCGCCGGGACGATCAAGGACCCGCCGCAAATGCCGGGCGTGGCGGAAATGACGGCGAATTTACTGACGCAAGGAACCGAAAAGCGCTCGGCGCAAGAGATCGCAGAAGCGATTGATTTCGTCGGCGGGTCGCTGAGCGCGAGCGCGGGGGCGGACGCGAGCGCGGTGTCACTCTCGATCATGAAGAAGGATTTGCCGCTGGGGCTCGATTTGATGTCGGACATCGTGCTGCATCCGGCCTTTCGCACCGAAGAACTCGAGCGGCAGCGCCAGCAGCTTCTTTCCGGCTTCGCGGTGAACTATTCCGATCCGAACTATCTTGCCTCGACCGTCTTCAGCCGCGTGGTTTACGGCACGTCGCCCTACGGCTGGCCGGGGGAAGGCACGCCGGAGACGGTGGCGAAGCTGAGCCGCGACAACGTGGTGAACTTCCACGACTCCGAATATGCGCCGAACCATTCGCTGCTGGCCTTTGCCGGCGACATCACGCCGGACGAGGCGTTCGCGGCCGCTGAAAAATATTTTGGCGGATGGCGGAAGCTCACGGTTCCTCCCTCGCAGCCCGCGGCGGCTTCGCCCGTCACCGGGCTGCACATCTGGCTGATTGACAAGCCCGGCTCGGTGCAGACGCAGATACGCGCGGGCTCGCAGGGAATCCGCCGCTCCGACCCGAACTACATTCCGGCGCTGGTGACGAATCGCATTTTCGGCGGCGGGTACAACAGCCGGCTGAACACGGAAGTGCGCGTAAAGAAGGGGCTGACGTACGGCGCGTCTTCATCGTTCAATTCGCACCGCTATGCGGGCTCGCTCGCGGTGGCCACGTATACGCGAACGGAAAAGACGGTGGAAACCACGCAACTGGTGGTGCAATTGATCACGCAAATGTCCACGGGGAACGTGACGCCGCAAGAAATGGATTTTGCGCGCGATTACCTGGCGGGCGTCTACCCGATTCAATCGGAGACGGCCGAGCAGGTGGCGGGGCGCGTGCTGACGGTGGCCGCCTTCGGCCTGCCGGCGGATTACAACAGTACCTATCCGGCGCGCGTCCGCGGGGTGACCGAGGCGCAGGTGCAGGCGATGGCGCAGCGCTACTTCACGCCGGACAATCTGGAAATCGTGCTTGCCGGCAACGTCGCCGCATTTCGCGACGCGCTCAAGGCGGCGTTTCCGAAGGCGAGCTACCAGGAAATTCCCTACAACCAGCTTGACGTGCTGGCGCCCGATCTTCGCAAGCCGGCCGCCCCTGCCGCCGCCGTCCAATAACGCGTTACTTGACGGCCAGAATCACCTTGCCGATGTTCTTGCGTTCGTGAATGTATTGATGCGCGGCCGCGGCGCTGGCGAGGGGGAACGTCTTCCCGATCACCGGCTTGATCTTGCCGCCCGTGTACATGCGGAAGATTTCGTCCATTTCACCGCGCAGCAGATTTCCCCGCGCGGGCATCCTGCCGAGGTTCACGCCGATCACGGCCGTGTTCTGCCTCATCAGCTTGAGCGGGTGAAAACGCGGGGTTTGCAAAAGGGCTTGCACGCCGCGCACCAGGCTTTTTTTGCCGCCTGGGCCCGCCGCGGCGGAAAAGCCGTAGATCACCAGGCGCCCGGTAGGCCCCAGGCACTGCTGGCTGCGCGCGAAGGATTTCCCGCCGATGGGGTCCATGACCATTTCAATGCCGTCCGGCGCGTACTTGCGCACGATCTGAACGAAATCGTCCTTTTCGTAATTGATGGCGTGCTCGACGCCCAGGCGGCGCAGCATTTCCTGCTTGGCCGGGCCGGCCGTGCCGAAGATGGTGACGCCGTGGGCCCGCGCCAATTGCACGGCGGCGATGCCAACGCCGCCCGCCGCGCTGTGAATCAGGATTCGGTCGCCGGACTGGAGATTGCCCATGGCGAACATCGAGTGATACGCCGTCAGATAGTTCACGGGAATGGCGGCGGCATCCTCGAAGGGCATTCCCGGCGGCAGGCGGAAAATCTGCCGCGCAGGCACGGCGGCCCATTCGCCGTAGGCGTTGAGAGAGGTGTAGCCGGCGACGGCGTCGCCGGGGCGAAACGTCTCCGCTTCGCCCGGCTTGCCCGGTTCGGCGGCGGCGACCTTTTCGACCACGCCGGAAATTTCGATGCCGGGAACAAAGGGCGGCTTGGGCGTGCCGGGATAGAGGCCCATCCGCTGGAGCAGATCGGCGAAGTTCACGCCGATGGCCTTCACGCGGATCAGCACTTCCCCTGGCTTCGGCTGCGGGTCCGGCACCTCCCGGGATTCAAAAACTTCGGGCGGCCCGTACCGCCGAACCACCATGGCGCGCATCTAAGTCTCCTTCTGCCGGATCGCCGCGCCGAGCTTTGGGCCTTCGGCGCCGCATTGCGATTCATGCACCGGCTTTTCATTTGGGTACGGAGGGCGTTTCATTCTAAACTACTCGACTTCTCCCATGACACACGAACCGAGACATAAAGGCATGCTTGCGGTGGTCGCGATACTGGCCGCGGCGGGCTCGTGCTGGGCGGCAAATCCTCCCGCCGGGGCGGCTGCGCGGCGGGCGGCACGAGTGGCGGGGCGGCGGGCGGCCGAGGCTCCCGCGCTGCTGGGGGCGATGCAGGAGGAGCTGAACCGCTCGATGGCGGCCCTTTCGAAAAGCGATCCGCCGGCCTATTTCATCAGCTATACGGTTACGGACCAGCACAGGGACGAGGTGTCTGGCTCGAACGGGGCCCTGCTGACCAGCACGGACGACCGCGGGCGCTGGCTGGAGGTGCAAACGCGAGTGGGCACCTACCAGCTCGACGACACGCACAAAATTGGCGACCGCGCAAGCTGGACGAGCCCGGGCGCGCCCGTCTCCCTGGACGACGATATTGCGGTGGTGCGGCGCGAAATCTGGCGCGAGACGGATCGCCAGTACCGCGCGGCCGTGCAGGCGCTGATCAAGGTGAAGACGAGCGAGCAAGTGCAGGTGCAGACGGCCGAAGGCGCGGCGCCGGATTTTTCCCACGAGGACCCGCACACCTATTCCGGCCCGTTCGTGCAAATCGGCGTGGACCGCAAGCCCTGGGAAGAGCGCGTGCGGCGCTATACCGCCGAATTCAGCAAATCGCCCGCGGTGATCAATTCGATCGCCACGTTCAGCGCGGTGGCGACGAATCAATATCAGGTGAACTCCGAGGGCACCAAGCTCGCGTTCGGGCTGATCCATTACCGGCTCGAGCTTTACGTGAAGACGAAGGCGCCCGATGGCATGGATATCGAGCGCTACGGAAATTTCGACTGGCTCGATCCGCAACATGCGCCGAGCGATGCCGCGGTGATGGAGCGCGTCCACAAGCTCACCGCCGAAGCGGAGGCGCTGGATAAAGCGCCGCTGGTGGAACCGTTTGCCGGGCCGGCCCTGCTGACGGGACGCGCCGCGGCCGTCTTCTTCCACGAGGTGTTTGGCCATCGCGCCGAAGGATTCCGCCAGAAGGACATCAACGAAGGGCAGACGTTCACCAGCAAAATCGGCCAGCAGATCCTGCCGGATTTCATTTCGATTAAGGACGATCCCACCGAGGCGACGCTCGGCGGGCAAATGCTGCTGGGGAATTATCCCTTCGACGATGAAGGCGTGCCGGCGCAGGACGTGGAACTGGTGGACCACGGCGTGCTGAAGACGTTCCTGATGTCGCGCTCGCCGCTGATCAATGTTCCGCACTCGAATGGGCACGGGCGGCGGCAACTGGGCTATGTGCCTGTGGCGCGGCAGGGCAACTTGATCGTGTCGAGCACGCGCACGATGACGGATCAGCAGCTTCGGCAGAAGCTGATCGAATTGGTGAAGCAGCAGGGCAAGCCCTACGGGCTGCTGATTGACGATATCGCGGGCGGGTTTACGTTTACGGGACGCGAGCAGCCGCAGGCATTTCAGGTGACGCCGCTGGTGGTGTACCGCGTGTTCGCCGATGGGCGGCCCGATCAATTAGTGCGCGGGGTGAATATCGTGGGCACGCCGCTGGTGTCGCTGACGAAAATCGTGGCCACTGGCGATCACGAAGAAATATTCAATGGCTATTGCGGCGCGGAATCGGGTTCGGTGCCGGTCTCGGCGGTTGCGCCGGCGATCCTGATCTCCGAAATGGAATTTGCGAAGAAGGAAACCTCGACCGATAGGCCGCCGATCTTGCCGCCGCCGCAGCATGATCCGGAAGCAAAGGGGCAACAGCCATGAGGCGTCCGATGAACCGCCTGGCCGGATTCTGCATGAGCGCGGTTTGCGGCATGGCTTTCGTTGCGGCAGCGGCAGGGCCGGCGAACGCGCGGGCGAAGGGCGCCTCGATTCCGGGCGCGGCGGCGGCGCAAGCACCCGTTCCCGCCGGCGATACGGATCAGACGCTGCGCGCCATGCACGACGAAATGGCGCGGTCGGTGAGCCGGTTGCAGATCGAAGGGCAGCAAAAGCCCTTCTACATCGAATATCGGCTGGTGGATTTGGATATTCGAGCGGTGAGCGCGTCGTTTGGCGCGCTGGTGTCGAGCGATTTGGCGCGGACGCGGCTGATGACGGTGAACGTGCGCGTGGGCGATTATCATCTGGATTCCTCGAACTTTCTGAGCGACGGCGGCGGCTTCCAGGGCTCGATGGGCAATTCGGGCGAAGTGGGCATAGACCGCGATTACAATTCGCTGCGCCAGGACCTGTGGATCGCCACCGATCAGGCCTATAAAGAAGCGCTCGTGCAGATGTCGCTGAAGCAGGCGTTCCTGCGGAGCCTGACGAAGCCGCCGGAGATTGACGATTTTTCGCGGGCGACGCCCCTGGTGGACGTGACGCCGCACGCGGAGCCCGATTGGACCACGCGCAATTGGGAAAATGAGGCGCGGAAGGTCTCCGCCGTGCTGCGCAGCTTTCCGCAAATCTACGGCTCGCACGTGAACTATTACCTGGTGTACGAAACGAATTACCTGATGACGAGCGAGGGCACGACGATTCGCACGTCGCACAGCCTGGCGGCAATCGAAGCGGCGCTCGATACGCAAGCCGACGACGGCATGCCGCTGCACAATTATTACGCGACCTATGCGGCAACGCCCGCGGGCCTGCCGAAGCCGGAGGATGCCGCGAAGGAAGTGGCGCAGGCGGGAACGACGCTGATGGAGCTGCGGTCGAGCCCGATTGTCTCCGATTACACCGGCCCGGTGCTTTTCGATCCGCCGGCGGCGGGATCCGTGCTGGCGCAGGTGCTGGAAGCGTCGCTTTCCGGCGCGCGGCCGCCGCTTTCGGCTGTGTCCGCGTTCGATCAGATCATGGCGCGCGTGGGAGGGCAGAGCGAATGGGAAGGGCGCGTCGGCACGCGCGTGCTGCCGGCGACCGTGTCGCTGGCGGACGATCCGACGGCGAAGGAATTTCAGGGCCAGCCGCTGCTGGGAGCGTACGACGTGGACGCCGAGGGCGTGAAGCCGCAGCGCGTCACGCTGGTGGAAAACGGCTTGTTGAAGAATTTGCTGATGTCGCGCCGCCCCGGGCCGGATTTTCGGAACTCGAATGGGCACGCGCGCTCCGCAATGCTTTCCGATCCGCGGCCGCTGAGCGCGAATCTGTTCCTGCAGGCGAGCGATGCGCTGGCGCCAGACGCGATGCAGAAGAAATTTATTGATGCCTGCCGCGACGACGGCCACACATGGTGCCTGGAAGTGAAGCGGATGGATAATCCCGTGCTTTCGTCGCTGAATTCGCAGGACTTCAGCGACTTCGTGCAGGAAGCGGCCGGCGGAATCGCCAGCGGAGAGCGAATCCCGCTGCTGATCTACAAGGTGTACGTGGCGGACGGGCGAAAGGAATTGGTTCGCGGCGGCACCATCGAAGGGCTTACGGTGCGTTCGCTGCGTAATATGCTCGCGGTGGGCACGGACGCGGGCGTGTATACCTACATGCAGAACGTGGCGGGCGGGTTTGCCGGCACCGCGCTAGGCGCATTCGGAGCAGCGCAGGGCGGCATTCCGAGCACAGTCGTAACGCCGTCGCTGCTGCTCGAAGACATGGAAATACGCGGCTTCCACGGCGAGCCGCGCCGCACGCCGATCGTCCCCATCGCGCCGCTGCAGTAAATCTTCAGCGCGCGCGTGCGCAGTGCTTGCGCCGTTTCGTTACTCTTACTGCTGCACGATGGCGAGAATGTCCTCGTCGTCGTTCAGCGAGACTTTATCCGGCTTCACGGGGAGTTCGAAGCGCACCGGCGTGGCCGGAGTCAGGTCGCGCAGCCATCCGATCAGCATCGTATCCTTCCCCACGTGAACGTAAATCGGCAGCGTGTCCATCCACGCGTCCGGCACTTCGGTGCGCGTCACCGTGCCGTTGACGAGCCACTTCCCGTTCTGCTGCGTCACCTGATAGGTGAATTTGTAGTGCGGCACTCCGGTGCCGTAGACGTACTGGCGGAAGAACCAGTCCATGTTGTGCTTTCCTTCGAGGTCCATGTGCGTGAGCATGTGCTTTTCCACGATGGCCTTGAAGTCCTCGGTGGATGCGGCCTTGTTGTTATAGGTCTGAGTGAAATCGTGCATCGTATCCTTGAAGATGTGGTCGGGATCGGTGCGGTTGGTCACGTCGCGCATCATCATGCGAATCATGTGCAGGATCAGGCCGCCCTTATCGTAAATCACTGTGTCATATCCATCGGGGGCTTGCGAGGAATCGAGACGGAGCCCCATCCAGACCGGCCCGAGCGAATCGTAGGTGTGGCCGAAGGCGTTCTTGTGCAGCAGCTTTTCGCGGTCCAGGCGAATGCGCTTCAGATACTCGCCGAAGTTCCGCCGGTATTCCACGTAAAGATTGCCGGAAAATTGCGCGAAGCCTTCGGACATCCATTGGTCGTGATAGCTCTTCCAGCCGACGCGGTGGCCCCACCATTGATGCGAGGTTTCGTGCGCGCGGAAGAAATCGCTGGCGCCGGTCTGGTCGGTAACCCCGAGCACGTCGCGCTGCGTGGAATCGAGAAACGTTACGACGGAGAGATAAAGCAGCCCCGGCCACCCTTGTCCGTAGGTGTACGGAATGTCCGTGACGCTCAGCCGCGAATAGGGGAACGGCCCGTAGTAATTTTCAAAGAGCTGCAGGCAGTTGCCGATCTCGTCCGTCATCTCGCCGCTGGTGCGGCTGGCATCCAGCTGGCCCACGGGCAGCTCGCTGGCCGGGTTCATGCCCGGCAGGTCGCGCGTGGCCAGGGCCCCTCGAAACGCGTCGTTGGGGTTGCGGTTCGCGGCCACTTCCACCTCCACCGGCCCCACCTTGCGTTCGGTTTCCTTCAGGTCGCCGAAGGCGAAGCCCGCTACGGCCAGCGGTATGTCGCTTTTCCAATGCGCGATTCCATCGTGCGCCTTTTCCACAGGGCTTCCGGTGGCGATCAGCACGTCCCGCTTCGGAAAATGGAACGTAAGATCGAAATCCACGCGCGTGGCGAATTGGTTGGGCTGGCCCGGATACCATCCGTAGCTTGGGCAGAAATACATCCCCGCGCCCTCATTGCGGACCACGCGCTTGCCTGCATACTGGAATTCCAGCGTCTGCGTCTTCCCTGCTTGCGAAGGCTGCGCCAGAACCACGGCAACCCATTCGCCGAAATCCTGAGGCCGGTCCTTCTCCTCGCGCGCCTGGAAGAAGGCAAGCGGCGTGCCCTGATCGTTTTTCACAGACGAGACGCGCGCGTTCGAATCGAGATCGAACACCATCACGCGTTCGCCCGACACGCGCTCGAGCAGTCGAACGTCCGCCGTGGCCGAAAGCTCGGCGCCACCCGTGACGGTGGTATCCAGCTTGTAGCCCTGGACGAGCATCGTGTCTTTCGCGATCGGGTCGTTGTAAGCAGCGCTCGACGTGACGTTGCCCGCCGGAAAGTGCATCCAGGTATCGAACTCGTTGAGCGACTCGCGCCCCCGCCAGCGCCCCACCGAAACTTCCTCAGGATCGAGCGCATCGTACCGCGCGAGCACCCATCCCGCCTGTGAAGTGTTCATCTCCGCGGCAAAATAAGCGGTCCGAGCGTGATCCCGCGACATCACGCCCTGAAACAGTCGCGGCAGAATCGAAATCCCCAGGTCCTCGCGCTCGGTCTGCTGCTTGTTATAGAGCTCTCCGAGCTGGCCCGATGCCACGGGGCCCCAATGCACCTGCCGCGCGACTTCGTCGAAAAATCCGTCGGAGACCGAAAAAATCGCCTGACTGAAATCCATATTGACAGTCGCCGCCCCGGCGAGCAGTTGAAGTTGCTGCGCCTCGATCGGATTGGGCGGAAGGATTTGTACCTTGCCGCGTCCCTGGAACGCGGCAGCGAACTCCACCCCGTTCGCGGGCTTCGCGAATTGAATGGCGCCGCTGATCAACGTGATGTGAATTCGGTCCCGCACAATTTCGATATTTTCCACCGCCGCGGATTTCGTCTCGTCGAACACCGGCTGCGCGACGGCGGTCCACGCCGAAGCCGCGTCCTGCGCCCTGCACGCGCGACTCCCAGCTAGAATTACCGCGGAAAGGATAAGAACCATGCAGCTGATCCTGCTCGGAGAAATTTTCTTCATAGGAAACACCCCTTACCCTCCTGGACGATTGGCGGAGTATATAACGGAAGGAGTTCGGCGCAAGCCTTCGGGAACGTGCCTGTTGCTGCTTGGAAACCTCTCCGGAAAGCCGACGCGGCTCTTGAAAGCGGCCCGGATCGCCAGTCGGCGAGGGTCAGCCAGCCCTGCGCCCTCTCTGCCGTGGCCCGCGCGGGCTCGCCTGGAATCCAGAAGCGGCAGAAGTGGAGCGACCAGACGATAAAGCCGGAGGCGAGATGCAAAAGATCACGCCGTACCTATGGTTCGGCGGGAAAGCGGAAGAAGCGGCGGAGTTTTACGTTTCGATTTTCAAGGACTCGCGAATTGCAAATGTACGGCGGCGCCGGCCCCGGGGCGAAGGGCGCGGCGATGTCCGTCGAGTTCGAAATCGAAGGGCAGCCGTTTATCGCGCTGAATGGCGGGCCACAATTCACGTTTACGCCCGCGATATCGTTCTTCGTGAACTGCGAGACGCAAGCGGAAGTGGACGAATTGTGGCGCAGGCTTTCCGCGGACGGCGCGCCAAACCGGTGCGGATGGCTGCGGGACAAGTTCGGCGTTTCCGGGCAGATGATCCCCACGGCGCTCGGAAAGTTGATGGGCGATCCCGATCCGGGGAAATCCAGGCGCGTGATGAAAGCCATGTTGCAGATGGGGAAGATTGACGTCGAGGGGCTGGAGCGGGCCTACCAGGGCGCCGGGGCGGCTAGCTGACGGAGACGTATGGAGTCGGCAAGACGTTGCAGGGCAGCAGCTTACAATTTTTTCCGGCGCATGCATCGGAACGGGGGTCTGCGGCGTCTAACGGGGAGTCGAGCCCCTCGGAGAAATCGGCAAAGTACCAGGGCTCGGCGTACATCGCAATCATAGAAGGGACGGCATTATGAACCGCAATTCAATGGAAACTATAGGGATACGCTACACCGGCTGGGCTGCGCTGAACCGCGACCCCCTGGAAGACACAGTCGAATACACCTGCCCCAATTGCGGGGCCAAGGGCGCGAAGACCGCCCGGCGCCCGCGAGCCGCCTATCACTTCACCGACGGCTTCATACAGGACTTGCAGGGCGAGGCGACCACCTGCCGCGCCTGCAAGCATTCGCTGCGCGTCTCGCCCGTCGTGATGCTCCACGATCAGGACGAGCTGCGCCGCTTCCACGCCGTCTTCGCCGCAGACCTGGAAGTCTCGAGTAATTAGGGGCCGTGATTGGTGAGCGGTGATTAGTGACTCAAGCCTGCGAATCAGCCGGCGACTTCCATTTCAGCTGCTTGCGCGGCGCTTTGTGCTTCACTTCTACAACTATTGAGGTCCAGTCCCAACCTCCCTCTTTGCTGCACCTCAGTTCGTAGCGGCCGGGCGGCACATCGACGAGGGAAAATTTGGCGTCGCTGCCGGTGAGGCAAGCTGCCAGGCGAGGAGGCCGTCGCCGAGCGCCCCCGCTAACCCGCAGCAGCCATTCAGGTTCTCTCAACCACCTCGAAGCGACCGAGCGCCAATCGGCACAAGCACGACGGCCCTAGTCCGTCATCCGCATCCAACAATCGCGCCGGGTCCAAGTTCCGCACTGGAACAGCCCCAACCGAATCGCGTCCCATTTCGGGAAGCCGCACCGCCCCGCTCGTCGGCCTCTAGCCTCGCACCCGCACCAATCAAAGCAAGCCGCCCTCATTCGCCTCCCGCAACGCACCCTCGTTTTCGGTCTACATCCGCGATGGGCAGACGATAGAGGGCACATCCGCCGTTGATCCTGCGAGCGGGCACGTCATCAAAGTAGAAGTGACGCTCACGGTGGTGAAGTAGGCCCGGTGGCGGGCGGCGCGATGCGAATTCACCAGAGGGCTTTCACACGGGCGCCGAGCGGCGGGTATAATGGGCTTGGCGCCACATTTCGGCTTCCTCCCGCGCTCCCCCGCCCTGCGCCAGGAAAATCAAGGCAGCCGCAGACCTTCACACTTTCAGGACACCATCATGCACCGATTCGCTGTGCTAGGCTTTCGACGCGCAACACGCAATGGATTGCCGGTGAATATATTTTCCGTGCTGCTTCTGTGCCTGGCGCTGGCGTGCGCCCCGCTTGCCGGCGCGCAGGCGAAATCCGAAACGATTGTGGTGAATCCCGATGCGCCGAGCCATCCCTTCCCGCATTTCTGGGAGCAGATGTTCGGCTCGGGCCGCGCCACGCTGAGCCTGCGCGCGGACTATCGCACGGACCTGCACGAGGTGAAGCAGATCACGGGCTTCGAGTACGTTCGCTTCCACGCGATTCTGGACGACGACGTGGGCCTCTACGACGAGGATGCGCAGGGCCGGCCGCAGTACGACTTCTCCTATGTGGACGAGATCTACGACGGCCTGCTGGCAGCCGGCGTGCGCCCCTATGTGGAATTAAGCTTCATGCCGAAAAAACTGGCGTCGCAGGACGTGGAAAACGCCTTCTGGTATCACCCGATCACTTCGCCGCCGAAAGACTGGAACAAATGGTCCGACCTGATTACGCATTTCGCGCAGCACCTGGTGGACCACTACGGAATTGCCGAAGTCTCGCAATGGTATTTCGAGGTGTGGAACGAGCCGAATATAGATTTCTGGGCCGGGAATCCAAAGGAAGAAACCTACTACCACCTGTACGACGTAACCGCGGAGGCGCTCAAGAAAGTAAATCCGCGGCTGCGCGTCGGCGGGCCGGCGACGGCCCAGGCGGCATGGGTGGACCGCTTCATCCGCCACTGCGTGCAGAATCATGTGCCGCTCGATTTCGTTTCCACGCACGTCTACGGCAACGATACGGCGCAGCATGTGTTCGGCACGAATGAAACCATCCCGCGAACGCAGATGGTCTGCCGCGCCGCCGCCAAAGTCCACAACCAGGTGAAGGCGTCCGCGCGCCCCAGCCTGCCCATCATCTGGAGCGAATTCAACGCCAGCTATGCGAACGAGCCGGACGTGACCGATTCCGTGTTTATGGGCCCGTGGCTGGCAAACATGGTGCGCCAGTGCGACGGCCTCACCACGATGATGAGCTACTGGACGTTCTCGGACGTGTTCGAAGAGCAGGGCGTGGTGAAGCAGCCCTTCTATGGCGGATTCGGGCTGCTCGCCGAGCGCGATCTGCCGAAGCCCTCGTTCAACGCCTTCGCGCTGCTGCACAGGCTGGGCGATCGCCGCTTGTCGCTCGATTCGGATTCGGCGCTGCTGACGCGCCGTGCGGATGGGACGTTCGTGCTCGCCGTGTGGAATCTCTATCCCGCCGAAGAGCGGAACGGCGCGCCGAAGCGCGTTACGATCCAGTTGAAAGGCGGCGCACGCCTGCGCGAAGCCGCGATTTCGCGGCTGGATTCGCAGCATGGCTCGCTATTCGATGCGTACGAGGCGATGGGCAAGCCGATCTATCCAACCGCCGCGCAACTCGAGAAACTGCGCGACGCCGCCAAGCTGCCGGCGCCCGAGACCGTGCCCATACAAAATGGACAGATCACGCTGACGATTCCCGCTCAGGGATTGGATTTAGTCGAACTGCGATGAGCGGGCGGCGGGGCGCTGGGTTCCGGCAGCGGGATTGCGGGAGAAGGCTTCGTTTCCTGCGGCAGGGACGGGGCGTAGTTCTTAAATCCGGCGCGCAGCATTCCGCGGATTGCCTCCGGATTTTTCATGAACGTGTTCCATACGAACGCGCTGCGCGCATTTTCGGCCATCACCAGGCCGATTCCCGTGTCAATCCCCACGATGTCGCTATCGTACCAATTCGTGAGCGGGTTGAAGGCGTCCACGAACCCGTAGCGGCTCCAGGTGCCCGTGCCATAGCGGAATTGGATATTGCGCAGCACGCGCATCACCGGCTGCGGCAGAAACGGCAGCGAGCCTGCCGAAGCGCAAGGAACAATCGTGCCATCAATCGGGCCGGTCTTCTGCGGCCCGCCCCACACTTGATAGCCGTGCTCGGAATCGGACGCGGTAATGCCCCAGAGATTCGGACCATAGTCGGGATAATCCTTCGAGAGGGTGATGCAGAAGCGCCGGTGTGCTTCGGTAGCGAAGACGGAATTCTGGAAATAATCCGCATAGGCGTCGCGCTTCGAGCGAAAATCGAACCACGCCTGCGAATATTGATGCACGAAGATCGGCGCGGACGAGCCGATGTAACGAATGCCCTGGTAGTCGAACCAATTTCGATTCCACGCTTCCCACGTGCCGGCACGGAGCGGGTGCGAGGAGGAGCCGAGCCCCATCAGGTACATCACCATCATCTCGCTGTAGTTATCCCAGCGGTATTGGAGAAAACCGGTCTCCGGCGTCCACCCGTGCGGGAGGATCAATGTGTCCTCCGAAAGCCATTGCCAATTCACGCGATTGAAAATGTACTCGGCCAGATGATTGATTTCGGAGTGCTGGAAATGCTGGCGGCAGGTGAGAATGCCGCAGAGCAGGAGGGCGGTATCAATCGAAGAGACCTCGGATTGCCACAGCCGCTTGCCAGTGTTGATGTCTGCCCAATGATAGAAAAACCCTTGCTCGACGGGCACCTTCTTCGGATTCGAAAGAAAACGGAGGGCGGCGAGCACGCGGTCGCGCGCCTCTTCATAGGAGACGTAGCCGCGATATTCACCGATGCAGAGCGCCGTGAAGCCGAAGCCGGTGGCGGCGATGCTGCCGAGCGAGCTGTAATCGTTGGCGCGCACGTTGCAGCGGTCGCGGACCAGGCCCGTCTTCGGATTCACCTGCTCCCAGAAATAGAGGAAATTCGCGCGCTCGGTGCGCTCGAGGAAAATCTGGTCCTGCTCAGTGAGATAGACGAACGGCTTGGGGGCGTCCGGCGCCGCCGCGGGAGCGGGAGTGGGCGCGCTCGTTCCAAAATCCTGGGCTTGCAAGCCGGCGAGCGGGACGCAGGCGCCCACGGCGGCAAACTGCTTCAGCAGCTCCCGGCGCGAGAGCCCATTGCCCGTACTACGAGTATTCCGGCGCACCGCTTCGATTCTAGACGATACCCCCGGCGAATTGAACCTGCACACGTCGCCGAGCGCGGCGCACGGAATCGGCGGCCGAGGGGCGCCATCTTCCGGCAGCGGGGTTTTCATGAGCGCGAATCGCCATGCGCAAGCAGTGCGAAGGGCAATTGCGAGAATATTCCGGCCAAAGGCAACGTCGAGCCCGAGCGGGTTCGTCGCGCGACGAGGCGCTCTCCGGTGAAGACATTCCGCCACTCCGACGGGGCGTGCGCGGGCAGCGATAATCCTTCCGCACCCCAGGCGCCGCGGCCCAGCGGAAATTCACCGGGAGGAACGACCCTGCTGAGCAGTCGCGGGACAGCTACCAGCGCCCAGGCTCCCCGAAAGGAACGCGCAAACGCGCACACAAACTCGGATTTTCTGCCCGAGGCGGCGAGGGGCACATATCGTCCATCGCGGAATAATGCGCCGCTCTCGCGGCGGAAATTCAGGGCCCTCGCGGTGAGGAAGAGCTTAATGCGTCCATCCTTCCAATTCGCGAGCAGGTCCTGCGGCGAAGGCGCGCCGGTTTTCTGCGCGCTGAGTTCCTCGAGCAGAGCGGTGCGCCGGGGGAAATTCACGAACCGGCGATTATCGGGATCGGTGAGCGAAAAGCGCCACAATTCCGTGCCCTGGAAGAAATCGGGTACGCCCGGCGCGGTGATCTTCAACAGGGCTTGCGAGAGGGCATTGCATGCGCCATACACGGCGATACTTTGGAGGAAATCCGAAAATTCCGAGCGGAACGGGGTCTGCGACTCGGGGTCCACGATCGCGGCAAGGAACCGCTTCAGGGCGACTTCATGCGCTTCGTTCGGCAGGACCCAACTGGTATGCGTCTTCGCTTCGCGCGAAGCCTTCAGAATGTAGCGCTCGACGCGCTCGTGCAATTCGCCGGAATTTTCCTCGTCCCGTTCGAGCGGCCAGATGCCGAGCAGCGACTGGTAGATGAGCACCTCCTCATTCGGGCTGGGCACCAAGTGGCCTTCGACAACCGCTTTTTGCGATTTGTTGAGGCGCGACCAGCGGCGCAATCTGGCCTGCCATTCGCGGGTGAGCTCCGAAATCACGTTGATGCGGGCACGAACGTCTTCGCTCCACTTCGTGTCGTGGGTGGAAGTGGCATTCATCGTGTGCGGATGGCGCTTCAGGGCCGCGGCATTGTATTGGTGGAACGCATGCACGCCGAAGCGCATTTGCCGGCGGAAGGGATTGCAGCCAACTTCGTTGAGCGAAATCAATCCGTGGTGGACGTAGAAGGCCGTGTCCTCGAATCCCTTGGCCATCACGGCGCCCGTGAACTGCTGCCAGCGCAGCAGGAAATCCAACCATTCCCTGGCATCCATCGCGGGCGCGGGGGAAACCTCGACCAGAAATACCCGCGCGAGAAAGTCGAAGGCGGCGGCAGAGGCGACGTTCGCCGGCGTGCGTTCCCGCGCAATCGAGTATGCCTGCCCGAGATGCACGCGATCGAAAGGGAGCAGCTCGAGGGAATGAAAATATGTTCGGTAGACGGCAAGACGCGCGGTGATTTCCTTCAGGGCTCGGATCAGGTCGCGCATCGGGATGTCGCGGCCGAACGGGTCCATCGTTGCGAGGCGGCCGAGGCGGTAGGAAAGCACCTGGATATCCGAGCCGAACAGCTCCTCCATCACCTGCTTTTTGCGCACGTACCACGTCTCCGAAAACGACGCGTGAATACCGGTGAAATCGCGATAGATATTTTCGAGTTGGCGCGCGCCATCCGGATCAACGAAAAGCGTGTTGAGGGCGTTCAGAAAGTCGTAGCCGGTGGTTCCGGCGACGGGCCAATCCGCGGGAAGGCGCTCGGCGCCCGAAGTGATTTTTTCGACGATGACGTAGACGTTGAGCGCCCGCGAATCATCCTGCGCGGAGGCGCGGCGCGCCTGCTGAAGCCGCTCGAGGTATTCGCGGGGATCGCTTAGGCCGTCAATGTGATCCACGCGCAGGCCGGAGATGCGCTCGTCTGCCACGAGCGGCAGAATGCGCGCATGCGTGGTGCGAAAGACGCGTGCGTCCTCGACGCGCAGGGCGATGAGGTCGTTGATATCGAAAAAGCGCCGGTAGTTGATTTCCTCGGTAGCGGTGCGCCAATAGGCCAGGCGGTAGGCCTGACTGCGGAGCAGCGCGTCGAGCCGCTCGAATGAAGCCGGATTCCCGCTTTCGCCATTCAAGGCGGCAAGCGCTTCATCCACCGCGGCATGGACGCAGCTTTCCTCGCGATAGAGCTGCCAAAGCTCGCGCTTGGCGTGATTGATGTTGCTCTCCTGCGCGGCGCCGCGCTCAGCAGATTGCAGCGAGGCAAGAATCTCACCGAGCTTTTCCGCGGCGGATTTGTCCTGCGGCTCGCGCGCCCGGAGAGCTTCAACTACAGGGTCCAGAATCATTGCATACGTTTTCGGGCTGATGGGAACTCGGTTCCCCTCGGCCAATGCATGAAAGCCTTTATCGTCAAAGCGGAGCACGATTCCCTGAGCCAGAAGGACGCGACCATACAAATCCGAAAGCAACGGCACAACGATGCGGTTGCGTTGCAGCTCCGGCGATTTGGCTCCGGGCGCGTCCCAATCAATATCGAAAAATTCGGCGAAGGAGGAGGCGCGGCCATTTTCGAGAACGTCCATCCACCAGGGATTTTCGGGGCTGGCAGCCATGTGGTTCGGGACGATATCGAGCAGCAAGCCCATGCCGTATTCCCTGAGGCGCGCAACGAGGCGCGAGAATTCCTCTTCGGTCCCCAGCTCGGAATTGATGTGCATCGGATCGGCAACGTCGTAGCCGTGGGCGCTGCCGCGGCGCGCCGTGTCTTTCGGCGAAGAGTAAAGATGCGAGATTCCGAGATCATGAAGATACGGAATGAGCCTTTCCGCATCGGCGAAGCGGAAATTCAGATTGAACTGTACGCGGTAGGTGGCGGAAGGAACGCGCATGGACGTTACTCCACGCGAAAGGAGAGTTTTGCTCCCAAGGATCGGAACGATTTAAGCCACTGGCCCGCATCGCCATCCACCTGCGCGGAGTGGTCCACGACGCGCGGGTAAAATACGCGGAACAAGCCGAAGTAGATGTTCTGCACGCGCCACAGATGTACGCGGAGGGGCATGGAGCGGGCCACGTCCACCGCCGCGTCCAGGGCTTCCAGCAGGGCGAGCCGGCCGGGATTGGATTGAAGCTGCTCGGCCACATGCTCGATCTTCTTGCGCAGGGCGAACTCGATGGTATCCACATCGAGGGGGACGCCGATGCGCTTGACCTCGCTCAGCAAGGATTGGATGCGCTGAGTATCGAGCGGTTCCGCTTCGATTTGCTCGCGCAGATCGGCATTGAGCGTAAACTCCGCCGCGGCTTGCAGGTTGCGAATGGCGGGCAGATGCAGCACCGAGAGAAATCGCATCAGAGGGGCCCGGTTTTCGTAAAGCTGGCGATAGGCGGATTCAGCCTCCTGCAGGGCCGAGCCGAGAATCTGCTTCACGATCTTGCGCTGCTCATCGCGGAAGAGGAGCCGGAGGGTGTAGCTGCCGCTGCCAAAAAGCTTGTCCACCACGTGGACCAGCTCGGTGAAATCGCCTCCTTCGAATGCGCGCGTAATCTCGTTTGCGGCGGCGTGAAAACCTTCATCGCAGGTGAAGCGACGAACCCCGCCCGTAAGCAAATGATCTCCCAGGTGAACCACACCGTAGGATATTTCAGCGGATTCTCGGGTGATGTCCGAAGTGATGTTCGCGCGGCCAGTGGCCAGCCGGGCGCGGCCTGAGGAAAGGCCCTGCGCTTCTTTGCGCTCGACTGTGTAGCAATAGATCGTCGTCTTATCGCCGAAATTCTCGAAAAGCGAACTGAGGGCATAATGCGCGCCGACGCGAAGCAAGTCCAGCATCGCCGCCTTCACAAACCGCTCGTACACCTGGCGCCCATCGCCATTTTCGGGGATATTGCTCTTTGCGGCCGAGAGCCGATCCAGAAACTGTCCTTCGAGCGGCGCCTGCTCCGGAACAAGGCTATCGGCGAGCTGCAGCGCGCGGCCGGCATACTGAATCGCCTGGACCGTCTCGATCCCCGAAAGTTCATCAAAGAACCAGCCGCAACTGGTGTACATCAGCATCGCGTGGCGCTGCATTTCCAGGAGCTTCAGGGCCAGGATCGTCTCATCGAGGCTCAATTCGCGCCCGCTCTGCCGGCGAAGGAACCCGCACACGGACTCGGGCGAGCGGTCCAGAACCACGGAAATATATTCATTGCGCGCCTGCCAGGGATCATGAAAGACAGCGCGGCCCTGCTGCTCGAAGAGCGGGGCGAGACTGTCGCGGAGCCAATCCATCGCCTGCCGCAGCGGGGCGCGCCATTCCTGGTTCCATTCCGGATGCACCCCCGCGTTGCAGCCGCAATTGCTCTTCCACCGCTCGATGCCGTGAATGCAGCTCCACGAAGTATTCTCGAAAATTTCCACGTCGTGCGTGGGCGGGTATTTTTCGAGGAACTCGCCGTAATTCGTGAGGCGCGCGAGGCCCTGCGATTCGATGTAATGAAGCGCGTAGGCGAGCGCCATATCGCCGTGCGAGCGATGGTGGCCATAGGTTTCGCCGTCGGTGGCGATGTGGGCCAATTGCGGCCAATCGCGCGACTCCGAAAATGTGCCGAGCAATCGGTGAGCAAAATCCTCGCCCTTATCGAGCACGTTCTCGAATGCGACGGCGCGCGAAGCGGGACCATCATAGAAAAAGAGACTCATCTCGCGGCCGGAGGGCAACTGGATGCGGTAGGCGCGAGAGGGATCAATTTTCCCCGAACTGACGTCGTGCCACTTCGGGGCGCCAATTTTGCGCACCTGCCGCGCGGAAGCGGGGGAAAGAATCGTGAAGCGCATGCCCTGAGCAGCCAAGGCATCGAGGGTGGCAAGGTCCACGGCGGCCTCTGGGAGCCACATTCCCTCGGGCGAGAATCCGAATCTGTGCTCGTAATCCCGAATGCCCCAGAGGACCTGCGTCTCTTTATCGCGCGTATTCGCGAGCGGCAGAATCATGTGATTATAGGCCTGCGCCAGGGCGGATGAATGGCCGGAGCGCGATTCGCGGCTCTCGGTGGCCGTCAGTTGAATCGCGGTGTAGACCTCGGGCGAGCGGTCCTGCATCCAGGAAAGCAGCGTCGGGCCGAAATTGAAGCTGATTCGGGCATAGTTATTGACGATGGATTCGATTCGGCCCTCGCCATCCAGAATGCGGGCGGCAGTGTTTGGCGCATAGCATTCCGCGGTGACTCGCTCGTTCCAATCGTGATAGGGATACGCGGAGTCCTGCACCTCGACGGATTCAAGCCAGGGATTTTCTCGCGGAGGCTGATAGCAATGGGCATGGACGCAAAGAAAGCGTTCGGTCAATGGGGTCTCCCGCGCGCCGGGACACGCCCCCGTCAGCGCTAGGCGGCGCGACATTAAGTATACAACCGCGCCTTGTATTCATTTCCGAACGCGCATCAAACGCCCGGCAAATAAAAGCAAAAAGTTCAGGATCACAAGCAGGTCCGTGACGGCCGGGACCTGCGAGGCGCCCCGGAAGGGGTTACACGCCGGCTTAGGCGGCGCGGGCCGCGGCATGAGCGGCTTTCCTCGCCACGCGGCTTCGCGCGGACTTGCGTAGGGCGGAGGGTCGGCGCCGCCGGCGGTGGGAGCCTATCGAGACGGCTTCCGAATGCAATCTGCCGCAGGACGCGCCCGTCGCCGCGGCTTCAGCGGAGTCCTTCCAAGGACAAGCCTCCATGCAGCAAATAAAATCGCCAAGTGCCATCCGAGTGCTCCTTCCGTTGTGCGCTTCGATTGGTGACGCCAAAACCGAGCAACCTGCCCGCGTTCCCTGCCGCAGGCACACGTCGAGTAGGCCATAGCACAGGTTACGAGAACATACAGGGAATCTTCTAAGCGGGACGGTTTGTAGCCGTACAAAACGAAGGAAAAAGCGCGAAGGGAACTACGATTCGGCGGTCAATCGGCGGCGGACACTCGCCGCGACGACATTCGCCGGTTAACGCGATCAGAGGCAAATTCAGACCGAAAGGCTACGGCTCGATGATCTGGTTTCGAACGGCGTAGCGAACCAATTCGCTGACGGAGTGGATCTCAAGCTTGCGCATGATATTCGCCCGGTGGGTTTCCGCCGTCTTCACACTAATGCTCAGCAGCGACGCAACTTCCTTGCTGCTCTTGCCCTCGGAGAGCAATTGAACGATCTCCCGCTCGCGCGAGGTGAGGCGGTCGCCGATCACTTCGGGGATCTCCGACGATCCTGTTCCGCCATTGTTGAAATTGCTCAAAATCAGCTCAGTGGCGCGCGGTGTGAAGAATGGCTTGTGATTCGCCAGCGTCTCCACGGCGATCACCAAGTCGCGATCCGAATCCGATTTCACAATGTAGCCGCGCACGCCGGCTTCGAGAATCTCGCGAATCAGCTGGTCCGAATAGTGCACGGAAAGCACGAGCACTTCTGTGTTCGGCGAAGCCTTCAGGATTCGCCGCGCCGCCTCGACGCCGTTCAGCTCCGGCATCGTGATATCAAGAATCACGACGTCAGGTTTGAGTTCTTCCGCCTTTGTCACCGCTTCCCTGCCGGTATGCGCTTCGGCGCAAATTGTCCAGCCGGAATGCGTCTCCAAAAGGGCCTTCAGCCCTCTGCGCATCAGATCGTGGTCGTCTGCTATGAGAATCCGAAGCGATTTCATGGCTGCCCTCCCAAGCGTACGCGCATCGGTGCTGCTATTTTTTTCGGGAACCGCCGCCCTGGATGCAGAAGAAGCCATTGCAAGTCACCTTTTCCTTGAATTTCGTTGGCTCAAAAGCTTGCGCAGCATTTTTCGTGCCAGATACCCGCGTACCGGAATAGGGCCACTACGCCGGGATTTTACGCAAGCGTCCCGAGCGTTCTACATCGCCGAACCGGGTAGAAACCGGTGCGGCGACGGTAATTCCTGCCCTCTCCCGACCAAGGCTGCCCAAGTCCTATTTTAGTCCATCTACTAGTGGGAACGTAGCGATTGCCTTCCCGTCCGGACGCATTCGCCACGCCGTGGCATCCGAACCGGAACCCGCGTTTCGATTTAAAATCGAATCGTTGGCCCAATCGCGACGCGCAGATTATTATGCGCGCCGTTGTTAAAATAAATTTCGTCGCCTACATCCAGGCGCAATCCAATCGGCCCCCAGAACGCTTCGGCGCCTCCGCCAGGATAAAAAACCGCGTTCATGTTGTCCGATTCGAGACCGCCGACTTCTCCGGTGAAACTGCCGGGCGTCACGGCGCCCGAACCGAATCCGAAGTGGATAAAGCCCCCCTTCGCCGTTACGAACAACCGCACAGGCCCGCGGTTGGTTTGAAGCTTCGGCCCGAACAGCCCGTCTATCACACGAAAATGGCTCCGCTGCACGGAAACTGCTCCGCCCGTAGTTGCAAAATTCGAATTAAAAGCCTGGTCAAAGCCGTAGGCCATTTCGCCTTCCAACTGCACGTACGGATTCACGTTCACCGAAAGGCGTCCGCCCACGCCGACCACATTCGTTTTTGTCGCCTGCAGACGGAACAAGTTTGCGAAGACCCCGATCTCGGCATGATCCGTGTCCTGAGCGAAAGCCCCCGGCACAATCACGACCCCCGCCAGCGCGAGGCACAGCATCCGAACAATCCACTTCATCGCTCTCTCCTGTCCCGTTTCCGGGCAACGAGGTCGCGTTCGAGGCTCCTCGGTGATGGCTCCGGCTGGGAAAGTTGCCGTTTGGGCGCGAATCCAGGTCCGTTCACCTGGATTGATCATAAGAAAGATGGGTTCGCACGGGCAGCAGCTCTCCGTTGGCCATTTCGGGAGGACGAATGCGAGCGTCGTCGAGCGCGGTGCAATGACGGTACGAGGCAATCTCGCGACTCGATGCCAGCAGCACCGACCGGTGCCGCGCATACCTGCACTCCGGGGATTTTTGTTCGTCCCGCTCGCGGATTTCCACCAACGCCTGTTGATTGTCTATTTCCATCAGCGACCGCCCTCGTTTCTTATGGCCGAAAGCGCTCAACCACGCATCTGAGTAGACCAGACGCGTCCCGTGTGGGCCATCCCAGGCATCCTGTATGCTTTAGGGGAGCTTCCTGTACTCGAAGGAACGACCGTTTTAGCATCCCTCTTGACAGGTGCGTGGGCGCAGCGCGCTAGCGGAGATTTGGGTCGCGCCCTCGCCGGGGACCACAGATGGAAATGCCCTATTTGCCCGGCTTTGAAGCCGGTCAGGTGCGGGTGCGTGCAAAATACGCGGGAACGTGTATTGATGGGATTTTAGCGCACAGGTACAACTCGGGAAGCAATCGGGGAGTGCCGAAAGGATTCGGCGCAACACGAAGTCCCAGGAGGACCAATGCTACGATGGGCTTTGGCGTTTTTCATTATCGCCGTAATCGCGGCGGTATTCGGTTTTGGCGGCATCGCTGCCGCCGCCGCGGGTATCGCGAAAGTGCTGTTCTTTATCTTCCTCGTTCTGTTTGTGGTGGCCCTGCTCAGCGGGCTAGCGCGCCGGACCTAGGCCGGACGGAGGCGCACTGGCGCGTTTGCCTCCTGTCCGGAATGCTCTCCCCCCACCCCAAATCCGCATAGTATGCGGAGAGGATGGTCTGGATCCGTCCTCTCCGCACCTTTCTTCGTCGTTAGACGACTTGAAACGCCTAACGGGCACCTGTTCGCGTCTACATTTGCTCGCTCTGGCGCGTGCGGTGTTTACCCGATTGCTGATCTGACGCATGCCCCTAAGATGAGGGGTCTGACTCGCGGTTTGTTCGCGGCTGCGGGTACCGGAGAAGTTATGAGCCGCAGGCACTCCTCGCTATTTGTTGCCCTGATGGGCGTTCCGCTGGTCGGTCTGGCGCTGGCCCACGCCCCATATTCGGCATCTGCTATGGGATATAGCAGCCGGAGCACCGTGTGGCCTTCGCGGCAGGGCGTCGCGGCGCTGGCAGAGCACCCGCCAACTGTGCCCGATGCTGCGGAGCAGAGTGCATACCCAGAGCCCGGGCTCAGCCAGGCGAACCGCGTGGCCCCGATAGGAGCGGTGGGCTCTAGCGACGCGCGGAGCGACTCCCAGAACCGCGGGTACCAAAGCAGCTTGTTTCCCATGGCGGCGCTGCTGGCGCTTTTTGCCACGGGCGGAATAGTGCTTTTGCGCAGGATTGCACGAATGATCGTCTGAGCTGGATTTCCGCGGCTCTGGAATGCCCCGTCGCATGCCCGCGGGCGCGAGCGGCACATGGAACGGCAGGCGGCTAATTTTTATTATCATCGGGCGCGGGGCTGGCTGCAGGGGCCGCTCACGCGGAAGGACTTGGAATCGGCCCGCGCTGGCTTTCGTGCGGCAGCCGATTTTCTATCGCGGACCCGCGCTGCGCAAACACTTCGCAACATTACCAACGCCCCGGGAGCCGAGTTCGCCCGTGTCGCGCTGGAATGCTCGGCAGAGTGTCGCGAGCGGATGCGAGATTGGCTGCGCGAGCGCGTCCGACTGCGCGACACGCTCCATGGTGCACAGTTGCTGCTCTGGGCCTTGGCGGCTGGAAGCCTGAGCTACTGCGTCTTCGCCTGCTCGATGGGCAGTATTTCGCATATCGCGCTGGCCCGCTCATCCGCTGCGGTTGCAGCACCGGCTGGCGCGCCGGCAAGAGCGCAGCAAGCTACCCCGCCTCGCGCCGAGGCGCATGCCCCCGCCGCCAACCCAGCCATGGGATCGCCGCTTGGAATGATCGAGATTCCGCGGCTCGGCGTCTTTTCGATCGTTTCACAGGGCGACAGCCCGGCGATCCTTGCGTCCGCGGTGGGCCATGATCCCCAGACGGCGCTTCCCGGAGAGAAGGGCGAAAGCGTGATGGTGGGGCGATACGATACGTTTCTGCGAGGCCTCGATAAAGCCAAACCCGGGGACGTGGTAGCGTTTATCGGACCACAAATGAATTTCTATTACCGCGTGGATATCGCCCAGCGGGGAGACGCGCACCACGTGACGACGCGATCTGATGCGACCTCGCACGCGCCTTCGCTGGTGCTCACCGCCGCACCTGCTTCCGGTACGGGCCACGCCGGGAAATCCTTCACGATCGTGGCTCGCGAAGAATCGCCCGCCCCTTAGCGCACTTCGCTACCATCCGCTCTGCTATAATCGCGCGCCATGGCCGCGCCGCCCTTCAAGCATCCGCGCTACATCGTGGTGGAAGGGCCGATCCGCGTGGGCAAATCCACGCTCGCGCATACCCTGGCCGAACAGCTGCACGCCCGCCGGATATTCGATAGCGAGGACAATCCGTTCCTTGCTGAGTTCTACGACGAGAAGCCGGGTGCGGCTTTTCGCGCGCAGATGTACTTTCTCTTCGAGCGGCATCACCGCCTGCTTGCCGCACGGCCCGAGGATGGTGCGGCGCCGGTGGTGAGCGACTTTCTTTTCGAGAAGGACAAGCTCTTCGCCTATCTGAATCTCGATAATCAGGAATTGAAGCTTTACGAGCGATATTTTGATCTTCTCTCACCTTCAGTGCCGGCGCCCGATCTGGTGATCTATTTGCAAGCCAAGCCCGACGTGCTGCGCCGACGCGTGGAGAAGAAAGGTCACTCGAGCGAGAGGCAGATTGCGCCCGAATACCTGGAGGGCGTTGCCGCGGCCTACGAACACTTTTTCTTCCGCTACTCGGCTTCCAACCTGCTTGTTGTGGACACCAGCGAGATTGATTTCGTGGACCGCAGCGATGATTTGCAGGAACTGCTCCGGAGGCTGCGCCAGCCGGTGAAGGGAACGCAATACTTCCTGCCACTGGGGACGAACGAGGCGTGATTGGCGCGAACGTCCGGGTGCTTACCTCAGGTCATAAGATAAGCGAGCATCACGCGCTGAGCCAGCGGCCCACAGGATGACAGCTTTCGACGTGATCGCAGATCACTTTGATTACGGCTGTAATCGGAATGGCGAGAATCAGCCCCATCGCGCCCCACAGCCATCCCCAGAAAAGCAGCGAGACGGTCAGCGCGAGCGCGTTCAGACGGATCCGCCATCCGACAAGCGCCGGAATCAATAAATTCGCGGCGATAATGTGCAGAAACGCGAGCATGGCGAAGATTCCGGCGTACTCCCCTGGCGTGAATCGCTGTTTCATCCCGATGAGCAGCGGGGGCACCCAGGCAAGCACCAGTCCCAAGTACGGCACCAGATTGCAAAGCCCCGAAACCAAGCCGATTAAAAACGGGAAATCGAGTCCGAGTGCCCAGAAGAAGAGCCAGCTCGCGATTACCAGGATCAGGCCGACGAGCGCGGTGCCGATCACGTAGCTGCGCAGCACCTGCGTCACCGCCGCAAGCGTCTCCTTCACGCGCGTCCGCTCGGTGGCGGGAAAAAGCTGCATCGTCGCGTGCCACACTTGCTGCTTTGCCGCAAGCATGAAGAAAAGCAGAAAAGGAACGAAAGTCGCGGCGAAAAACACTGTGTAAAGCGAGTTCAGCTTGCCCAGCAGCGCGTCGCGCACCGGGTGCGATTCCGCGATGGTGATGACTCCGCGGCGCGCGGCCGAAGGCGGGGCGATTTCGGAAACGTGCTGTTCGAAATTCGTGAGCTTCGTTTGGATAGTGGCCGCGGCGCTCTTCAGCGGCGCGCGATACGCCGGCCAGTCCTGGCCGAACTGATCGGCTCGCGTCACCAGCGCCCATGCGAGCAAAAATAGAAGCGATAACGCGAGCAGCACAACCAGCAGCGACCCGAGCGCGCGCGGTACCTTCAAACCTTCCAGCCAGGTCACGATCGGATCGAGAAAATAGGCCATCAGCACGGCCAGCAGCAGCGTGACGAGCACCGTGGACGCCCAATAGCAGAACGCGATCACGATTCCAGCCGCGATGATGCGCGCGCTCACTGAACTTGGCGCGGAAACGTGGATTTCTTCGAGTGGCATTGGGCATACGATAGCACAGCGACTTTCGCCCGCCGCGCCCGTGTGCCCGGCAATACACCGGCTGGACGGTGGGTAATATCGAGCGGTGTTGCGTCCCCGCCACGCTGTATACACCTATCCTCAGCCCAGCCCGAAGGATGATCACGCAAAATGGAACCGGCCCGCGCTAACCACCGCATTTGCACGCAAATACGAGAGGCTAATCCCTCGCTCCGTGGTCAGGCGCCCTGGCATTCCACATGCCTCCCCGAGAGCCGAGACTGTTTACTGATGAGCGTGCATCCATTCGCGGGATTCGATTTTATTCGCGCCGGAAATGCGGAGTCTGGCATTCTTATTTGTCCGCGGAGGCACCCGCTCGACGCGGAATTGAGAGCAGCACAGCCAAATGACGAAAGCAACTCATAGCGGACGGCCCGTCTGGGCGGAAATATCGCTCGACGCCATCGAGCGCAATTTGGCGGCGATCCGCCGGCACGTCGGCCCGAAAGTAAAGGTGCTGGCCGTCGTGAAATCCAACGCCTATGGCTTGGGCGCCGTGCCTATCTCGAAGGCGCTGCAGAAATCCGGCGTCGAGTGGTTTGGAGTCACCTGCACGAATGAAGGAATCGAGTTGCGAGAATCGGGCATTCGCCGCCCCATTCTGGTCCTCACCGGCTTCTGGCCGGGCGAGGAAAAGCGCCTGATCGAAAATGGCCTCACGCCGACGGTGACGCGCGTGGAAGACTTGCGCGACCTCGAGCGAGCGGCAAAATCCGCGAAGCCAAGCCGCGGGCCAGTGCGCTTTCATCTGAAAATCAATACCGGGATGAATCGCCTCGGAATCGCGCCGGAGGAAATTGGCGCGTTTGCGGCGGCGCTCGCGGATTGCCGGCATCTCGAATTGGAAGGCACATTCACCCATTTCGCCTCGTCCGAGGATTTCGGGGGTAGCCAAACCGAGGAGCAAGAGCGGCTGTTTCGCGAATGCCTGGCGCGGATGCACGAGCTAGGACTTTCGCCCGGCATCGTCCACATGGCGAATAGCGGTGCGATTTGCGCGCGGCCAAGCACCTGGGCGGACATGATCCGGCCCGGAGCAATCCTGTACGGCTACTATCAATCATTCGACCCGCCGCAGAAGCAGCAGGAAATCTCTCGGCAGCTCCGCATCGAGCCTGCGCTCTCCTTCCGCGCACGAATCATCAGTCTGCGCGAGGTGCCCGCCGGAGAAGCAGTGGGCTATAGCGCACGGTTCCGCGCGGATCGGCCGTCGCGCATTGCCGTGATCAACGCAGGTTACGCCGACGGCATCGTGCGCAGTCGAACGAACCATGGCTGCGCGCTGGTTCGCGGGCATCGCGTGCCCTTGGTGGGCACGATTTCGATGGACCTGACGACCCTCGACGTAACAGACGTGCCCAGCGCGAGCCTCGGCGATATCGTGACGATCTACGGCCGGGACGGAGATGCGGAAATTCAGGTGTCGAAGGTCGCGCGCGAAATCGGCACCGTGACCTCCGAACTGCTCTGCGCGCTGGGCCGTCGCGTCCAGCGCTATTACCCCTAACGCCCGCGCACCGGCTATTTACCTTCAGTACGCTTTCCGCCATTTCATCCGCAAAATGAATTGACACCTTCGCAATCCGAGATACGATGAAATTCCCCTTCCAAAAAGTACCCGGTTCGGCTGCGCATTTTTTTGGCGCACCGCGCGTCTCGAAAGCAACCGGGTTCCAAAATCTCACGAGTTCAAATGAGCGCTGGCAATCAAGCTGTCGGTAAGCGGATTTCAGGAGTGTTGGCCTCGCTGCGGCAATGGATTCTGCCCTTGGCAGCGCTGACGCTAATTTTTGCGCCGCCATCCGTAGCCCAGGCGACGGGCAAGGTGCACGCGCAGAGCCTGGCGGGGCTGAGCCTCGAGCAACTCGGCAACGTCGAGGTCACCACAGCCTCCAAAGAACCCGAGGAACTGTGGCAGACGCCCGCCGCCGTCTACGTCCTCACGCAGCAGGACATTCGCCGCTCGGGGGCAACCAGCATTCCTGAGGCGCTTCGGCTGGTTCCCGGAGTCGAGGTCGCTCGCATTGATTCCGGCCACTGGGCGGTAGGCATTCGCGGATTTGGGAGCACCTTCTCGAAATCGGTTCTCGTGCTCATTGACGGGCGCAGCGTCTACACGCCGCTTTTCGCAGGCGTCTACTGGGATGTGCAGAACGTCTTGCTCGATGATGTTGAACGCATCGAGGTGATTCGCGGTCCGGGCGGAACAATCTGGGGCGCCAACGCCGTAAACGGCGTCATTAACATAATCACGAAGAGCGCGACGCAGACGCACGGCGCGCTGGTTTCCGCTGGCGGCGGGAGCGTGGACCAGGGTACAGGCGCGGCTCGATATGGAGGCACGCTCGGCAGGAATCTCAATTATCGCTTTTACGGGTTGGGCTTCACGCGCGGGCCGGAGTTTCACTCTGACCAGCGCAACTTCGATGACTGGCGCGCCGGCCAGGCAGGCTTCCGCACGGATTGGACTTCGCGCGGCAGCAATGACTTCACGGCGGAAGGCGATATGTATCGCGGCGAGGTCGGCGGCGGAACTTCCGTGGGCATCTATCAGCCGCCTTCACAGATGGTGCTCGAGGCCAATGCCGAGGTCGCCGGTGGCAACGTGATGGGTAACTGGCGCCACAGGTTCGGCGACAATTCCGATTTTCGATTCCAGGGGTATTATGACCGCACCTCCCGCCTGACGCCGCAACTGGGCGAGAAGCGCGACACCTTCGATCTCGATTTCCTCTATCATCTCGGCTTGGGCGCTCGGCAGGATCTCTTGCTGGGGGCGGGCGCGCGCTGGAGCCCGGACGCCATCACCCAGACCATTCCGACGCTGGATATCGCCCCGCATCAGGAAACGGACAAAATCTACAGCTGGTTCGGGCAGGACAAAATTGCCCTGGTTGCCGATAAGCTCTGGCTGACGCTTGGCTCGAAATTCGAGCACAATAACTACACCGGGTTTGAGGCGCAGCCCGATGCCCGGCTGCTCTTTACCCCGGTGCCGCATCAGGCCTTCTGGATCGCCGCCACGCGCGCCGTCCGCACCCCTTCGCGCCTGGATCGTGACTTGCTGCTCACCGATTTCCTCGGCGCTCCGCCGCCAACCTACCTCCGCGTGGTGGGAAGCTCCGATTTCGATTCGGAGCATCTGGTCGGCACCGAAATCGGATACCGCGGCGTCATTGGCCGTAACTTTTTCCTCGATATAACCGGCTTCCGCAATAGCTACGACGACCTTTATGGCTATGGCACAGCCAGCGTGTTCCTGGAACCCTCGCCCGCCCCGGCGCACCTCGTTTTCCAATTGCCCCTGGCCAATGCCCTTGAAGGCGACACGGAGGGAGTCGAGGTGGCGCCCAATTGGAAGGTATCGAACTGGTGGGAGTTGCGCGGCTCATATTCGTTCCTCCATCTGGTCGTGAGTGACCAGCGCGGCTTCACGGATGCCTTGAACACTGCGTCCGACAACGGATCGAGCCCGCATCACGAAGCCGGCCTCCAATCTCTCTTCGATTTGCCGCGGAAGATCGAACTGGATCTCACCTACCGCTACGTCAGTGCCCTTCCGGCGCAAGCGGTTCGCGCTTATCAGACCGGCGATGTCCGCCTGGGCTGGAAGCCCGCCCCGCGGCTCGAGCTTTCCATTGTGGGAAGAAATCTGCTGCAACCGGAGCACGAGGAATTCGGCGGCGATCCCGGCCCGCTCGTTGGAATCAAGCGCAGCGTCTATGCGCAGATCACATGGACGGAGCCGGAGCAGCAGCCGTGAGGATCTCTCTCGCCGGCGCGCGGCGTTTCAGAATGCGGCGCGCGAAATGGTCCTTGGGCCGTCTGTGCGCGGCATGCCTCCTGCCTCTGCTGTTTTTCACGCCGAGCATTCGCGCGCAGGAAAAGCCTTCGGAATATGACGTAAAGGCGGCGTATCTCTTTACGTTCGGAAAATTCGTCACTTGGCCCCCGGCGGTAAAGGAGCGCGCAACGGAACCTTTTACGATCTGCATCCTTGGCCAGGACCCTTTCAAGGGCGCTCTGGATGCGATCGTGTCGCAAGGTCGAATTGCTGGATTGCCCGCCGCGACGCAGCGCCTTTCGAAGCTGGACCCGGACACGATTGCCCGCTGCCGCGTGATCTTCATCAGTTCGTCTGAAGAAAAGCAGCTTGAGCAAATCCTCGCCTCGCTTGGCCGAGCGCAGATTCTTACCGTGAGCGACATCGCCGGCTTTTCGCGGCGCGGCGGCATGATCGAATTCGTTCTCGACCAGGACAAAGTCCGCTTCACCGTGAATTTGGCGGCCGCGCGCTCGGCCGGGCTGGTGCTTAGCTCCGAGCTTCTGAAGGTGGCGCTCACGGTGCGAGAAGACGGGCGGCACGGGGAATAAAGCATGTTCAAGCCTGCCTTCCGCTTATTCTCGAATCCGCGGCAGTCGTCGGTGGTCGGCAGGCTCACCCGCATGAATATGCTCGTCAGCGCTGCGGCGCTGGTCACCGCCTGCGCCGCGTTCTTCGGCTACGACTTGGCCAGCTTCCGCACCGCGATCGTCGAGGGCCTCTCGACGCAGGCCCAAATCGCCGCTTCAAACACGGTCACGGCGCTGCTCTTCAACGATCCCCAATCGGCCGTGAATACGCTCGCGGCTCTCAAGGTATCACCCAGCATCGTTTACTCGGGAATTTTGCTGCCGGATGGCCGCGTCTTCGCCGAATACCGTCAAAGGGCAGGCACCGTTCGCCCGCAATTCCCCGCGATGCCGCCGGCCCAGGCCGAGGCGCACTGGCTGGGCCATAATCGAGCAGTGCTCGCCCATGCCATTGTCTTTCAAGGGCGGCGCCTCGGAACGATCTGGATCGAATCCGATCTCGACCGCGTGAATAATCGCCTGAAGCATTATGCGGGGATCGCAGGCATTGTCCTGATCGGATCATTGTTGGCGGCGTTGCTGGTAGCCCCGATTTTCCAGGGTGCCATCGCCGCACCCATCGTCGCCCTGGCGCGCACGGCGCAAGAAATCTCCCGCAGCAAGGATTATTCCGCGCGCGCGGCTCCCCGGCAAAGCGAAGGCGAGATTTCCGTGCTCGTCGAATCGTTTAATGAAATGCTGGCGCAGATCCAAAGCCGTGATGCCGAACTGCGCCAAGCCCACGGCGAGATGGAGCGCCGAGTGCTGGAGCGCACCGCGGAGCTGGGCGCAGCCAACAAAGAACTCGAGGCCTTCTCCTATTCCGTGTCCCACGATCTGCGCGCACCCCTCCGCCAGATTGACGGCTTTTCCGCAATCCTCATGGACCAATGCGCAGCCGAGCTAAGCCCCGATGCCCGCCGGTATTTGCAGCGCGTACGGGATCGCGCCCATCACATGGGCCACCTGGTGGACGATCTGCTGAGCATGGGTCGCATCGGCCGGCAGGAGGTTCGGCGCAGGGACACCGATATAAACGAGCTGATTTCCGGCATCCAGAGCGACCTCGCGCCCGAATGCGAGGGACGGCGAATCGAATGGCGCATCGCGAATTTGCCGCAGATTAGCTGCGATCCCGGCCTGGCAAAGATTGTCTTTATGAACTTGCTCTCGAACGCGCTGAAATATTCGCGAGACCGCGAGGTGGCGGTCATTGAGGTGGGCCATCTCGCGGGCGAAAATGCGCCCGTCTTCTTCGTGCGCGATAACGGCGCGGGGTTCGACATGCGCTATGCCGATAAGCTCTTCGGCGTCTTTCAGCGCCTCCATCGTTCCGACGAATTCGAAGGCACCGGCGTCGGCCTCGCCACCGTGCAGCGCGTCGTACAGAAGCACGGAGGCCACATCTGGGCCGAAGCGCAATTGGAAAAGGGCGCCACCTTTTTCTTCACTTTCACGCCGGGCCGCCCCCGCGCGAAAGAAGATTCGAAAATTCCAGCCGTGGAGGTGCTGCGTGAAGCCTGATCCAGTGGAACTGCTCTATGTGGAAGACGACGATGCCGATCTCGAGCTCACCATGATCGCGCTCGAGCGGGGCCGCCTGCTCAACGCAATCCACGTGGCGCGCGATGGCGTCGAGGCGCTCGATTTCCTCTTTTGTCGCGGCGCTCATTCCGGCCGCAGCTTCTCCGTTCCCAAGCTCGTGCTTCTGGACCTGAAGCTGCCGAAAATTGACGGAATCCAGGTGCTCCGCGCCATCCGCCAGGACCCGCGAACCGCCGTGCTTCCGGTAGTTGTCCTCACGTCCTCACGCGAGCAGAAAGACGTGATCGAAACCTATCAACTCGGCGTAAATAGCTACATCCAAAAGCCTGTGGACTTCACTAAGTTTCAGGAGACGGTGCGGCAACTCGGCTTCTATTGGCTCGTGGTCAACGAACCTCCTCCTGCCGCTGCGGCACACCAGGAATAGTGCCTTGAACTCGAGCGCGGCCCGCGCTACAATCCATGTGGTACCAATTCAGTCCTATATCGGACAGATGGTTTGGGCATCGGGGGAGCGCAAAGGCACGTATGGTAAGGCTTGGCAAGTTAACGGATTACGGGCTGGTGCTGATGACCTGCCTTGCGCGCGGCGAATCGTCGCCGCTTCGCACGGCGCGGGATCTGGCAGTCGAATCCAAGCTGCCCCTGCCCACCGTCACGCGCCTGTTGAAGGAGCTTTCGCAGAACGGCTTGCTGATCTCGCATCGCGGCACAAAGGGCGGATACAGCCTGGCTAGAGAAGCACGCGAAATTTCCCTCATGGAAATTATCGCCGCGCTCGAAGGTCCCGTGGCGCTCACCGAATGCAGCACGGACGTTACCGGCCTGTGCGGCATCGAGCCCTGCTGCCCGATCAAGGCCAACCAGCAGATCATCAATCAGGCCGTGCGAGGTGTGCTCGGAACGCTGACGCTTTCCGACCTGATCCATCCTCTCCAACTGGCCAGCATTAAGGACGCGCGCGGCAATTTGATCGCGTCCATCGGCCATGCGCCGAATCCCCCGCAGACCGGGGGAGGGAGAATTCAATGAGTTCGGATGTGAATTCCATTCGAGAACTGGCGGAACGCGATTACAAATGGGGCTTCGTCACGGATGTCGAGGAAGAGCGCGTTCCCAAAGGGCTCAGCGAAGACACCGTTCGCCTGATTTCCGCGAAAAAGCACGAACCGGAGTTCATGCTCGAGTGGCGGCTCAACGCCTATCGCCACTGGGCCTCGCTCGAAAAGTCGCAAGCGGAGCCGAAATGGGCCAACGTAAAATATCCGCCCATCCGCTACCAGGACATCGTCTACTACTCCGCCCCGAAGCAAAAGCCGAGCCTCAAGAACCTCGACGAGCTCGATCCGGAGATTCTGCGCACCTACGAAAAGCTGGGCATTCCCCTCGGGGAACAGAAGCGGCTGGCTGGCGTGGCCGTGGATGCGGTGTTCGACAGCGTCTCGGTTGCCACCACGTTCAAGGAAAAACTCGCCGAAGCGGGCGTGATTTTCTGCTCCTTCTCCGACGCGGTGAAGAACCATCCGGAGTTGGTGCGGAAATATCTGGGCACGGTGGTGCCGCACACGGACAACTTCTTCGCGTCTCTGAACGCAGCCGTATTCAGCGACGGTTCGTTCGTCTACGTCCCCAAGGACGTGCGTTGCCCGATGGAGCTTTCCACCTACTTCCGCATCAATGCGGCGGAGACGGGACAATTCGAGCGCACCCTCATCATCGCCGACGAAGGCGCGTACGTGAGCTATCTCGAAGGTTGCACCGCCCCAATTCGCGACGAAAATCAGTTGCACGCGGCGGTGGTCGAATTGATCGCGCTCGATAACGCGCAGATCAAATACTCCACGGTCCAAAACTGGTATCCCGGCGATAAGCAGGGCCGCGGCGGAATCTACAACTTCGTCACCAAGCGGGGCGCCTGCCGCGGCAAGAATTCGAAAATCTCGTGGACGCAGGTGGAGACCGGCTCGGCCATCACCTGGAAATATCCCAGCTGCATCTTGCAGGGTGAAAATTCCGTCGGCGAGTTCTATTCCGTCGCGCTCACCAATAATTATCAGCAGGCAGACACCGGCACGAAGATGATTCACATCGGCAAGAACACGCGCAGCACTATCGTATCGAAGGGCATTTCCGCCGGCCATGGCCAGAACACTTACCGCGGCCAGGTGAAAATCCTGAAGGGCGCCTCAGGTGCGCGAAATTACACGCAGTGCGATTCCCTGCTGATCGGCGACCAGTGCGGCGCGCACACGTTCCCGTATATCGAGGTGAAAAACTCCACCGCGCGGATGGAGCACGAGGCCTCAACCTCCAAGATCGGCGAAGATCAGCTCTTCTATCTGCGCCAGCGCGGCCTCAAGGCCGAGGATGCCGTCTCGATGATTGTCAATGGTTTCTGCAAGCGCGTCTTCCGCGAGCTGCCCATGGAGTTCGCCGTGGAAGCGCAAAAGCTCCTGAGCGTCAGCCTCGAAGGCAGCGTCGGGTAAACAGCACAGCGGCTTCTCGGCAGCCGGCCGCAATTCGGAGAGAAACGGATGAATCTGCTCGAAATCAAGAATCTGCACGCGAAGGTAGATAACCGCGAAATCCTGAAGGGCCTCAACCTCTCGATTCGCTCCGGCGAACTGCACTCGATCATGGGGCCGAACGGCTCGGGCAAGAGCACGCTGGCCCAGGTGCTTGCGCGCCGCGAAAGCTACGAAATCACGCAAGGCGAGGTCCTCTTCAACGGCAAGGATCTGCTGGCGATGAAGCCGGAAGAAGCCGCCTGCGAAGGCCTCTTCCTCGCCTTCCAATATCCCGTGGAAATTCCCGGCATCACCAACGCATATTTCCTGCGATCCGCGCTCAATGCCGTCCGCAAATATCGCGGCGAGGACGAAATGGACGCCATGGATTTTCTGCCGCTGCTGCGCGAAAAATCCAAGCTCCTGCAAATGGACGAAAAGCTGATGAACCGCTCCGTGAACGAGGCTTTTTCCGGCGGCGAAAAAAAGCGCAATGAAATTCTGCAGATGGCCGTCCTGGCGCCGCGCCTCGCCATTCTGGACGAGACGGACTCTGGCCTCGACATTGACGCGCTGCGCATCGTTGCCGCCGGCGTGAACGCCATGCGCGGCCCCGACCGCGCTTTTCTCGTCGTCACGCATTACCAGCGGCTGCTGAACTATATCGTTCCGGATCGCGTTCACGTCCTCGTGGACGGCAAAATCGTGCGCTCCGGCGGGCCGGAACTGGCGCTCGAGCTCGAATCCACGGGCTATGGCGTCCCTGAACCCGCGGCGCGCGGCGGCGCCCAGGCAGCGCGATGAGCGGGAGGGCACGGCAGTGATCGCTTCGGCCGAACAATTGCAGCCATACCTCGAAAGCTTCGCCGCGTTCGCCAAATCCGCGCCCGGACGCGATCTCGCCTGGCTGCGAAGCCTGCGTGAAGAAGCCTTTGCGCGCTTCTGCGAGATGGGATTCCCCACCACGCGCGCCGAAGATTGGCGCTTCACTAGCGTTTCCGCGATCGCGCAGACTCGATTCCGCCTGCCGCGCCGCGGCGCCGCCTCCGTCTCCGCCGAAACCCTTGCGGCATGTCAGGTGCCCGGCGCCGCCTGCCGGCTCGTCTTCATAGACGGCAGCTTCATTTCGCATTTATCCGACTCGGGCAAGCTGCCTGAATCAGTTCGCGTGGCGAACCTCGCCGCCGAAATCGAATCGCATCCGCGGGAACTCGAGCCGCACTTGGGCCGCTACTTGAATATTCAGCGCGATGCGTTTGCATCGCTCAACACCGCGTTCCTCGAGGATGGCGCGTATATCCGTATTCGCCCGGGCGCCGCGCTCGCCGCGCCCATTCATCTCCTCTTTCTTTCCACCGGAGGCAGCGAACCCCTGGCGAGCCATCCGCGCAACCTGATCGTCGCCGAAGCAGGCAGCGAAATCACCGTGATCGAGGAATACGCGTCGCTCGCCCCCGGCGTGGCGCTCTGCAACACGGCAACGGAGATCGTAGCGGGTGATAACGCCGTCGTGACGCACTACATGATCGAGCGCGAGGACGTTCAGTCCTTCAACGTTTCGACCCTGCGCATCCAGCAGGGGCAGGATGCAAACGTAGCCTCGCATTCCATCCTCGCCGGTGGCGCAATCGTCCGCAATAATGTCCATCCCGTCCTTGCGGGCCAGGGCGGCGAATGCCTGATCAATGGACTCTTCATCGGCTCCGGCCGGCAGCACCTTGATAATTACATGCTCGTCGAACACGCCAGCCCGCATTGCGGCAGCCGGCAGTTCTACAATGGCATTTTGGACCAGCACGCCCACGGCGTCTTCCACGGCCGCATTATCGTCCACAAGGACGCGCAGAAGACGGACGCCAAGCAGACCAATCGCAATCTCCTGCTCTCCGACGATGCGCAGGTGGACACCAAGCCCCAGCTTGAGATTTACGCGGACGACGTGAAGTGTACCCACGGCGCCACCATCGGCCAGATCGAGGAAAACGCGCTCTTCTATCTCCGGTCGCGCGGCATTGATGAAGCCTCCGCGCGCCGATTGCTGCTGCTCGCCTTCGCCAGCGAGTGCGTCGAACGCATGAAAGAGGGCCCCGCGCGCACCTACGCAGAGCAATTCATTCACGGCCGCCTGTTCGCCACCACGCGTGCCGCGCGCGAGTCTGCCGCCTCCGCCGCGGTCGCTGCCGCCGCAAGTGCAAACGGGGAGGAACGCGGATGACCACCCCCGCAAAGCGCCTCGCAACCGAAATCCAGAGTCCCGCCGCCACCCGCCCCTACGACGTGGAAGCCATTCGCGCCGATTTCCCGATTCTGCGCCGACAAATTCACGGGCATCCGCTCGTTTATCTCGACAATGCGGCAACGTCGCAGAAGCCGCAGGTGGTGATTGACGCACTCACTCGCTATTACGAAAGCGAGAACGCCAATATCCATCGCGGCGTGCACTACCTTTCCGAGCACGCCACCGAGGAATACGAGGCGGCTCGCGAATCGGTCCGCGCCTTTCTGAACGCCGAGGCGGCGCATGAAATCATCTTTACCCGCGGTGCCACCGAATCCATCAATCTGGTCGGGCAGACCTATGGCCGCGCGCACGTTGGCCCCGGCGACGAAATTCTCATCACGGCGATGGAGCACCACTCGAACATCGTGCCCTGGCAAATTCTGTGCGGCGAAAAAGGCGCAAGCCTGCGCGTTGCCCCCATAAACGACGCCGGTGAATTGCTGCTCGATGGATTTGCATCTTTGCTTTCCGCGCGCACGAAGCTGGTCGCCGTCACCCACGTCTCGAACGCCCTTGGAACGATCGTCCCCGTCCGCCAGATCGTCGATCTCGCCCATGCGCGCAATGTCCCGGTCTTTCTGGATGGCGCACAGGCCGTTCCGCACCTGCCCGTGGACGTGCGCTCGCTCGGCTGCGATTTCTATGCGTTTTCCGGTCACAAGGTGTATGGGCCCACGGGCATCGGTGTGCTCTACGGAAAATCTGCGCTCCTGGAAGCCATGCCTCCCTATCAAGGCGGCGGCGACATGATCAGCTCGGTCACCTTCGAGCACACCACGTACAACAAGCTGCCGTATAAGTTCGAAGCGGGCACGCCCAACGTCTCGGGCGCGATCGGCTTGGGCGCCGCCATTGCTTACGTCAATCGCCTCGGAATCGAGGCCATCGGCGCGCATGGCCGCGAAATCCTGGCTCGCGCCACGGCGGCTGTGTCCGCGATCCCCGGCGTGCGCCTCATCGGCACAGCCAAGGAAAAAGCGGGCGTGCTCTCCTTCGTTCTCGAAAATGTGCATCCGCACGACGTCGGCACGATTCTCGATCAGGAAGGCATCGCGATTCGCACCGGCCATCACTGCGCGCAGCCCGTGATGCAGCGCTTCGGCGTTCCGGCCACGGCGCGCGCCTCCTTCGCGCTCTATAACACCGTCGAGGAAGTGAACGCCCTGGCCGCCGGGATCCGCAAGGTGCAGGAGGTTTTCGCCTGATGCCGGAGCTCCGCGATCTCTATCAGGACGTGATTCTCGAGCACAGCAAAGCGCCGCGCAATTTTCGCGAGATGCCCGCGGCGAATCGCACCGCCGAAGGCTTCAATCCGCTGTGCGGGGATCATTTCACGATCTATCTCGAAATGGAGGGCGATTCGATCCGCGACGTCAGTTTTCAGGGCGCCGGCTGCGCGATTTCAAAAGCCTCCGCCTCGATGATGACCCAAGCCGTGAAGGGCAAGACGCTAGCCGAAGCCGAAGGGCTTTTCGCGCGTTTTCACGGCCTCGTCACCGGCCGCCAGCCCAACGAGGAAGGTTCGCTCGGCAAGCTCGCCGTCTTTTCCGGCGTCTCCGAATTTCCGGTGCGCGTGAAATGCGCCACGCTCGCCTGGCACACCCTGCGGGCCGCGCTCGAAGGTGCGCAGCAACCCATTTCCACTGAGTGATTGTCCATGGACGGCACGAATCTCATCAAGCTCGCGCGCGATTGCAAGGCGGTCGAGATCCCGGCGGGAACGGCTAAAATTCTTCCTGCCGCAACTTCAGTACGCATCGTGCAGAAGCTGGGCGGCAGTTACACCGTGGCGGACGATTACGGCTATCTCTTCCGTATCGAAGCCGCGGATGCGGACGCGCTCGGCATCGCCGCGGAGACTTCATCAGCCGCTTCCGCCCCCGCGGTCTTCACCGACCAGCTCGTGTGGGACCAGCTTAAGACCATCTTCGATCCCGAAATTCCCGTCAACGTCGTGGATCTGGGCCTGATCTATTCTTGCATCATCTCGAAGCTCGATGCTGGCGGGCGCAAAATTGACATAAAGATGTCGGTCACCGCGCCCGGCTGCGGCATGGCGGGCGTGCTGAAATCCGATGTCGAGACGAAGCTTTCGCGATTGCCGGAAGTGCGGGAAGTTCGCGTCGAGGTCGTTTTCGATCCGCCGTGGAACCCGAGCTTTATGTCCGAATCCGCCAAGCTGCAGCTCGGCTTCGATGCGGATTATGGCGGCCCTTCTTCAGCCCCATCGCCTTTTGGATGAGTTCTGCCCCGCGTGCGTGCGGCGAGCCGCGATATACAGATGCAATCTATGCGTTGATAATCTTGTTGCGGAGTGCGTACCGCACCAGGTCTGTTACGGTGTGAACCTTCAATTTCCGCATCACGTTGGCGCGGTGCGTTTCCGCTGTTTTGGCGCTGATTCCTAGTGCCGTCGCCACTTCCCGGCTGGTTTTTCCCTCGGAGAGCAGTTGCACGATCTGTCGCTCGCGCACCGTGAGCCGTTCCTTCATGGAATCCGGTTCGCCGATGGAAACCGTATTCCGCACGCTGCCCAGCATCAGCTCAGTCGCGTGCGGCGTAAAGAACGGCTTGTGGTTGGCCAGCGCCCTCACCGCGCCGATCAGATCGCGATCCGAATCCGTCTTGATCACGTAGCCCCGCACGCCCGCATCCAGCACCTCGCGAATCAGCTGGTCGGAGTAGTGCATCGAGAGCGCCAGAATCTCCGTCTTGGCGGAGGCTTTGCGAATCTGCTTTGCCGCTTCCAGCCCGTTCATTTCGGGCATGGTGATGTCCAGGATGGCGATATCCGGCTTCAGTTGTTCGGCCTTTGCCACGGCCTCGACGCCGTTGTGCGCCTCGCCGCAGACTTCCCAGCCTGGCTCTGCCTCGAGCACGTTTCTCAATCCGCGCCGCAAAAGGTCGTGATCGTCAGCCACAAGTATTCGTATGGCACCCATTCGCCCCTCCGGCTTGGGTCCTGCCACCGGTGTCTTGCCTCACGCCGCCAGAACGGACCGAATTTCGTTGAGCAGATCGCTTAGAGGCGCGGACTTCACCGCAAGCCCATGCACCCCCAACCCAAGCATTTCATTCCGAATTTGCTGCGATTCATGCATCGTGAACACCACGATTTTCACGCCCGGCACCCGCTGCAGAATCTGCGGCGCCGCCTCGAAGCCGCCCATCACGGGCATGCTGATGTCCAATATCACAACGTCCGGCTTGAGCTCCACCGCTTTCTCAATCGCCTCTTGCCCGTTGGCCGCTTCCCCGCACACCAGCCATCCCGCACCATGGAACGCGTTCCGCAGCTCTTTCCGCACCGGCTCGTAATCGTCCGCGATCACGATCCTGGCAGGCCGCGCCTCGCTCGCCCGCTGCCCCGATTCCCGCGGAGATGCAAAAAATCCCGCCGTCCCCGAAAAGCTTCCATTCGTCGTTGCCGAGGGGACCGATGCCGAGGCAGTCTCGTCATAACCCTCATTCTCCGCCATTCGATGCCCTAATTGCACAATTTATTCCCCTGTTCTGGGCAGGTGCGCTGGGAAACACCCGCCGTGCCTTCCGCTGGGCCCTGGCGCATAACGGGTCGAGTACGAACGTCACCGCCACGCCCCGGTCCAGCCAAGAGCAAAAGGAGCAGTTTGCTCGCCTTTGGATTTCCCGCAATAGGTGGTTCCCTGTACGCACCAGGGTCCGCTTCCCTAGGGCCAGTTAATAGTCCTGGGACCATCAGTCCAGCCGGAATCGCGCCCGCTCCACCGACTGCGCCCGCCCGCTGCTCGCGTCTACTTCCACCACCACCGTGTTCATCTGGATGTTGCCTTCCGCCACGGTAAATCTCGCCGGCATTCCATCCAGAAAGCGCTGCAGCACGCCTTGCCGGTCCATCCCGATTACGGAATCGTGCGGCCCCGTCATGCCCACATCGGTGATAAAAGCCGTTCCGCCCGGCAGGATTCGCTCATCCGCCGTCGCCACGTGCGTGTGGGTTCCGATCACGATGGAGACGCGGCCGTCCAAATACCACCCCATCGCCTGTTTTTCGGAGGTGGCCTCGGCGTGCATGTCCACCAGAATGACCTTCACCGAGGGAGGAAGCGCGGCGAGTTCGCGGTCCGCCGTTCGAAACGGATCGTCGAGCGGCGTCATGAACGTCCGGCCTTGCAGGTTTAGGACGGCATATTCCTCGCCGCCTTTCGCGCGCCCTACGAAATGCCCCGCCCCTGGCGATCCCGGCGGGAAATTGGCGGGACGAAGCAGCCTCGGCTCGTGCGGAAAAAACTCCAGGATCTCCCTGCGATCCCAGATATGGTTCCCGCCCGTGAGCACTTCGACTCCGCAGGCAAGCAGATCCTGGGCGATGCGCGGCGTGATGCCAAAACCCGAAGCGGAATTTTCTCCGTTCGCGATGCAGAGATCAATCCGGCGCTGTGCCAGAATGTCCGCCAGGCGCTCGTGAACGATCTTGCGGCCTGGCGAGCCCACAATATCGCCGATAAATAGAATTCTCATTCAGAGGAAGCGGCAAGTCCGGCGCCCATCCGCGCCTCGCGCGCGCAGAGGCGTTCGCCCGGTGATCGAGGAAGGCCCCGCGCCGTGGCTTCGCCAGTGGATGCGACCCGGCTGCCGGAGTTATTTCCCGAAGCTCTGCACGGCCGCCGTTTCGGTGTCGTAGGTGTCGAACACGGTCAGCAGCTTCGTTACCTGGAGCACTTCGCGGAATTTCGCCCCGAGATTGGAAAGCTTCAGCGTCGCACCCTGCGAACGCGCGCTGTGGAAGCTGGCCACCAGCGTTCCCAGGCCGGAGCTGTCTATGTACCCTACATTCGAAAGGTTCAGTACGATCTTTTTCTTGCCCGCCGCCAGCAGCGCCTTCACCTTCTCGCGAAACGAATTGCTTTCTTCGCCCAGCACGATGCGTCCTTCGATCTCCAGCACCGTCACGCCGTTCACGTCCCGTTCCGTCATCCTGAGTGCCACGATCGTGCCTCCTCGAAAAAACTCGATGCCTTGCCCCCGCTGCGAAGTCCGCTCGTTCCGCGGCTTCTCCGGGTCCCGCCATTCCTTCATTAATGGGAATAGAGCCTGAACGTATGAAGCGCAGCGCTCAGTAAAAATCCGAACACGACATGTAATACCCGCACGCGGCGCAGATCATTTTGCAGCTGCGCGGCTGTAGCCGCGCCGAACACCGGGGACAGTAATGCGCGGGCGCATGCTCCTCGGCTTTCGCTACGGGTGAAAACGCGCCCGGCGCGGGTGCCGATTGCTTGTGCTCGCTCGGCGAATTACTCGTTTCGCTCAAGCCTCTGCCCCTCGAACCCAAGTTTATAGCACATCCCATGCCCCGGACGAAAGCAATCGCCCGGTGAAAGAGCCTGCCCACACCGCGCCAACGGCAGCCCCGCCGATTTATATTGCCTTTCTGGTTAACTCATGACGATCGCGTCGCTGCTACGGTACGGGAATTAGAAACCATCTTGACTCCTTTGCCTGCAACGCAAATCCCGTTCTAACATACGGTAAACACTCGCTATTGCCCCCGGCGCGGCGCGGGCGCCGGCATGTACAGACCGGCGTCCGCGGGCAATCCCGCCCGCTCGAATTGGATCGTCGTGTGCGTGATGCTGAAATCCCGCGTCAGCGCGTCTCGAATCCCCGCCAGAATCCTCTCGCTCTCTTCCATGTGCATATCCGGGATGCGGACGTGGCAGGAAAGCGCGTTCAAATTGGCACCGAGCGTCCAGATGTGGACGTCATGCACTTCCTGCACGCCCACGACGCTCAAAATGGCCTGCGCCACCTCGCCCAGCCGGATATCCCGCGGCAGCCCCTCCAGCAGGATGTGCCCGCTCTCGCGCAGAATCCCTGTCGCGGACCACAGCACTGCCGCGCCAATGCCAATGCCCAGCAGAGGATCAATCCAGCCCGCGTCCGTCCAGTGGATGGCGAGCGCCCCGCCGAACACGGCCACATTCGAGAGCGCGTCGCCCAGGTTGTGCAGCCACACCGTCCGCACATTCAAATCCCCGCGCCCGCGTCGAACCGCCAGGGTGATTCCGCCATTTATCACCAGCGCCAGCAGCGCGATCCACAGCATCAACATCGCATGCACCGCCACCGGATGCCGCAGCCGAGTCACCGACTCGAAGATCACGAATGCCGCTACGAAGATAATCGCCATCGCGTTTACAAACGCCGCCAGGATGCCCGCGCGGTGATATCCGTAGGTTTTTTCCGCCGTCGGCGGCCGCATCGCCCAGCGCGTCGCGAGCCAGGAGATCACCAGCATCGGCAAGTCCATCAGGTTGTGCGCGGCGTCGCTGATTAGCGCAATCGAGTGGCCGGAAAAGCCCGCGATCAGCTCAGCCACCACCAATACGCAGGTCGCCGCGAGCGAGGCGGCTAGTACATTCGTGGCGCTCGCATGCGAGTGCAACCCGTGCACGTGCTCGTGCATGCGTCCGCGCACGCGTCCATGATTGTCCCGGCCAGCCTTGTCTTCCTGGCACCCGTCCTGTGCGTTGAGGTGCATTGACGAAATTCTAGCCGCACGCGCCCCTCTCGGACAATCCCGGCCGTGCCGGCCCGTACCCAACCAACATCCCACTCGCCAGGCACTCCCCAAACCAAGGGAGCTGATGATCTAAGTCTCTGTGTTGCAAGCAGATAAAAATTTCTCTGAAATTTTGCCCGTTCCGTGTATATTGCCCGCGCAACCTTTCGGCCGAAATACCGCCGATGACTCTCGATTCCGAGGGGCCCGCGGCCACAGCGAGCGCCGTGCAAGCGCCCCGCGGGGTTTTGCGAACTGGCTAAAAGCACCTCCAAATACAACACGAGGCGTACCTTAGGGACGATGACGCAAGCTCCTTCCAAAGCTCCCGCCCGGCCAAGGCGCTGGCTCCTGGCGGTGGATCCGCGCGTGTATCACTGGGACACGCTATTCGTAAAAGGGAAAGAGATGTGGCGCCAGGCGGGCAATAAGCCAGACGCGCTGCGGCAGCTGAAGCAGGTCCACAAGAGCGACCGCGCGCTCTGTTACCACGGCAAGCCGGAGCACGCGGTGTATGCCTTGGCTGAAGTTACGCGCGATCCTTATCCCGATCCGCACCATCCCGACGATAAGCGCTCCGTGATGGACCTCCGCGCGCTCGAGCGCCTTCCCCGGCAGGTGACGCTCGCGGAAATGCGCGAAAATAAGCTGCTGCGAAAAATAAAGTTCCTGAAAAATACGCGCTTGACCATCTGTCCGCTCACAGACGAAGAGTATGCCGAAATTCTGCGGATGGCGGGAATTGTAGCTTCGCCAGGCATTCCGCTGCCTTAGGCGCTTATTCTGATTTTTCGCGGAGTGTGCGGCGTTCGATCCGCTTTTCGTAGCTCTCGCCCCGCAGGATTGCCGCCACGTAAATTCCCGGCGTGTGTACGCAATCGGGTTCAATCGCGCCCAGTTCGGCCATTTCCTCCACCTCCGCGATCGTGTAATCGGCGGCGGTGGCGATCATAGCGTTGAAATTTCGCGCAGTCTTACGATAGATCAGATTGCCCCAGCGGTCTCCCTTCCAAGCCTTCACGAACGCAAAATTCCCATGCAGAGCCGTCTCCATCACGTAGGGACGCCCGTTGAAGTCGCGCGTCTCTTTGCCCTGTGCAACAATGGTTCCGTAACCCGTGGGGGTGAAAAACGCGGGGATTCCCGCCCCTCCCGCCCGTATGCGTTCCGCGAGCGTTCCTTGCGGGTTCAGCTCGACCTCGATTTCCTTGCTCATCGCAAGCTGCTCGAACGTTCGGTTTTCGCCGACGTAGCTCGAAATCATCTTCCGTATCTGCTTATTGTGCAGCAGCAATCCGATCCCAAAATCGTCCACGCCTGCATTATTCGAAATCACCGTCAGGTTTGTTGATCCTTTGCGGTGCAATGCGGCGATCAGGTTTTCTGGAATCCCGCACAGGCCGAAACCGCCCATCAGGATCGTTGCGCCGTCCTCGATGCGGGCAACAGCGGCGTCTGCACTGGAGATGCGCTTGTCCATATCCTCGATCCGAACGCGAATCTTGCGGTAAAGCAGCAGTGTACTGCAAACGCCCGGCGGCTAGCGCGGAAAGCTACGGAAGGCGACGACGGCATTCAGTCCGCCGAACGCAAACGAGTTCGAGAGAGCGGCTTCCACCGACGCAGCACGCGGCTCGTTTGGAATGTAATCGAGATCGCATTCCGGATCGCGCTCGTCATAGTTCGCGGTCGGTGGCAGCACGCCATGGTGCAGCGCAAGGATTGTGGCCACCGCCTCGAGCGCTCCTGCGGCGCCGAGCGCGTGCCCGTGCAACGATTTCGTCGAGCTGACCGCCATTTTGTCGGCGTGAGGGCCGAAAACGTCCCGAATCGCACGCGTTTCCACAGGATCATTGCCAGGCGTACCCGTGCCGTGCGCATTGATATAGCCGATCTGCGCAGGTTGCAGGCCCGCATCGCGCAGCGCCGCGCGAATGGCTCGGGCGGGTCCATCCACCGTCGGCTGCGTCAGGTGGTGCGCGTCAGACGACATTCCCGAGCCGCAGATTTCCGCATAAATTTTCGCGCCTCGCGCGCGCGCCGCATCCAGCGGCTCGAGGATCAGAATCGCTCCCCCCTCGCCCAAAATCATTCCGCGGCGATTCTTGCTGAAGGGCCGGCATGTGTCCGGCGCGATCACGCGCATCGCTTCCCACGCCTTCAGCATGCCGATCACGAAGGGCGCCTCGCTGCCGCCCGTGATGGCAACGTCAGCACCGCCGTCGCGGACGAAGTGAAATGCCTGCCCGATTGCATGATTCGCGGAAGAGCACGCCGTCGAGACGGTATACGTGGGCCCGCTCAGCTTCGTCTCCATGGAAATCTGGCTCGCGCCGGCGTTGGCCATCGTCTTGGGAATTGTGAGCGGATGAACGCGGCCGCGGTCGGAAACGTAAAGGTCCTGAAACCCCGCTTCAATCGCGGATTGCCCGCCAACCGCCGATCCGCAGACCACCGCGCCCCGTTCGCACATCTCCGGCGTGAGCGCGAGGCCGGAGTCTCGCAAAGCTTCTCGCGCCGCTACCACCGAAAACTGCGCGAAGCGGTCGAGGTATGCCTCCTTGCCGCCTTCGAAATGCTGTGCCGCGTCAAACCCGCGCACCTGCGCGCCCTTTTCCATTCGCAGCGCGACGCGCGAGCGATCCACGCATTCGAGCGCCCGAATGCCAGGCAGCCCCCTGCGCAGCGACTCCCAATTTTCCTGAACGTTCAGCCCGAGAGACGAAATCATTCCCAGGCCGGTGACCGCAACGCGGCGAGCCATTCCTCAGCTCCGATAGTGCGGATCGAAACGGCGCGGTTTTGGACCGCGCGCCGATCCGGCGAACTTGACTGCGGGATGAAAAGCCTGAACGGTGGCTCGCCGGCGCATCAGTCTGCCGGCGATGCGGAACCCATAGAAGGCCTAGGAGGCGCCGCGGCAATCAGCTTCTTGATGCCCGCCACGATATCGCCCACCGACCGGATAGAGCGCACGTCGTCATCGGGAATCGAAATCTTGAAGGCGTTCTCGAGCTCGAATAGGAGCGTGAATACGTCGAGAGAGTCAATGCCGAGCTCCTGGAGATTCGTCTCAACCGTGATTTTGTCCGCTGGAATCCGCTTCACGGAAGCCAGCGTTTCAATCACCTTCTCCGCCACGGCATCAGCCATCCAACCGTCTCCTTGGTTCGTAATCGTGGATTCGCTCGTGCGATCCACGCAGCCCAGGCGCTCATGCCGGGCGGCAACTTTTATACTTCTACGACCGTAGCCCAACCGCTTAGCGAAATCAAATTCTAGCAGAGTCCATTTACATACCGAATCTTTTGCGCAGTGCAAGGCGTCGCGGCGACTGCCCGCCCGGCAACCAACGCGCTCCCTCGCCTGGCGCCTCCGTGCGCCTTGCGACGCATGCCGCCGCATCCGCACTAGGCACGCGCCGCAAACGCCGCTAGAATGTCCCCATCCAATAAAGAAAGCGCGGGGCAGGAAGCGGGATTTGGAGCCCATACTCAAGACCGAAAATCTATGGAAGCTTTACCGCGCGGGCAAGGTCGAAGTCCCGGCGCTGCGCGGCGTGAACGTCGAGATTTTCGCCGGCGAGTTCGTTTCGATCATGGGTCCTTCCGGCTGCGGGAAATCCACGTTCCTCCACGTGATCGGCGGCCTGGCCCAGGCCAGCCGTGGCCGTGTCCTGCTCGACGGCAACGACCTAAGCGCCATGAGCGACGCGGCCCGCACCCAGCTTCGCCGCCACAAGGTCGGCTTCGTTTTCCAGCGCTTCAACCTGCTTCCGTCGCTCGATGCGCGCCACAATATCGAGCTGGCCCAGCACATCCACGCCAACGGTTACGACCCCCACCGCTTTGAGACGGTCGCCAGTCTCCTCGGCCTTTCCGGCAGGTTGCAACATAAACCCTCCGAGCTTTCGGGCGGCGAGCAGCAGCGAGTCGCGATCGCCCGCGCCATCATCAGCGAACCGAAAATCGTCCTCGCGGACGAGCCGACCGGCAATCTCGACACAAAAAATTCCGAGAGCGTCCTCGCGCTCCTCCGCCAGTTGAACAAGGAGCTTGGCCAGACAATCGTGATGATCACCCATAATCCGGAAGCGGCCACCTACGGCAATCGCGTCCTCCACATGCGCGACGGCATGGTCGTCAACGGCTCGGGGGCGCACTAAGATGGGCGCATTCTGGCGAGGAGTGCGGCGCACGATCTTTTGGTCCTACGAACGCGGCAGCTGGCCCTACGACGTGATGGTCGTCCTCATCCTGGCGTTCGTCTGCCTCACGCCGCGCCATTGGTTCCACGATGGGCCGCGCTCCGGCGCATCGGAGAAGGCCGGAATCCAGCTTACCTCCCAGGATTTCGTCACCGGGGTTTCCGTGTATCGCGTGGACGCTAAATCCCTTCCCGCCGCGAAGCGGACCGCAAAAATCACGCCTGAACTCGAACGCGAGGTCCACGATCTCCTTGAACGAGACGTCGCGGCGCTCGCCGGCCGCACCTTTCAAATTCTGCGGATCGTCCCGCGCCGCGCGGAAGGCGGCCCCGTCCTCGATTACAGCGTCACCATTCTTCCGCAGAACGGCATGTAGCGTGCCTTCCGCGATCTCCCCGAAACTCCACCGGCCGCCCAAGCGTCCAATACGCTGTGATATTCTTCCCCGTGTTCGCTGCTCGGCATCTCATTTGGGAGGATTTTTGAATCTTCGGAAGCTCTCTTCGACCCTCGCATTTTCATCGCTCTGCGCATTGCTGGCGTTCGGTCTTACCGCTGCTGCGCAAACCCGCGGTCCTTTGGCCCTGGACTCAATTTTGCAAAAACTCGACGAGCAGGCCCGCAGCTTCCACAGCGTGTCCGCCAAGGTCGAACGCACGAAAGTGACCGTCGTCGTCAACGACCGCTCCACGGATACCGGCGCAATCTTCATTCGCGGCGATAAAATGCTGCTCCGCATGGATCCCCCCGATGCCCGCACCGTGCTGAAGACCGAAGATAATCTCTACGTCTTCAACCCCGGACTCGAGCGCGTCGAGGAGTACAATCTCGGCAAAAATCGCGCCCTCGTGGACCAATTCCTGCTCCTCGGTTTCGGCACACCCGGCAAACAACTCGAAAAGGGTTATCGCATCAAATCCCTGGGCCAACCGGCCCTCTTCGACAAGAGAACCGTCGAACTCGAACTGATCCCCAAATCCCAGCGGGTGCTCAATCAGATTTCGAAGGTGGATCTCTGGCTCGACGAAGCCACCTGGCTTCCCGTCCAGCAGGAGGTCTACGAGACCGGCTCGGGCGACTATTCGATCATTCACTACTCGGAAGTGGCGCGTAACGCCGAAATTCCCGATTCGAAGTTCAAGCCGCACTGGCCCAAAGGCACCGTGAAGGTCAAGCCGCAGGGCTGACCTTTCATCCGCGGGTGGTCAGCTTCCAGGCAAGCCTCGCCATATCATTCAGTTGACGCACCCCTCTTCCTCCGGTAGACTTGATGGGTTTTGAAAGAAACTGGCGGCTCGCTCCGTGCATCATATACGTGTACTCTTTTATACGGGCGAGGCGGGGGTTGCAGGCGCAAGGACCGGCAACGAAGTTCTTTTCTATCTGCAAACATATGATTACGAAACATCGCGCCGGTGTGTCTAACCTCGGTGTACGCGTGCTGGGAATTTTCTCCGCTCCCGCCGAAGGGCTAATTCAGAGGGGGAAAGCGTGACGCTGGCTCTGGAAGAAAAATACGATCAGGTACGGCAGCTTGTCGCCATCGGCAAGGAGCGGGGATACCTGCTCTACGACGAAGTGAACGACATGCTTCCAGCCGAGGTTCATTCCTCGGAGGAAATCGACGACCTGCTCTCGACATTCGAGCGCTACGGGATTGATGTGTACGAGGACCTTGCCACCGCCAAGGCCGCGCTTGCCGCGGCGGACTCTGCGGAGCCTGCGGAGGGGGCGAAGGAAGAAACGGCCTCCGAAGACGGCGATCTCGATCTCACGCCCGGCACGCTCGAGAAAACCAACGATCCCGTTCGCATGTACCTGCGCGAAATGGGCACGGTCCCCTTGCTCACGCGCGAGGGTGAAGTCGCCATCGCCAAGCGCATCGAGCGCGGCCAATTGCTGGTCCTCAAGACGATCTCCCGCGCCCCGCTGATTCTTAAAGACCTGATGCAGGTGGGCCAGGACCTGCGAAACGGCTCGCGCTCGATCAAGGAAATCGTCCAGTTCGACGACGAGGAGCTCACCGAAGAAAAAATCGAGGCGAAAACCCGCGAAACCCTGAAGCAGATTGACAAGATCGCGAAGCTCTATCAAGCCGCCCTGAAGCTCGCTGCCAGGCTCGATAAGGTTCCGCGCTCGAAAAAGCGCCCCTATCTCCACGCAAAGTACGCCGTTGGGCGCACGCGCGTCGAAATGTCGAATCTCGTCCGCGACCTTGACTTCAATCCCTTCGAGAAGAAGCGCCTGATTGACAAGATTCGCCAGACGGTCGAGCGCGTCTATTTCCTCGAACGCGAGTCCGTGAAACTCGAACGCCGCGTGGACGCCTCCAAAGCCGATGTGCAGGCCGAAGCTCGCAAGGATCTGAGGGCGCGCCGCCAGGAGCTTGGCGAAATCGAACTCGCCAGCGAGGTGAGCCCCACCGAGCTGAAGCGCGCGCTCCAGGTGATTCTCCGGGGCGAAGCCGAAGCCGAACAAGCCAAGAAAGAGCTGATCGAAGCGAACCTTCGGCTCGTCGTTTCCATCGCCAAGAAATATACGAACCGCGGTCTCCAGTTCCTCGATTTGATTCAGGAAGGCAACATCGGCTTGATGAAGGCCGTGGACAAGTTCGAATGGCGCCGCGGCTATAAATTCTCTACGTACGCCACCTGGTGGATTCGCCAGGCCATCACGCGCGCTATCGCCGATCAGGCCCGCACCATCCGCATTCCGGTCCACATGATCGAGACGATCAACAAGCTGGTCCGCACGCAGCGCCAGCTCGTTCAGGAGCTCGGCCGCGAGCCTACCTCCGAGGAAATCGCCAAGCGGATGGATATTCCCGTCGCCAAGGTGCGCAAGATTCTGAAAATCGCGCAGGAGCCGATCTCGCTCGAAACCCCCATCGGCGAAGAGGAAGATTCGCATTTGGGCGATTTCATCGAGGATAAGGCCGTCGTTTCGCCCTCCGACGCCGTCATCAACCTCAGCCTCAAGGAGCAAACCTCCTCCGTGCTAAAGACGCTCACGCCCCGCGAGGAAAAAGTAATCAAGATGCGCTTCGGCCTCGACGACGGCAGCGAGCACACACTCGAGGAAGTCGGCCAGTCCTTCGCCGTCACGCGCGAACGCATCCGCCAGATTGAGGCGAAGGCCCTGCGCAAGCTGCGCCATCCCTCGCGCTCGCGCAAGCTCCGCGCCTTCCTCGAAGGCTCGGCCAACGACTACTGATCTGTACGGCCCGGCGGCTGCCTTCAGCCTTTGCTTTTTCGATCAGCCCTTGCGGTGCTTGAAGTACTCCACCTGCCGCAACCGCTTTTCAGCCGCCGATTTACTCTTATAAGGTCCGCCGAGGTTCTTGCCGCTCTCCGATAGCACCCTGTACCCGCCCTTCACTTTCTTGATCATCGGCATCCTCCTGCCAAAAATTCTGCACCCGGGCGGCGGCCGCGCCTATCAGGTGTTTTCCTCGTAAAAAAGAAAAACGCCGCGATCCATTCCGCGGCGCTTCCCTTGCACTCTCGTGCCTGAATCAAATCAATAGATGTCGTACTGCTCCCAATGCAGCGTCGGATCAGCCTGGATGATGATGCTCTTCTTCGTCCAGCGTTCCAGTTCATCAATCAGCCCGGCTTCGCGCGTTTTCAGCGCCTTCGAAATCTCTGGGTGGACGCGCAGCGTAACGCTCCCCGAATCCATTTCCGGCGCCATCTTTCGCGCTTCAGACTGAATCTCGTAGCACAGCGTCGGCACGGATTTCACCATCCCCGACCCCGAGCAATAGGGGCACGGTTGGCATAGCGTGCGTTCCAGCGCCTGCTTGGTCCGCTTCCGCGTAATCGCCACCAGTCCGAACTCGTTGAACCGCAGCACCTTCGAAGGCGCCCGGTCCACGCGCAGCGCATCCTCCAGCGCCGCCATCACCTTTTCGCGATTGCGCCGCTCCTCCATATCAATGAAATCAATCACGATGATGCCGCCCAAATCCCGCAGCCGCATCTGCCGCACGATCTCTTTCACGGCCTCCAGGTTGGTCCGCACGATCGTATCTTCCAGCCGGTTCGAGCCCTTGCCCACGAACTTGCCGGTGTTGACGTCAATCGCGACCAGCGCCTCCGTGTGGTTGATGACGATGTATCCGCCCGATTTCAGCCACACCTTCGGCCGCAGTCCCTTGTCAATCTCCTGCTGGATGCCGAACTCCTCGAAGACCGGCGTCGCCTTGGTGTAGAGCTTCACGCGATCCACCAGCTTCGGCTGGAAGCGGCTCATGAAGTCCACTACCTTCGTGTACTCCTCCTCCGAATCCACCCAGATCGCCGTGAATTCCGAGCTCATGTAATCGCGCAGGATGCGCTCCACCAGGTTCAAATCGCGGTGCAGCAACGAAGGCGCCTTGCGCTGCTCGGACCGCGCCTTGATTTCGGACCATGTCCGCGTCAGAAATTCCACGTCCGCGCGAACTTCTTCCGGCGCGGCGCTCGCTGCCGCCGTGCGAACGATGAATCCGCCGCCCGCGCTGCCTTTCGCTTCGTTCACCAGATGCCGCAGCCGCGCGCGATCATCCGCGGACGCGATCTTCCGCGACACCCCCGTGTGATCGAGCGTCGGCATGTATACGAGATAGCGTCCCGGCAGGGCCACATGGCTCGTGATCCGCGCGCCCTTCTTGCCGAGTGGTTCTTTCGCGATTTGAACGATAATTTCCTGCCCCTGCTTCAGCAGGTCCGCGATCAATTGCGGCCGGCGCGCCTGCGGCCGATGGGCGCCATGGCCTCCTCGCCCGTGCCCATGCTGCGGACGCCTATCACCGCGGCGGCCTCGGTCGCGCCCGCGCCGGCCTGGATGCTGCATCCGCGAACGGAAATCGTCGCCCACCCGCGCCTTCCACGGTTGCCTTTCCTGCGAAGGCCCCGCACTGGCCAGCGGCTCGCGATTCCCCACTGCGTCCGCATCCACGGCAGCCGGATCGCTTGGCTCCTCATGCTGCGCCGTTTCCGGCGACTCTCCCGCCCCGGCCTCGTACACCACTCCGTGATCTTCGCTATCGCCCTCCGTGTGATCTTCGATGTGCCCAGCCGAGGCGGTCTCGTCTTCCTCGCTTTCGCCTTCCGGCGCATCCGCTTCGAGCGCCTCATCCTCGCCTGCCGAAAAATCGTGCTCTTCGTGTTCGCGTTCGGCTTCTTCGATCTGGATATCGGCCACATGCTCGGCAACCGCCGATGCCTCGTCTTCGCTTAGGTCAGAGCCTTCCTCCGAATGATGGCCCTTGGCCTCTTCCATCTCCTCCATCTCGATTTCCGGCGCGAGCGACGGATGCTCAGCCGGCTCTTCCATCACGGGCAATCCGCCCCATTCGGCATGTTCGCCGGATTCCCGCTCCGGCTTCTGCCACTTCGAAATGCTCTCCCCAGGCAGAGGCTCCAAGCCTGTCCCTGCGAATCCCGCCCGTGCGGCCCCCGCCCGTGTGAATGAGGACGCGCGAACTGAAGAAGCCTCCGGCGCCGCCGGTTCGCTCTTCTCGATGGGAGGCACAACTGCCGCGCTCGGTTCTAAAGGCTGCGATTGCTCGCCGCCAACCTCTGCGGTACTCGGTGCAGCACCGCCCGTGGAACCGGATGGACGGTCGCGATACTTTGCCAGCGATTCGCCTGGCAGGATCACCGGCGTGTAGCCGCTTCCAGTGGATGGCTCGCTCGGGCTGTCCTCGTACGGCCTTGGCGATGCGTACTTGGAAGATGGCAGCTCGCGGCCGAACCGCCGTTCGCCACCTCCGTGACGCCCCTGCCGGCCCCGCCGTCCGCCGCGCCCAAAATCGCGGCCGCCGCCCCGGCCCCCGCGCCCGCCGCGTCCCCCGTGGCCACCGCTGCCACCATGGCCGGCTCCGCCGCGGTTCTCGTATCTCCCGCGATCCGGAACCGAGGCGTTATAGGCCGGCGGGTGTGCTGCCGGCGCGTGCGGCGTTGCGGCTGCTGCGGCCGCCTGCGTGTTTCCGTCGTATTCTTCGGCAGGCGCGCCCTCGGATGGCCGCCCGCTGCCGCCGAAATCGCCCTGGCTCCCCGCAGGCTCCACGTCCGCGGGCTCCGCCGGCGCCGTCGTGGCGCCATTGGCAGCGAACACAGGACCGCCCTGCTCCTCCATCTTTTCCACTTTTTCTTCGACGGTCGTTACGATGTGCTCGAGCTCCTCGACTTCTTCGAGGAAGTCCGTAACGTAGAGGAAGGCGTCGCTATCGAGCCCGATCTCCACGAAGGCCGATTGCATGCCTGGCAGCACGCGCGTCACACGGCCTTTGTAGATGCTTCCGACTAACGCAAACTCCTTTTCGCGTTCAACGTAGAACTCACAAAGCTGACCTTCTTCCAGAATGGCAACCCGCGTCTCGTGCGGGCTCGCCGAAATAACCATTTCCTTCGCCATGGACAAAACTCCTCTTTGCGCATCGGTGCGCGGCTGTGCGCGCGAATCTGTACGCGCGGCCTGCCTGCCGTGGCAGGCTGCCTGTAACAGGCCTGCATTGCCGCTGGATCCTTCTCCTCACTCGATGCCTTCCCTTTCCTGAATTCGAACCATTGCGCTAAACCGCGCCTCGAAATCCCAGGCGCCGGCTCAGCAAATCTTTGTAACCTGCCAGTTTGAATTTTCTTCGTCGAAATTCAATCTGACCCACTACCGAACTACCGAAAACTCCAGCTCAGTTGACGAATCGCCGCATTCGGACGTTCATCACCAAGCCCAACGACAAAAACACAAACGCCGTAGCCGATCCTCCGTAGCTCATCAATGGCAGGGGAATCCCGGTGACCGGCATATATCCAATCACCATCGAAGCGTTGACCAGAACGTGGAAGCCCAGAATTGCGGCCACTCCCATCACCACGTACATCCCGGCCTTGTCCTTCGCCTTCTGCGCGTTATCAATGAGCCGCAGAATCAGCCCCAGATACAAAAACAATACGACGCAAACCCCGATAAAGCCCAGCTCCTCCGCCGTGGACGCCAAAATAAAGTCCGAATACCGCACCGGAACGAAGCCCAGTTGGTTTTGGCTGCCCTTATCGAAGCCCTTTCCCCAGAAGCCCCCCGATCCTACCGCGATCTGGGACTCGAGTATCTGCCAGCCTGCGCCGTGCTGATCCGCTTCCGGGTGAAGGAAAGTTTCGATCCGTTGCTGCTGATACGGTTTCAAATGCAGCCGCATATGCCACGCGACCGGAATCATCACCGCGATCAGCGCCACCACCACCGCGAGGTGCTTCCACTGTATCCCGGCCAGAAACGCCCCCACCACCGCCACCGGGACCAGCACCATCGCCGTGCCCAAATCGGGCTGCTTCAAGATCAGCCCTACCGGGATCAAAGTCAAGATCCCGGCCTTCGCCAGATCCCCAAGCGCCAGCCGGTCCGTGCGGACCTCGCTGAAATAGCGCGCCAGCACTATGATTATAATCAACTTCATTAGCTCCGACACTTGCAAATTCGCCCCGCCGATAGCCAGCCACCGCCTGGCCCCCAGCCGCGAATATCCCATCACCAGCACCACCACTAAGCTCGCCACGCCCAGCGCATAGAGGATCGGAGCTTGGTCCAGCAGCGCGTGATAATCAATCGCGGAAATCAGGAACATCCCCGCGAGCCCCACTCCCACCCATATCAACTGCTTCCACTGCATCCCCGCCATCGCGGCGCTGCTGTGCGTCGAGGAATAGATCTCCGCGATGCCGATCGCGCTGATCGCACTGACAATCGCCAGCAGCACCCAATCGAAATCCTGGATGCGTGCGCGGTCCTTCATCATGGCCGCCGGCCCCCGGCCGTCGAAAGCATCGCCGCCGCGGCAGGCGGCGGATTGGCAGGTGGCACATTCTCCGCCGTCGAGGTCTGCGGCATTCGCGCATTCTTCTTGTCGTAATACGCCTTCACCACGTCCCGCACGATCGGCGCCACGAAACTGCCCCACCCGGCGCCCTGCACCAAAGCCGCGACAACGATTTCCGGGTTGCGGTGCGGGGCCATCCCCACGAACCAGCCGTTCTCCTTCAGCTTCTCGCCCAGCTTCCTTTGCAATTCGTAGCTCGAGGTCTGTGCGGTTCCCGTCTTCCCCGCAAAATCAATGTCTTTCAATTTCACCAGCCCCGAAGTTGTGCCATCCGGTTCGTTCACCACCCCCCACATCCCTTGCGTCACCGTTTGCACGGTTGCATCCGAGAGCGGAAAGCGCGTGATTTTCGCGTCTTCGTCGTCCTTCAACAAATGCGGCTGCACCAGGTTGCCGCCGCTCGCAACCGCCGCCACCATCCGCGCCAGTTGGATCGGCGTCGCCGTGATCGGCCCCTGCCCGATCGAGACGGAAATCGTCGAGCCCGGATACCACTTGTGATGGTTCACGCGCTCCGACCATTCTTCCGATGGAATCAGCCCGGACTCCTCGCTCGGCAGGTCAATTCCGGTGCGCTTTCCAAGCCCCAGCGCCGTCGCGTAATAGCTGATCCGGTCAATCCCCAGCTGCTTGCCCACGTTATAGAAGTACACGTCGCACGACGCGACGATGCCTTTATGCAGGTCCACCATCCCGTGCGCGTGGTCGCAATGAAAGGTGCGCCCGTAAAAGTCGGCGTATCCCGGGCAGTACACCGTGTAGCTCGCCGGAATCGCCTTCGATTCCAGCATCGCCGTAGCCATCACGATCTTGAACACCGAACCCGGCGCAAGCTGCGCCTGGATCGCTCGGTTCAGCAACGGATGCTTCGGGTCGGTATTAAGCGCCTGCCATTCCTTCCTCGAAATCGGCACCGCGAAATCATTCGGATCGAAGGTCGGCCGGCTCACCATCGCCAGCACTTCGCCCGTCCTCGCGTCCAGCGCAACCAGCGCGCCGGTCTTCCCCTTAAAATCCGCCTCGGCCACCGCTTGAAGATCGTAATCAATCGTCAGTTGAATGGGCTTGCCCGGAATCGGCTCCACGTCTTGCAGCGTCCGTACCGGCTTGCCCACGCTATTCACTTCCACGCGGTGCATCCCGTCGGTTCCCTCGATCTCGGCGTTGTATTCCTTCTCGAGACCCGCCTTGCCGACGATATCGCCTGGGCGATAGCTGTCGTTTTTCTCCATATCCTGCTCGGAGACTTCGCCCACGTATCCAATCGTGTTCGCGAGCATGTCGCCGTGCGGATACCGCCGCCGCTGCACCATCATCAGCTCGAGCACGGGCAGGTCGGCGCGGTGCGCCTCCACGAACGCAATGTCCGCCTCCGTCGCTACAGGCTTGATGTCAATCGGCTGGAACTTCTGGCCCCCCTGGGCGGCCTCCAGCATGTCCTCAATATCCTTCTTGCTCAGGCCGAGGCCTTCTTCGATCTGCGGCAGCGCCTTTTTCAGCAGCTTTGGTTCGTCCCGCAGCAGCAGAATGCTGAACGAAGGATAGCTATCCACCAGCACGCGTCCGTCGCGATCCAGCATCGCACCGCGCGGCGCGATAATCGGGATTGCACGGATGCGATTCCGATTCGCAAGCTCCTCGAAGCGCCCCGCTTGGATCACCTGCAGCTTCCAGAAACCGGCAAGCAGCATGATCACCAAAAACACGGATGCGTACGAAGTCAGTGCGAGGCGACCCTGTGGAATCTTCTGGTCGCTGCTATTCCATGGTGACAAAGGAACTCCTGCGCGGCGGGTCATGCTCGGCCCAAATGCGCTTGATCATTTCACGGCCGCCATTTCGAATCCGGGCGGGACGGAATTCGGAAGAGCGTGCTAAGTAACCTAACACTCGCGTTGCGCCGCTCGCAAGGTCCGAATGCCCATTCCGTCACCCGGCCGGGCGGCCAGGGGGCCACATGCGCCGCAACAGCCGCGCCCGGCCCGTTACGGCTTGCGCAGTCGGTCCAGCAGCGCGAATAGCGCCACGGCCACCGCCGAATTCACAATCGAAGCCAGCAGCAGATGCCCCGAAAAAAACGTCCCCTGCCGGCTCAGCAGCATGATCTGCACGCTCGCCAGCACGGCCTGGTGAAAATAGAAGAGGAAGAACACCAGCCCAAAGCGGCTTACCGGATGTTCCGTATCAATCTTTCCGCCCACCGACGACGCAACAAATCCCACCAGCGTCTTCGCAATGCCGTACATCCCGATCGGATTGTCGCTGCTCAGCGCATCCTGCAGCAGCCCGATAAACGCCCCAAGCAGCAATCCCGACGAGGGATTCCGCCGGCTCACCCCGAAGTAAATCGTCACCAGCAGCGGCAAGTCCAGCATTTCCGACCACCGCCCGAACTTGTAAAAAAAAGCCTCCAGCGCCAGCGCCAGAATCGCGCTCAGAATCACGGTCCCGGCGTAGAACTTGTGTACCTCGACGTTCGAGTCGGAATGAAATCCGCTGTTCAGCATCGAAGCCATTGGATTACCTGTGGACCGTCTGCGCGGCGGGAGGCTGGCTTTCCGGCGTGGCTGGCTTGCTTGCGGAATCCGGCGATTTCGCGGCCGCATTCGGCACAGGAGGCGTCCCAGAAGCCGCATGGCCCGCAGGCGCAACTTGCGGTTTCGCCGAAGTGGGTTGCGCCGGTGTTGCGGGCGCCGGTGTCACCCGAGGCGGTGTTGCGCCGCTTGGTGTTGCGTGGGCCGGTTTTGCCTGGACCTTCGCTGCCGCCGCAGGTGCTGCCGCGCGCCCATTTTCCGCCTTCCCCGCCGAAGGCCCCTCGTGCCGGCGTTCACTCGATGCCTCGGGCTTTGCCGTCGCGCGATCTTCCAGCGGCGGCAATCCCACCACCACGCCCGACGTCGCCGACCACTCGCCCGATTTCTTCGCCGTCAATTCTTCCCGCGAGAGCAGCACGATCACGTCTTCAAGCCGGTCCAGCCGTGCTCCCGGTTGCACCGTGATCGTCTGAAACGGGCTTCCCGCCTTCGACGAACCGACGGTTCCCACAAGCAATCCCTTCGGGAAGATGCGGTCTTCCCCGGACGTGACGATCTCTTCTCCCGGGTGCACCCTTTCCCCGTTCACCACGTAATCCATCCGCGGCGCCGAATCGCCGTTCCCATCCACCACCCCGTGCGTGCGCGTATCCAGCAGCAGCGCGCCCACGCCGCTTTCCTTATCATTAATCAGCCGCACCTCGGAGGTGGTCGGCTGCACTTGCACGATCTTCCCCGCAATGCCGTCGGGGGTAATCACCGGATCTTCCAGCCGGACGTGATCGTGTTCGCCGCGGTTGATGAAAATCGTATGCGAGGAAGGATCCGCGCTTGCGCCGATCACCTGCGCTGCCACCATGGGCGCCTCGCGATGGCCATTCCGGAAATCCAGCAGCGCTTCCAGCCGGTCCGCCTCGGAGGCCCGCGTCTCCAGCGCCCGATCGCGAAGCTCCAATTCGTCCAGCCGCGCGCGCAGTTCACGGTTTTCCTTCCGCGCACCGTGCAGGTCCACGTATCCGGTCCATACGCCCCGCACCTTCGAAAGCGACCACGTCCCCGCGCTCTCCACCGGGCTCATGATCTGCACGGCCCAATAGCGCGCTAGCCGCACGTTGTGTCCGTGCCACACCTGGAACGCCAGCAGCAGCACCTGCGCCCCGATCACGGTGGCAAGCAGCGCGAACGTACGATGTCGCGAGATCAGTTCAGGCATGGCCGAAAATTCTCACTGCGAGGCGCCCTTCGCCGGCGCCATCCTCTAATCAATGGAAACCAGCCGCAGCAGCCGGAAGTCGCTCAGCATCTTCCCCGTGCCGAGCACCACCGATGCGAGCGGATCATCCGCGATCGAAACCGGCAGCCCGGTCTCTTCGCGAATCCGCTTATCCAGATTCTTAATCAGCGCCCCGCCGCCCGTTAGCACGATCCCGCGGTCGCTGATGTCCGCCGAAAGCTCCGGCGGCGTGCGTTCCAGCGCCACGCGGATCGCATTCAAAATTGTCGAAATGCATTCCGAAAGCGCCTCGCGGATCTCGCTGTCGTCAATCGTCACCGTGCGCGGCACGCCTTCGATCAGATTCCGCCCCTTTACCTCCAGCGTAAGCGGCTTTTCCAGCGGATACGCCGACCCGATCTCGGTCTTGATTTGTTCCGCCGTGCGCTCGCCGACCAGCAAGTTATATTTCCGCTTCAGATAGTGCATCACGGCCTCGTCCATCTCGTTCCCGGCCACGCGAACCGACCGTGAATAGACGATGCCACTCATCGAAATCACCGCGATATCCGTCGTCCCGCCGCCGATATCCACCACCATGTTTCCCGACGGCTCCTCAATCGGCAGCCCCGCCCCGATCGCCGCCGCCATCGCCTGCTCCACCAGGTAGACCTCGCTCGCCCGCGCCCGATACGCCGAATCCTGCACCGCACGCTTTTCCACCGGCGTAATTTCGCTCGGCACTCCAATCACGATCCGCGGATGAACCAGCACCCGCCGGTTGTGCGCCTTCTGAATGAAATGCGTCAGCATCTTCTCGGTCACTTTGAAATCCGCGATCACGCCGTCCTTCATCGGCTTGATGGCCACCACGTTTCCCGGCGTCCGCCCGAGCATCTCCTTCGCTTCGCGCCCTACCGCCACCACCTCGCTGCTGTTCTTATTGATCGCCACGATCGAGGGTTCATTCACCACCACGCCTTTACCCCGCGCGAACACCAGCGTGTTCGCCGTCCCCAAATCAATGGCCAGGTCGGACGAAAACAGGCTGAACACCGACCTCATGCTGTAGCCGTTTTTATTCACCACTTGCTTTGCTCCCCCAGGGTCCACGCGCGCTGCGTCGCTCGCTCGCGCTTCGATTTCTTACGGGATCACCACTTCCAGGTGTTTAGTATTCGTCCGGCCGCGCCGGTCCTGCCCCGTGATTGCGATTTCATGCGTGCCGCGCGACATGGGCGGCATGAAGTACGTGAAATGTCCGTCCGCCTTGATCGCGGGCACCGTTTGCTGATTGACCATCAGGGCCGCGCCGGGCTCGGTCCGCCCGCTGATCTGCACGATATTCCCTTGCAGCTCCTGTGAATCCACCTCGAGCAGCATCTCCTGCCCTTTACCTTGCCCGGCCATCGTAAACCGGTAAGGGTCGCTTGCGTCGCTCACGTTCCCCGCCGCGTCAATCGCCAGCACGCGCCAAAAATAATTGCCCGCATCGAAGCCGGAGACGTCCACGCTCGTATCCTCGGTCTTCTTATCCACCCTCACCTGGCTAAACATGGTCGTCGTGCTCGCCTGAAACTCATACATCTTCGCCGTCGCCACCGGCTGCCACGCAAAATGCACCGCGTAGTGCTTCGGATCCGAAGTAATAATCGGTGTCAAATCCACCGGATCGGAAAGGTGCGGAGGCGCGAGCACCTGCGTCTTGCTCAATTCGCCCGTCGAGGAAACAGTTCCGCGTTCATTCTGCATGATCGTTTCGTGCTGGTTCCCGCGACTCAGTTCCGCCGCGCCCGCATCCACCGTAATCTGTCCCTGGTTCGTCCCATCGCTCACCACCGCCGCGCGGCTATTCGCCTTCAGCGACGCCACCGCATGCGCAAACGAAACCTCGGCCTTCGACCGTGGGTCTTCCCACGGCCCCGTCGCCAGGTCCACCTGCCCGGAATGTACTTGCACTCCCACCTCGCTCGGCCGGTTTTGCGAGACGATGTTTTCCTCCACCGTCACAAACGCCCCGCTCTTCACCGTGTACTGCGTGCCGTCGCCGAATTGCATGCGCGCCACGCTGTTTGCCCCCGCCTGAATCTGGTCTCCGGTATCCAGTGTCATTTGATAATCCGCGTTCACCCACTGCAGCGAATTCACCTTCTTCACCTGCACCGTGCCGTCCAGGTTCACGAATCGCGTCTGCCGCACCGCCATCGCCGCCGAATTCGTATCCGGCGGCTGCAGCACCGACGAAAGGTGCCGCAGCACCGCGCCCGAAATCGAAGGAAACAGCAGATACACGGACGACAGCACAATCGCCGTAATCACCACGGCATACAGCACCACGGTGCGATATTTCACCGTGTGCCAGTACACCTCGACGTGTGTGGCTTTCGCCGGGTCGCTGGCTGGAGATTTATGATCCATCGTGTGATCGGAAGCCAATTTGAAAATCTAGCATAGGGGTATGGGCCTTTCAACACGCCGCGGCCACGGTTGCGAAACCGCTACTAGCTCATTCGAGCCAGCCCCTTCGCCCTCGGATGTTCTGCTTTTCGGCACGCCCCCATGCCTTCCGCTTGTTTGCCCGCCGCCCGCGCAGCTATAATTCCTCCGGCTGCATATTGACGCTAAGCTCAGAGTTGGCGCTCTTCGAATCCGGCCGCCTGCTCGCCCCTTGACGGCCGCCGCGGTCTGTCGGCTGCCCGCAAAGGCTCGAAAGTCCCGCGTCTCCGAGGTCAGTACACGATGCCTGAAATGTTCGGCGAATTGCTTGCCCCCGACCGGCTGATGCTCACGCCCGGTCCCTCCATGCTCGATCCGCGCGTCTATCGCGCCATGGCCGCGCCCATTGTCGGCCACATGGATCCTTGGTTCCTGCAAATGATGGGCGAGGTGCAGACGCTCCTCCGCCAGGCGTTTCAGACCGAAAATCGCATCACGTTCCCCATTTCCGCTTCCGGCTCCGGCGGCATTGAAACCGCCGTCATGAACACGCTCGACGAAGGCGATGAATGCATCGTCTGCGTCAACGGCGCCTTTTCCGAGCGCATGGCCATCGTCGCCGAGCGCGCCCGCGCCAAGGTCATTCGCGTCACCTGCCCCGAAGGCGCCACAGTTGACCCCGAAGACGTTCGCCGCGCCGGTAAAGGCAAAAAGATCAAATTCGTCGGCCTCACCCATGGCGAGACCTCCACGGGCGTTTTGCAGCGCAGCGCCGATTATCGCCGCGTCGCAGACGAGCTCGGCGCCCTCCTCATCGTGGATGCCGTCGCCTCCATGGGCGGAGTTCCGCTCGACGTCGCCGCCGAGCGCATTGATATCTGCTTCAGCGGCTCGCAGAAGGCGATCAGCGCCCCGCCCGGAATGGCGCCCATCACCGTCAATGAGCGCGTCGAAGCCCTCCTGCGCGCGCGCAAGTCCCCTCCCGGCACGTGGTATTTCGATTTGAATCCGATCATGAATTACTGGGGCCACGACCGCACCTATCACCACACGCCGCCCATTTCCCTCATCTACGGAATGCGCGAGGCCCTTCGCCTCGTCATGGAAGAGGGCCTCGAAGCCCGTTGGGAGCGGCATGCCCAGAATCAGCAGGCGCTGATCGCCGGCCTCGAAGCCATGGGAATCGAAATGCTCGTGCGGAATCCGGCCGACCGCCTCGTCACCGTAACCGCCGCAAAAATTCCCGCGGCTGTGGACGACCGCAAGCTCCGCGCCCAGCTTCTCGAGGAGTTCACCATCCAGATCGCCGGCGGCATCGGCGCGAACCGCGGCAAAATCTGGCGCATCGGCCTGATGGGCTATTCCAGCCAGCGCAAGCACGTGCTGCTGCTCCTCGCCGCCCTCGAAAAGCTGTTGCCCGAGCAAGGATTCCGCATGGCGCCCGGCGCCGGAATAGCCGCCGCAATCCGCGCCTTTCAGGAAGCGGCGCAGCCCGCCGGCAGCGCCGCCCGATAATCTTTAAAAGAGGATAGACCCGCGATGGCCAAAGTCAGTTCGCCCACCATTCCCAACTCCGGCGCCATGAGCGAATTCATCGGCTCCTTCGATATTCCTTCCAAGGTCACCGATTGCGTCTATCGCTGCGCCTTTTCTCATTGCTGGAACGCGATCACCACGCGCCACAGCGATACCATGGATTGCAAGTTCTACGTGGATGGAAAATCCGTGATCCTGGGCCTCGCGCATCCCGCGTTTGTCACCTTCCGCGACCGCGCCAAAAGAAATCTCAGCGACCGCGAAGCCAGTTACATCGCCGCCTTTTATCTCCGCGAGCGCCTCGAACAAGAAGACGAGCACGCCCTCTACGACGTTTCCGCCCCAGACGTCCTCCGCATCATCAGCGTCCTGAACATCCAGTAACCGCACCGCGCTTTTAATCCGCGCCTGCCATTTCACCCTCATGCTGAGCGCAGCGAAGCATCTCTCTTGGTCTTCAGCAGCGGGCATTGAGCGCCGCGCGTCGCCTGCTGAGACCCTCTAAATCCCTCGCGCAAGCGCAGCCACGCCCCCTCATTCGCCCCCTCCCCCAACCCAATTCTCTGCTACCGGTGCGCCGTCTGGCTCAGCAAATTCACGAACAGCCGATACGCCCCCGGCACGCCAGCGGGAAGCTCACGGAAGAACGACAATCCCGTGTAGATATACACGCCCTTCCCGTCCCGCGCGTAGAGCAAGCTTCCATTCGTTTCCTCTTCCCCCGGATCGGTCAGCCCCAGCACCGGCTGATATTGCGGTCCAACCGATCCCCAAAAATAGATGCCGCGCTCCTGTACCCATCCCTCGAAATCCGCCATCGTGATTTTGTTCGGCGTATTCAGCAGCGGATTCTGTGGCGCCAGAAAATGCACCGGCGAATTCGCATTCGTCACCCTCGTGGCTGGCGCGAGCCTCCCCGGAAACGGCAGGAACCTGCCCCAGTTCGTGTCGCGCTGATATTGCACCACCAGCGTTCCGCCGTTACGCGCGTAATCCAGAAGCCGCCAATTCATCCGCCCCAGATCGGGCCGCAATTCGTACGCCCGGATGCCCACCACAATTGCGTCGTAGTGGCTCAGATCGTCGAACGCCAATGGCACTTCGCCCAGCATGTCCACGCGGATTCCCAGCTCCCGCAGCACGTCCGGCAGTGGATCATTTCCCGCCGCCACGTAGCCGATGCGCAGCCCCGCCGGCACAATCAATTTCAGCACGTGTACGGTCGCATCGTCCGGCTCGCTCCAGTTCCGCGTCGGATAGGTCGGAATCGGCTCGAGCGACGTGCGAAACGTCCTGTCGCCGATCTTCGCGTAAGGATGCAGCGGATACGCGCCCGCCTCCGTGTGCGCCGGCGGCGTCACCGTGAACCGGATCAGTTGATCGCCCGCGCTCGAAAAATTCAATGCCGGAACCGCGCGCGCATTCCATCCCGCCGGTGCATCCACCCCAACCGCCACCCGCGCGGCCTGCGTACCGTGGTAGCGCACACGCGCCAGCAGCGTCACGGGCTCCGCCGCTCGCTTCGCCGGCACCATCACCTGCCGTGGTTCCACGGTCAACGTCACCGCCGGCGCCAGCCCCAGCGGATACGTCATCGGCCCCTGCGTCGTCGCCACCACCGATTCGAACGCTTTCTCCACCGGAAACGTATAGCCGTCGATTTCCACCGGCAATTTCAGCGTCGCCAGCGGCGGCGGAAACGGCAGCATCGCATCCCCCGGCGACGAAGGCGCCTTGGCATCCGCGGGAACCGTGATATTGAATTGCGTCGCCCCGCCACGCCCGCCCGTTCCGCCCTCCGCCGCCTTCCAGCCCTGCGGCAGCTCGATATCCGGCGCATCGAGCGTCCATTTCACCGGCACCGCCGGAGCCCCCAGAAAATCCACGCTCGCCGAAAATCCCTCGCCCGCAACAATCTCGTGCCGGTCCGCATTCGCCTGAATCGGCAGCGCCACGTCGTCCGCCAGCGCCAGATCAATTCGCTTCCGCACCTGCTGAAGCTCCCACGCAGCCTGCGAATTCGCGCCGTCCCCGCCCAACCCCTCGCGCAAACCCTGAATCGCCTTCCCCGCCCGCGCCAAATCCGACGCCGCCTCTGCCCGATTCAAATCCAGCAGCGATTGCCCGGCGTGCGCGAGCGCCGCGTCCGCTTCCTTCAGCGTCGCTTCCGAAAGCTGTGGATACACGCTCGCCAGCCACGCAATCGGCTCTGCCAGCAGCTTCGCGTCGAATTTCCCGCCCGCCTCGTCGTCGTGTTCGGTCACCAGATAGCTCGGCCGCCGAAAATAGCCGCCGCCGTAAAATCCCGGCGTTCCTTGCGACACGTGCTGCGCATGCCCCTGCACGCCCATATCCGTATAGCTCCGTCCCCAAAGCGGCGACACCTCGTTCACCGGAATCTCCACCGCATCCGCCGTCCCGCCCCCTCGCGCCGACCGCAATTCCAGCGTCACCTTCCATGGCGCGAGCCCTTCGCTGATCTGCTCCTTGAATTCGTTCGGGTCTCCTGCCGCCACCACCGCCTTCGGCACGATCATTCCGGTCGCCTGATGCTGACCGTGCCCGCTGTGCACCCCGCCCCAGCCGTTGATCACCACCTCCGGCCGAAACGTCCGTATCACGCGCACCATATCCTCGAGCGGCACGTTGCCCCAGATCTTCATCGTTTGCTCGGGGCTCTTCGAAAATCCGGTGTCCACCGCGCGCGTGAAAAATTGCCGCACGCCGTAGTATTTCCCCGCCTTCAGCAGCTCTTCTGTGCGGACCACCCCCAGCTCGCCATCCTGCTCCGGCCCGATCGCGTTCTGCCCGCCCTGCCCGCGCGTCACGGTCAGCAGCGCCACGTCCGCGTGCAATCCGTGCGAGAGGTACGCAAGCAGCCCCGACGACTCATCGTCCGGGTGCGCCGTGATGAACAAAATCCGCGTTGCCACGCGCGCCTTCTGAATCGCCTCCGCCGATTCCGGCAGCGATTGCGCCCGCGCCGCCGTGCCCGCCCAAAGCGCCCCGCACACCGCCAGAATTGCCGCCAGCCCCGCCGATCCCCATCGCTTCATTGCACGGCCTCCTTGAAGGGCCACTGCCGCAGGAAAAATGAGCGCCCCAAATATACAAGAATCCCCGCCGCCATGGCCCCGAGCGACGCAAAAATCGGTTTCCGTCCCGTCGAAAGAAAGATCGCGGCCCACCCGGCAATCGCCACGATCACCGGCAGCGGATACAGCTTCATCCGAAATGGCAATCGCGCCCCGCGCCGCCGCAGCAGCACCAGCCCCACCGCTTGGCCGATGAATTGGATTAAGCATCGCATCGCCAGGATGGCGCGAATCACCGAAAACAAGCTGAAAAGCGCGCTGAACAAAATTGCCGTCGCACCCAGCGCCAGCAGCGAAATATGCGGAAATTTCTTCGTCGGATGCACCCGCCCGAACACCGCGAAAAAATTCCCGTCCAGCGCCGCCGCATACGGCACGCGCGAATACCCCAGCGTCGCCGAAAAAATTGATCCCAGCGCCGTAAACAAAATCAGTGCCGTCGCCACCTCCGCCCAGCCGCTTCCATAGATTCGCTGCACGAACGTGCTCACGATAAACTTCGAAACGCTCGCCTCTTTCCACGGCACCACGCTCGCAATGCTGATCTGCATCGCCAGGTACAGCGCCGTGATCCCCAGAATCGAAATGAAGATCGCCCGCGGAATGTTGCGCTCCGGATTCTTCATTTCCCCGCCCAGGTTGCACACGTTGTAGTAGCCCAGATAGCTGTACACCGTCTGCACCGTCGCATGTCCCAGCGCCGCGAAAAATACGAATCGCAAACTTCCGAAGCCGTTCCCGCCCGCCCCCATGCCGGCCGCCGCCCCCCCTCCCATCACCCTCTGCCAGTCGAAATGCGTCGCCCCGCCCCAGATCAGCCACAAGATCGTCCCGATCACCACCACCCAGAACACAATCGAAATCTTTCCAATCGCCCCGATCCGCCGGTAAAGCAGCACCACCACCAGCGCGATCACGCACGCCGCCACCCCCCTTTCATATCCGGCGCCCGTCGCGACCGCCGCCGCCCCTGCGCGCCCCATCTTTCCCGTCACGTACGCCGAATATTCCGCGAATCCCAGCGCCCCCGAGGCCACCACCAGCGGCGCCTGAAAAAGCGTCTGCCATATATAGAGGAACGACATCAGCCGTCCCCACCGCCCAGGCCCATACGCCTCGCGCAGGAAGACGTAGCTTCCCCCCGCCTCCGGCATCGCCGCGCCCAGCTCCGCCCACACGCACCCATCGAAAACCGCCAGCACCGCGCCCGCAACCCACGCCAGCAGCGACATCGGCCCCGTCATCTCGTGAATCACAAACGGAATCACGATGAACGGACCAATCCCCACCATCTCAATCATGTTGAGCGAGGTAGCCTCCAACAACCCCAGCCCCCGCTCCAGCCGTTCGCCCTGATTCGTGGAATTCACGCCATTCTTCCTCGCTACAGCACGCCAAAAGCAGCGCAAGCATAGCAAGAAAGCGCCGATCCTCATCGGATCGGCGTCCTGAGGCAAGCGGTTTCAGCTTGCCGAAGCACCCCGCCCGTCATGCTGAGGCGATCCGATCAGGATCGCGCTTCGAAGCATCTCAACTCGCACTCTCGCCCGCCTCGCATCCCCCTGCCGGCAACCATCGCCAACCTATGGATTCCCATATGTCACAAACTACTTGACTTAATGCACAACATATGCTATCAACTACCATGGCGGTTTTTCCGCCAGAGGAGGGAGGGTCAGATGGCACGACGAGCACACCCAGGCGGCCAGCAAACTAGCCGCGAGCCCTTTCTAATCTACGGTACGGGGATTAGAATTCCCCCTATCGTATTGAAAACACTCATCGAAAATCCGTCTAATATACGGTACGCACCCTCGCCGGATATTATGTTGCGCCCCGTCCCCCGAGCCGAACCCGCCGATTGCGCTCCGGTGGCCCCCTGAACTAACATGCACCGGCCATCTGCATCTCCAATCCCCCTTCGAGGAGGGTTCATGCTGCGCAAACTCATCCTTCCCGCGCTGATCTTCGCCTGCGCCTTCTCCACCCACGCCCAAGCCGCCAGGCAAATCGCCATCCGCGCAGGCAAATTGATTGACGGCAAAAGCGACCGCCCCGTCTCCAATGCCCTGATCATCATCTCCGGCGGAAAAATCGTCTCCGTCACCCCCGGAGGCTCTCCGCCACCTGGCGCCACCGTGATTGATCTCTCCCACGCCACCGTGCTGCCCGGCTTCATTGACGCGCACACCCACCTCCTCCTCAATGGAGACGTCACCGCCGCGGAATACGACGAGCAACTCCTGAAATGGTCCATCCCTTATCGCGCGATCGTCGCGACCCGCAACGCCCGCATCTCGCTCGACAACGGATTCACCACGCTCCGCGACCTCGAGACCGAAGGCGCCATGTACGCCGACGTGGACGTGAAAACCGCCATCAATCGCGGTGTAATCCCCGGCCCGCGCCTTTTTGTCGCCACCCGCGCCATGGCCCCTACCGGCGCCTATGCCCTCCTCGGCTACTCCTGGGAACTCGATATGCCCCATGGCGTGCAAGTTGTGGATGGCGTCGAAAATGCCCGACTCGCCGTTCGCCAGCAGATCGCCCACGGCGCCGATTGGATCAAATATTATTCCGACCGCGATTATCACTTCGGCCCGGATGGCGTCCTTCATAGCCAGGTGAACTTCACCGACGAGGAAGCGCACGCCATCGTCGAAGAAGCTCATCGCCTCCACCATCCCGTCGCCACACACGCCATTGGAGCCGATGGCATCGCCCAGGCCTTGCGCTCGGGCGTGGATTCAATCGAGCACGGCGATGGCTTCACGGACGCCCTTCTCGATCAGGCCGTCAAGCAGGGCATCTACTGGTGCCCCACGATCACCGTCGGCGCATACGTCGCCCCCGGCCGCGGCGGTCAGTGGACTCCCATGGTGGATGCGGAACGCAGGGTCTTTCAGAAGGCGATGGCCAAGCACGTGAAAATCGTCTTTGGCACCGACGCCGGCGGCTTCCCGTGGACCGATCTCAACGAAGCCCGCGAATTCAAATATTACGTGGACTACGGCATGACCCCGATGGACGCGATTCGCACCGCCACCACCTCCGCCGCCGCGCTCCTCGGCTGGAGCGACCGCATCGGCTCTATCGAGCCCGGCAAATTCGCCGATCTCGTCGCCGTCTCCGGCGATCCGCTCGCGGACATCACCGAAACCGAGCGCGTCAAATTCGTAATGAAGGAAGGCGTAGTCTATAAGGACGACATCCGCTGATGCCTCCATTCCGCATTGCTTCATTCCAGCTTGCGAACTATCATAGGGGCGTTCTTTCGAGCCGGGGGAGCAGGTCTTCGATGAGACGCTGTTCTGACGTGTCGCCTTCCTGCCGCTTATCTATCCGAAGGAGTCTCCATGAAAGATAGGGATTCGCACGCGGAAAATCCGCCGAAGCGCCCCGCCGCGCCTGGCGCGGATGATTCGCCGGAAAAAAATAAAGTCTCTCGCCGCTCCTTTATCAAAGGCACCGGCATCGCCAGCGTGGCCGTTTCGGCCTCGGTGCTCCTCGGCGATGAAGTCGCAAAGGCGGCCTCTCTCGCGCCCCCAGCGGCGAAGTGGCTGGGCCCGGCGGCCGTGCCCGTCACGCTGAAAGTGAATGGCCAGTCGCACACCCTCGATCTCGAGCCGCGCACCACCCTGCTCGACACCCTCCGCGACCGCCTCGACCTCACCGGCGCGAAAAAAGTCTGTGATCGCGCCACCTGCGGCGCCTGCACCGTGGTCGTTGACGGAAAGCCGATGTATTCCTGCACGGTGCTCGCAATTGACGCCGAAGGCCGCAACATCGAGACCATCGAGGGCCTCGCCCCCGAAGGCCAGCTTCACCCCATCTCGCAATCCTTCGTGGATAACGACGGCCAGCAGTGCGGATTCTGCACCCCGGGCTTCGTCATGTCCTGCAAGGCCTATCTCGACCAGGAAAAGAATCCCACGTATGAAGGTGTGCAGAAGGCGCTCGGCGGCAATCTCTGCCGCTGCGGCACCTACATGGGCGTGCGCCACGCCGTTCTCGAAGCCGCGCAAAAATTGCAGAAGGGAGGCGCAGCCTGATGGCGGACTATAAATGGCCCCCGGCAGATAAACGTGCCCTGATCGGCAAGCGCATCTCCAGGCTCGACGGCCCGTGGAAGTCCTCGGGCCGCGTCAAATACACTTACGACATCAATCGCCCCGGCATGCTCTTCGGCCGAATGATCACCTCGCGCTACGCCCATGCCAAAGTGACTCACGTAGATACCAGCGAAGCCGAAAAAATGCCCGGCGTGAAGGCCGTCTACACCTTCCCGACCTCGAGCGAGGTCCACTGGGAGGGCCAGGAAATCGTCGCCCTCGCCGCTGAAACCGAAAATCAGGCCCGCGACGCCGCCCGCAAAGTCCATATCACCTACGAGCCGCTTCCTTATCTCGTCGCCGATGCCGAACCCGCGAAAGCCGGCGCTCAATTCACCAAGGAACAAAGCGCGAGGACTACCGGTGACGTGGCCGCGGGTTTCCAGCAGGCCGAAGTCACCTCGGAAGGCCGCTACGGCGTCCCGGTCATCACGCATTGCTGCCTGGAGGCCCATGGCCAGGTCACCGAATGGAAGGGCGATAGCCTCACCGTCTGGTGCTCCACGCAGTACGTCAGCGGGCAGGGCGCCGAATATTCCACCGGCCTCGGCATCCCCGCGAACAAAGTCGAAGCCATCTGCCCGGTAATGGGAGGCGGCTTCGGCAGCAAGTTTTCCGCCGATGCCTGGGGCGTCGCCTGCGCCCAGCTCGCGAAAAAAGCGGGCCGCCCCGTAAAAATGATGCTCGAGCGCGACCACGAACTTATGGTCGCCGGCGCCCGCCCCTCGATGTACGCCGATGTAAAGGTCGGCGCGAAAAAAGACGGCACGCTCGTCGCCTGGGATTCGCAATCCTGGGGCACAGGCGGCCCCGACGCGCAGGGAGGCGGTCCGGCGCTGCCGTATATCTTCCGCATCCCCAACGTTCGCCGCAAGCACACCGCCGTGCTCACTAATATCGGACCCGAACGCGCTTGGCGCGCCCCGAATCATCCGCAGATGTGCTTGATCACCATGTCCGCGCTCGATGATCTCGCCGCGAAGCTCGGAATGGACCCCTTCGATTTCTTCATGAAGAACATCGAAATCACCGGTGCGCGCTCCGCGAGTTACGTCGAGGAAATGAACATCGCTGCCGGCCTGATGGATTGGAAAAAGAAGTGGCATCCGCGCGGCGATAAGGCGTCTGGCCCGATCAAGACCGGTGTCGGACTTTCCATCCACACCTGGGCGGGCGCCGCCAATAACAGCAACTGCGCCGCTACCATCCATCCCGATGGCTCCGCCGAAGTCTCCATGGGCACGCAGGACCTCGGCGTCGGCACGCGCACCGTCGTGGGCATCGTCGCCGCGGAAACCTTTGGCCTGCCGCTCGAAGCCGTCACCGTGAATATCGGCGACAGCAAATATCCGCCCGCGGGCGCTTCCGGCGGCTCTTCCACAATCGGCGGCGTCAGCACGGCTACCCGCTGCGCTGCAACCGACGCGCTCAATAAACTGTTCGCCCAAGTCGCGCCGTCGCTCGGCGCAACCCCCGACCAGCTCGAAGCCGTTGGCGGCCAGGTCCGCGTCACCGCCAATCCCTCGAAGGGCATTCCCTGGAAACAAGCCTGCGCGAAACTCGGCGCCACGGCCGTCACCGCCACGCATGGCACCGACCGCACCATCACCTCCGCCGGCGTCGGCGGCGTGCAAATGGCGGATGTTTCCGTGGATACGGAGACCGGAGTCGTCCGCGTCAATAAAATGGTCGCCGTGCAGGATTGCGGCCTTGTCATGGACCTGAAAACCGCCGAAAGCCAGGTCTACGGCGCGCTCATCATGGGCGTCACCTATTCCCTCTTCGAAGAAAAGATCATGGACCAGCAGACCGGCCGATGCCTGAACCCCAATATGGAGTTTTACAAGCTTGCCGGAATCGGCGACGTGGGCGAACTGGTCGTCCACATGATGACCGGCAAAGGCTACGACGAGCGCGGCCCCATCGGCCTCGGCGAGCCGCCGGTGATTTCACCCGGTGCGGCGCTGTCAAATGCCGTCGCCAACGCCATCGGCGCTCGCGTTCCCGAGCTTCCGCTCACGCCCAACCGCGTGCTCGCCGCGCTCGGCAAAGGAGGAATGGCATAAATGGACGCCTTCGCGTACGCCAGGCCCGCAACGCTTTCCGAGGCGATTGGCCTCCTCGGCTCGTCATGGTCCGAAGCGCAGGTTCTTGCCGGCGGCACCGACCTGATCAGCCTGATGAAAGAACACGTGGACGCGCCCGCCCGCCTCGTCAACATCAAAGGCATTTCCGAGTTGCGCCGCATCCGCGAAGAATCCGGCGCCTATCGCATCGGATCGCTCGTCACCTTCGAAGAACTGCTCGGCCATGCCGCAATTCGCAATCGGCTCCCCGCGCTCGCCGAAGCAGCCGCCGGGGTCACCAGCCCGCAGATTCGCAATATGGGCACGGTCGGCGGCGATCTGCTCCAGCGCCCGCGCTGCTGGTATTACCGCGCGGGCTACGGACTGCTCGCCCGCGACGAAAAAGGCCAGCCGCTCGTTCCCAATGGCGAAAATCGTTATCACGCCATTTTTGCCACCGAAGGGCCCGCGTATTTCGTCAGCCCCTCGTCGCTCGCTCCCGCGTTGATTGCGCTCGATGCAAAGCTCACGCTGCATGGCCACGGCGGCTCGCGCGAAATTGCCGCCGCCGGCCTTTTTGCAATCCCGAAATCGCAAGGCGATCGCGAGCACACGATCCAGCCCAACGAAATCCTCACGGAAATCGCGATTCCCGCCTCCGCGCGCGAATGGCGCAGCGCCACCTATGAAGTGCGGCAGAAGGAAGCGCTCGATTGGCCGCTCGCCACCGCCTCCGTCGCCCTGAAAATGGATGGGAGCCGCATTTCCGCCGCCCGCGTGGTGATGGGCCACGTGGCGCCCACTCCATGGCGCTCGGCGGCCGCCGAGCGAGCGCTCGAAGGCAAGCCTCTGAATGAGGAAACGGCCGCGGCTGCTGCCGATGCCGCCGTAGCGGACGCGAAGCCGCTCAGCCACAACGCCTACAAAGTCCAGCTCGCGCGCGTCTCCGTAAAGCGCGCCCTGCTGGCGATCCATTCAGGATCGCCATCCTGAGGAGCATCGCGACGAACGATCGAGGTACGTAAGGGAGGGGGATAAACATGGCCAGCCTGAATGAACTCATCCGCACCGGAGAAATCTGCCGGAGTTTGCGCTCGAAAAAGCTCTGCTACGAAACCGAGGAAACCGCCTCTGACATCTCCACCGCCGGCCCCTTCTGGTGCGCCAAGACGCAGTCCCTGATCGGCCCCGACGGCCACTTCGCTGGCTCCGACCACTGCATAATGTCTCGCCCCTGCTGCGAAACTACCTAGCAGTTGGCCTCCGAGGTCTCGCGTTTCATCGCCCTTCGCGAATCCTGCGCGAAGCGCCTCTGCAGCATTCGCGCCAGCGGATACGTGGGCGAGATCAGCGGACTTGGCCGCGAAAATGCAAGAACCTCATACCACACCGTTTCGTCGCCTCTTCGCAGCTCGACGCTGAATCGCTCTTCGCCTCGTTCGGCGTGGTCCCTCAAAGTTCCGTAAGCGAAGCCGTAGCGTTCCGTTTCACCCTTTTCCTCGATCACATAGCGCTCCCTATGGCGCTCCAAACGCGTGGATCGTTTTCCCGAGCAGCTCATCAGCCGCCACCGCGCGCTGCCTCACCGAATACGGTTCACCGCAGGAGCATACTCCCGCACCAGGCCGATCAGCACGCCCTTACACCGCCGCTGCGATCACCCGCAGCCGCCGATAATCCAGCACCCATTGCCTATTGCGAAATAACGAGGGCCTGGCAAGGCGAATCACATCCTGCACGAACGCGTCCCGTTCTCCCGCCGGCATCGCCGCAATAAAGCTGCCGCCGAACATTCGCAGCCACGTTTCGAGGCCGCGTTCTCCATCCTCGAGCGGCGTTGGCCGGTCGAAGAGCATCGCAAGGCGCGTTTTGAATCCGCGGGAATCGAGAATGCGCGCGTATTCCGCGGCGCTCGGGTAATACCACGGATTCCACGCCTCTGGGTCGAGTCCCCGTGCCGCATGTGCCTGGCTGATCGCCTCAACGAGCTGCGCAATATTTCCGCGCCCGCCGAATTCCGCGACGAATCTTCCGCCGGTTCGCAGCGCCCCGCGAATGCCAATCACCACACGCTCCGGTTGCGGAATCCAGTGCAGCGCGGCGTTCGAGAATACCGCGTCGAATTTCGCGTCGAACCGAATCTCCCGCGCGTCCATCTGTTCGAAGCGGATTTCGGGGAATTTCAGCCGGGCCTGCTTGATCATCTCCGCCGAACTATCAATCGCTGTGACTACGGCTCCGGAATTCGCGATTCTCGCGGTCATTTCCCCGCTGCCGCAGCCAACGTCCAGGATTTTCTCCCTGGGCCGTGCCGCGAGCAGCCCCAGCAGATCCTCGGCCATCTCCCAGACGAACGAATGCTTCTCGCCGTAGAGTTTGGGATTCCACGCCTGTTCGCCACTCATTTGTTACTGCCCACCTTCGAACGCTATCGGCTGCGATCCTCCACCGTCTCGCCGCGTTCGACTAGCGCCTGCAGCCAGCCTAGCATGCGCGGCCAGCCGCGATAGGCTTTCGCGAGCTCCGGATGCGCCGCCAGCCCGCTGTGGCGCACGCGAACACGCGTCGCTTCGCCCGCCGCCTCCAATTCCCACCGCACTATGGTTTCGATCTCGCCGGTCCACGTAGCCTTCCATGTGCAGGCCAACGTGCGCGGCGGATCGACCTCTACATACTTCCCGCTGATTTCGAAGTCGTGTCCCTGCCCGTCCACGCCCGCTGCGCACCATTTTCCGCCGACGCGCAAGTCGCTCTTATATTTTGTGCAGCGATACACGCCCTTCTCTCCCCACCACTGCACCACCTGCTTCGGATCGGTCAGCGCCGCAAAGACGCGCTCGGGCGGCGCGGCGATCTCGATCTCGCTCATGATCTCATCTGCTTCGGGCCTCGCTTTCGATGCCGCCATATCTCCTCCAGTCATCGTCTTTTTCTGCGAAGACGCTTTTTCTTCGACCCGCGGTCTGCTTCCACGAATTCCTTCAGGGTTTCCAGGGATGCTTGCCAGAATGCACGGTAATGGCCAAGCCACGAGTCCACGGCCCGCAGCGGGCCGGGGGTTAATTCGTAGACGCGCTGGCGGCCCCTGCGCCGCTCGCGCACGAGCCGCGCGCGGCGCAGCAGGCGCAAGTGCTTCGAGACGGCGGGGCGCGAAACGGGAAACGCCCGCGCAATCTGCCCCGCCGGAAGACTGCCGCGCCGCAGCAGATCCAGCACCGCGCGGCGGGTGGGATCGGCAAGTACGCCGAAGACTGGTTCCGCAACGGATATATATGTAACCTTTCGGCTACGCATGATCCACAACTATATGGACTTGCATTCAGCTCGTCAAGACGTTAAGGGCGGCTGGGCGGGCCGATGTGGCCTCGAAGCAACTGTCCTACGCGCTACGATGGCGATACAATGAGCGAGATGAGGCGCGCCGCAGCGCGCGCTCTAATCCCGTGAACGCAGCCACGCTATCCCCGGTCAACTTTGTCGCGCGCGTCGCGTCTACCGCGATTCTGGTGCTGGCCTTCGCGCTCTCCATTTGCGCCACGCGCGCCGGCGCCCAGCAGGTTTCGGAGATTCCTCGCGAGGAAATCGTTGCCAATCTTGCCGCGGGCCGCGTCGTCATCGCGGTTGTGAAGGACGGCATCGTGATCGGCACCGTCGAGGATTCCATCGAGCGCGGCACGCTGCCGCCGGCGCCCGTGCAGATGAGCGCCGAACGCGTCGGCATCATTCTGGGTGCGGATGAATGGCTCTCGCCGGTGACGCAGCAGGATTTTGTCCGGCTCGACCGCTCGCTTCCGGGTGCGCGGGGGCAATTCCTGGGTAACAAGGGCCCCACCCTTGGCGGGGTGCAGGCGCATGCCGGTGCGGGCGCCGAAGCAAACGACATCGAACAAATCGGGCAGGGATTGCTGCAGAGCCTGAATGGTGTGGCGGAGGTGCTTCACGGACGCGTGGATCTACCGGCGCAGGAACCGATCGCCGAAATGATCCTTGTGGACTATCTTTCCGGCTACGGCCCGGAAGTCTGGCAGGCGAGCTATCACATCGAGCAGGAAGAGCAGGCGGGAGATTACTGGGCCACGCGCGTTCTACGGCCTGCGTACGTCCAATTCTGGCCGCCGGAAAAGAAGGATCAGCGCACGCTGATCGAATTCAGCTATCCGCCGGACAACGCGCCTGCGCCACTGCTGGATCTAATTCGCAAGCGCGATCCGCGCATCCTGAAAATTGTGGGCGCCGATCCGCAGATGCAGGACGTGATGCTGCAATTGACCGACGGCAGAAGCACGAGCCTGAAGGCCGCGGATACCATCCAATTTTTGCGCGCCGCGCTCGATGCCATCGCGCCGCCGAAATCCGTAGAGACGATGGCGCTGATCTCACCCGATCACGGATTTAAGTGGATCCTTGCGCCGCCGCCGGAAGTGGAGGAGCACCCCGAGCCGCAGACGCCGCGCCCGGCCGGCGCGCCCTCGCTGGCGCATCCGCCCTCGCACTGAGCGAGGATCAATAGCGCCCTTCGTTCGCGGCACTACTTCTCCGATGCAAGCTGCTGCTGAAGCCGCGCATTCTTTTCGTTCACCGAGCGCGCGAGCTCTTCCTTGTGGCTCGCGAGCTTGCGCGCCATCTCCGCGTCCGACGTGCCCAGGATTTCCGCGGCGAAGATTGCGGCGTTCACCGCGCCCGCCTTATCAATCGCCATTGTGGCTACCGGAATTCCGCCGGGCATCTGCACGGTAGCCAGCAGCGCGTCGAGCCCCTTCAGCGAGCTTGTGCCCATCGGAACGCCGATGACGGGCAGCGTCGTGTTCGCCGCGATCACGCCCGCCAAATGCGCCGCCGCGCCTGCCGCGGCGATCAGCACCTTCAGACCGCGGCTGGCTGCTGTGGTCGCGTATTCGTGCGCGCGCAGGGGCGTCCGATGCGCGGAGACGACTTCCATTTCATAGGCGATGCCGAATTTCTTGAGCGTCTTGCCCGCTTCGCTCATCACTGGGAAATCGGTATCCGAGCCCATCAGGATTCCCACTAACGGTTTCTTGCCGTCGGTTGCCACGCTTCCCCCTTTTTCGATTCAGGTTGCCGGTTGGTCCGCCGCAGCGCGGCCTTTTTTCGAGCCCGACGTTCCGATGTCCGTGCGATAGAACGCGCCTTCGATTTGAATCCGGCCAACCATTTCGTACGCAGCGCGAAGCGCCGCGCCCAGATCGTCTCCGCGCGCGCTGACAACGAGGGACCTGCCGGCCGTCGTGTAATAGCTCTCTCCATCTCTGCGCGTTCCCGCATGGAAGACAATCGCGCGCGCATCCGCCGCGCCGTCTTCCCGCGGTGGCAGACCGTGAATCACTCGTCCGGTCGCCGGATGCCCCGGGTAGCCCTCCGACGCAATCACGATGCAAGCGCTCGCTCCCGGGAACCATTTCGGATTGATCCCTTCGAGCGAACCGCGCGCCGCAGCGCCAAGCGCCTCCGCCAAATTGAAATCCGCACGCGGGAGGATCGCTTCGGTCTCGGGATCGCCTAGCCGGCAGTTGTATTCGAGCACCTTCGCACCGTCCGGAGTCAGCATCAGACCGAAATACAAGAATCCGCGGTACGAAATTCCGTCCTTCGCGAGGCCGGCGATTGTGGGACGCACAATATTTTGGATGATCTGGCGTTCGAGCGAGCTGCTGAGCAGATCGTCGCTCGAATAAGCTCCCATGCCGCCAGTGTTCGGTCCCTCATCGTGATCGTAAGCACGCTTGTGATCGCGGGAAGGCGCCATCGAGATGAAATCAGTGCCGTCGGTCAGCACAATGTAGGAAAGCTCCTCGCCCGTCAGCCCTTCCTCGAGGATCACGCGGCGGCCGGCGTCGCCAAATTCGCCCTGCTCCATAAGGCACGTGATGAACGCGGTCGCTTCGTCCGGGGAGGACGTGACCAGCACGCCCTTGCCCGCGCACAATCCATCGGCTTTGATCACCAGCGGCCAATCTACCGCGCAAAGCGCCGTGTAGGCGTCAATCGGATTATCGAAAATTCCATAGAGCGGCGCGGTAGGTATTCCGTGGCGCTCCATGAACTGCTTCGCAAATATTTTGCTTCCCTCGAGCTGCGCACCTTGCGCTCCCGGCCCCAGGACGGCCAGCCCGCGAGCAGACAGCTCGTCAGCGATACCGTTGACCAGGGGCAATTCCGGTCCGGCAATCGTCAGGTCCGCCCCGAGGTGCGCGGCCAACTCTGAGGCTGCTTTCACGTCCGCCACATTGAGAGGAACGCATTCCGCATCCGCCGCGATACCGCCATTGCCCGGCGCGCACCACACCTTCTCGACTTGCGCGCCCTGCCGCAGCTTCCATGCCATCGCGTGCTCGCGGCCGCCGCCACCGATCAACAATATCTTCATTCGTGTTGTCCTGCGAATTTCCCGCGCATAAATCAGGGAAGCAAGAACGATAAAGCCCGCACCCGCGGCTGTCAACTTTCGAGTCGTGTTCTGTCGTGTCGTTTTCTGCGCCGCACGTCGTCTGCCGCGCGCTTCTGCGCTAAAATGTTCTCGCCTTCGGGAGAGCCGCATGATTCATCGCTTCGTGCACCACAACGGCCGACTGCTGCCGCTCGATCAAGTGCGCCTTTCGCCCGGGCAGTCCGGCCTGATGAGCGGCTGGGGCCTCTTCACCACGGTTCGCATCATTGACGGCGTCCCCTTTGCATTCGAGCGCCACTGGCAGCGGCTCGAGCGCGACGCCGCGCGCACGCGCTGCCCGTTTCCCTTCGATCGCGAGACCGTTCGCGGCCAGCTCGGGGAAGTGCTCCTCGCCAATGAAGTCCGCGAAGGCTGCGCACGCGTCTACGCCATCTACAATCAAGCCGGCTTTTGGCGCAGCGAGGAGCCATTTCCTCCCGCCGACCTGCTGCTCTATTCCGCCGGGCTGCCCGCATATCGCGAACCCTCGCGGCTTGCGATTCGGGAGCATGGTCGCCACGCCGCTTCCGCGCTCGCGGGCGTGAAGGTCACGTCCTGGCTCAACAATGTGTGGAGCTTGCACGAGGCGCGCGAAGCTGGATTCGACGAGGTGGTGATGCTGAATGAGCGCGGCGAGGTCGCCGAATGTACGGCCGCCAATATTTTTTGCGCGCGCAACGGTCGCGTTTTAACCCCGCCGCTCGATTCCGGATGCCTCGAGGGCGTCACGCGCGGCATTCTGCTTGAGATTGGTGCGGCAGCTGGAGTGCCAGTGGAAGAACGCGTGCTTTTCCCCGCCGATCTTTATTCCGCCGAGGAGGTTTTCATATCATCGACCAATCGGAACCTGCTCGCGATCAGCGAAGTGAACGGGAATAAAATCGCGTCTGCCCCCGGACCGACTGTGCGCAAGCTCGAGGCCGCCTTCGGGTTCTACATCCGCGATTATCTTGGCTCGCACGCCGCCGCGCCTACCCGCTCGTAATTCCTGCAGCTCAAGGCGGATCGGAAGCGAGGCGCTGCGCTCGGTGTTTATTTCTTAGCTGGCGCGGAGGTGCGGCCGTAATCCTGGTAATAGTAGGCGCCGTAGGTGCGGCTTTCCTCCACGGAATTCAGGACGACGCCGATCACGTTGCGTCCCTGCAAGTTCTGCGAGCTTTTCTGCGCGATTTCGGCGGGAGTGGATCCGCCTTTCACGACAAACAGCACGCCATCGCAGAGATCGGCGAGCAGGCTCGCGTCTGCCACAGGCAGGCACGGCGGTGAATCCAGAATCACCCAATCGAACACAGGGCTCACGCGGTCCAGCAGCATCTTCAGACGGCCGTTCAGCAGAAGTTCGCTGGGATTGGTGACTTCGTTGCCGCCGGCAATCAGGCAGAGGTTTCCTTGATCGCCATGCTGAATGACGGCCATTTCGTCGGCTTCTCCGCGCAGGTAATCGGAAAGGCCGGGCGCCACGGGCGCGCCGAGCGGAACGTGCAAGCGCGAGCAGCGCAGGTCGGCGTCAATAATCAGCGCGCGCCGATCCGGCTGGCGCACGATGGCCTGAGCGAGATTGACCGTGACGAACGTCTTCCCCTCGGCGGGAATCGAGCTTGTGACGAGAAGCGTCCGCAGCGGCTGCGACGCGCGAAGCTGATAGAGCCGCGAACGAAGCGTGCGGAATTGTTCGGCGCCACTGGCGCTAAGGTCCGGGTTGAAGAAAACGTTCACGTTGGGGTCGAGCTTCCATCCGGGCCGCACGCACCGAGCGCGAATATCGTCGAAGCGAAGATAATCGCTCATCGGGGCAGGTTGCGCGAAGACGCTCATGGGCGGCGGAATCACGTCCACTTGGCCCGGCGCCTGCTCGACCGCGCGCTCATCCATCGCCACGGCGGGATCAAGAACCATGTGCGCGGCGGGTGCCGCGAGAGCGCCGGACTGCAAGGCGACGGCGCGTTCCTCTTCGGCCTTTTTCAGCGCTTCATGAATGCGGCTCATACTTTCCTTTCGGGCACGGGCATAAGGTTCGCCTGGCGCAACCGTCCAAGCAGATCGTCGAGATTCTGGAGCAAGGCCTGGGTGTTCGCGGCTCGCTCGGCTTGCGACAAGATGCCGACCGGCACCGTAGGCGCGATCTCATCGAGCTGGAATTCGCGGGCAACCTCCTCCACCAGGTGCGCTGGAACGGGCCGAATGCTATCCACGAATGCATTGATCAGCGCATGCTCGCAGAGGAGGTTGGTAACGCGCGGAATACCGCGCGAATAGAGATGAATCGTCTCAATGGCCTCGCGTGAAAAGACGGGCTCGCCATTCGCTCCCGCGATGCGCAGCCGCTCGGCGATATAGCCGAAGGTTTCCTCGAGCGTAAGCGGCGCAGTGCGGCAACGCAGGGTGATGCGTTGCCGAAGCTGCCGCAATTGCGGAAGCTTAAGCTTTTCCTCGAGCTCGGGCTGGCCGGTGAGCACGATCTGCAGCAGCTTTTCCGTCGAGGTCTCGAGATTGGTGAGCAGACGGATTTCTTCGAGCACATCGGCCGAAAGATTCTGCGCTTCGTCCACGATCAGAACGGCGGATTCGCCCGCGCGGTAGCGATCCAGCAGCCAATGGTTCAGCCGCATCAGCACCTGGCTTTTTTCGCGCGATTCACACGGAATTTCGAATTCAGCCATCATGAAATCGAAAAGCTGGCTCACCTCAAGTTTCGAATTGAAGATGAACGCGGTGGACATGCGCTGGCTGCGCAGCCAATCCAGAAGCCGGTTGAGCAGGGTCGTTTTCCCGGTGCCCACTTCGCCGGTGAGCAGGATGAATCCCTTGCGATTCTGGATTCCGTACGTCAAGCCGGCGAGGGATTCCTGCGTCTGCCGCGTGAGATACAGATAGCGCGGGTCGGGATTGACGTTGAATGGGCTCTCGCGAAGCCCGAAGAATTTATGGTACATGCCTCAGGCCTTCGCGCCCGTTCTATTGCCGGCAGTCATCGCGCCCATAACCCTCTGCCTTTTGCCCTGCGCGGCCTCAACCGGCGGAATCATGGCCAGCACCGGCAACCGAAGCAGCGTCTCGATATCCCGTTCGGAGCGCATGGACGTGTCGCGAATCTCGGTCACATAGGCAAGGCAGAGGCCCAAGCTCAACCCAGCCAAAAGTCCGCCGCCGGCAAAAAGCGGGCGATTCGGAAAAGATGGGCTCTCCGGAAGATTCGCAGGGTCCAACGTTCTGAAACTTTCTTCCCCCTGCTGCTTTTCGAGGGCGGTGGACATCGCAGAATCATTCTTGTCCTTAAGCAGCTCTTGATACGCCTGGTTCAGGGTGATATTGCCGCGAGTCAATTCCTCGTACTGCTGCTGAACGGCGGGGCTGAGCCTCATGCGAGCCTCGCAGTCCTTCATCTGCTTCGTAAGGCGATCGTGCTGGGCGTTTGCTCTAGCGATCGTCTCCTTGTCCGTATTAACCTGCGCTTCCAACTGCAGAATCTGCGGCGGCTCGCCGAGTGGCTTTGCCGGCGGTGCAGCCTTCGCCGCCTTTGCGGAATCGGCGATTCGCGTTTTAATATCGGCAATCTGGTTTTTCTTCTCAATCACGGTCGGAAAATTATCCGTGTAGCCGCTGCTGCGCAGCCCGGTGAGATCGGATTGTAATTTCGCGAGTTGCGTTTCCAGGCTCTGCGGGTTGTCGCCGGTTTGCGAGCTTTGCCATGCGGCGCGCTGCTGCGATAGGAGCGTCTCGTGGAAACTCAAGTCCTGCTGGGCCCCTGCAAGGGCCTGGGTAACGGCGGTGAGCTGCACCCCGAGACTCGCGAGTTCCGTGGAGTTCGCAGCCTGATCTTCGGGGAGCGATCCGAAATACTTCCGCTTGAAGTCGGCGATTTTTTGGCCCTGCTCATCCAGATTCCTCTTAGCCACATCGAGGCGCTGCTGAAGAAAATCCGTGGTCTGGTTCGAGGCCTGCTGCCGCGCCTCGGCGGCGCTCGAAATGAAGAGCGAAGTAAGCTTGCCGCAAATATCGCGGGCCGCGATGGGATTATCGAGCGTCACCGATATCGTGAAGCCGGGGAGACCCTGGGCCTTGGTATCGTCCATTTCCTTTAGCGCGCTGACCTCTATCGAATCGCGAAGCCGCTCGACCATTTCGTCGGGCGGAACGCGATTGACGTCCTTCGGATATAAATTGAATTCTTCAATGATCGGCTGGAGACTCGAGCGGCTCAGGATTTGCGCCTTCATGCTGGCAAGCTGCTGGGTCAGCCCCCCGGTAATCACGGGCTTGATGATGTCGGGCGAGATCGTTTGCGGTTCGACGAGCACTGTAGTCATGGATGTGTAGCGGCTCGTGAGCACGCGCGACACCCCATAGCCCACCGGCCCGCCAAGGAGCGCCAGCACCACGATCAAAACCCAGTGACGATGAAGCATGCCCTGGTAATCCGAAAACGTCAGTTGCCGCTGTGTCATGCGATCCTCGAAATGAATGCGTTACCGGTGAATGCCGGCGAAGCGGAGAACAGGGGCGCGAAGCTGGGCACATATTTCATGATGCAGCCGCGCTGAAATAGGCTGCGCCGCGGGTTGGCGAAAATCGGCATCTCAGAAGACAAGGGGACGCGACCTCCATCCAAACGTCATCGAAGCCTCATGGCGGACCAGGCTGCGCCCGCACTCGAGCCCGACGCAAAAACTGGAGCTCCCGGATTGATATTCCATCTGGTAGCTCAGCGCGAGTTTCGTGGTCCGGCTGAACGGGTGATTCCAATTCACCCCGCCAAACCAGTATCCGTAAACCTGATTCTGATTCGCCGCGTTCAGGGTGCCCAGGCCGCGATTGCGCGAATATCCGAAATTGAAGCCTGCGGAGGAGGCGCGCGAAAGGGTGCGATTCACATATCCGGAGACTTGATCGGTTAAAGCGCCGGCGAACACTCCCGAGCCGCCGCTAACGCCGTGGTTATACCCGAACCCAAGCCCCGTGCGCTCCAATTGATACGTCAGCGCCACGCTCCCGGAGCCGTATAGATGGTCCGTCGTGGGGGGCGCTGACGGCCCGGTGCCGAGGCTTGCGGTGGCCGGCTGATGAAACACCGCCACTTCCGGCCCCGCTTGCGCCCGAAATGCCAACCGTCCCGTCAGCTTGCGGCCGTAGGAAAGCTGCACGGAATGATCGTAAATCGTCTCACCGTAGCCGCTGAAGCGATAGGCGTTGAAGAGGTAGAGAAACCCGGCCGTGTTTTCTCGGCTGAGCTGGCGGCTGAAGCCGGTCTGAATGATCGTGTCGTTGAAATTGAGCAAGCTCACGTCGAAATAGTGCATCAGCGAGTAACCACCCGTGAACGTGAGCGCATTGCGCGCCGTAAGATTACGATCCAGCTCTACAACCGATGAATTCGTCAGGCGCTGGCCGCGCTGCGTAAGGATCGTCTGTCCCGGAAGAAAACCGGTTTGGAGTCCCGCCAGACCGCCGACGGGCAAGCCAACGCCGCCCCCGCCGTAGCCGAAGCCCGCCTCCGGGATATATCCGAGTTGATCGAAGAGAGAGAGCGTCGTGCGACGCCCGGAAATCTTTTCGGAGAGCCCCAACTGCTGGATCACGGAGTTCCCAATATTTCCATCGTTCGATATCGTCCCGCCGCCCGAATACATGACGGCAAGGTCCGACCGCGTGGAAGTCTTATGCAAATCCAGTCCGCCGAGGATCGAGGTGTAGGTCACCCAGCTTTTCTGATTCCCCGCCAGCGGATTTGAATCACCGGTGGCCGTGACGTAAAAATGCGGTTGCCAGTAAGTGCGGCTTTCCGCGGGAGTCCCCAACGAGAGTTCTTGCGCGCCGGTAAGGGGCGTTTTGTCCGGACTCAAGGTCTGCGGAGCCGCATCCCCTGCCGGTTGATTGCCGCCGAATACTGAGCCGAGTGGCGTGCTATAAGCGGGAACTGGTGCCTGTTGCTGATCCTGCGTCTGTTGCCCACGCACAGCGGACGGGCAAACCGCCAGCAGAACCAGAACGGCGCCACCGCAAACCTTTGAAGTACACACTCGCATCAGCACTCAATCCTTAACCGAACAGCACCACATCGGAACGGCAACCAGCCTCGGAGCCTCACGGCACAACGATCGTATCCCCGGGTTTCAGCGTGATGTTTTCACCGGGCTGCTTGCCAGAAACCACGTCCTTGTAATTGAAAAGGAATTTGTGCTGCGCCCCGCTTTCAGTACGCAGCACGTAGATCTTTTTCGTATTCGCAAATTGCGTGAAACCGCCGGCGCTCGATAGCGCCTGGAGCACATTCATTCCGGGCAGCATCGGAAACGCCCCGGCGCGGGTGACTTCGCCCAGCACATACACGCGCTGGCTATTGATCTGCGTGACGATCACCGTCACCGGATGAGGATCGCCGGACTTGTCATCGCCCTTCACGAACTGCTTCAATTTCTCCGTGATTTGCTCGCTGAGCTGCGTGGGGGTCAGGCCCGCGGCCTGCACGTCGTTCAAGAGCGGCAGCGATATTTTCCCGTCGGGGCGCACCGGCACGTCTTCGCTGAGTTGTGGTGAATCCCACACGCTGATCTTGAGCACATCGCCGGCGCCGATCAGGTACTTCGAGTCCGAGGTGGCAGCCTTCACCGGCGCCTCTGCCGAAGATCCCGAAACCGCGGGAACGGGTTCATTGGATTGTCCGGCCTGCTGCGTCGCGCCGGACTGCGCGGCAGCCACCGGCACGATGCACGCCAGAGCGGACGCTACCAGCCAAATTGATGTTTTCTTAGCCATTTCTTCTCCTGCGGCTTAGTTCGACTCCGATTCGGGCAAGCCGATCTGCTTCAATTTATACAGCAGCGATTTGTAGCTGATTTGAAGGTCGCGCGCCGCACGCTTGCGATTCCAGCGCGTACGCGCGAGAGCCTGCAGGATCAGATCGCGCTCCGCTTCGCGCGAGGCGGCACGCGCCGCTTCCTTCAGCGAATGAGATTGCGGCTGTTCCTGCGTTAGGATGCTGCGCATCGGGGCGTGGAGCAACTCGGCGGTCGCCAGAGTTTCGTCGCCGAGCGCCACGATCTTCTTCACCACGTTGTCCAACTCGCGAATATTCCCGGGCCACGGATAGCCGAGAAAAATTTCTATCGTCCGGCTGCTTAAGGGCTCCATTCGGCGGTGGAACTGCTGCGCGTGCTTTGCGAGGAGGAATTCGGCGAGCAAAGGAATCTCTTCGCGGCGCTCGCGCAGCGGGGGCAAGCGCAGGCACACCGCGTTGATCCGATAATAAAGCTCGCCGCGAAAGCTGCCCGCCCGAATTTCGTCGTCCAGATTTCGCGTGGTCGAGGAAATTACCCGGGAGGAAAGCATCCCGGCACGGGAGCCTCCGTCATCTTCGTCCGGCAGGGCGTGGAGGAGGCTCCGCTGGCAAGCTGCGTCTAACTCGCCAATCTCGTACAAGAATATTGTTCCCGGCTGGGTCTTGGGCACGCCATTGCTCGGGCCCTTCAGCCCGAGCGAAGCCGCAAACGTGGCAGCTTCCAGCGCGGCGCAGGTGACTTTCAGCAGGGGCTCCGCCCGCCGCGACGAGAGCGCGTGGATTCGCCGCGCGAATATGCGCTTTCCGGTGCCGCTTTCGCCCACGAGCAGCACGGGGATATTGGTGGCGGCAACTTCGGCCACCACGCTTCCAATCGCCTGCATGGCGGGGCTTGCGCCGGGGAAAAGCCCCCCCGGCTCGTTCACCACAGCCTGCTCAGCCGCATTGCTGGTCATCAGTTCTGGCATTCCGCACCGTTAATGGGATGGCTCCTCGCTGGATTCCGAGCTACCGCCCACACCTCTGAATGCAACGCGATGACCACACATCCGGAACCCGAGCAATATACTAAGTTCCTTTTCATCAATAACTTGACAGAACAGCACGGCACGGCATGTGTGGCGATCAACGCCCCGCCAGACCCCAGCACATTCCACGAAAGGGTAAAATACTTTCCCAAAGTGCCCGCCGGGGTGAGCCTTGTGCCCCTCCCACCGGCCCCATCAAGCAGGCCTGTTCCAAAAAGGGATAGGCTGGGTGCCGCTTAGGTCAACCCGAAGCCTCGGATAATCAACAACCTGCGACAATAGGTACCGAACCCGAGCTGACGGGGCGGCAACCGATACCGATCCGCCCGGTCGAAGGCACTTGGCAGGCGGATTGCGTCCCATTCAAGCGGCGCGGCCTGCCTTTCGCGGGACGCCGCCAATCGAAATGGAAACTACAGTCTTAGCTGTTCCTGAGAAAGCCTCGGCGGCGCGCGCCGGCCTCTGGCAAGGCCTGGCGTTGGCGGTCGCAATCGCGCTTGTCTATTGGCGGATCGTTGCGGCGCTATGCGGAGACTGGGTGCACGATCCGAACTATTCGCACGGATTCTTTGTGCCGCTTTTTTGCGCCTGGGTCGTGTGGCGTGAGCGCGAACGGCTGAAGTCCATCCCCTCGCGGCCGAGCAACAGCGGACTGCTGGTGATCCTGGGCGCCCTGGGCGTCTTGATGCTCGGCGTTTACGGCGCGGAACTCTTTCTTTCGCGCACATCCCTGCTCTTCCTGATCGCGGGGCTGGTCATATATATGCGCGGGTGGCGCCTGTTTCGGGCGCTACTCTTTCCCTGGGCAGTGCTTTTCCTGATGGTGCCGCTGCCCGTGATTGTGTTCAATCAGATTGCCTTCCCGCTGCAGTTTCAAGCGTCGCGATTAGCAAGCGGCCTGCTGGGCCTCGCCGGCGTGCCGGTGCTGCGCGAAGGGAATATCATTCAATTGCCTTCGCTCACGCTAGACGTAGTCGAGGCGTGCAGCGGAATTCGATCGCTCGTTTCGCTGATCACACTGGCCGTCTTCTACGGATATATCTTCGAGCCGCGGAAAATCCTGCGCGCGGTTCTGGTGATTGCGGCGGTTCCGATTGCCGTGGTCGCCAACGGCGTGCGGATCATGGGCAGCGGTCTGCTGGGCCAGTATTGGAGTCCGGATAAGGCCGAAGGCTTCTTTCACACATTTTCCGGCTGGCTGGTTTTTGTCGTTTCGCTCGTCATGCTTTTCGCGCTGCATGCGGCCCTCACGCGGGCAAGGATGCCGTGGCGCTCCGAAGCAAGAGAGGCGAATCCGTGAAAACTGCGGGACATTCCTGGTGGCGGATTGCGCCTGTGCTTCTGCTGCTTGGGGCGGCAGCCGCCGCGCTTCACGCGCGGAATCGCGCGGAAATTTTGCCTCCCCATGAGGCCCTGAGCGAATTCCCGATGCGGATCGGCGGATGGTCCGGCTTTCCCCTCGCGCTGACGCAAAGTCAGCTTGACGTGCTTGGCCCCGGAGAATTTTTGCTGCGCAATTACCAGCGAACCGCAGCCGAGCCGCCCGTGAATCTGTACATCGCCTATTTCCCTTCGCAGCGCACCGGCGACACGATCCATTCGCCGAAAAATTGCCTGCCCGGCGCCGGATGGAGCCCCGTCGAATCCGGCAGCATGACCATTCCGCGCCAGGACGGCACTTCCATGCGTGTGAACCGCTACGTCATCGCGCAGGAAACGAACCGATCGTTCGTGCTGTACTGGTATCAAGCGCATGGGCGCGTCACCGCGAGCGAGTATTGGGCGAAATTTTATCTGGTGGAAGATGCGATGCGGATGAACCGCACCGACGGGGCGTTGCTGCGCGTGGTTACGCCGATCGTAAGCGGCGGCTCCGAAGAGGCCGCGCAAGCCCGCGCGCTCGCCTTCACGCACCAGATGCTTCCACTTTTGGGCAGATATATTCCGAAGTAGCGCAGCAGCGGCTCCGGCATCCGCTGAAATAAATGGCCGGCGCTTTCTTATTACGACAGGGAGACATAATGCTTACCAAGCCGTACGCGGGCAATCGCAAAGACAACATGGCGCGCGGAGGAACAGCCTTCGCGCTTGCTGCGGCGCTGATCGGGCTAGCCTTGCTCGGCGGCTGCAAACGAGACCCGCAGGTTGCAAAGCAAAAGTATTTCGACCGCGGCTCGTCGTATTTCCAGTCCGGAAAATATCGCGAAGCCGCCATTGAATTTCAGAATGCGATCCAGATGGATCCTCGCTTCGAGGCCGCGCACTATCAACTCGCGCAGTGCTTCATGAAGCAGGCCGACTGGCCGCACGCCTACCAGGAGCTGCTGCGCGCTCTCGAAATCACGCCTGGCGATCAGAAGGCGCAACTGGATGCCGCCGGTCTATTGCTAGCCGCGCGGCGCTATCCGGACGCCCGCGATCGCGCAACCAGCGTGCTGAAGGACGATCCGAAAAACGCCCAGGCGCAGGTGGTTCTCGCCGATGCCGACGCAGCCGAGGGCGATCTCGCGAAGGCGCTCTCGGAAGCCGACAAAGCCGTGCAGATGGACCCGAATCGGGCCGGAACTTACTTGACGCTCGCGCAAATCCAGGAGCAGGACAAGGACGCCGCTGCCGCCGAACGGAGTTACCAGAAGGCGATCTCTCTCGATGCGAAATCCGCCACAACCGCGCTGGCGTTCGCCGCCTTTTACGAAAGGCAAAGGCGCTGGCCCGAAGCCGAGAAGCTATATCAGAATGCAATCGTGCTCGAACCGAATAGCGTGATCCCGCGCGGAATGCTAGCGCGTCTGTATCTCGACGAGGGCCGCAAGGACCTTGCCGAGCAAACGATGCGCGAAACGAAGGATGTCCTCAAGGACAATCCCGGCGGATACAGGGCTCTCGGCGATTTTTACATCAGCCAGGGCGATACGCAGAAAGCGGCCGCGGAATTCGCATCCGTCTACGCGGCGCACCCGCACGATCTCGCCGTCGCCAAAAGCTACGCACAAGTCCTGATCCTGCGAAACGATTTTGAGGGCGCCTCAAAGGTGACGGATGCGATTCTGAAAAGCTCCGCCCAAGATCCGCAAGGAATGATTCTGCACGGCGAGATCCTACTTCATCAGGGGAAAACCTCTGATGCCGCGCACACCTTGGAAGACGCCGTTCGCAACGCCCCCGATAACGCCATGGGCCACTACGAACTCGGCATCGCTTACGCCGATTCCGCGAATTACGCCCAGGCGCAATCGGAATGGAGCACCGCCGAGCGCCTGAGCCCCACGATGCTCGAGCCGCCCCGCGCGCTCGCCGCGCTCGCCGCTCGCAAGGGCGATGCCGCGCTCCTGCAGGAGGCAAGCGCCGATCTGGTCCGCCTGGAGCCCAGCAGCGCCGAAGGTTATATCTACCACGCGAGCGCGCTTTATGCGAATGGCGATCACGCCGGCGCCGAAGCCGATCTGGCGAAAGCCATGCAGCTTGCGCCGCAAAATCCGCAGGGATACGTCCGTATGGGCGACCTGCGCCTTTCGCAAAACCATTACGACGAAGCGGAGAAGCTCTATCGTCAGGCCCTAACGCTTGATCCCGCAGCCGCACCCGCCCTCACGGGCCTGGTGAATCTCGACCTCTCGCGCAACCAACCCGAGGCCGCCTTGCAACTCGTGCAAGCGCAAATCGCCCGCGTGCCTAATAACAGCCAGTTCTATCTCGTGCTCGGGCAAGTGGAACTCCGCAACAATCACTCCGACAAAGCCGGAGCCGCCTATCAGAAGGCCATCGAACTCGACAAGAACAACGTCGAGGCCTTTCTGATGCTGGCCAGATTGCAGGTGTCCCGCGGCTCGGCCGACCAGGCCATCCAGGGTTACCGGCAAGCCCTGCAATCGAATCCCCGCGATGTTCGCGTCTATGTCTCGCTCGCCGATCTGCTCGAGGCGCGCGGCGATTGGCAGCAGGCGCAGAATCTTTATCAGCAGGCGCTGCAAATCGAGCCCGATTACGCGCTCGCGGCAAACAATCTTTCTTACCTGATGCTCGAACACGGCGGCAGCGTCAACGTGGCCTTCTCCCTCGCGCAGACGGCGCGGCGCGGCTTACCCAATCTGCCGAACTCCGCCGACACGCTCGGCTGGGCATACTACAAGGAAGGTGCCTACAATTCCGCCATTGATCTTTTTCAGGAAGCGGTGAAGTCCGCGCCCAAGAACGCCACCTATCACTATCACCTGGGCCTCGCATATCAGAAGGCAAACAACGCCAATCTGGCGCGGCAGCAGTTAGCCGCGGTTTTGCGAATCAATCCCAATTACAGCCAGGCGGGAGCAATTCACCAGCTCTTGAGCTCGATGCCGCAGCACGAGTAGCGCGCGGCCAAATCGCCCGCCGGACTGTCGCGCCGCTCTGCCGTTGCCTTAGAAGTTTCTAATCGGAAGCGGCATCTACCCACGCGCGCAATGGCCATATTTCGCTCACGCCGTCACGCCCGGCCAACGCCATCCCTCAATGAAATTGTAAGTGTCAATGCTATCTGCCGGTGGGTTAACGGTTTAGCGGCAGGCCGCCGCGAGGCCACTTCCGAGCTGCGTTTTCCCGAATTGGGTATATAATCCCCGCACTTTTCGGGGGTGGAGATTGTTCGCCAAAGAGAAACCGAATCGCGCAGATGCCGGGCGAGTTCGCGACGATTGGTTTGCCAACTTGCCTGGAGAGAAAACGCGCGTCTTCGAGGCGATAGTGCAGCAATGGGAATGCACCTACGCCATGATGAGCGTTTCCCTGGACGAGGCAATTGCCCTGCGAATCGGAGGCCAGCTGGTTTGCGCGCGCCAGCAGCTATCCATTGCGGCCGATCTCTTCGACCGGCTCGCCGGCGCGCTGATGCGTGCCTGCGACGTGCTTGCGCATCGCGCGGAGCGAGCCCGCGATCTGCCGGCCGTCGAACCGCTGCACACTCGATTCTTCCGCGGCGATACCGCGCAGAGCGCCGCATCCTGGAACGAAATCCTGCACCATGTGCTCTTCGGTAATCGCCTCCGGTTCTTCCACAAATTGCGAATCCTCGCGGGAACCGTTCGCAAGTTGAACGACCAATTCTCAGAGGCTGCCGGAGATATTCGCGAGGGGCTTTCCACCAAGCCGAGCCAGTCCTGGGGGACGCTCGATAGCCTTCACTACGATTTGAATACGTGCCTGCGGGAAAGCGAGATCGTGCTGAAGTCTTATCTGCGTGCGCTGCCTTCGGACCACGTTTCGGCACTGGCCGAGGCTCTCGACGCGGCTCCGGCGCTCAAGCGCGTGCGGCCTGAGCCAACCCTTTCGCGCGCGCCAGCTTAGCCGTCCAGAGGCGTCAGTTCCCTATACTTCAGTGAGTGCCAGCCCCTAGGATGTGGATTGCGGGGTCTCGGCCCTCTTCTGCTTGATCGCACGGACCTTGTCCACCAGATCATCCGCCATTTTCTGGTCGGCGTTTCGCGCATCAATCGAGGTTTCCATGTCGGCTTTTTGGCGGTAGATAAGATTCAGATAGGCCATGGCGTCGTCATAATCGGGCTTAAGCTCGATAGCCTTCTTCAGGCTGGCAATTCCTTCGTCCACGATAGACTCGAATTCCTTGCTGAATTGCTCGCGAAGATCGGGCGGCAGTGGATCGGTCACCTTCAATTGCTTCTTTGCCTTCTTGTTGTACTCTTCGCGCAGCTCCAGGTTGGCGTGATAGGGAATGGCCCAGTCAATTGTGCCGACGGCGTAGTACGGCTCTGCGTCCGTCGGCTTGAGCTGAATGTGCTTTTGATAATATGTCTTGGCCTCTTCCATCTTTTTTTGGTCGTAGGGATTCCCGCCCATGCTGCTCAGCATGGACCCCACGCCGTCAATCGCGTGCAGATTATTCGGGTCCTTCGCCAGGATCTCCTGGTATACGCGGATGGCTTCCGTCCCATTTCGCAGGTTTTCCGGGGAAGGTGCGCCGGGAATGTATTGATTCGAATACGCGGTCGCCAGATAGAGCTTCGCATCCGTCAGCCCGGGGTCCAGGTCGCTCGCCTGCTTGAAATCCTCGATAGCCAGGTCGTACTGGCCATTCTTATAAGCTTCCACGCCTCGATTGAGCTTATCCCGCGCGCGAAGCTTGCTGCAGCCAGAAACCGCGCAAACCGAGGCGATCGCGGCCGCTACGAGGAGCCAATGAGTATGATTGCGCTGCATCCCGCTCTCCTTGTGAATGTAAAAGCTGCCTTCACTCCGGTATTCCGCCGTCTGGCGCCCGCGGCAGAACGGGCCAGTCGCTAGCTGGAAAAAAGCCGGAGCCGTGCAGCCGGGGCGAAGCGAGCTATCCCCGGCCCCGGCTCCTAAACGGGCAGACGCCCCCGAAGTCTACTTGCCCTGCTCCACGCTGGTGGGAATCAAGCCAATATGGTCAATCCCCGCGCCATGCATGATGGATATGGCCTTGGCCACCGGAGCAAACTCCACATTATCGTCGCCCTTCACGAACGCCACTTTGTCGGCGCGCTGCGCGAAGATTTGTTCCAGGCGCGATCCCAGATTGTCCCACGTCACGGTTTTGTCCTGATTGATCATCACATCGCCGGTTGCCGTCACCTGCACAATGATCGTCTTATTCAACACGTCCTGATTCGGCTGCTGGTTCGGGTTCGGCTGCGGAACGATCGCCTTCAACCCCTGCGGGTTGGGCGGATTGATCACCATGAAGATGATGATCAGCACCAGAAGCACGTCAATCAGCGGCACGATGTTCGGTTCGGACATCGAACCGCCCTTGTTACCGACTGTCATTCCCATCGCGACTCTCCTTAAACTTGCGCCGGTCCAACCCTCTCCGCGTTAGCCGCCGGGTGCCGGCGGGGGTGGAGGTGGCGCCGCCCCGGTGGAAACCTGAACCTTCTCGGTTAATAGGCCGATGTTTTCCACTCCCGCGGAGCGGATCTGATCCACGGTATCCTTGAGGACCTTGAATTTGGCGCGCGCGTCGCATTTCACGTACACCGTCTTGTCTATGCGATTCGTCACCAAATCCTTCACACGGTCCGAAATCGTGGTCAGCGCCATTTTCTGCGTGTTCGCCGTTCCGATGGAAAGGAAGATCACCCCGTCCCGCGTGATGGCAAGCGTGATCGCGTTATCCTTGCTCGCGTCCCGCAGGGCCTCGGCATTCAGCACCTTGGCCATATCTATGTCTACGCCGTTCTGGATCATGGGCGTGATGACCATGAAGATGATCAGCAGCACCAGCATGATGTCGGCCATGGGGATGACGTTCGGCGCCGCCATCACCTCCGGCGCTTTGGGTTTGTAAGCCATCGCGTTACTTCTTTCCGCCCCGGCGCGTGATGAAGTAGTTGATCAGCTCCATCGAGGAATTGTCCATCTCCACGTCGAAGGCTTCTACACGATTGGTGAAGTAATTGAACGTCCATACCGCAGGCACGGCCACCAGCAGGCCAAGCGCCGTGGTTACGAGGGCTTCAGAAATACCGCCCGCGACCGCCGAAAGCCCGGTCGCCTTTGCGGCCGAAATGCCCTGGAACGCGCTGATGATGCCCATTACCGTGCCGAACAGCCCCACGAAGGGAGCCGTGGACCCGATCGTAGCGAGGCCCGAAAGCCCGCGCTTCATCTCCGCATGCACGATGGCGACGGAGCGCTCGAGGCCGCGCTTGGCCGCCTCGATCACTTCTTCGTCGTTTACCTGGGACGACGCCGCCTGAAACTCGGAGAGTCCGGTAGCGACCACCTTCGCGATATGGCTCTTCTTGTTGCGCTCGGCAATGGAAATCGCTTCGTCGAGCTTGTTGTCCTTCAGCGCGCCCGCCACCTGCTGCACAAATACCCGGGACTGCTTCCGCGCCGCGCTGTACATCAATGCCCGGTCAATCATGATGCCCACCGACCACGCGGACATGATGAACAAAATGATGACCACGATCTTCGCCGGCATGTGCATGCTGTGCCACATATCCACCAGGCCGAAGCCCGGCGCCGCCTGATCGCTCTGCAACAGCAGAAAACCAAACATCAAGTTCGCAAGCATCGGTGTCGTTCCTCCATTTACCAGACGATCGCGGCAGCCAGATTCTGCCGGTCGGAAATCTCCCGCCACAACCGCGGCCCGTACTGCGGCGCGCGGGCCCCGCCAAGCCTACTCCATCGTGAAGTCAATCGAAATCGTGGTATCCACTTCCACGGCCTCGCCATTAAGCATCGTCGGCCTGTACCGCCATTGGCTGATCGCTGACCGCGCCGAGGGCACCAGCATTTGCGGCCCGGACATATACGTCAGCTGCTGAATCGTGCCATCCTTCCCGATGATGGCGTGAAACACGACCGTTCCCTGCACGTGAGCCGTCTTCGCAATAATCGGATATTGCGGCATCACCTTATGGATCAGGTTTGCTTCCTGCACGTTTCCGCCAACCTTCAACGGCTTTTGCGGCTTCGGCGGCGGCGGCATATTCGATGTGCCGCCCATAATCCCCCCAAGCACGCCGCCCGACGACCCTCCCGCAATGCCGCCCACCACTCCTCCGGTCATTCCGCTCACGTCCGGCGCCGCTTCTTCCTTAATGATCTTGATGTCTTTCGGAACCACAGTCGGCGTCATCAGCTTGCCCTGCTGGATCAGGTGTTGCACGGGCTTTACGATCACTTTCGGTGCGGGCGGGGGCGGCGGCGGGGCGGGCGGCGGCGGAGTCATCAAGAAGGTGGTGAGCATCCCCTTCGGCAGCGCCTCCGTAACCAACAGCGGGATCAGGATCAGCACGCCCACAATCGCCGCTTGAATCACGGCGGAAAGAATCACCGTCCAGGATTTGTGCGTCTTTTTTCCATGGACGCTTGATACCACAAGATCATCAAACATCTTTACCTCCTAGCCGCTGCCACCACGCGCTTATCCGCTGCGGATCCGGCGCGCACGGCAGTCCCAGTTCCGTGAAACTTGTTCCACGCCACCACAATAGGAGCGGCAATGCCGAAACTGGAGTACGTTCCTACCACAACTCCCACAACCATGGCAAAGGAGAAGGCGCGAAGCGCCGCCCCTCCCAGCAGATAGAGCACCAGCACCGTCAGTAGCGTCAATCCGCTGGTTAGAATGGTTCGTGAAAGGGTCTGATTAATTGCTTTATTGACGATATCGGCGAAGGGCTCGCGCCGCATCAGCCGAACGTCCTCGCGCACGCGATCGAAGATCACGATCGTATCGTTCATCGAGTAGCCGACCAGCGTGAGCAAGGCGGCGATCACCGTCAACGAAATTTCATAATGGAATAGCGAGAAAAGCCCCAGAGTGATCAGCACGTCATGAAACACGGCGATCACCGCGGCCGCTCCGTAGACCAGCTCGAACCGGAATGCCACGTAGATCAGCATCCCCGCGAGTGCGTATAGCGTCGCGTAAACAGCCTGATGCCGCAATTGCGAGCCGACCGTAGCGCCCACGCTTTGCGCGTCGCGAATCGCGAAGCTCCCGAGCGAATATTGGCTCGATAGATCGCTCAGCACCGCGGAATTCACGCCAGGGACGCTCCTCAATTCATCGAAGCTCGTCAGGATCCCGCGATGCGGATTCCGCGCGGCCAGCAGATCCGCCGCAAGGTCGTGATAGCGATTCCCGGCCGCGGTACCAAGGTTCAACGGGTCCTTCTGCGTCAGATAAGCCGCGAGGCTGGCCGTATCCACCTGGTTGTTAAAATCCTTCTTGCCCGCCTGCTCGTTGCCGTACATTTTCTCAAGCACATCCAGAACTTGCGTCCGCCCCGCGTCGAGCGTCTGATCCTCTTTCTGCTCCAGCCCGATCTCGATATCGTTCTTTGAGGCGGGATCCAACTGATCGCTGATGGGCTTCACGCTAACGCCGGGAAGCGCCGCTCGAACCTGCGCAAGGGGCGGAGTGCCGGCAAAGGCCACGTCCACCAGCGTGCCTCCCTTGAAATCTATGCCGTACTGCAGGCCCTGCCGGAATACTGAAATCCAGCCTATTGCCAATAGAATCAGAGAGAGGGAGACGAAGTATTTCGTCTTCCCCATCCAATCTATATTTACGCTATGAAAAAACTCCATGCCGAGTCCTATCCGCCGTTATTCGACACCAATTTCGCCCAGATGTTCCCCGCGGCCGCCCCGAATCGGGAGAAGCACACCAGGAAAGCAGGACCAGAAGTCTGCATACAGCATGTAACCCCAGGCCCCTGCACCCAATACGGCTAAATACTGAGTTCCGCCTGGCGCTCCATGTGCGCCAGATGGTAGTCAAAAATCGCCCGAGAGACGTAAATCGAGGTGAACAGGTTCGCCAGCAAGCCGATCGTCAACGTGATCGCGAAGCCCTTCACCGGCCCCGTGCCAAACAGGAAAAGGAACGCCGCCGACACCAGGGTCGTGATGTGCGTATCAATAATAGTCAGAAATGCCCGGTCGAACCCGATGTCCACCGCCGAGGCATTTGCCTTGCCCGCGCGCAATTCTTCCCGTATTCGCTCAAAAACAAGCACATTGGAATCCACACCCATACCTATAGTCAGAATCACGCCCGCGATTCCGGGCAGCGTCAGGGTGGCCTGCGCGAAAGCCATAAACGCTACAAGGATTACCAGGTTCAGAATCAGCGCCACAACTGCATTGACACCGCTCAGCCGATAATAGACCAGCAGAAACAGCATCACCGCAATCAAGCTGCCCACCGACGCCCGCACTCCATCCTGGATCGAGTCTCTTCCCAGCGATGGCCCCACCGTCCGCTCTTGGATATACGTCACCTTGGCGGGCAACGCCCCGGCCCGCAGGATGCGAGCCAAGTCCTCGGCGCTTTGCTGCGAGAAGTTTCCGTAGATCGCGCCCGTATCGTCTATGCGACCGTCAATCCGCGGCGCGGTATCCACTTTCCCGTCCAGGACGATGGCAAGCCCCTTCCCGATATTTGCCTCCGTGAAGGCCCCGAAGCGGCTGGCCCCGGCATTCGAGAGATGGAAGTTCACCTGGTATTGCCCCGGGTTTTCCGTGCTGGGCGCGGTGCTCGCGCCCCGCAAATCCGCGCCGGTCACCACCGCGCTGCGCTGCAGCACGTAGAACACCTGCCCTCCCGCCGAACTTGCCCCTTCCGGCTTGCCGGGCACGATTTCCGCATCGGGAGGCAAAACCCCGCCATGCGCGGCCTGCGCCGCCGCCTCGGACGAGTACGGCTGCGAATCGAGCTCCAGGTGAAGCTCCAGCCGCCCGCCCGCCTCAATCACGGCCTTCGCCTCGCTCGGATCTCCTTCGCCAGGCAGCTCCACCAAAATCTCGTTCTTTCCCGTCCCCGTGGGCGCCACCTGCGGTTCCTTCAGCCCCAGTTCATTGATTCGGCGCTGGATCACCTCGATGGACTGCTGCATCGTCTGCGCTTCGATTTCGCTCACCGCGGAAGGCTTCATTGTCAGCAGGAACCCGTTCATCTGCCCCGCAGCGGGCGAAACCGCCCAATCCTGCATTTGATTCACCACCAGATCGTGGAAACCCCCGGAGCTTGCCGGGTCCACGTTCTTAACCAGAATGTGCGTATCGTCCACGCGCTCTATTTCGCCGACCTTGATGTCCTTGTCGTGAATCGACTTCTTCAGGTCATCCTCGGCTTCATCCGTGCGCTGCCCGACCGCCTGCTGCACCTGCACCTGCAACACAAGATGGCTGCCGCCCTTCAGGTCCAGTCCTAGCGGGATGCGATTCGCCACGTTGTCGCTGAGCTGCGCCACCGACGTGGGAAAGCTCGGCACCGCCAGAATGCTCCAGAAGCAGATAATGACTACCGCCAGAATAAAAGCGAACTTCCATTTGAGCTGGGGATTCATGCGCTACCTAACTCTCCTTCGGTTCCGGCTGAAGCCCGGCGATAGCGCTCCGTGCCACCTTCACCTTCACCTGCTCTGCGATGCGCAACTGCACGGAATCGCCTTCCAGGCCCACAATCGTGCCGTAAATCCCGCCGTTGGTGATCACCTTGTCGCCGTTCTTCAGGCTCTTAAGCATTTGGGCGACCTTCTTGTGCCGCCGCTGCGCGGGCAGGATCATCAGGAAGTAAAAAATGATGATGATGAGGATCAGCGGAAAGAGCATCGTGAGCCCGTTCGGCTGCGCCGGTGCGGACTGCAGCGCGAGCGCGCCGCACATCCGAGACATCAACCCAAGCATCACGCCACACATCACGTTCGTCGCGCCTTTTCGACTGCGAAATCAGGCTGCCATGGCTGGCATTTCCCGAAAACAATCCTCGAAGATACTACCCGCCTTACGCCCAAGCCAGCTAGATTGCCTCGCGGAAGCGCGCCTGAAGCCCGGAGCGGAAACTTTCAAGGTTCCCAAAACGAATAGCCTCCCGAATTCCGCGCATCATGTCAAGGTAAAAGTGGATGTTGTGGTGGGTCGCCAGAATCGCCGCCAAGCTCTCCCCCGCGGAAAATAGGTGCCGCAAATATGCACGCGAGTAGCGCCGGCACACCGCGCAGGCGCACTCCTCGTCCACCGGACGCGTATCCGCGGCAAACCGCGCATTCCGGATCAGCAGCCGCCCCCGCGACGTGTAAAGGCACCCGTGCCGCGCACTCCGCGTCGGCAGCACGCAATCCATCATGTCCACGCCGAGCGCCACGTAATCCAGAATCTGCTCCGGCTTTCCCACCCCCATCAAATAGCGTGGCCGATCCGCGGGAAGCCGCCCGGCCGCCGCTGCCGTCATTTCGCACGTCACCTCATGCGATTCACCCACAGCAAGCCCCCCGATGGCATAGCCCGGAAAATCCAACTCCACCAACGCATCCGCGTTCTCCCGCCGCAACACCGCATACGTCCCGCCCTGCACAATCCCGAAAAGCATCTGCCGCGCCGCATCGCCATGCTCGCCGAAATACTCCCGCGAACGCCGCGCCCAATCGAGCGTCCGCCGCGCCGCCGCCTGCGCCCTGGCTGGATCGCTCGGCGCTTCGATGCATTCGTCCAGCACCATCACGATATCCGCGCCCAGCGCAATCTCGATCTCCAGCGCTTTCTCCGGCGAAAGAAAATGCTCCGAGCCGTCCAGGTGCGACCGGAAAGCTACGCCGGCGTCCGTCACCTTCCGCAGTTCGCTCATGCTGAACACTTGGTAGCCGCCGGAGTCCGTCAGAATCGCGCGTGGCCACGCCATAAAGCGATGCAAGCCGCCGAGCCTCTGAATCAGCTCGTGTCCCGGCCGCAAATAGAGGTGATATGTATTCGAAAGGATGATCTGCGCGCCCAGCGCCTCGAGGTCCCCCTGGGTTTGCGCCTTTACGGTTGCCGCCGTCCCTACCGGCATGAACGCCGGCGTATCAATCACGCCATGCGGCGTGCTCAGCCGCCCCAGCCGCGCCCCGCTAGGATCGGTGGCGAGAACCTCGAACGAAAATGCCATCCCGGCGAGTGTATCAGGCGAAAGCCGCGGCAAGCCCCACCTTGCAGATCACGTAGATCGCCCACACGCACAGAATCCAGGCGAACGCCTTCCCGAACGCGCCGAAGATTCGGCTGATCGAATTATCTTGCTTGGGTGCGTCAATCGGCGGGATCGGAGCGGCTGCCATTTTCGTTCCCCCCTTGGCTCGCGTCGCGGTGCGCGCGGAGTATACCGCGAAAGCTCGCTGGAAAGCGTTCCTCCGGGGCGTGCCGCGCCCGCTACGCCGGAATCTCCGGCACGGCCGTGAGCAGCGCCCGCGTGTACGGATGCTCCGGCGCCGACAGTACCCGCTCCGCCGCGCCTTGCTCCACGAATCGGCCCGCCTGCATCACGGCAACATTCGTCGCCAGTTGCGCCACCACCGGCAAGCTATGCGAAATCAAAATCATCGTCAGTGAGAATTCGTCTCTCAGCCGCGCGAGCAAATCCAGAATCTGCGCGCTTACGGAGACGTCCAGCGCCGATACCGGCTCATCCGCGATCAGCAGGTGCGGCCGCAGGATCAACGCGCGCGCAATGCCGATGCGCTGCCGCTGCCCGCCGGAAAATTCGTGCGGGTAGCGGCGCAGCGTGTCCGCGCCGAGGCCCACCGCATCCAAAATCTCCGCCGCCCGCGCGCGCCTTTCCGCGGCCGAAAGCTTCGCCTCATGGATCGCAAGCGGCTCGGCCACAATTGTTCCCACCCGCATCCGCGGATTCAGGCACGCCGCCGGATCCTGAAACACCATCTGCATGCCCCGCCGCAGCGACCGCAGTTCCGCGCCGCGCGCGGCAAGCCAATCGCGGCCCTGAAAGCGAATCTCACCCGCATCCGGCTCGGTCAAGCGCAGCAGCATCCGCGCCAGCGTCGTCTTCCCGCATCCCGATTCGCCGACGATCCCCAGCGTCTCGCCCTTCGGAAGCGAAAATCCCACGCCGGCCACAGCCGTCGCGCGCCGCTCCGATTGCGCAAACGCGCTCGCCGCAATCGGATATTCCTTGCGCAGATCGCGCACCTCCAGCAGAGGCCCAGCCGCGTCCATCACGCCGCCTTCTCCGCCGCGACATAAAGCACCGTATTTACCATTTGCAAGTCCGCCCGGCCCGGCTCGCCCACGCCAGCCGCATCGGGCGTCCCATAGCGCGGATGAAATCCGGCGGCGTCGTTCTCGATCGTGGATTCCATCAGCCGCCGCGTCTCCTCGTACGCCGGGTCGCCGGGCTTCCAGCCCGCGACGCTCAGCCAATGATTGAACGACCGCGGATGCTCCTCGATTTCCACGGCGAGAATGCGCAGCCCATGAGCCGCGAAAAGCCGCTCAATTTCGCTGCCCGACAGCGCCCGCGTATGCGAGGGATCGCGCAGCCGCTCAATGCGGTTCGCCATCTCCGCGCCTTCGGCATTCTCGAGCGCGCGAATATCAATCACGCCCATTCGGCCCCCGCGCCGCACCACCCGCGCCATCTCCGCCAGAACCCGCGGCGCGTCCGCCATGTGATGCAAGCTGTAGCTCGTCACCACGACGTCGAGCGACCGATCCGCAAAGGGCAGCGCATGCGCATCCCCCAGCGCGAATCCCACGTTTGCGATTCCGCCGGCTTGCGCCGAGCGCCGCGCGCGCTCAATCATCGCGGGCGTAAAGTCCACGCCGCAGATCCACCGCACGCGCTGCGCAAACGGCAGCGCCAGCGTTCCAGGCCCGCAGGCGATATCCGCGGCCTTCTCGTCCCCTCGCAGGCTGAGCATTCCGGCCAGGCGCTGGGCCTCGCGGGCGCGTTCCGCCACCGCGTACGCGCCAAACACCTCGGCCGTCCGCGTGAAGCGGTCGCGCACCAGATTCTTTTGCTGCGCTTCGCTGATCAATGCGATCCCCGCGTCTCCAGCTTCGCCTTTTCCGCAAGGATGCACCGCACGCGGTGCGGCACGCCATTCGCCCCCGCTTGCCCTTCCAATTCCGCAAGTTCCGGCACGCCTGCATCGCATTCCGCGATGTGTATCGGGCAGCGCGGCGCAAAGGCGCATCCCCGCGGCAGCCGGTCCAAAGCCGGCACGCTCCCCGCGATGGGAATCAGCTTCTCGCGAGTCAATCGCGGCGCGGCCCGCAGCAGCCCTTGCGTATAAGGATGGCTCGGCGCGCGCAGGATCACGCCCGTGGGACCTTCCTCCACCACGCGCCCCGCGTACATCACCAGCACGCGATCCGCGATCCGCGCGATCACCCCCAGATCGTGCGTGATGAAGAGCAACGAAAGATTCAACTCGCGGCGCAGCCCGCTCAGCAGGTCGAGCACCTGCTTCTGCACCGTCACATCGAGCGCGGTGGTCGGCTCGTCCGCGATCAGCACGCCGGGGCCCGCGGCCAGCGACATCGCGATCATCACGCGCTGGCGAAGCCCGCCGGAAAGCTGGTGAGGATATTGCCGCGCGCGGCGCTCCGGTTCGGGAATCGCGGCGCGCCGCAGCGCGTCCAGCGTGCGGCGGCGAAGTTCGTCTTTCGATGTGCCCCGCTCGTGGACGCGAATCATCTCCTCGATCTGCGCGCCCACGCGCATCATCGGGTTGAGCGCGGTCATCGGCTCCTGAAAAATCATTGCGATCTGCCGCCCGCGCAGCGCCCGCATCGTCTCCGGCGGGGCTGCCAGCAGGTCTACGGCTTCGGGTGCAGAAGATGCACCGTTGTGCGAGACCGCGCGCAGCAGGGCGTGGCCAGTTCGCCGCGCCCCTGGCGGTTCAAGGCCCATCAGCGCGAGCGATAGAATCGTCTTGCCGGAGCCGGACTCGCCCACAATGCCCAGCGATTCGCCTGGCGCGAGATCGAACGACACGTCGTTCACCGGCCGCACCCAGCCGCCGGAGGTGGGAAGCTCCACCGCAAGGTTGCGCACTTCGAACCGGGGCGCCATCGGAATCAGAAGACCAGCGGCCGGCCGGCGATGGCTTCGAGCACGCGGTAGGGCGCGCTTTCCGGCGCGACGAGCGCCTTTGCGGGGATCAGGAACGTCTGTTCGATGGCGTATTGCCCGGACATAACGGCGTGCGCCACGCCGTCAGTGAACACCAGCCAGGTCGCCAGCGGCGGAAATTCCAGGCGAATCTTCCGCGTGCGCGCCTGAAAATCCGCGTTCTCCTTCAGATAGTCGTGGAAACGCAGCATGAACGTGTCGTACGCCGTTCGCCCCATGCCGCGCACGCCGAGCTTGCCTCCCCAGCTTTGCACCGTACGGCTCAGAACCGAACCTCGGCGCGCGATTTCATCGAGCCCGGCCGGCTTCGCGTATTGCGCGGCGAGGGGACCGAAGCCGTCCGTCGTGTTCCACACCCGGGGCTTCGCCGGATTCACGTTGGTAAAGACGCGCAGGATGCGCCCGCCGCGCGTCGGCCGGCTGGGAAACGCGTCCACGTGCAGCAGGTCGTTGCGCTTGTGCAGCGGCAGGTCGCGGCCTTCTTCTTCCAGCGGGCGGAAGCTCGCGAAATCCAGAATCCATTTGCCGGCGTAGGGCGCGAGTAATTTCGCGGCAAAGGCGGTCACCTGCTCGCTGTAATTTCGCAGAATCGCGCGCAGCCGTTCGATCGTGGGCGCATCGCCGGAAACCCCGCGCAGCACGCCCTCGGACGGCCGATAAGAGACGTTCTTGTGCAGGCGCAGCTCCGTCCAGCGCTGCTGAAGCAGAAAATCGCGATCCTCCCGCGGGAAGGAAAATGGAGGCTCGGCAAAAAAAAGCACGCCGCCGCGTTCCAGCGCCTCGCAGCATTCGCGGCTCCGCGCCGCGCACTGCTCCGCGCCTGGCCAGCCCCCCGGCTGGCCATAATCCTCCACCGAAATCCACGGCGCAGTTGTCATCAGGCTCACAAGGATACCCCATCCCGGCAAGCCGCGGCCTTTTGGGCCGGGGCGCCGGCGGGCGATTCACCCGCGAGAACGTGTTTACCGTAGATTAGAACGAAATTTGCGTTGCAGCTACAGGGGTTAAGCCCATTTCTAATCCCCGTACCGTAGATTAGAAATGGGCGAGGGCGCCGCCGGGGAGGGTGAGAAAGGGGGTGCTTTGTCTTGCCGGGCGGGGGATGAGTTGCGATAAACATGCGGCCGCAGGTTATCACATAATCAATACTTTGTCAATATGAAGATTTTACCTGCTCCCCATCCAGGGAGGCGAGGACGTAGGGGCCTTCGGGGATCAGGGCGACCGAGGCATTTGGCGGGAGCGCGCGGGCCAATGCGGCGACTGCGCCCCCGGCGGAATCGCGGACCGCGCCCCATACGGAAGAGGCGTAGCGGCGGGGCAATCCGGGGACGTAGTAAGAAACTTCGGCCTTCTGCGTGACGAGGGCGAGCTTTTCGAGCTGCCACTGATTGGGGATCACAGGAGCGCGGGCGATTTTTTCGAGGAAGGCGCGATCGGAGGGATTTTCCTCGATCAAGCGGGCGAATTGCCCGCCGCCGATGCCTTCGTCGCACGCGGCGAGCAGCAGAATTTTGCCGCCGGGCTTTACGACGTGCGCCGCTGCCGTGACTCCCTTCACTGCCTGATAGAAGGTGAGATCGAGCGGGTAGCCCGCGGCGGTGGTGATTACGGCGTCCACCGGCTCGGGCAAGGACTCGCGCATGACGCGCGCGACGAACTCGGCGCCCGCGGCGTGAGCCTCGGCAGGCGCACCGGCAAACACCCCGGCGATAGCGCGCGGGCCGCGCTCGGCGTTGCGCGCGAGGGCCACGTCCAACATGAAGTCGTGGCGGGCCATGCGCGCGATTTCGAGCAGCTCGCGGTGCAACGGATTATTTTCGAGCGAGCCTTCCACCGCGCGTGGATCGCGCATGAAGCGCGGGCTGTGCAGCGTCTTGATCGTCTCGGTGGCGGCGAGGCCCGGCGCGACAAGCTTGCGCCCGCCGGAAAAGCCCGCCATCAGATGCGGCTCGATAAATCCCACGGTGATGTGCAGGTCCGCGGCGATGAATCGCCGGTCGAGATAGACGCGCGTGCCGGAGGGGGTGGCGCCCAGGTCCTGGTGAGCGGAAAGATCGGCGCCATCGTGGTTCGCGACGGCGTAATTTTCGGCGACGTAGCCGCCGCAAATTTCCTCGATTTCGGCGGGGGTGGCGGCGCGATGCGAGCCGGTGGCGATGAGGATAAGGATATTCGGGCGAGCGATCCCGGCGCGTTCGAGCCGCCGCAGCATGGGAGGCAGAATTTCCCGGTTGGGCACGGGGCGCGTGATATCGCAGACGGAGATGGCCGCGGATTTTTTGCCGCGCGCAAGCTCCGCCAGGGGCGGCCCGGCGAGCGGGGCGTCGAGGCCGCGCTCGATGGCCGCGGCGGGACCGGCGAGCGGCGCGGCCGAGCGCGCCTTCAGAAGGCGATAGCGGAAGCCTTCCGGCAGTTGCAGCGATATCGGCGATTTTCCGAAGGCAAATTCAACTTGCATGGTTTCGGCGCGGAATCAGTATATCGAATTACGTTCAAGCGATGCGCCGGGAAACGCGAAGCAATGCGCGATGCGCGTTCGGTTCAGGGGACCATCCAGCCGAGGAAGTGGGCTTGGAGCAGTGCGAGGACGCCGACCAGCGCGGCGAAGAGGGCGCTGTGCCAGAAGGTGTCGCGGAGCACCTGGCCCTCCTGGCCGGCAAGGCCGACCGTGGTGACGCCGACGGCGATATTCTGGGGTGAGATCATCTTGCCGGCGACGGCGCCGGACGAATTGGTTGCGGCGAGCAGGATGGGGCTCACGCCCACCTGATGCGCCGCGGCCACCTGCAAATTGCCGAAGAGCAGGTTGCTGGCGGTATCGCTGCCGCTGAGAAAACAGGCGGTCCATCCGAGATAGGAGCTGGCGAACGGGAAAAACGCGCCGAGGCCGGCGAGCGCGGCGCCCAGCGTGTAAGCCATGCCGGAATAATTATAGGTATAGGCGAGCGCGACGATGAGCATCACGGTAAGGCCGGGCAACAGGAGCTGCCGCAGGGTGGTCCAGCCGGAGTGCAGCAGGGCGCGCGGACCCGCCCGCAAAACAATCGCGGAAAGCAGCGTGGCGACCAAACCGGCCGTCCCCGCGGCGAGCGGCTGAAAGGCATAAATCGCGGCGTAAGGCTTGCCGTACAGGGTGATGAAGACGGCGTTGTGCAGGTGCGGCACCTGGATCGAGAGCTGAAATTTCTGGAAGAGCTCGCACGCGGACCACACCACCATCACCACTGCCAGCAGAATCCAGGGCGCCCAGGCGGCTACGGATTCGCCGAACGAAAGCCGCGCGGCGGGATCGAGGCCGCGAACACCTTCTCCGCCGCGGTCGCCGCCAGGATGGCCGTCGGGACCGCGCGGGCGCCAAAAGCGCAGGAAGATGGTGAGCGCGACAATCGAGGCGAGCGAGGCGAGCACGTCCACGGCATACGGGCCCCAATAATTGGATACGGAAAACTGCACGAGCGCGAAGCTGCCGCCCGCGACGAGGGCCGCGGGCCAGGCGTCGCGCAATCCCTTGCGGCCCGCGAGCACCACCACGAGGTAGGCGGGAATCAGGAACGACATGAAAGGAAGCTGCCGGCCGACCATCGCGGAAAGCTTGCCCTGATCGAGACCAGTGACGCCGGCGAGCGCGACGATGGGAATGCCGAGCGCGCCGAAGGCGACGGGCGCCGTATTCGCGATGAGCGAGAGCGTGACGGCACGGCGCGAGCTGAACCCGAGCGCCACGAGGAGGAACGCGGCGACGGCCACCGGCGCGCCGAATCCCGCCGTTCCCTCGAGCAACGCGCCGAAGCAGAAGGCGACCATGATCGCCTGGATGCGCATGTCGCCGGAGGCATGATCCTCCATCCAGCGGCGAAGGAGATCGAACTTGCCGGTGTCCACGGCGAGGTTATAGAGCCAAAGGGCGGTGAAGACGATCCACATGATGGGCCAGAGGGCGTAGACAAGGCCGTAACCCGCGCTCCACAAAGCGAGGCCCACGGGCATGTGCCACACCGCGCAGGCCAGCACGAGCGAGGAGAGCAGGCCGCTGGCCGCGGAAATGTATCCGGGCTTGCGGAGCCATCCCATCAGGACGAGCACAACCGCCAGCGGAACGGCAGCGACCACGGCGGAAAGCGCCATGCCGTGCGCCGGAGAAAGCGGCTGGTGCCAGAGGGGCATGAATCTCCTATGCGGCTCGCGCGAGCGGGATGGCGCCGGGCCGATTTTCAGGGCCGTGAGACGGTTTTCGTCAAACGATTTTCATCAGATGATTTTTAACTCGCGCAAGGCGTCGCCGGAGCCCGCGAGATTCGCGAGCTTCATTTCCGCATACTTGCGCGAGAGGACCACGCCGGGCGCGCCGGCATTGAAGGCCGCGATGACGGCGGCTTTCACGTCCGATGGCTGCGTGTGCTTAGTGCCGGGCGCGGTGGGAATATCAATGTCAATGCCGGGATATATGGGCGTGGAGTTGCCGACATCGGCGAGGGCGCGCTTGGTTTCCACGGCGACGGAATTGGCGGAAAGGCCCGTGGTGGGCAGCTTATCGAGAGTCGCTTCGCCGGTGAGATCGAGGATTTTGTAATGATACTCGAGCACTTCATCGGGCGAGAGATCGTGGAAGACGGTGGACTGCACGTTGCGGATATATTGCGCGAAGCGCGGGCCGGCGCAGTTGTTGTACGTGCACGGCTTGAGGTAATCGGCGAAACGGGCGAGGCGCGCGTAGTCCTGCTCGGCACGATAGAACGGGCTCATGGCGATCAAATGCATGATGTGCCAGCCGACGCGGGCGCGAGGATTCGCCTCCTTCACGGTGCCATAGAGCAGGCCGTAGACCTCCTCCTGGCTTTTGAACCAGAAGCGCTCCCAGACGAGAATTTCGGGATATTCGAGAAGCAGGCGCCAGAAGGTGACGGCGGAGCCGTCGTTCGAGCGCGGCTGGCCGAAGGTCTGCTTCACCCAAGCTTCGAGGGCGACGTAACCTTCGCGCGCGCGGGCGACGTTGATGCCCTGCTCGGCGGCCTTGCGGGTGCAAAAGGTGCAGAAGCAATAGGCGGAGCTGCGGCCATTGAAACGGCCGAAATGCGCGCCGATCAGATTATTGAGCGGGCCCTGGCGCTCGGATTCCCACATCATGCCGTCCAGCTCGTTGGATTTGAACCAATCCTCGACGAGCGAGACGAGCATCGTGCGGGCATTGGGATTATTCAGGCAGGTGCTGCCGCCGATGCGGCCGTTGATGTCCACTTCGGCGATCTTTTCGAAATTGGGAATCAGGCGCGGGTTATAGGCTTCCTCGAAAAGGGCGTAGGTTTGCATGCCGCGCTTTTTCGCGGCGGGCGTGACGTCGGCCAGGATATCGAAATCGCCGAGGTCGGGGGCGCGCAGATCCTTGACGACGGAATCGGCGTAAAACTCGGGATGAATTTTGGTGTAGCTGCCGCCATGAACCTGATCCGGCTGCTGCACGCCGTGGTCGGCGAGCGGCACGCCGCGCCCGGCAAGTCCGCGGCCGTAGGTGAAGACGGTGGACATGAGGGTGTTGACGCCGCCTTTTTCTTGCAGCGTGTCGAGACATTTTTCGACGCCTTCGTCCACGAAGGAGCGCGCGCCGATCTGGATGGCGACCAACTTTCTGCCGTTGGGCGTGGCTTGCATCCGGCGGTTCTGCGGGAGCGGGGCCGAAGCGGCGGCGGGCGCGGGCTTGGCATCAAGCGCCGCGGCGCCCGCACCGGCAATGAATGCAGCGAGCGGCGTGGCGGCGATTCCCTTCAGAAAATGACGCCGCGAATCATCGTTCTGCCCAGGTTTCCGGTCGGATTTATCCATGTCTCTCCTCAATGTGGTGAAAATGCGCGGCGCGCGACGCGGCGGCCCGCGATGCAAGATTCGAGCACCGTATCCACAGCGGCGCGGAGTGTCAAGCGGATTCAGAGCGGACTAAAGGGGGAATTTCAGAGCTAAGGATTCAAATCGGCGATCAGCTTCATGGAAAGAGCGGTCCTTCGGCAAACGAACACCCTTTGCCTCTGGGACGCCGGTTCTTTTCGGATCGGCGATTTCCGATTGGAATTTGCGGAGGATGGTGCGATTATCTCGGCTTCGCGGACGAAATTTACCGAGCGGTTGCGCGGGGAGCGAATGGGAATTTTGCGGCGTCCTAAATTTACAGCAGCGATTGCGGCGCTGTGCCTTGCGGCGGGCGTGACGGTTGCGGCGCAGCAGCGCGCGAGGGGCGAGCGGCGCGCCAATGGCGGACGCGCCGGTGCAAGCGCAGCCTCGAATCCGCTGGACGGCAATCCCGCGGCGATTGCCGCGGGCCAGACGCGCTTCCGCGAAACCTGCGCGATCTGCCACGGGGCGAATGGCGAAGGCGGACAGGGCGAAGGACAAGGCCCGAACCTGATCACGAATAGCGACGTGCGGCGCGCTTCGGACGAGGCGCTTTCAAAAGTGGTCCATGACGGCATACCGGCGACGGCGATGCCGGCATTTCCGCTGCCGCAAACGCAAATCCAGCAATTGGTGGCTTATCTGCGAAGCCTGAGCGCGACGGCCATCAGCCTGCATCTGCCCGGGGACGTTGCGGCCGGGCGGGCGATTTTCTTCGGCAAGGGCCAGTGCTCGCAGTGCCACATGATCCGCGGCGAGGGCGGATTTCTGGGGCCGGACCTGACCAACATCGGCGCCGCGCGGCGGCTGGATCAAATCCACGACGCGCTGCTGAAAACCGGCAGCGATGCGAGCAACAAGGCCGATCTTTATGGCGACCCGATGGCGGGATATCGCGCCGTGATCCTGCACACGCCGGACGGCAAGGAACTGCGGGGGGTGGCGAAAAATTATACGAATTATTCGATGCAGGTGCTGGACGCCGCCGGACATCTCCATTTGCTGCGCGGCGAGGAGATGAGCCGCGCCGCGTTTCAGCCGAAATCGTGGATGCCGGACGACTACCAGAAAGTGCTGACGGAGAAGGAAATTCAGGACCTGCTGGCGTTTCTGAGCCGCCAATCGGTGCGGCCGCCGGAAGGGCCCACGAGCGCGGCGCCGCAACCCGAGGAGGAAGATTGATTCCGAAGCGAGCAAAGCGGCGCGACGAAGTGCGGGGCGCGACGAGAAGGCTGTGGATCACGGCGACGCTGGCCATTCTGCTGGCTCCGGCGGCGATGGCACAGGTTCGTCCGCAGGATTTGGCGTCGGGGCCGGGCAACAACTGGCTGACGTATCTGGGCGACTATGCGGCGCATCGCTTCAGCCCGCTCACGCAGATCAACACGACAAATGTGTCGCGGCTGGCGCCCGTGTGGGTGCGGCACAACGACGGCGACGCGGATCGGGCGGAAAGCGTGCCGCTCGTCTATGACGGCGTGATGTATGCGACGAAGAGCAACGGGATCTATGCGCTGGACGCCGTGACGGGGCGCGAAATCTGGCACTACGACGCGGTGAGCGTGCGCACAAAACACCGGAACCGCGGGGCGGCGATTTTGGGGGATCGCGTCTATTTCGAGACGAGCGATTGCCATTTGGTTGCGCTGCAACGCATGAACGGCGCGGTGATCTGGGACCACGCGTTTGCGCCCGCCGGAAAAGGGTACTTCTGCACGCCGGCGCCGCTGGTGGTGAAGAACGAAATTCTGGTGGGCGTGGCGTCATCGGGCTATCGCTGCTATGTCGCCGCGCTTTCCGCCGATACGGGCAAGGAAAATTGGCGCTTTTGGACGATTCCGGGCAAAGGCGAATTCGGGCGCGATACGTGGGGCACCTTCCCCGACGATTGGGGCGAAGTCCCTACATGGATGACCGGGTCGTACGATCCGGAGCTGAACCTAGTCTATTGGACGACGGGAAATCCATGGCCCGATCTGAATGGCGAGGAGCGGCCGGGCATCAATCTTTATTCGGATTGCGTGGTGGCGCTCGATCCGGAAACGGGCAAGCTGAAATGGTATTTTCAGTTCACGCAGCACGATACGCACGATTGGGACGCGAATGAGACGGCCGTGCTGCTGGATGCGGATTTTCAGGGGAAGCCGCGGAAGCTGCTGGTGCAGGCGAATCGGAACGGCTACTACTACGTCCTGGATCGCACGAACGGAAAATTTCTGCTGGCAAAGCCGTTCATCAAGGATTTGAATTGGTCGAAGGGCATAGACGCGAATGGAAAGCCGATCGTGATTCCCGGCATGGAGCCCTCGCCGGCAGGCGTGAAGGTTTGCCCTTCGCTGAAGGGGGCGACGAACTGGTGGGCGCCGTCGATTGACCCGAAGATTGGGCTGCTCTACGTGGTGAGCCTGGAGCGCTGCGAAATTTTCTACAGCTCGAAGCAGAATCACCGGCCGCCGAACGTGGGCTATTACGGCACGAATCATGTGGCCGAGCGAACCGACCCGGGCGAATTCTACCTGCGTGCGATTAATGCGACCACCGGCGATATCCGCTGGGAGTATCCGCTGCCGGGGCCAGTCTACATGTGGGCGGGAACGATGGCGACGGCCGGGGGCCTGGTGTTCACGGCGGACGCGGATGACGATCTGGTAGCGCTCGACGCGAAAACGGGCAAGGACCTGTGGCACTTTTATATGGGCAGCACCCTCTATTCGAATCCGATGACCTTCCGCGTGAACGGCAAGCAGTATATTTCGATGACCGCCGGCACGAACCTCTTTACCTTCGCGCTATTCGGACAGTAGACCCTAAAACGGCTCGTTTGCGAGCGGGGGCATTACGGGCGTTAGCGTGCCCCAGCCGTCTTCCTTCGAGGTTTTCATGTCCTTGACGAGCTGATCGGGCAGCTTCTGGTTCAGCTTCGGACGGCCGGGCTCGGTTCCGAGGACCCAGGCGACGGCCGCGACGGTCTGCGAGACCTGCTGGATTTCGCGGAAATCGAGTTTGTCCGGGGAATCGGTGGGGCGGTGATAATCGGGATGCAGTCCATCGCAGAAGAAAGCGATGGGGATGCCCATCTTCGCGAAATTGTAATGATCGCTGCGATAGAAGATGCGCTGGCCATTGGGCTTCGGGCCGAGGTTATCGTGGGTCGCATCGGGGGCGGTGGCATCGTAGAAGTGGTTGAGGGCGAGTTTCTGGAAATTGTTGTTCACCGTCTCGATGGTTTTTTCCAGGTCGTCGCTGCTGATATTTGGCCCGACGACGAAAACCTCGCCGGGATTCACGAGGGCGTGCGTCGGATCCGGATCGGAATAGCCGGGGCCCTTGGTGCGGCCGATCATGTCCATATTCAAATTGGCGACCACTTTCGACAGGTCCACCGGGGGAAATTCGGTGAAGTAGCGCGAGCCCCAGAGGCCTTTCTCCTCGCCGCCATTCCATAGAAAGATGATCGAGCGCTTCGGGCGAACGCCGCGCTGCGCGCCCTGCGCGAAGGACCGCGCGATGGCCAGCAGTCCGGTTGAGCCCGAGCCGTCGTCGTCCGCGCCGTTATTTATATTGTCGCCATCCGGCAGCGGCACCTGGCTGAGGCCGATGTGGTCGAGATGGGCGCTGATGACCACGTACTCGCTTTTCAGCACGGGATCGCCGCCTTCGAGAATGCCGACGACATTTTCCGCGTGGCCTTGCTCACTGCGCACCGAGACGTGAAGGTCGAGCTTCTTTTCGGCGTTCAGCGGGAACGATGCCTCCTTGGCGTTGCTTCCGACGGCATATAGCGCGGCGGAGGGGCTGAGCTTTTCGCCTTCGAAGAGCAGATTCGTCATCCGCACACCGGCAACGATGGCCGGAGCGCTGGGGCATTTCGGCGCCTGAGCGAATCTGGTCACCTGGAAGGCGGGGCCATTGGCGGGCGAGGGCGCTGGGGCGCCGCTATTCGCCATGGCGGCGAGCTGCTGAAAATTCGCGATGCTGACGACAGCCAATGCGCCGCTTTTTGCGGCGTACTCTTCCGGCGTGAGGTAATCGGTGCAATTTTCGCCGAGCGGACTCGGAGGCGGAGCGCCGCGCCGCGCGCCCGCCGCGGCCTGCTGCGCCGCGATTTCCGGGGGAACGCCGGCGACGACGATGATCTTCCCATGCACGTCGAGGCCCTGGTAGGGATCTGTGTTCGTCTTATTGATTACATATCCGTTGCCCGCGAATACCAGATTGCCGGAGACGTTGACCGATTTACTGAGCGAGGGGCCGCGAAAGCCACCGCCGGCCAGCATCCAGTCCTTACCATATTCGAAATCCACAGTTCGCGGAGGACCGCTGGCAGCCTGGGCCGGGCCGCGACGGCCAAAGCGGCGTTCGGGCGCCGTAACGGCGGCCTTGGATTCATCGGCGACGACGGAGCGGCTGACCAGCTCAAACGGCATGAAATAGGGCTGCAACGGGCCGTTTGTACCGGTGGTGCTGCCGCCGGGTTTGAGGCCCCACTCCGCGAGGTGGCTGGCGACGTAGAGGGCGGCGGTGTCGTAGCCATTCGAGGGAAGATTCCGGCCCTGGAGCTGATCGGACGCGAGAAAGTAGTCGTAGATCTTCATCTCATCCGCGGTGATCGAGCCGGCATTGCCATAGCGGCCGGCCTTTACTTTCGCTGCCTTGGGCGGCGCGGGAGCGGCAGCGACGCTGATCGTGACAAAGAACAGCACGGAAAAGGAAGCAACGGCCAAAAGCGCACTCGAAATCATTCGTCGCATAGAGCCTCGCGGAGACTGTCGTTTAGAGCGGCGGTATATTACCGCAAAATGCGGCTTGGCAACGGAATTCCGCGCGGCGCGGGAGGCGATGGCAAGCGCCGCGCGGGGTGCGTCACCGTATATTAGAACGGATTTTGCGGTGCAAACAGGGGAGTTAAGCCCGTTTCTAATCCCCGTACCGTAGATTAGAAAACGGCGGCCGGTGGATTGCGACGAATGATTCGCGCGCAGGCTGCCAGCTTCGCTATCGCGCCGCTCCATCTCGATGGCTCCGTTGTGACCTTCAAAAACGATTCACGGTAGCATGGATTCGCAGCGAGCGAAGGACGGAAAACGTACAGAAAAGGTACAGCTGAACTTTTGAAACAGGCTAGGTCTTGACGGTTCGCAGGCGCTCCAATTCGTCCACGAATTCGGCTTGCGTGATGATCCCTTTGCGAAAGAGCACGCGCGCGATGGCATCGAGGGCTTCGGTGGGGGTTGGATTTAGTGCGCGCAAGTCGGTTCGAGATGAGGCGGGCCGGGCGGACGCGGGCTGGTGCGCTTGCCGCGACGCGCCATTGCGCGAAGACGCGACATCTTTGGTGGCGATTTCCGCGGCGGCGTCCGGAGAACCTTCATAGGCGGAGGCGCCGCCCGCCAGGGGAGCGAAGCGGCGGAGCGCCTCAAAATCTTCGGCGCTGATTCCGGTGAACGAGACGCCCATGCCCATGCCGTTCTGCGAGGAGCGCACCTTTCCCACGATATGCAGGGTAGCGTCACCCGGCCTGAGGGTAAGGTCCACATCGGCGCCGACTGGAAGGGGCGAAAGCATCTCGATATAGCAGCCGCCGAGGGATATGTCCGTGACGGTGCCGGGGACCTGCGTCGAATCCCCGCGGATGGATACCTCGCCGGGGGCACGGCAGGTGTGGCGCGGAAATTCACGGCGCTCGCCGCCGACCCATATGGCTGGGCGCGAGGCGCCGCCATCCGCTTGCGCCGGCGCTACGAGTACCGGTGGCGCGGCGGGATCGTAAGTGTCCGCTTCCCAGCGTTTCGGCGGGACGCCCCAGATGTATTTTCCGGGTTCGAGGCAGCGCACGCCGGCGCGGCTGGAATTCGAGCCGCCATTCCGCGCAAGCCACTGAACGCGGAACCACGCCTTCTGGCCCTCAAAATCAACTTCGATTTTCTTTCCTGGTTCGAGGAAATCCCCCAGCGCCTTGAGGCAAGCCCCGCGGCAACTGATATCGCTGGTTTCGGTGTTGACGGTGAACGGCTTGCCGGACGAATCGAATCCGGACACCTTCACCGGAAAACACATCGGGATCCGCGGCTCGCGTCGGCGCCCCATTCGGTCTCCATGGGCCTAGTGCACAACCGCCTGGCAAAGAGAGGGTGATCCGAGCCTATGCCGCTGGGATTCAGAGGTCAAGGAGGGAGCTGAAGCGCGTGCGGCAGAAGAGTAACGCGAGGGACGGAACGGCGATTGGCTGAGGGGCTGACGAACGGATCAGATGGTTTCCTGCACCGTTTTGAAATGCGCTTCGAGCGCGGCGCAATATTGCTGCTGGGCTTCGAGTTCGGCCTGGAGTTTTTTGACGAGCAATTCGAGGCGACGAATTTCATTGCGCAGCTTTTGCACTTCGGCGGGTTGGGTTGGCGGCGCGGCGATGGGCGCGCGGGCATTCGGAACGGCGTGGGGGCGCGGCGCAGCGACGGCTGGAGCGGCGGGGGGCGCAAAGAGGCTCGTGAGAGACGCGGCCGGCCGAGGCGGCGGCGCGGGCGAAGCAGCAGGCAAATCGGCCGCGGCATCAGGCGCGGGCTTCGGATGGATGAGGCCCTTGACGCGCGCGATCAAGTCGTGAGGCTGAAACGGCTTGCGAATCAGCTCGTCTGCTTTCACGGCCATCGCCTTTTCGGCCACGCTGCGATTCACGACGCCGGACATCAAGATCACCGGCGTGCGGCCGAATTGCTCGTGCTGCTTGATGAATTGGCAGACTTCGTAGCCGTCCTTATCCGGCATGATTACGTCCGTGATGACGGCATCCGGGGCCGATTCCGCGAATTGCGCGAGGGCGCTGGCGGCATCGGCGCAGGTGATCACCTGAAATTGCTCCTTGCGGAAGGCGATCTTCATCACTTCGCGCATGGTGGCGCTATCGTCAATGAAATAAATGACGGGAATGCGCACGGCGGTAAGGGGCAGGGTGTCGCTCATGCAGGCTCCTTTTCGGCCTGGTCGCGCTGGTCTTCGTCAAATTCGCGCATGGCATCGAGCAGCAGGTCAGTGGCGGAGCGCAGAACGGTGCGCTGCGCGGCTGCCGCTCCGTAAATGAATTTATAGACGCCATGGACGGCGGCGTGGCAGGTTTTCACGATTTGAGTAACCGCTTCGTCTCCGAAAAGCGCTTCGCATTCGGCATGGACGATCTGGCCGCCCTCGAAAAAGATAATTCCATCCGCTTCGGAGGCGTTGACGTGAAGCGCGCCGCTCTGATGCGCCTGGCCGAGCATCTGGATCACTCCGGGCAGATCGAGATGGGAAAGGCTGCCGCTGAGGTCGGTTTCGGTGCTGGAAAGCATTTGGGTGGGCTGAAATCCATCCTGGCGGCTGACGAGAAAATTGTGAACGTGGGCGGCGATATCCGCTGGCGGGCGGCGGCGATCCACAAAATCGTCGCAGCCGGCGCGGTATGCCTCGAGCAGGGCCTGATCGCCACCGCCGCCGATGGCGATCAGCGGAATGGCGGCGGTTTTCGGATCGCCGCGCAAAATGGGGGCCATTTCTAGAGCGCCCATTTCGCGGAGATTCGTGGCGCAGAGAATCGCGGAGGGCGCGTTCCATTCGAGCATGGTGAGGGCATAGGCGGCCTGGGTGCTCGGAACGACGTCGAAGCCTTGGCGCTTGAGGGCGTCGCCGAGGCGCTTCGAGAAATAAACGTTGCTATCAATCAACAGAATGCGCGGCAGGGCGGGGGTGGCGTTCATGAAGGCCGCTCCGCCTGGGCGCGCTGGCCGGATGGAACAACAGATGACGCGACCAGGGCCTCGAAATCCAAGATGCTGACAGAACCATCGCCCGTTGCGAGCATTCCGGAGACATAGCGCGGCGCGCCCGCTTCGGCAGGCTGCACTTCGCCGGATGCGAGCTCGCATTCGCCATCCACGGGCAGGGCGGCAAATTCGCCGAGTGCGTGCGAAGGGCGCCGGAGGATCAGGTAAAAGCGGTGCGTGAAAGCGCGGCCGAAGCAGAGCTCGGCGCTGGCGTCGTAGACGGGCACGATGCGCCCGCGGCGGACGATCACGCCGGAAATCAGAGCGGATGCGTGAGGAAACGTGTGCAATCGGACGGGAGGCGCAAGCTCGGCGATCAAAGCCGCCGGAAGGGCAAAGCGGCGCGCACCAATTTGCAGCAGCACGTAGGAATCGCGGGAGGTGGTTTCGGCGGCGTTCATGCCCTGGCTGCTCCTTCCAACTCGCGGCGCGAGGCAGAGGCGCGGGCGGAGCTATCGAGCCAGCGAAACTCCGCGGGCGAGAGAAATCCAGAGGGCTGAAGGACCGGGATTACGCAGTCATCCAGATACGCGAGGCCACGATACCACTGGCGCTCCTCGCCCTGAAACGCGCCCGGCAGCGGATAGACGGCGGCGATTTCAACCATGCGCTCGATGCGGTCCACGAGAACAGCAGCGCGCAATTCGCGCAAGACGAGAACCAAGGAGGGCCGCGATACCGGCAGATGAAAATGTAAACAGGCGTTGACGACGAAATAGGTTCTGTGGGCGCGCTCGACCGTGTGGCGGACCTTGGGCACCCTGGTCTGTTCCATTTCCACGGCGGCACCGGCCAAGCTATCCGTGTCGCGGATTTCCCGCACGGCGCCCGCAGCGATGGCAAAGGTCTGCCGAGAGACGGAAAACAGGATTACCTGCCCGGCGCTCTGATGGCGGCGCGGCTTCGGCGCGTCCTGCGCGGCGATTCTCATCGCGCGCCCGCCGGGGCGAGGCGACTGAGCTTCGCGACGCGCTTTTCGATTGCGGCGGCCACGTCGTCGAGGGCGAGAATTTCGTTGACGGCGCCCGTCTTGATCGCTTCGGCGGGCATGCCGAAGATAGTGGAGGTGGCTTCATTCTGGGCGATGACGTGGCCGGCGGCGGCCTTGACCGCCTGGATGCCCTTGGCGGCATCGTTGCCCATGCCGGTGAGCACGACGGCAACGGTGAGGGCGCGGACGCAGGCGGCTACGGATTCGATGGTGGCGTCGGCGCAGGGCCGATAGCCGTCAATCCGGGGGCCGGAATCGAGCGCAATCCTGCCGGCGGACGAAAGCCGCAGGTGGTGCGAGCCAGGGCAAAGATAGATGATGCCGGGCTGGGGCGATTCATTGTGCTCCGCCTCCTTCACCGGAAGCGCGGCGATTTCCGCGAGCTGCTGCGTGAATTGCTTGGTGAAGGTCGCGGGCATGTGGAGCACGAGGAAGACGGCCGCGGGAAGATCTTTCGGCAATCCGGCGACCACGCGCGTGACCGCGGCGGGTCCACCGGTGGACGCGGCCATCACAACGATGGGAAACCGACCGGCATTGGCGGCGAGCGCCTCGCGATTCGCCGCCGTGGCGGCGGGGGAAACCGGGGCGTGGGGGACAGGGAGCTTGGAGCGAGTAGCCGTGCGCACGACGCGGACCTTGGCGGCTTGCTTCAATTTGCGGGTGAGGTCCTCGGCCACTGCCTTCATATCAAGATCAATGCCGCTGGATGGCTTGGGCACGAAATCAATGGCGCCGAGTTCGAGGGCTTTCAGGGTGCTGGCGGCGCCTTCGCGCGATTCGGAACTGACGATGACGATCGGGCGGGGATGCTGCGACATGATCAGCTCGGTGGCCTGCAGGCCATCCACATGCGGCATGTTGATGTCCATGGTGATCACATCTGGGCTGAGCGATTCGGCCAGCGCGACGGCGTCGCGGCCATCGCGGCCCAGGCCGGCAACCTCCAACTGCGGATCGGAACTGATGATCCGCTGCAGCACCTTGCACATGAAGGCGGAATCGTCCACTATCAGCACGCGAATTTTTTTTGCGGGCGTGTTCGCGTTCATTTCAATCCTGCCAGCGGAACGCCCGCTGCTGGGCGCCCCTGCATCGCGGCCGAGCCGATCAGGCCCTCGACGGTTGAGATCAACTGATCTTCCTGCACCGGCTTCGTCAAGAAGGCGGATGCACCTTCCTTGAGGGCGCGGTCGCGATGCTTCGCACCGGCGCGCGAGGTGACGACCAGGACGGGAATGCGGCGCGTGACCGGGTCTTGCCGCAAATGAGACATGAGCTCGTATCCATTCATGCGCGGCATTTCAAGATCGGTGATCACCAGATGGCATCCGACCTGGCCGACCAATTCGGCGGCTTCCAATCCGTCCGCGGCGAGCTTGACGCGGTATCCGGCCTTTTCGAGCATGCGCCCGACGAATTTGCGCACGCTGATCGAATCGTCGGCAATGACGAGGACGCGGTCGTTTTCGACCGGGTCCACGGCTTCGGAGGGAATGCTGCCGGAGGCCACCGCTTCAGCGCCTGGCGCAAAGACGCGGGCCGCGGGAGAGGAAGCGGGCAAGGCGTTCCGCTCAGCCGTGCCAGCGGAAACGAGGCGATTCAAATCAATCAGGAGAATCAGGCTGCCGTCGGAGGCGATGGTCGTGCCCGGGAAGAGCTTTACGCGGCGCAGATAATCGCCGAGATTCTTGATGACGATTTCGTCCTTGCCGAGAACCTCTTCCACGACCACGCCGACGTGCTTTCCGGCGACCTTCACGATCACCATGTGGAAATAGCCGTTGAGCGGTTCGAGGGCGGGCAGGGCGAGCTGCGAATCCAGGCGAACCACTTCGGTAACGACGTCGCGCACGCGGGTGAGGAGCTTGCCTCCCACGTCTTCAATTTCCCCGGGCTTGAGGCGGCGAATTTCCTCGACGACGGCGAGCGGGAAAGCGAACACGGATTTTCCGCAGCGGACGAAGAGGGCCTGGGAAATGATCAGGGTGAGCGGCACCTTCACGGTGAAGCAGGCGCCACGGCCAAATTCGGAGTGCACCTCGATTTCGCCATTGAGCGCGTGAACGTTGGAACGCACGACGTCTAGACCAACGCCGCGGCCGGCCAGCTCCGAAGTTGCGGAGGCGGTGGAGAATCCTGGGCGGAAGAGGAATTCGCGCAGCTCGCGCTCGGAGAGTTCGGTGGCGGCGACGGGCGACATCGCGCCGGATTGAATCACGCCGCGGCGCACGCGTTCGTAGTCAATGCCGCCGCCATCGTCCTCGACTTCGATGAAGATGTGGTTGCCGCGGTGGTAGGCGCGCACGGTGATGCGGCCCTTCTCGTTTTTCCCCGCGGCGCGGCGGCCCGCAGAGTCTTCAATACCGTGGGCGACGGCGTTGCGTACGAGATGAATCAGAGGATCGGAAATGTGCTGGATGATGTTGTTATCGAGCTCGGTTTCCGCGCCTTCGAGGGACAAGTCGACGGGCTTGCCGACTGCCTTCGCGGCATCGCGCACGGTGCGCGAAAGCCGCGTGTAGAGATTGCCGATCGGCACCATGCGCGCGGCGGTGATTTCGTCTTGCAGATGGTGCGCGAGCTTCGTGAACTCGTCTATGTCGGTATCCACGCGGCCCATAAAACCCTCGAGCTGCGCGAGGACCTCGGTGACGTCCGCGGAAATTTCGGTGAGCGACCGCGAGAGAATATTGAAGTCATCGTAGCGGTCCATTTCCAGCTCGCTGAATTCGAGCGTATCGCCGGAATGAAGAGGCGCGAGCGAGGCGAAGCCACCGCGCAGCGTGTCCATCTGCGGCGGGTGACTGCCCGGAACAAGCGTGGACCGAATACGGCTGAACTCGTGCTTTTCCTGGAATTCGGAAACCTTGCCGGAAAGCCGGCCCTTGGAAAAATTGAGCACTTCGACCAACTTTGAAAGTTCGGAGAGCCGGCCGAGCATTCGCGTGCGGTTGATCACGAGCTCGCCGACGGCGTTCATCATGCGGTCGAGGCGCTCGAGCGAGATACGGACGGATTTCGCCTGCGGCAAAGGCTGCGCCGCGCCGCCGTGCCGCGCGCCGGCACTGGCCGCGAGCGGAGCGGCTGGTGCATCCGCCGCGGCATCGGCGTCAACGGTTTCGGGCTCTTCCTCCGGCGCGAGTTCCGCGATTCGGCTGAGCAGCGGATCAACGGCGGAGGCCATCTCCGCGTCGCTGGTCCACTGGCGCTGCAGGAATTTCTTCAGCACATCCACGGATTCCAGGCACAGGTCGACGATTTCGGCGCTCGGCTGGAGAAGGCCGTCGCGCAATTGCCCGATCAAGTCCTCGACGCGATGGGCGACGGCCGAGAGGCGATGGAGTCCCACTTGCGCCGCCGAGCCCTTCACCGTGTGCATCGAGCGGAACAGGCGGTGAATATCCTGGGGATTGGGATTCGCTTCGAGGGCAAGCAGGCATTCCGTGACCGACTGGAGATGTTCCTCGGCTTCCGGGATGAAGAATTCGAGGACTTCGCCGGGGACTTCGCCATCTTCGGGGAGTTCCGCCGCGAAGGAATTCGCCGGGAATACGCCTGGAATGGGCGCGCCGCTGCCCGCATCAGGCGATTGCGCCTCCGGCTCCGGTTCGGCTGTGGGATCGGGCGGAAAGGCAAAGGCGTAGCGCTGCTTAAAGGCGGCGAGGTCCTCGGTGGTTTCCACTCCGCTGGAGCTGATCTGAAGCAGATCGAACTCGAGAACGGAAATGGCATCTGAAATAAATTCGGTGAGCGGGCCGTGCATTTCGGGCGTGAGCGCGGCGTTCATGGCGTAGTGGAAGACGTGCGCCATTTTGGCCGCGACTTCGGAAAATTGCGGGAAGCCGTAGCTGGCCGAGGTGCCGCCTAGGGTGTGGGCGGCGATATAGAGTTTCTCGAGGTCCTCCGGCTTGGTCTGCGATTCCTGCAGCAGGCCGGAATACTCCCGCAGGTACTGGAGGTTCTCAGAAGCCTCCTGCAGGAAGAGCTCGAGGGATTCCTGGTCCGGCGCCGTCACGCGCTTTCCTCCGCGATCGCCGCCGGAACGGGCTTTGCCGCTTCGGCGAAGGGCATCGGCTTGCGATAGAGCCTGCAATCACCGACGACAATGGGTTCGAACTTTACGGGCACGTTCGACAGCGACTCGGCGTGGCCGAGCAGAAAATAGCCGCCCGGCTCGAGGGATTCGTAAAATCGCCGCAGGATGGCGAGCCGCCGCTCCTCGGAAAAGTACATCAATACGTTCATGCAGAAGATGCAGTCCACCTTGCCCACGTAGAGCGGCTCGATCAGGTTCATCTGCACAAACGAAATCATGCGCTGGATGCGGGGCTTCACCTGGAAACCGTGTTTTGCGGGCGTGAAGTAGGTCTCGACCTGCCGCAGCGACATATCCTGCAGGCTGCGCTTGGAGTAGGCGCCGCGTTCGGCGTGGCGGAGCGCGCGACGGCTGATGTCCGTGGCGAGAATCTCGATCTGCCAGGCTTCGGCGAATTTCAGGGAGTCGCAAAGCGTGATCGCTACTGAGTACGGCTCTTCGCCGGTGGAACAGCCCGCGCACCAAATCCGCAGCGTGCGGGGATTTTCCCAGAACTTGCGCTCCTGAAGTTCCGGCAAGATCTTCCTTTCGAGGGCGCCGAAAATCGCCGGGTAGCGAAAGAACGAAGTCTCCTGCGTGAGCAAGCCTTCGAGCAGCGATTCGTATTCGGCGCTCGAATGGCGAATGTGGCGGAGCAGATCGGCGCCGCCGGCGAGTTTCTTCTCCTCGATATGCTCGCGGACGCGGGTGGAAAAGAAGCGCTCGCGCGAGGCATCGAACAGAATGGCCGAGCGCTGCTCGATGAGCTGCCGCATCTCGTCGAGTTCGGCCTCGGTAAGCTTCGCCGCCGTTGCTGGATGTGGTTTCATGTTCGGCACGCTTCAGCGCGGGCCCTGCGGCGCGGCGCTGCGTTCTGCCTTAGCGATGCGACCCCACCGGAACGGGTGCGCGCGAGCCTTCCTCCGCCTCCGGCGCGGCCCGACCGGATTGCGAACGGAACTGAGCCAGGGCTTCATTGAGCTGCTCGGAGAGCTTCACCATGTTGCCGACGGTCGAGGCGGCCTGGCGTGCGCCCTGCGTCGTCTGGCGCGTGATGCCGGAAATAATCTGCATCGCATTCGCCACGCCTTCGGTGCCGCGCACCTGCTGCTTCGAGGCGAGCGAGATTTCCTGCACGAGCTCCGCGGATTGACGCACCACGCTTGAAATTGCTTCGAGGGCTTTGCCGGCCTGATCGGCCAATCCCGCGCCGACCTCCACTTCGCGCGTGCCCTCTTCCATGACGACGACCGCTTCGTTTGTCTCGGCCTGAATGGCCTTGATGAGAGCCGCGATGTCCTTCGTGGCGCTGCGGGAGTGTTCGGCGAGCTTGCGAACCTCGTCCGCGACCACGGCGAAACCGCGGCCGGCTTCTCCCGCGCGGGCCGCTTCGATAGCGGCGTTGAGCGCGAGCAGGTTGGTCTGCTCCGTAATATCGTTGATCACGTTGATGATTTCCGAAATTTCCAGGGAACGATCGCCGAGCGATTTGATCTTCTTCGCGGTGGCCTGCACGGAGGAGCGAATGCGCTGCATTCCCTCGAGGGTGTCGCGTACGGCGCGGTTGCCCTGCTCGGCGGCATCGAGGGCGCGGCGCGCGGCTTCGGCGCTGGCTTCGGCGTTGTTAGACACTTGCTTCATCGAAACCGTAAGCTCTTCGACGGCGGACGATGTGTTGGTGATTTCCTGGTCCTGCTGCGTGGCGCCGGCGGTCATATCGTCGGCGGCGTCCAAAATCTGGTTGGCGCTGCTGCTGACGTCAATCGCGGCCTTGCGAACACGCTCGAGCAGCTTGGTGAAATTGTCGAGCATGAAGTTGACGGAATCCACGACGTTGCCCAGCGCGTCGTTGGTGACTTTGCCGCGAATGGTCAAATCGCCGCGCGCGACTTGATTGATGGTGTTGAGCAGGTCCGTGATGCCGCGCTGCAGGGAATCCTGCGCCTGCTGGTTCGTGATCGCGTGCGCCACCTTGGCCACGCTGCGATTGAAATTTTCGGCGATCACTCCGAATTCGTCGCGGGAGTCAATTTCGGCACGGGCGCGCGAATCGCCGGCCACAAATCGCTCGGAAAATTTCGCCAGTTCGTCGGCCGGCTTGATGAAGCGCTTGCTGAGCATGAACATCAGCCACAGCGCCGCCCCGACAGCCACGGCCACCGCAAGCAGCAGCGGACCGCTCGACGACGAGGGCAGCGCAGCGGCGTCCGCCAGCGAGAGCCCGCCGGAGTTTCGCCCGGCATGAAACGCGAGGCCCAGCACGCCAAACAGCGCGGCGGCCGTTCCAAAGATCAAGAACCACATCGTCGAACTCAACCGAGCTTTCATGACTTCCTCCAAATCCTGCGTGCCTTATGCCTATGCGGCCGAAAACCGAAGCGCCGTATCGGCGCCGTGGTTCGACAAATCGTGCCGCTCAAATTCAAATCGCCGGCGCCGGAAACACGTCCGTCAGACGGCGAAGGTCCACCACAAGGGCCAGCCGGTCATCATGCCGCAGCATTCCGCGGCAGTGCGGAACGTCGCTGGGCGCCTGATCGAGAAGCGCCTCTTCCGTGGCGGAGTAGGTGCCGATCACTTCGTCGGCGGCGATTCCGAGGCGCAGATCGTCGCGACTGCCATCGCTTTTGAGCGCCGCCACAACCACATGCTTCGGCAGCAAGCCCGGCCGCCGGCCTTCCGTGAAGGCGATATCCACCAGCGGCACGATCGTGCCGCGAAGATTGAAGACGCCCATCAGGAATGCGGGCGCCAGCGGAATCCGCGTGACGAACGGCCAATCCACCACCTCTTCGACTTCCAACACGGAGAGACAAAACCGCTCGCGGCCCGCGCGAAACACGCAGTACTGCCGCTCGGGCAGGCGCTCCTCGGAAATTGCCGCGCCTTCCAGAAATTCGCCGCCTTCGAGTTCCGCGGCTAGAAGCGTATTTTCCTGTTCCAAATTCATCGGACTTACTCCGCGAGCCTTTTCACGGTGTTGATCAGTTCGTCCGGCGTGAACGGCTTGGCCACATACCCGTTCGCGCCCTGCTGCTCGCCCCAGTAACGGTCGCTCGGGGCGCTTTTCGAGGTCACCAGAACGACCGGAATCTTCGAATAGAGCTCCTGGCCTTTCAGGTCGCGGCAGACCTGAAAACCATTGCGCAACGGCATGACGACGTCGAGCAGGATCAGATTGGGCCGCTCCTCTTCGATCATCTCCTCTACTTTCGTCGGGTCGGAGATTCCGACCGTCTGAAATCCGCCCTGCTGCAAAAAGGATTGGATCAGCCGCACCTCGGCCTCCGAGTCGTCCACCACGAGAATCTTCTTCACCATCCGCGCACCTCTACCGAGATCTCCGGTCTTCCTGAATTGCAACTCCAAAGCCACCTCGATGCCGTGTTCCAAAACTGCGACAGTTTCGTAAGGGCTGAATACTCATCCACTTACACGGAGCCTGATTTCGCTACGACGGGGCCGCGAGGGAATGAGGCACCTCGCCCGTCTCAACCTGAGACTCTTTCTCACCGGCGCGCATCTCCGCGACCAGCGATGAGAATCGCTGCATGACTTCGTTGAGCCGCAGGGCCATCGTGTGAATCGTGTGAATTTGCTCGCGGGCGCCGGCGGGAAGGCGCCCGGGTTCGAGGAGGAGCAAGTCGGCGTTTCCAAGAACTGACGTGAGGGCGTTATTGATGCTGGGGCGCATTTCGAGCATGTAGCGGCCAAGCGCGACTTGCCACTGGCTTTCAAGGGAGGCGCGCTCGGCGCGCTGCGCCCTGCCGACTGCCTCGATGCGCCGAAGCGCCTCGGTGGCCAGCAGGATGAGCGTGCCGATCCAGCCGTCCTGGCGCGGGATGACGAGTAACTGCGAATGGTTCGAATGGATCGCGGCCGCATCCTTTTCGTCTTCGGCGACGTAGAGAATGGCCGCGCCGGGCGAGGCACTCGCGGAGGAGAGCAACGCGGCGGCTCGTTCGGGGCGCACCTGACCGACAATCACGAGGTCGTGAGCGGAGGCGCTTGACGGGCGCCAAATGTCGCTGGTGGCGAGCGTCATTTCGGGGACGTGGCGCTCAGCTTGCCAGCGCGCCACCACGGCGCGCGCAAATTCCATATCGTCGGAAACGATCAGAACGCTGGAATGAATTGAGTTGCTCAACTTCTTATATCTCCCCCGGCGCCTAAGACTGGAGTTTTTCAGCTTCTTCGATGAACGAAAGCATCCGCTTCGTGCTGATGCCCAGGTTCACGGCGGCTTCCGTGTTCTTCGCGCGCTTCGCCTGCTCGACGCGGCCCTGGAAATAGGACACCTCACTGCGGGCCAGGACGAGCGCGGAGGCCAGCGCATCCTCTTCACCGGATCGCTTCCGCTGATCCATGGCCTGAGCGAGCAGCGCTCGCGCCACCACGGCACGCCGCAGGTCCTCGGCTTCCTGATCGCCGTCGCTGACGAATGCGGCCACCTCCCAGGACGAAAGCAGGACCTTCACATCCTGGAGAACCACAGTAGACATGGACCTGCCGCGGGAGGGAGGTGCGGCAATTAGCTGTTCCCAGATCGCTTCCATGCACTGATCCGGGTCCATTGCATCTACGGGCGCAGCCACCGGTTCGGACGCAGCCTTTGCGGGCTTCTTGGGCGCTGCCGCCGGAGTTTGCTCCTTCTTTTGGGCGGGCGGGGCTTGGTCGCGCGACGCAGGCTGCTTCGGCGCCGCGGCGATGTTGGATGCGGGTGCGGGTGCGGCGGCCTTGCGCGGCCGCTCAGGGGCCGGAGTCGCCGCGCGCATCGGCGGCTGAACGGGCGGTTTCGGCGCGGGATTCGCCCCGATCCGCGCTACGGCTTCCTCCAAATCCGCACGCAGCGCCAGGAGCTGCTCGAACGCACGCGTAACGGAATTCGCCGTGTAATCTTTTTGAAACGGCTGGCGCCAGTTCTCGCAGAAGTAACGAACCTGAACCGTGGTTTCCGCGGCGGAAAAGCCAGCGCGGCGGCAATCCGCGGTCTTAATTCCCGCGACTTCGAGATTATCGAGCGCCTGCTTTATCGCGCTCAAATCCGCGTGGAGCATTCGAATGAATGCGCGGCGCAGCAGAAAGTTGAACCGGCAGAAGGTCACCAGCGCCGCCGGGTCGTAAAACATGCAGCCGGCGGAATCCTTCAGCAAGCGGCCCTTTTCGAAAATGCCCTCCTCGAGCAAATCGCGCAGGCTATGGCTGCCATCTACTTTCGCCAGCATCGTCTCGATGGGCTCGCACCATTCGAGCGGCGTGGCGTCTGCCTCGCTGAGGACCGGGCGGAGGACGCTTGCGACGTCCGCAAGCTTGATTTCGCTGCGGTAGAGCCGCTCCGGGGCACAGAGCGCGAAATATTGAACGAGCAGGAGATCAATTTTGTCGCGGTCAACCGTGGTCTTATCGCGTTTCTTGAGCTGGCGGAGAATAAATGCCCGCAGGGCTTCCTCGCTGGCGTTCAAGGTCTCGGGCGGAAGCTGGCGAATCTGGACGGCACGAAGCTGCTCGTCAATCGCGTCGAGCCACTGCAAATCGCGGTCGAACACCTCCCTGGTGGGCCGAGCGGGAGGCAATTCGCCGGGCGGATGCGGCGGCGGCGGAAAGTTGAATTGCATGGCGAGAGTCACGTAGAGCGGATAGGCACAGCGGGCCTCGCTCCATCGCGCGGCAAAATCGGCGGGCGTGGGGTTGCTCGCCTGGGGCTTAGCGGGCTTCGCGGGAATTTTCAGCGTCGTGGGCGCTTTGGGCGTCATGGTTTTATAATCCAGTTTGGGATCGCGCCGACAAATCGCGCCGCCACGGCTTTGCGGCCGTCGTGGTAGCGCACGGCCACCACGTTGGCGTGAACGTCGAGCGAGCCGTCCGAGGTCACGATGCGCACGCGATCTTCGAATTCGAGCGGCAGCGTCGAATAAAACAGCACCTCGTGCGCCGTGCCGAATTCGATCACGGTGCGTTCGTGCAGCTTGTCGCGGCCCGCGCCGAGCGTCATCGTCGTGACCGGGATTCGAACCGGCGTGGCGCTGGGGAAGAGCTGAGCGAGCTTTTCCACGCACGTGTGTGAGTTCAAGGACGCAACATCGGTGGCACGCGACACGAAACCTCCCGCGATACTTCCGGAACCGCCCGTCGCGAGCGGCCTCGCCGAACGGCGAGCGAGGCAAGAAATGCCCGGACTACGGCTCAGGTGAGCGAGTGCAAGAGCGCGGCCAAATCGGCGGCGCGAACCAAGGCGCTAAGCGCTTGATTTACAAGGCGGCTGGCGTGAATCGAAGGGCGGCAGGGGTGCTGGCGTCTCAGAGCTGATACGATCCGTCTCACACTACGAAGGCTATTGAGCGGCGGCAGCCATTTCTCGCGACGGCCGCAATGGAATATTGTAGCGTTTCAATTTGCGATACAGGGTCGCGCGGCTGATGCCGAGCATCTTGCCCGCAAGCGCCTTATCGCCACCTGCCTGCTCGAACACTCGGAGGATGGTGATGCGTTCGAGATCGGCGAGCGCGGTGGTGGAAAGGGTCGCAACGTCATCCGCCGGCGCCGCGGATTCGCTACCGCCGCGCAACTGCGGGGGCAAATCGTTGACGTCAATGCTGCGATGGTCACCGAGCGCGACGGCGCGGGCGATGCAATTTTCCAGCTCGCGAACATTCCCCGGCCAATCGTATTGAAGGAAACTTTTCATGGACGAAGGGGTGATCTGAATATTTTCGCCGGGGGCATAACGGTCCAAAAAGCAATGCACGAGCTGCGGAATGTCCGTCCGGCGCTCGCGAAGGCTCGGCAGATGAACCGTGACGACGTTGAGGCGGAAATACAGGTCCTTGCGGAACGTTCCGGATTTATACGAGGCTTCGAGATCGCGGTTCGTGGCGGCGATGACGCGCACATCCACCGGCACTTTGTCGTTGCTGCCGACGGGACGCACTTCCTTTTCCTGAAGAACGCGCAGCAATTTTGCCTGCATTTCGAGCGGAAGTTCGCCGATTTCGTCCAGAAAAATCGTGCCGCCATTGGCCGCCTGGAACAGCCCCGCTTTCGTTTTCAGGGCGCCGGTGAACGAACCCTTTTCGTGGCCGAATAGCTCGCTTTCCATCAGAGTGGGCACCAGCGCGCCGCAATCCACGGCGATGAACGGCGTCTGGGCCAGCGGCCCGCGGAAGTGAATCGCGCGGGCGACCAGCTCCTTTCCGGTGCCGCTTTCGCCGGTGATCAGCACTGGCGTTCGAGTATCTTTGAGCCGCGAGATCATGCGCAGCACGTCCTGAATCTTCGCCGATGAACCTGTGATTCCGCCGAGCTGGGTTTCGGTTTCGACGCGTTCGCGCAGAAATTCATTTTCGGTGACGAGGCGCACCTTTTCGGCCATGCGCTGCAGCAATTGCCGCAGCTTTTCCACGCGGAACGGCTTTTCGATATAGTCGTAGGCGCCCTGGCGCATTGCGTCTACCGCGGATTCGACGGAGCCGTGGCCCGTCATGATGGCGACCTCGGTGCGCGGCAGCATCTCCTTGATTTTGCGCAGCAAATCCGCGCCGGAAAGGCTCGGGAGCTTCAAATCGGAAACGACGATGTCGGGAGGGCGCGTCTCGAAAGACTCGATGGCCGCTTCGGCCGTTTCCGCTTCGGCGCACACGAATCCGAGGCCCTCGCCGACCGTCATGCAGAGGCGGCGAATGCTCTGCTCGTCGTCCACCACCAGGAATCGCAACCGCACGTCCTCGCTCATGGCTTGCCTATGGTCTTCTCCACCGCCGCGATCAACTCCTGAACCCGAAACGGCTTTTCGACCCACGGTGCTTCGGCTTTCGCCAGCAGGGCGGTGGTTTCAGGGCTGGCGGTATCGCCGGTGATAAAAATCACGCGCGACGAAAGCTCCGGCTTGTGGCAGAGAAGCCACGCGTGCACGTCGGCACCCGTCATCCCGCCTGGCGTGCGAAAATCGGAAATCACGCCGCGAAATTCGTGTGACGCGAGCAGCTCCAAACCCTCCGCGGCCGATGCGGAAGATACGATCTGGTATCCGCGGCGCTCGAGCGCCGAGCGCAGGAAGGCGGCGACTGCCGGCTCATCCTCGATGAGCAAGATGCGGGCAGGCTGCGACGATGCGGGCGCCGGCTGGGCGGGCATCAGGCGACCTCCGCCGGCAGCGTTGCCACGGATTTCGCGGCGACGGGCAGCCGCACGACAAAGGTGCAGCCGTGACCGTCGGCGTTGTTACGCGCGGCGATTTCGCCACGGTGCGCGCGAACGATTCCGTAGCAGATGCTCAGTCCGAGCCCCGTGCCCTTGCCCACTTCCTTCGTGGTGAAGAACGGGTCGAAGATGCGGTCCGGCTGCGAAATGCCCGGGCCGTTATCGCGAAAACTGATTTCGATGCGGCCGTCGCGCAGCGCCGTCCTCACCTCGATTTGTCCGCCGCGCCGGGATTCCCGCACGGCGTCATATGCATTGTTCATGATGTTGAGAAAAACTTGCTGCAACTGGTGCGGATCGCCCATCACAGGCGGAAGATTTTCGCCGCAGTTTTCGGTCAACTCAATTCCATGATTCGAGAAATCGTAGGCGCGCAGCGTAAGCGTCTGCCGCAGCACGAGATTGACGTGCACAAGCTCGCGCCGCGCCGGCATCTGACGGGCGAAGCTCAGCAGGTTCTGCACGATTCTGCGCGTGCGCTCGGATTCCTGAAGGATGACCTTCAGCTCTTCCTTCGCGGAGGGCGGCACCTGCGGATTTTCGAGCAGCAGATCGGTGAATCCCACGATGGCCGCAAGCGGATTATTCACCTCGTGCGCCACACCGGAGACGAGCTGCCCGAGGGCCGCCATTTTTTCGGTGTGCATCAGCTTCGCCTGCAAATCGGCGGCGTCGGTCACGTCCGTCATCACCACCACGATGCTGTTGATTTGGCCCTGCTCATCGCGCATGGGGCTCAAGCTCACTGAAAACTGGCCCATAACGCCGCGGCTTCGCTGCAACTGAATATCAAAATTCGGCGCTGCGCCCTGCAGCGCGCTCGCAAATGCCTCCGCGAGGACCGCTCGGCTTTTTATCGGAACGAGATCGGCAAGCGGCTGGCCAAGAAGATCGCCTTCTCCATATCCCGCTTCGAAGCAGCGGCGATTCGCGTAACTGATGAGCCCCGCCGTATCGAGCACCAGGATCATGCTCTGCGTGTTGTTCAGGATGTTGCGGTTGAAGTCGCGCTCGCGGCGAAACCGGCGTTCGGCCTCGCGCCGGTCGGTGATGTCCTTCAGCACGTGGATCGTTCGCCGGTCTGCCGCGCGGGCGCCGGTGATCCTGGAGGTGGAAATCAGATACGTGCGCTCAGCGTGGGTATGAACGTGCTCCTCCGCCGCGGACTCCGAATTGCGGCAGAAGGGACAGAGCCGACCCTGAACTGGTCCGCCGAGGAGGTTGAGCTTGCCGATCTCGCGGCCCACCACGGCAGCCGGGCTTAATCCCAGCGCATTGGCCAGCGCTCGGTTCAGGCGCAGGACGTGGCATTCGGGATCGTGCACCACGATCCAATCCGGGATGGCGTCGAAGTCTTGCACCCACTGCTTTCTCGATTGCTCGATCTTGGAGAAAAGGCGGACATTTTCAAAGGCGACCGACGCGTGGCCCGCGAGGGCTTCGAGCAACTGCCGCTCAATTGTTGAGAGTTCCCGCGGCAGATCCACAATGCAGAGCACACCTTGAAGCTCGCCCCCGATGCCAGTGAGGGGCACAAGCACGATATCGTCCCAGCCGAGCGCGACAGCCATGTCGTCCCCGAGCAGCGCTGAGGCAGCCCCTGTGCGAAGCACGGCTGAGGGCGCATTGGCCTGTTCCGCCAGCGCGGCGGCCAGAGCCGCTTCAATTACGTCGTCCCAGCGCCCGGCCGGTCCATGCAGGCCGGCGATGCGCCATTCGAATCCTTCCGTCAATGCCAGGGCAGCCCCTCGCGCGCCGAGCATTTCCGCGGCGCGGCTCGTGAGGCGCTTGGCAAACTCCGAAGTGCCCAGCGACGGGCTAAGTTCCAGTGTCGTGGCGGAAAACTGCGCGAGCAGGCTCTCGAAGGAATCATCGAGACGAGTGGGGAACACCCGAATCCGCTTTAGTGCGCGCATAGGAGATGGATTGGTGCTGCGCTACGCCTACTCGGACGACGGTACGGTGCAATCTCATTTTGAGCAAGGAGCGTGAGAAGGGGTGTTGCTCTATCCGGCAATCGAGGGCCGTGTCGCAACCTGAGACGGGATCGGCCATTCTGAGAGCCCGGTGAGACGCCCGTCAGCTCGCAGCGGGATGTAGCGCCGGAACAAAATCACGAGAACCCACTGAGAATAAGGGACCTAGCCGAGTGGTTGCGGAACCGCGACGTGCAGGAAAGAAGCGCCGGGCATGGCATTGCCATTGCATTTTCTTGCTGTGGAATTTTCTCTCCTCGGGAGGAGGCGGGCGAATGAGACTGAGAACAGGCATTTGGGGCGTTGTGCTGGCGGTCGCAGTTGGGGTGGTGGGCGCGAGCGCGCCTTCCGCAGCTTTGGCGCAGCGGAATGCGCCGACGCCCAACGAAACCGCGAAACGCAAGGTTCGCAGCAGAGTGGTTCCAGAGTATCCCGCGCTGGCTAAGCAGATGGGTCTAACCGGAAAAGTGAAGGTCCTGACAACGATTTCGGCGGACGGCCGCGTTGTAGGCACAAAAGTGGTCGGGGGCAATCCCGTTCTGGCGAACACGGCCATCGAAGCGCTGAAGAAGTGGCGCTTTGAATCGGCACCGAAGGAAACAGCGGAAGTTATCGAATTCGAGTTTAACGGGCAGAACTAGCACTCGGCACTGCCTTTACAAGGTTCGGACAGGACGGCATCGGAGGTAGTTCCAATGACGATCGGCAAGAAGCTCTACTGGGGTTTCGGCATCATTCTGGGAATCATGCTGATCCTGCTGGTGGTGAATTTCGTCACGGTGCGCCGCGAGTACGGCGCCCGCGGCGCCGCGAAGGCCACGCTGCTCGATGTGCAGACCATCGAGGATGTGCGTTATCAGATCATGCAGAACCGCCTCTCGCTGGGAAACTACCTACTGAGCGGCGATCTGCGCGACGAGGATAAGACCAATAAAGGAATCAGCGACCTTCATGAACTGCTGCGCGACGGCGAAGGCAAAGTGAGCAGCATCGATATTCGCACGGCGCTCAGCGAGGTGGAGGACAACGAGCACAATTGGGCCGACAACTTCGCCAAGCAGATGATCGCCAAGCGTCACCAGGTGGACGCGGGCGATGCCACGGTCTCCGACCTGCAAATTTATTATCTTCAGCACGATCCTTCGTCCTGGGTGAATAAATCCACGGACATTCTGGATGGCGCAAGCAGCGCAGTGCGCAAGGCGCTGGATGCCTCAAACGCTTCGGCGGCTACAGCGACGACAATCACTACCGTGGCAACATTTGCCGGAACCGTGTTCGCTCTCCTGCTCGGAATCCTGGTCGCCTTCTACACAGCGAAATCCATTACTGACCCCCTCCGCCATCTGATCGAAGTGGCGCATCGGATTGGGGACACGGGCGACCTGGATCAATCCATTGATATTCGCCGCAACGACGAGGTGGGTACGCTGGCGGCGAACTTCAACAAAATGATTCACCACCTGCGAGATATGGCCGGTGTTTCGTCCGCCATCGCGGAGGGGCAGCTATCCGTAACGATTGTTCCGCGTTCGCAGCAGGACACGATGGCGAAGGCCTTCGCACGCATGACGCAAGGGTTGCGCGACATGGTCCGCCAAGTACGCGATAGCGCGGCCCAGGTTGCGGGAGGCGCGGGCCAAATGGCCGGGGCTTCCGACGAATCCGCCAAGGTGAGCGTGCAAGCCGCCTCGGCGATTGATGAAGTCACCAGCACTATGCACGAAATGAGCATCAACGTGCAGAACGTGGTGAAGAACACGCAAATTCAGGCGTCCAGCGTGGCAGAAACTTCGGCCTCGATTGATGAGATGGTGACTTCGATCGAGCGCGTGGCGGACACGGCCAAGCTCCTGGTGGAAATCTCGCATCGGTCCCGGGAGGAAGCACAAAGCGGCCTCACGACGATGGACAAGGCCACCGAGGGCCTGAACCGCACCAGCCACGCGATTCAATCCTCGGCGGAAATCATAGACGTGCTGGGGCGCCGCGCGGACGACATCGGCAAGATCATCGAAGTGATTGACGATCTCGCTGAGCAAACCAATTTGCTGGCGCTCAATGCCGCGATTGAAGCCGCACGCGCCGGCGAGCACGGCCTCGGGTTCGCCGTCGTCGCCGAAGAGGTTCGCAAGCTCGCGGAAAAATCCACGCAATCCACCAAGGAAATCTCCGAGTTGATCCAGGGCATACAGAAGGAAGCCCGCGAGGCCGTCGAAAATATGCAGAAGAGCACCACGATGGTCGAGGAAGGCTTGCTGCTGAACAAGGACCTCAGCCTGGCGCTTGGAAAAATCTCAAACGTCGTCTCCGAAGTGTACAAATTCTCGCAGGAAATCGGCGCCGCGACGATGGAGCAATCGAACGGTTCGGCGCAGATCGCGAAAGCCACCAACCGGCTTACCGAAATCACGCAGGAAATCAACTCTTCGGTCGAGGAACAGGCATCCGGCGCACAAGCCGTGGTGCGCGCGATGGAGCGCATGCGCGAGCTGGTGCAGCAATCCACCTCGAGTTCCACGGAACTGGCCGCGGCGGCGGAGCAAATGTCCAAGCTCTCGCGCAACCTGCTCGACTCTATGGATCGCTTCGTCCTGGAAGAGCGCAATGCCGCCGAATCGCGCCGCCATGCCGCCGCCCGCCGTGCGGCCCGTGCAGCGGAGGAAGCGCCGGCGGAGTACGAGGAAGTGGCGCGTTCCTGAAGCGAGGGGAGACGCATGGAAAAGGAACTCCAGGTCGTCGGATTCCGCATCGGGCGGGAGACTTTTGGCTTGCCGATTTCGATGGTCCGCGAAATCGTTCGCGTGCCGGAGATCACGTCGGTGCCGAATGCTCCGGACTACATCGAGGGCGTCATCAATCTGCGCGGGCGAATCATTCCCGTGGTGGACCTGCGCAAGCGCTTTGGCGAAAAGACGATCGAATCCCACAAACGCAATCGCATCATCGTGGTCGAGCTCGGCCCTCGCGCGATTGGCCTGATCGTGAATTCCGCCTCGGAGGTGCTTCGCATCGCGCCCTCGGAAATCGAGGCGCCGCATAGCGTGTTTCAGGAAGGCGAGCTGAACTACATCACGGGCGTGGGCAAGCTGCGAGGCCGGCTCGTGATCCTGCTCGATCTCGAGCGCATCCTGCAGCGCGGCGAATTGCGCCGCCTGGACGAAGCCGCGGATGCCGCCGTCCCCGAAGGGGCGCTGGCGCACAATCTTTAGTCTGCATTTCGGAAAGGCGCGAACACACGCATGTCCACACTGACGACGCAGGTGCCGCTGACCGAACCGGAGCTGAAGCTCCTGCAAACCCTCGTGTATCAGGAATGCGGGATGTACTTCGACGAGCGCCGCACGCAGTTTCTGCGTGATCGGCTGCAGCGGCGGCTGAAAGCCTGCCAGATGGATTCCTTCTACAGCTATTACCGGCTGCTCACCAGCCGCGAGGGCAAGCAGGAACTCGCCTCGCTGCTGGAAAATCTGACGGTGAACGAAACGAGCTTCTTTCGCATTCGGCCACAGCTGGAGCTTTTTCAGAAGACGATTCTCGAGGAACTTCTCAAGCGCAAGCAGGAACGCCGCGATTGGTCGCTGCGCATCTGGAGCGCGGGATGCTCGACCGGGCAGGAGCCGTACACGCTGGCCATCCTCGTCTGCGATGCGCTCGCCTACTATTATTTGCGCAATCCGCTGCCTTTCGATATGCCGACGCCGAAGCCGCTGATTCCGCCGCCGTGGAAGGTTGAGATCCTTGCGTCGGACATCAACTATTCGGCGCTGCTGACGGCGCAGCAAGGGCTCTATACCGAGCCGCAGATGGACACGGTGGACTACACCTGCCGCCTTCGCTATTTCGAAAAGGTGGGCGACAAGTATTCGGTGAAACCCGCGCTTAAAAACCTGGTTCAGTTCGATTTCCACAACCTGAAGGCGGAATTTCTTCCGCAGCGCAACGACGTGATCTTTTGCCGCAACGTGATGATCTATTTCGATGAGGCTGAACAGAAGCGCCTGATTGACAAGTTTTATCGCTGCTTGAATCCGGAAGGCTATCTTTTCGTGGGGCACGCCGAGAGCCTGTTCGGCCTTACCACGAAGTTCCATATGATTCACCAAAACAGCGCCACGGTCTACCAGCGGATCGAGGGGACGCAGTGACCTTCCCGCCCGACGATCACGCGTCCGAACTTCGCGATCTCTTCTTCGAGAGCGCCGAGGAGATTCTTCAGGGCATGAACGAAGCCGGCTTGGCCCTCGAAGACCGTCCCGGCGATACCGAGCAGCTTCGCCACGTTCGCCGCGCTGTGCACACTCTGAAGGGCGACTCCGCCGCATGCGGATATCGCGCGCTCAGCGAGCTGGCGCACGAATTGGAAGACGTGCTTACGCCGGAGCTCGCCAAGGAGAACGCCGCGCTGATTCCGGAAGTGGTGCTTGCCGCCGCGGATACCTTTCACGAAATGCTCGCGGCCTACCGCAACCTTTTGCAGCCGCCCGCCGGGGGCGCACTGCGCGGGCACATCGAAAAGCTGCTGAGCAAATCGGCCGCACCCGCACAAGGCGCAGCAGTTACAGCCAGTTTTGCGTGGACCGAATACGAGAAACTGATGATCCGCGACGCGCTTCATCGCGGCGAGCGAATCTATCAAATCGCGCTGTATCTTGACCGCGAAGCAGTCTTGCCAGGTGCGTCGCTCGAGCTGATCCGCAAAGCCCTGGCGAGCTCAGGGCAAATTCTGGCGGCTCATCCCGATTTGACGGTGGCGCCGGAGCAGGTCTCCGTGATCGAGGCTGCGCTGGCGAGCGCGTACCCAGCGGATCGCATCCGTGAACGCTGCACCGTGCCTTTCGTCGTCGCGAAGATCACGGTCGAGGAAATCCGCGCCCAATCGGCGCACCGCGACCTTTTAGAAATCCTGGTGGAGGCGGAAGCGGCGGCGGTATCCGCGGAAGTGGAACCGGTTACTCGTTCCGAACCCGCGCCCGACACGGACGAAGAAACGCGCGAGGTTCCATCCGCCACTGGCCTGAGCCACGCCGTAACCGAAAATACGCTGCGCGTCGAAGCGGGGCGCATTGACGCGGTGATGAACCTGGTCGGCGAGCTGATTATCGGGAAATCCATGCTCCACCGCGCGATCAGCGAATTCGAGCGGCGATTTTCCAAGGATCCGCTGCGCGGCAAATTCGCCGATGCCCTGGCCTTCCAATCGCGAGTGTTGAACGAGCTGCAAAAATCCGTGATGAAGGTTCGCATGGTGCCGGTGGAGCAGCTCTTCCGCCGGTTCCCGCGTATCGTGCGCGACGTGGCCAAGCTGCGCGGCAAGGACATCGGTCTCGAAATCAGCGGGCAGAATACCGATCTCGATAAAAGCATTCTCGATTCGTTGGCTGAGCCGCTGGCCCATTTGGTGCGCAACGCGGCCGATCATGGCATCGAATCCGCCGCGGAGAGGCGCGCCGCCGGGAAGCCCGCGCGCGGCACGATTCGCCTGAACGCATATCACGAAGGCGATCAGGTGGTGATCGAGATTTCGGATGATGGCCGCGGCCTGGATCGGAAGAAGATTTTGCGGCGCGCGATCGAGCAGGGGCTTGTCGCTTCGGAGGATTCGCAGCGGCTGAATCCGGCTGAATCGCTGCAATTGGTTTTTGCGCCCGGGCTCAGCACCGCTGATGAAATCACGGAAATTTCCGGACGCGGCGTGGGTCTCGACGTGGTGAAGTCAACGGTCGAAAATCTGAAAGGGTCGGTCGAGGTGAAAAGCGACTCGGGCAAGGGAGCGACATTCCGGCTCCTTGTCCCGCTTACGCTGGCGAGCATTCAGGCGCTTCTTTTCCGGGTTGCGGGCCGGCTCTATGCCGTTCCGCTGGCATCGGTGGTCGAAATCACACGCGTGATGGAAAGCGACGTCCATCGCATTGACGATAAGGAAGTCTTTCAATTGCGAGAGCAAGTCCTAACGCTCGTCCGATTGACAGAGTTGGCGCCCCATTCGCAGGAGATCCGCGCGCGCCGTCTTTTCGTGATCGTGATCGGCGCGGGTACGCGACGATTCGGGCTCGCCGTAGATAGCCTGATGGGCGAGGAGGAGTTGGTGATCAAGGCGCTGGAAGACCGCCTCGTCACGTCGCCGCTCGTCAGCGGCGCTTCGATCCTGGGGGACGGCACCGTGGTGCTGATCCTGAATATCTCGGCCGTGGTGGCGCATCTTTCCCGAATCCCGGCGCTCGGAGCGATCGCATGAGAGAGAAGGTTCGCGTCCTCGTGGTGGATGATTCGGCGCTGATGCGCAAGCTCATTCCGCAGGCCCTGCTGCACGATTCCTCGATCGAGGTGGTGGGCACGGCAATGGACGGCGCGATCGGCCTGCGAAAAATCGAGGAGTTGCGACCGCACGTCGTCACGCTCGATCTCGAGATGCCGCGCATGGACGGCATGGAAATGCTGCGGCGGATCACGCAAAAACATCATGTGCCTGTAATTGTGGTCAGCGCCCACACGGAGCACGGGGCTTCGCTCACGCTGAAGGCGCTCGGCCTCGGGGCGTTCGATTTTGTCACCAAGCCGCAGGAAGCCGCGTCTGGGCGGATCAATCGCATCGCCACGGAGCTGGCGCTGAAGATCAAGGTGGCGGCTTCCGCCGGCGCGCCCAAAATGATCCTGACGCAACCCTCCTCCAAACCAAAGGAGGCCCGCCGCTTTTCCACGCAGCCGCGCTGGCCCACGCGCATCGTCGCCATCGGCATATCTACCGGCGGCCCGAATGCGCTGCAGTATCTCTTTTCGCAGCTACCGGCGGACTTCCCCGGCTGCTTGCTGGTGGTGCAGCACATGCCAGAGGGATTCACGGAAATGTTTGCCCAGCGCCTGAATGAATCTTCGGCTCTCGAAATAAAAGAAGCGCAATCGGGCGACTTGCTGCTTGCCGGCCGAGCGCTGATCTGCCCCGGCAACCGCCACATGAAGGTTCGGCGCATGGAGCATGGCGACATCGCGGTGCTTGTGGACCAGCCGCGCGTGAATGGACATCGCCCGTCTGTGGACGTGCTATTTCACTCGGTGGCGCACGAATTCGGCAACAAGGTCCTCGCCGTGCTGATGACCGGCATGGGAGAGGACGGCGCCGCTGGCCTGGGTGCGATTCAGGCCGCGGGCGGGTTCACCGTCGCTCAGAGCCTGGACACATGTGTGGTGGATAGCATGCCTCGCGCCGCCATAGATCGCGGCTTTGCCGATCGCACCGTTTCGCTTTCGGGTCTATCCAGCGTTCTGCAATCGAAGTGCATCGGGGAGTCGTCGCCGGAAGATGCGGCCGCAGGCCACAGCAGTTCAAGAAGGAGATAGGCGATGAAGCAATTTGAAGCACTCACGCGCAAAAAGGACAATCAGCCGGTTCGTTACCTGATCGTGGACGATTCGGTGTTTGCCCGCAAGAGCCTCTCGAAGATGATCGAATCCTTCGGTGGGCAGCTGGCCGGCGAAGCGGGTGACGGGTGCACGGCGATCACCGAATACGCCCGCACGAAGCCGGATATCGTCCTGATGGATATCACCATGCCGCAAATGGAAGGCATTGAGGCCGTCGAGCGCATCGTGCAGGAACACCCCGATGCGCGCGTCGTGATGGTCTCCTCCGTGGGATATCAGGACAATATTCTGGCGGCGCTGCAAAAGGGCGCGCGCCATTTCGTGCAGAAGCCCGTGAAGCCCGAGGCTCTCTACGAAATCATTCGCTATGTATTGAACGACGATGCAGCGTCCGTTCCCGTCGGCGCCGGAGGGGAGAATTCGCGATGAGGATGGATTTGATTCAGCCTTTCATCGGGTCGCTCGACGCCGTGCTGGCCGAGATGATGAAGGCCCCGGCGGAAATCGCGGATCTCGCGATGCTCGAGGAGGGCTATCGTCGCCAGGGCCTCGCGGCCATCGTCGTCTTCCAAGGACAAATCGAAGGCCGGGTGGTGCTGGATATGGAACCGCGCGCGGCGGCGCAAGTGGCGGGCTTTCTCTCCGGCGGCGAAGTGGATCCCGGCGAACCGATTGTCAGCGAAGCAGTCTGCGAGCTTGCCAATATGGTGATCGGAAACGCCGTGACACAGCTCAATGACCGCGGCTTCCAATTCAAGGTTTTCCCGCCTTCGATTCTCACCGAAGAGCAGTGCGCAAAAGCTGGGCATGACTCCGAGGCGACGATTCTATCCTTCAACACCCCGGCCGGAGCGGTCCGCCTGAATATCGCGATGAAGTATCACGGCCGCCGCTCGCGCGAACGGACGCCGCTCGCCGTCGGCTAATTCGCCCTCCCGCGGCGCACCACCGCACCGGATCCGAGCAATCCTCTGAGGGGAATCAGGATTCCGCCACCCCGCCGGTCTTTCCAGGTGTATACTCTCGCCGCGCGGATCGAAAAAGCGGCCATGTCGCAGCACAAATTACCTCCCTTGCGCGGGGGGTCGGCTGCGCGGACGCGGTGCGGAAATGAGGTTCAACTCGCTATTTCCATGAGCAAACCATACGGTCGCAGGGATCTTCTGAAAGGGGCGAGCGCCGCGGCGGCGGCCTTACTCGTGCCCAGACGGCAGGCCGCGGATCAAACGCAGTCGGCGAAGCTGCAAATAGCCGGACAAGACGTCGAGGTCCAGATCGCGCCGGTAAGCGCTCGCACCTTCCGCCTCACTGTTCGCCCGATTCAGAATGGCCGCTTGATCGCCGTGCCGGCAAATGGCGCGCTCGTGAAGACGAGTTGGGGCGCGCCGGTCGCCAAGCTGCGCGGCACCGTGCAGGCGCAGACGGTGAAGGTGGGCGATTTCAGCGTGAAGGTCTCGCTCGACCCGCTCACGTTCGTCGTCAGCGACAAGTCAGGCGCGACGCTACAGACCATCGCCGTAGATGCGCAGAGCGGAGCGGTTTCCTTCGTCACAGGCAGCGCGCCGCTGCTTGGGCTCGGCGAAGGCGGTCCGCAGTTTGATCGCCGCGGAAATACGGAGCGCATGCGTAGCGGGCAAGGCGGCTATCGGCTTGCCACCCATGGCACGCGCGTGCCGATTCCCTGGATTATCGGCACCGGCGGGTGGGCGCTTTTCTTCAACCAGCCCTTCGGCACCTTCGATTTTACGGGCGACCCGAGCAAGTTCCTTCCCACGAGCCCCGAAAACGCGTTGCCGCTGGATTTGTTCGTCGTTGCCGCCGGGGAGCCCGCGGTGATTCTCGGCGAATACGCGCGCCTCACCGGGCATCCCGAACTTCCGGCGCTCTGGACTTTCGGCTATCAGCAATCGCACCGGACTATAGCGAGCCGCGAGGAAATCCTCGACGAAGCAAAAACCTTTCGCGATAAGAAGCTGCCCTGCGACGCGCTGATCTATCTCGGCACCGGCTTCTGTCCATCTGGATGGAATACGGCAAATGGCTCTTTTGATTGGAATCTGCGTGTGTTCCCGGATCCCAAGCCGATCCTGGACGAATTTCACAAGCGGCACTTTCGCGCCGTGCTTCACGCCGTAATTTTGTCGCGCAGCCTGAATGGCTCGGTGCACGATCCGTGCATGCTGGCACAATTCGACGAGGAAGAAGCTTCCTGCTATTGGGACGCGCACCGCAAAGATTTTGCGCTTGGTGTGGACGGCTGGTGGCCGGATGAAGGCGATCCGCTCAATGCCGAATCGCGCCTGAATCGCAACCGCTTTTATTGGGAAGCCCCGCAGACGGATCGCCCCAACGAGCGCCCCTACGCCCTGCACCGCAATGCCTACGCCGGCGTGCAGCGCTATGCCTCTTTCCTGTGGTCCGGCGACGTGCAATGCCGATGGGAGACCCTGAAGACGCACATCCCGAACGCGATCAATACCGCGCTTTCCGGTATTCCCTACTGGGGTACGGACATCGGCGGATTCGTTCCCACGAGCGAATTCACTGCCGAACTCTATATGCGCTGGTTCCAATTTGGCGCCTTCTGTACATTGTTTCGCTGCCATGGCCGCACCTGGAAACTTCGCCTTCCCTGGGGATGGGACACGGGGGATCCAGGACCCATCGAAACGAATGCAGGCATTCCCGATCCCAAGGACTTGCACAATCCTCAGGTAGAAATCGTCTGCCGTAAGTATCTCGAGCTTCGCTATCGCCTGTTGCCATATCTTTACAGCTTGGCGCGCGAGGGCACGCTGACCGGACTCCCGGTGATGCGCGCCCTCTGGCTGCACTACCCGGAGGACGCCACGGCCGTTGCGCGTGGCGATGAATATTTGTGGGGGCCGAGCATTCTGGTCGCACCAGTCGTGGAAAAAGGGGCGACTTCGAGGCAGGTCTATCTGCCAGCGGGCGACTGGTTCGACTTTTGGACGGGCGAACGCACGGCAGGCGGGCGCGAGATCGCGCGTACGGTGGATATCGAAACCATGCCGCTCTATGTCCGCGCGGGCTCGATTGTGCCTTTTGGCCCGGTGAAGCAGTACACCGACGAAAAAGTGGATACGCCGCTTTCGATCACCGTCTATCCCGGCGCCGACGCTTCGTTCCTGCTGTACGAAGACGACGGAAAATCCTTCAATTACCGCCGCGGGGCATGGACGGGAATCGAAATGAAGTGGAATGAGGCGAAGCGCGCGCTCACCATGCGGCTCGCCCCGGGCTCGCGTCTTCTGCCGCCCGCCCGCCGCCATCTAGAAGTAAAGCTAGACCAGAGCGTTAAGCCGGTCGTCTTCGAAGGCCGTCCCATCACCGTTTCGTTCGCGTAATCCGCACAGGGGGCGCCTAGCTTGTCGCCGAGACTTCGCGCACCGCAATAGGCCTGTGGTTCCGTGTGTTGAAAATCAAAATGCTTCGCATATAGACACGGCGCCCCGCATTTCTGGTGCAGTCCCAGCCCCCGAAGGGGTAATGTTGCTCTTGAGCGTCCCAGGGACGGCATAGCTGTGAAAAGACTACGCTTTCTTGTTTCCCTGATTACGGAAGATAACGACTTCCAGGTCGAGCAAGCCGCCGTAGCGGAAGAAACGGCGCGCCGCATCGGCGTGGATATCGAAATCATCTACGCGGATAACGACCCGATTAATCAAAGCCAACAGCTTCTAAAGATTATCCAGGGCCCCGCATCCGCTCATCCCAACGGGATCGTCCTGGAACCCGTCAGCGGAACCGCGCTTCCGCAGGTTGCTCGCGCCGCCGCCGCGGCAGGCATCGGCTGGGCGGTAATCAATCGCGAACCGGATTACATACCGGACCTGCGCCGCACCGCGAAAGCGCCCATCTTTTCCGTAAGCTGCGACCACCTGGAAATCGGCAGGATCCAGGGACAGCAATGTGGGGCGCTATCTCCGAAGGATGGCACCGCCGTTTATATCCAGGGTCCCTCCGACAATATTGGCGCCAAGCAGCGCGCCACGGGAATGCAGCAGAGCAAACCGCCGGGGATGAAGTTGATCCTGCTGAAGGGGCAGTGGACGGAGGAAAGCGCCTATCGGGCCGTTTCTTCCTGGATGCGCCTTTCGACGTCACAAAAGCTTCCGGTCAGCCTGGTCGCTGCCCAGAACGACGCGATGGCCATGGGCGCCCGCAAGGCGCTGCAGGAACACGCCGACCCCGCGGTTCGCGACCGCTGGCTCGCGTTGCCCTATTTGGGTTGCGACGGCGTTCCCAAGACCGGCCAATCTTACGTGCGCAGCGGCCTGCTGGCGGCCACGGTCGTCATTCCGCCCAACACAAAACCGGCCCTCGAAACGTTGGCCGAAGCCACGCAGAAGGGAACGCAACCACCCGCCTTGGCACTGACGGTCCCCTCTTCATTTCCGCCGCTCGATCAATTGACGCTGGGCCGCGCGGAGAAGCCCGGCGTCGTGCTGAAGTAACATCTCGCCGGCCATCACTACTTTTGAAAAAGCTCCAGCCGCAAGCCTCCCTGGATGGTAACCGGCAGTCCTAGCTGCTCCACAGGCGTCGCGGCAATCGCGTATTTCTGGTCCAGCAGATTCTCGCTGGCCGCGAAGATCTCCACGCCGCGGCCCACGGTCTTCGATGCCATTGCATCGAGCACGAAAAATCGCCCGAGAGGGAAAAGGTTCTGGTCGTCATCAAATTGCCGACCCACGAATCTGCCGTCAATGGAAAGGTCCACGCCTCGCGGCGCGCTGTACCGCGCCTCGAAGGTGAACGCGTGCCGCGGCACCTGCGGCACCCAATTGCCAATCAGCGCCGGATTCGCGGGAAAACGCGTCACCACGGCGTCCACGAATTGGTACCCGCCAGAGACCACGAGCCCGTGCATCAACTGCGCGCTGGCATCAATTTCCACGCCCGGCGCGCGCGTCCGGCCCAAATTTTGCCGCTGCCGCGTGATGAGCGCCGGAGTTACGCTTAGCGTGACGTTCGCCACAGGATCAATCACTTCATTGAAGAAAAAATCCCCGCGCAGCTCGATTCGATTGCTGAATCCGGTCATCGCGAGCCCCGTTTCGCCGCCGGTAAGCCGTTCGGCAATCAAATTCGAGTTCGCTTCCGTCAGCGCATTTCCTTGCCGAAAAGGGCGGTAGAGTTCATTGAGCGTTGGAGCGCGAAACGAACGATACAGCGAGGCAGACCACGAAAGATTCGGTCGCAGCTGATAGGTCACGCTCAGCCTCGGGTCAAACGCCGTATAGCTTCGCGGGGCAAACACCGTGTTCGCCGCCGAACCCGCGCCGATCGTCTGCGAAATCGAAGACGCAGCGAAATTTCGCCATCCGTCGAATCGCGCGCTCGCCGCCAGAAATAGGCGTGGCGTGATCTGCGCCAAGTCCTCGCCGAAAAATCCGATGTTCCGCTGCCGGCCGCCCGCCGACGACATTCTCGAAGGGCTGCCCCCCGAAAAATTCAACTCGTGGCTGTGGCCGATCGCTTCCGAAGCGTCAAATCCGGCCACGAACGTCTGCCTCTTGCCTGCCGCGTGCGACCACACCGCCGAAGCGCCTACTCCCTGCACCGGCACGGTTTGCGCGTCGGTGAGCGTCTCGCTATTCCTATCGGCGGCAACGGCGGAGAAATTCTGGCGATACGTTTCCGCGTTGCCGTAAGCACGCAACTCGAGATCGCCCCATCGGCCAAGCGCCAGGCTTGTTCCCAGCGCGCCTTGGCCGAGATGCGTGTTGTTGGTTTGCAGCGGCGTGCCATTCCTGCGCAGCTCGTTCAAATACCAGCCTCGTGCGAAAACGCTTCCGTGAATTCCCGCGGGCGCACCGAAATCGCGGCCAAGGCTCAGATCCGCAACGGCGTGCTGCGACCCAGCCCTGGTATCCACCGCGCCGCGCAGCCCTTCCGGAATCAGGAGGTATCCCTCCGTCCGAAAAACTTCGCCGCTCAAGCTCGCGCGCCATTTCCCCCTTTTCCCGCCGGTCCATAACGAAAGATTGGGAGTATTTTCATTTCCGTAGGATGTCTCCAGCGCGAGCCCGGCCTGCTGCGCGCCTCGCGTAAGGAACTGGATCACGCCACCCATCGCGTCGCTTCCATAAAGGCTCGACGCACCCTCCTGGGCCACTTCCGCGCCCTGCACCGCTTCGCGCGGCACAAGGTCCCAATGAATCCACCCGCCGAAGGGATCGTTCAGGGGGATGCCGTCTTCCAGCACGAGGGCACGGCTCGCACCGCTGGCCGCTAAACCTCGCAGCGAGACGCCCTGCGTAGTCGGATTCGCGGTGCGGCTGCTGGATCGGCGGAACAAGCTGAATCCAGGGAGCCGCTCGAGACTTTCATCGAGCGTCATGGCCGGGGTGCTCTGCAGCTCTGCCCTCGAAAGCTGCGTCACGCTAGTCGCAAACTCGCCGGCTGTCGTTTGCGTGCGCGCCGCCGTCACGATCACGCGCTGCTCAAGCGGCGGCGGTTTCAGCGTGATCTGCAGCTGCGTGGTTTCGCCGCGCCGCAGTTCCCACGATTGCTCCTCACTAGCGAATCCCTTCGCCTTCACGGTGATCGTCCCGCCCAGTATCTCCGCGGGAATGCCGCTAAACGAAAATTCCCCTGAGGAGCCGGTGGTGACCGTGGCGGAATACGAGGCAGCCCTAAGCGCGACGCTCGCGCCGGCTACCGCGGCACCACTCGCATCGAGCACCTCGCCCTGCAACTGCGCTTGCTGCGCATAAGCCACATGCGGTGTCGCAGCGATCAGCGTCGCAACCGCCAGCAGTTGTGGAATGCCGCGGCTTAATTTCAAGACCCGTCGCATCATGTGCCCCGAACCTTCATCATCCTCCCCGGCCCTCCGCCATATCTGAACCGCGTTACCGCGTTTGACGAATTCCCATCATAGCGCGAGAAGCTGGCCGTTTAGGCATTCGCCGCCCCATCTCGCTTGGGACGCTGGCCAGCGACCGCTTGTGCTATCTTCTGCCCCAGGGGAATCCGTTCTCTCCAAGGAGGACGAAATGGCGTTGTCGGGACGTCGCACCGACCGTGTCTCGCTCACGTTGCTGCTGGAAGTTTCCGGAACCGATTCGCACGGCCAGCCATTCAAGGAGCCAAGCCGCACCCTTTTGATCAATCGCAGCGGCGGCGTGATTCTCCTGGAAAAAGATCTCGCCGCCGGCCAGGAGATTCGACTTCGTCGCCAGGACCAGAGCGGTCCTAAGCGCGAAGGCGCCGTGCGCGTGGTTGGCCAATTCGGTCGCCAGCAGGAAGGTTTTCTCTACGGAGTCGAAATCGTGGATCCCGCCACGGATCTGTGGGGCATCGAATTCCCGCCCATCGCCGAATCCACCGAAGCCGTGGCGCGCATGCTGCTCCAGTGCGGCTATTGCCGCGGCCGCGAGGTGGCCTACCTGAATGAAATGGAGCTTCGTGGATTCGAATCGAATCGTGGCATCGCGCGCTACTGCCGCACCTGCGGCGTCCCGAGCATCTGGTCACAAGCGCCGCACGAGGATGAGAAAAAGGCCACGCCTCGCGGCGCACGTATTCGCCGTTCGGCCGATACGCATGAAGGCATTTCACCCGGGGAAGACAAGCGCGATCGCCACCGTGTCCGCCTAAAGACGCGCCTCACCGCTTGCATTCGCCATTCCGGCTCGGACGACGAACTGGCCGTCTGCGAGGATATTTCTCCGGTCGGCATGTGCTTCCGCAGCAAGCGGCGCTATGACTCCAACACTCAGGTGGACGTGGCCGTGCCCTATTCGCCCGACGCCGCCAATATTTTCCTGCCCGCCCGCATCGTGTACTCCGAGGAAATCCCCAAGGCCGGCCTCTTCCGCCATGGGACCGAATACCTCAGTGTGCCCTCTCGCCGCTAATGATCCGCACGAAACCGTGCCATGATGTTCGGGATGACACCACCTGCCGAAAATCAGGGACTCGCGGGACTCCGGGTCCTTTCCTTCGAGAGCCGTCGCGCCCAGGAAATGGCTCGCCTGATCGCCGCGTATGGAGGCGACGCTATCGTCGCACCTGCGATGCGCGAGGTGCCGCTCGAATCGAACACGGAGGCGCTGGATTTCGTCCGCAGCCTGCTCGATGCCCGCTTCGATATGCTCATCCTTCTCACGGGTGCGGGTGCGCGTGGCCTCGCGCGCGTCGCCGAAAGCATCTGCTCTCCGGCAGACTTTGCACAGGCTCTCGGGCGAATCGCGCTCGTGGCGCGGGGTCCGAAGCCGGCAACCGCCCTCAAGGAATTGGGAGCGGCCGCAACACTCACCATCCCCGAACCAAGCACCTGGCGCGATATCCTGCGCTCGCTCGACGCGAACGCCGCATCGCTGCCGCTGCGCGGTCGTCGCGTGGCAGTGCAGGAGTACGGGGCGTCTAATCCTGAACTGCTCGTGGCGCTCGCCGAGCGCGGCGCACGCGTGACGCGCGTTCCCGTCTACGAATGGGCGCTTCCCGAGGATTTGCGCCCGCTGCAATCCGCCATCGAACGCCTTGTCGCCGGCGAGATTGATGTCGTCCTGTTTACGTCCTCCACGCAGCTCGCGAATTTGCTGCACGTCGCCGCGCAGGTGAACCGCGAACCCGCCGTGCTCTCTTCGCTCGCAAAGGTCGCCGTTGGCTCGATTGGTCCGGTAACTTCCGAGGCTCTCCGCGCACGAGGCATCGCGCCGGCTTTCGAACCATCACATCCCAAGATGGGTTTCCTCGTAAACGAAGCAGCGCGTCGGGGCCCCGGCCTTTTCCACCGAAAGCAATCATAGGCTCCGAGTGGGACCCGCACATGGTTTTGCGTGGCTGGAGAGGGGGTTTAGGGGGCGAAAAAGACCCTTCCCTGGGCTATTTAGCGGCCGCCAATCCCCCGCGCGGCGCTAAAAGCGCTCCCGGCAAGGTCTCTTGACGCGGAGGCAGAAACCTGTAAACTGCATTTTTCGCGATGGCCACGCTACCTAATCCGCTCGAAGACGCGCTTCAGGAATTTCAATTCCCGCAGCGCGAAGCCGCATTTTTCTACGGGTTATTTCTGCGCGGACATCCCGCAGAAAAGCTGCGTCGCGATATCGAGATTCCCGCGGCCGTGATCGCGAAATGGGACCGCGAGACTGCTCGCGAACCTCAGCTTCGCCCCTTGCTCGAACGTATGATTCGGTATCGCGAACACGTCCTCGCCATTTTCGAAAACCTCGTGGGCCACGACGTCACCGCACAGAAGCTCCAGTAGCCGCGCCGGAATTATGTCTGTGCGCGTGCGTCGCTGCCTAGCACCGCGAACTCGCCAATTGCGGCGCGCCCGGCAGTAGCTTAAGATTCGATTACGCTGATCCCCGGTAGCTCAACGGTAGAGCATTCGGCTGTTAACCGAAGGGTTGCTAGTTCGAATCTAGCCCGGGGAGCCATTCTTCTGCCTCTTTTTGGCGAATTGAGAGCCGCTGCTCGCGATTTCCACGCGCAGAATGGCGACCGTCGCAAATTCTAGGGTTTCGTCGCGGTTACGGTGAACAAGCAAGAGTAGGTCAAGGTTTCGGGGTTTTGCAAATACGCCAGAAAGCGCTCGGAATAATCCCTTGCAGCCCTTTCGCTGCCCAATACCGCCGCAACTTGGGGCAGCGCAATTTCCAGCTTCGCCTGCCAGTGTGAGAACTGCTTCGCATCAATGCTGCCGGCGTAAAGATGGTACGGCTCCAACTGAACATCAATCTCCGCCAATGCGGCGCGGCAGCACAAACTGAATAGCTTTCGCCCGACAAACGGATCGAAACCGGTCGCCTCCAAGCTGCGGACCACTCGTTCGGTGGTTTGCCGAAGCTCGTCATCTTCCGGGAAGTGCCACAAGAGCTGCCCGTCCAGGTCCTGCAACAGGATTTTCCCGCCATCGCTGCAGACGCGCGCCATTTCGCGGACGGCAAACAGCTTGTCTGGCAAGTATTCCAGCAGAAATCTGCAGAACACCAGATCAAACCGATTCGCTTCAAACGGAAGCGCCAAGGCGTCACCGACGCAGGCGCGAGCATTGCGAAGACCGGCCAGCCGCTGCCGCGCCTGCTGAATCCGAACCGGGCTCGCGTCGACGCCCACTACTTCAATCTCGGGATGGCTTTCCGCCAGTTCTCGCAGGAAGACACCGGGGCCGCAGCCTACCGAGAGCAAGCTCCTGGTATGCGACAAATGCCGTTCCAGAAATTTAGAGATCCACGCTGGGGCGTCCGCCTTATCGAGCAGGCGCTGGCCCTCGGCGGGATGCTCCATGATGTAAGGCGCGGTGCTCATCTCGCTATAATCGGAAGCGGATGGAATTGCTTCGCTTTATCCCAGGCGCCAGGTTCGCTGATCAGAGCCTCCGCCTGGTCGCGCGGCAGTGGTTTCGAGAAGTAAAAGCCCTGGGCATACTTGCATTCCAATTTTTTCAACTCCTCAGCCTGCTCGGCCGTTTCCACACCCTCCGCCACCACGTCCAGGTGAAGATTCTTGGCCAAGGGCATGATGGTTCGCGCAATCTCCATCCCATCAGCGTGTCCGGATATGCCGCTGATGAACGTGCGATCTATCTTCAGCGCATCCAGCGGAAAGCGGTGTAAGTAACTGAGCGACGAATAACCCGTCCCGAAATCGTCAATTGCCAGCCGAATGCCCAGCGCCCTGAGCTGCTGCAGCATTCCCACGGTCGCCGTCGGATCCTCCATCACCGTGCTCTCCGTAATCTCGAGCTTCAGGCTCTCCGGCGCAATTTTCAGCTCCTGCAGCAGGTTCCCGATCTGTTCCACAAGATTCGGCTGCATGAACTGCTTGATCGAAAGGTTGACGCTTACGACGAGATTCCGATTGCCGCTCGATTGCTTCCTCCAGCGGCTCATATCGCAGCACGCCTCGCGCAAATTCCACCAGCCGAGTTCGCGGATCAGGCCCGTTTCTTCCGCGACAGAGATAAATTGCTCCGGCCCGAGCAATCCTCGCGTCGGGTGTTCCCAGCGCAGCAGCGCCTCGAAACCCGTAATTTCACCGGACTCCAGATAGACGATCGGCTGGTAGAAATTACGGAATTCGCCACGTTCCAAGGCGCGCCGCAGGTCCGTCTCCAGCTCCAGGCGAGCCATCACGCTGGCGCGCATGTCCGCGCTGAACACCTCGCATCGGGCTTTCCCCAATGTCTTCGCGCGGTACATCGCGGTATCCGCGTCCCGCATGATCTCTTCCGGATGCTGGTAATGCGGGCTGCCCATCGCAATACCGACGCTCGCCGACGTAAACACCTCTTTGCCGCCGGTCAGAAACGGCGCCGAGAGTCCCTCCATGATCCTCTGCGCGGCGCGCTCGGCGTCCGCAACATCTTTCAGCCCGTCCAGCAACACCGTGAACTCATCGCCGCCCATGCGAGCCAGCGTGAACGTTTCCTGTCCCAGCCGTGCGACGGTATCGCTCGATCGCAGGCAGCGCTCCAATCGTTCGGCAACTCCCAGCAGAAGTTGATCGCCGATCAAATGCCCCAGCGAGTCGTTGATCATCTTGAACGCATCAAGGTCCAGAAAGAGCACCGCGTACACGAGCGTCGTGTGCCGCTTCGCGTGTTTCATTAAGCGATCCAACCGGTCGAGGAAAAGAAGCCGATTGGGCAAGCCCGTAAGTGGGTCGGTGACTTTCCCTTCCGTAATGTCCGTTTGCGAGCCCGCCATGCGCAACGGTTTCCCGGAGCGGTCCCGAACAGCGAGTCCGCGGCTGAGCATCCATCGGAAGGTTCCGTCCTTGTGCCTCACTCGATGCACACATTCGAAATGGGGCGCCGAACCGTTCTGATGGGCGGCCATCTCTTCCTTCACGCGGTTACGATCCGCTTCGTGGATGCGCTCGAACCATTCCTCCGGCACGTCCGCAATTTCGTTTTCCTGATAGCCCAGCATGGCTTTCCAGCGTGCCGAAAAGTAGATCGCGTTCGTCGCCAGATTCCAGTCCCACAGGCCGTCGTTCGCACCGCGAGCTGCCAGCGCGTAGCGTTCTTCGCTTTCCCTCAATCCCTCCTGGGCCTGCTTGTGAGAGAGTTGTGTGCCGATGCGCGCCAAAGCGACAGCGAAATCCACCGGCTTGGTCAGATAATCGTTAGCCCCCATATTCAGGGCTTTAACGATATCCTCGCTTTGATTTCGTGCCGTCACCATGATCACGGGCAATTCAATCGGAGAATACAACTCGCGGATCATCCGCAGCGCTTCTAATCCGCTGATCTCCGGCATTTCGATATCCAGCAGCGCCAGATCGGGCCGTTCCTGTTTGATACGGTCCAGCAGTCCATGCGCACTCGCCCCTGTGTCTACCCGATAGCCCTTGCGCTCCAGCCGCCGCGCGAGCATGTCCCGGTTCATTTCGTTATCGTCAATAATCAGGAGCCGGTTCTGCCGCGAGTTCATGAGGGCTTTTTCTCCAACAGCGCACCGTGGATCTTTTCCTGCAGCCTGGCGAAATCCAGCGGCTTCGTATCGTAATCGTCGCATCCGGCCTCGATCGCTCGCACACGATCGGTAGCCAACGCGTGCGCCGTGAGCGCGATGATCGGTATATGCCGCGTAAGAGGATCATCTTTCAGCAGTCGCGTCGCTTCCCATCCATTCATCACTGGAAGGCTCATATCCATCAGGATCAAATCCGGGGATTCGGAATGGGCGAGCTCAACTCCTTGCGCCCCGTCCTGCGCAGCGATCACCCGGTACCCTCTGCGCTCGAGCCGCCGGCTCAGCATGTCGCGATTCATCTCGTTGTCTTCGACCAATAAAATTTTAATAGGCACCGCTAATTGCTCCTGTATCGCGGATCGCGCCGCTTGCTCGTTTTTCCTTCGTTGGCCGCCCGCTCCACTCCAGCCATTACCGCTTGATGATCCGCGGAGCCGTTTCGTCCTCGGTACTGCTCGATCAGCTCCGCCAGGCGATCGCGGTCCACCGGCTTCACCAGATAGCTGGACGCACCCAAATTGATTCCCGCCACTTCGTTATCCACAATCGTGACCATGATCACCGGAATTTTGGATAGCGCCGGATCGGCCTTCAGGCGCTTCAGAACTCCCCAGCCGTCCACATCGGGCATCATCACGTCGAGCGTAATCACCACAGGATTTACTCGCTTGGCCAGCTTTAATCCTTCCTCGCCGCCTGCGGCCGCCACCACGTGGAAACCGATTTTCGTCAGAAAGCGCGACATTAAATCCCGCACGGCCGGATCATCGTCAATCACGAGAATAGTTTCGGCCCCCGGGTTGGTTTCCTGCGCCACGGCAGGCGTTCCCTCAGCCTTCGGGGTCGCGCCGGCCACATCGGCAGTCGCCTGAATCGGCAAAAGAACAGTGAACACGGACCCCTCGCCCGGTTCGCTCTCCACGCTGATGCTGCCGCCCATCAATTGAGCGAAGCGGTGGCTGATCGCGAGCCCCAGCCCGGTTCCGCCATATTTGCGCGCAATGGAAACGTCCGCCTGCGCGAATTCCTTAAAAAGATTCGCCTGGTGCTCAGTACTGATGCCGATGCCCGTATCGCACACGCGAAACCGTATCCACTGCCGGTCGCTCGTGGAGACTCGATCCACATGCATGGAGATCGTGCCGTGATCCGTGAATTTCGAGGCATTGCTAAGCAGATTCGATAGAATCTGCCGCACCTTGGTTATATCCGACCGCATCGTGCCGAGATCTTCGGAGAGCTCAAGCTGCAGTGCGTTCGAGTTCTTCGCAATCGCGGGCTGGAGCGTGGCAGTCACCTCTTGAACCATCGCCGCCACCTCGAAGTTCTCGAGGCTCAGCGCCATTTTGCCGGCCTCAATCTTGGAAAGGTCCAGAACGTCGTTGATCAAGGCCAGCAAATGCTTGCCTGCCGACTGCACCTTCTTCACATCCTGGACGTTCTGAATCTGCCCGGAATCCTGGATTTCCTCTTCGATCATTTCGCTATAGCCGATGATCGCGTTGAGCGGTGTGCGCAATTCGTGGCTCATGTTGGCCAAGAATGCGCTCTTCGCCCGGCTCGCATCCTCGGCGGCGCGCTTGGCCCCCAGCAGTTCTTCCTGTGTTTTTTTGCGGTGGCTGATTTCCGTTTCCAGTTCCTGCGTACGGGTCTTCAGTTCATCGTTGGCGCCTTGCAACGCAGCGTCGCGCTGTTGAATTTCCGCGAGCATCGTATTGAACCCGTCAATCAGCCGCCCGATTTCGTCGTCATAAAATTTCAGCGCGCGAACTTCATAGTTCCTCTTGGCCGAAACAACCTTCATCGTGTCTTCGAGCCGCAAAATGGGCTGCGAGATCAAAATCTGCAGCCGCGAGGCGATGAGTAGCGCTACGAATGCCGATACCAGCAGGAACAATCCCAAAAACACCGCGTAGTTCTTCGCCCTCGAACTCCATTGGTTCATGTCCGATTGCAAGAACAGAGTTCCCACCGGATCCCCATTGAACGAGACCGGGTGAAACACCTCCAGGTAGCTTCCGCGGAACCGGTAGCCGTTGATGCTTGTGTCGTCCGGCGGGAGATCGGGGCGCGTCACATTGCCGCGCACGTACTGCGCGAACACTTTCCCATCGGTGCCATAAAGCACTGCCGCAACGACGTCTTCCTTCGCTTTCAGGGCCTGTAGCGTCGCCGTCGCGGTGGACGCGTCTTTAAAAGCCATCGCCGCCGCGCTGTTATATCCGATAATTTCCGCCTGGGTGCCCAGGTCCTCGCTGATCACGTGCCGAAACGAAATCAGGTCATAAACCAGGAAGCTCGCCGACAAGAGCACGAGCGCGACGCTGCTCGTCAGCATCGTTATCAGCATCAGCTTGCCTTTGATGGAGAGGTTCTTCAGGTTCACTGAGCCTTCCTCCCATCGGCAGCAGCCGGCGATACGATCTTGGCCAGCGCGAGCAGCCTCGAGCTGATGGCAATATTTGCCTGCTGTGCGGCCTCCACGTTGATCTCAAAGCGAACCCGGTCATCCTGCAGAACGAAATTGATAATCCCGCCGCGCTGTGCAAATCCCGGCATGTCCCCGATCGTCAGAACGGGACCGCCCTTCGTAAGCCTGAGCAAATCATCCAGGTGCGCGCTTTCGGAAGCGCTCAGAAATACGATGTTGCAATCCTTCAGGTCCGCGCCCCATTTCAGGTGCTTCACCACGAAGCTGCGCCCATTCACCTCTTTGCCCTTCAGCACATCGTCCAGCGTGCCCCGGAACGGGTCGGCGCCTATGACCCCGATCACGATGGGCGAGCTCGCCTGCGCAAATGCGCCCGCGGGCCACTGCATCAATTTCACGAAGTTGTAAATGAATCCGGCCTTGATCAGATATTCCGAGGAGTTGGAGTCGGGGCTCTGCCCTCGCGCAGGAAGCGCGAGCGTCGCACACATAAGGCACGCGGCGATCGCTGCGATCTTCCTGATTGTGCTCCGCCTTAAGCTCACTTTGGTCCCCGGGGTTTCGCTGAAGAATTAATCGGTCCTTACCGCTTGGCGAAGGTCCAAGTAATACCGCCAAAATAGCTGCGCTTCACCCTCGTCGGTGTCGAGTTGATGAAATCGGGTATGAATTCAATGTGACGGTGGTCGAGCCAGTTCTGTCCGTCAAACGACAGGGTCAGATGCGGCAAGGGACTCCAGCTGATCCCGCCATCCAGAGAGGTGTAGGACGGGATATTGAAGCTCGGCAGCCGATCCACATAGCGAACATCCATGTGCTGCTCGAAATGGTGAGGAAGCTCCAGCGAGGACTGAAGAAAAGCCTGGTGCTTCGGATTTTCGCCGTTCGGAAGATCGGGCGTCGGATCCAAGCTGCTCGGATCCTTGTGCGTATCCATCTGCAAATAGCTGTAAGAACCGAATAGCTTCCATACGGGGCGAACCTTCCACTCGAAGTACGGCTCGATGCCATACGTGCCACCGCTCATCTTGTTGGAAGCGACGAAGGGAAACACCACGTGCGGAGCCGGAACCAATTCGACCGAGGGCGTGCCGGGCTCCGCGGTTCTCAGGTTCGTATAATCGTTGTAGAAGACCGCGACGTCACCCGAGAGGGTTTTTGTCGCCTGCACGCGATATCCCACCTCGTATGCCACCAAGTCCTCGGATTTGAATTGCGCGCTGCCGTCAACCTCCTCGCTCACGGGCAGTGGGCTGAAGAATGGTGGCGCGCCCGGGGGAACCACGGCTTCGTTCAGCCGCAGACCCTCTTCGGTGATGGCCGGGGTTCGCACGGCGCGAGATACCGCCGCCCACACGGATTGTTTCTTAGTGACGTTAGCGAGAAACCGGATATTAGGCTCGATTTCGAAGCCGGTAAAATCATTGTGCTCGAACTTCGATCCGAGCGTCACGCTCAGCCGCCCGTCCAGGAACTTGATTTCGTCCTGCATAAACGCGCTAAACAGGTTGTATTGGCCGTGATTCGGTTCCACCGAAACGGTCGGACTCGAATCGCTGCGATCCTGGATGGAACGGTAGCCGGCCCCCCACACAATCTCGTGGGAATCTCCGATGTGAAAGTCGTGCTGAAAATCAATGTCGTACACCGATTCGTGGTCCACGAAAAGGTTGTTGTCGGCATAATTTGTTCGATCGAAGTACGCCTGCAGCGATATGGAGGAACCCACGAACGAATGATTCCATCGGCTCAGCAAATTCGCGCCGGTGTACTCACCCGTGTTGGGAAATGTCGCCGCATAAGGCGCTGAAAATGAAGGAACCGTCAGCGTTTCGCCGTTTTCGCTGCGATACGTCTGGCCTTGAACCGTCAGCGAATCAGTCCCGGAGAGCGTCCAGTCCGAACGAAAACCGCCGCTCACCTGGTGCCAGTCGTCCGCGGCATCCTGTCCCAGTAAGCTCGTCGAAGATCCCCAATCGAAGCCCTTCACGTAGGCGCGGTAATAACCCTTGTCACCCACGGTGCCGCCGTAGCGAACGCTATCGGAGGTGCGCTGTTCGTCTCCACCCTGGGCTTTGATGAACCCGGATTGCGTTTCCTTGGCGGGTTTGGTGATGATGTTAATCACGCCGTCCACCGCGTTGGCGCCCCACAATGTTGCCCCAGGGCCACGGATCACCTCGATCCGCTCCACATCCTCCAGCATCACGTCTTGCACGTCCCAATAAACGCCGGAAAACAAAGGCGTGTAGACGCTGCGGCCATCAATCAGAACCAGCAGCTTGTCGTCGAAGCGTCCGTTGAAGCCACGCGAGCCAATCGCCCACTTGTTCTCGTCTATGCGAGCCACTTGGAGCCCGGGAACCATCCGCAGGAGTTCCGGTATGTTCCTGGCGCCGGATCGCTGGATATCTTCCTGCGTAATCACGAAGATCGCGGCCGGGGCGTCTGCAACCTTCTGCGCGCGTTTCGATACGGACGTGACCTGCATATTCATCAGATCTTCCACGCTCATGGCGGTGATATCGGGAACGCTCGGGCCGTCCTGCGCCCACACACTTGTGGCGAGGAACATTCCGGCCATGGCCACGGCGAGGACGCGCTTCGCGCCTGTGTGTCGCGGCGCGGCGTGCCGGCGAGAGCTTCCGCCCGAAATGCGCTTCCACAATCCTGGCCGATTCCCGTTCACTGGCGATTCGCTTGAGTCGTGCTCGATGTGTCTTTTCATCGCGTTTCCTGGAGTGCGCTGGATAACTCCAAACTGTGTCTTTCGGACCGAGCCAACATTTTGGAATAGAAGCCGTCAACGTGCCGGTAAGAACGGGCGTACCCTTCCTTTAGCCAAATGCACTGGCAGTACCGCCGTAGAAACTGCGCGCCCGCCTTCTCGATAAAGGGCGCAATTTCCTCCGGGGCGATCACCGGAATATCCCCCAGCTCGAAATCCTCATACGCCGTCGCGGCTACAGCGAGCAGCGAAGTGGTCGCGGCTTCGACCTCTTCCGCGGGCCGGCGCGGCGATAGCAGCAAGTCGCACCGGTTTTCGAGATAGCTGAAGTTCAGTCCCAGCGGGCCGCGGTAAGCCATTGCGGCCCCGATCAGTTCGTTTGTGCCCTTGCGATAGGCGAGCCACACCTGCCGGGTCCGCCGCAGCCCCGCGCGGCGATACAGTGCGTCTACGGCCTTAAATGGAACGTCGGATTTCAGTTCTTCGGCTGTGACGTATACGTTGCCCTTGGTGAGCGCCGCGATTGCGCAAAGATCTCGGTTGCGGCTCGAATCGTACGGCACCACGTGGACGCCCGGCTCCGACGGAAGCGACTGGGTTCGCGGCAGCGCCAGGTATGCGTACCGCTGCGTCGAGGAAAGCGCGCCGCCAATGGTCTCCGTCATCGAGCCAAACACGCGCGCCGGAAACCGGTTTTCCGGCCGGTACCAGTTTTGCGCGGATTCGTCCGATCCCTTTAGAATGCTTTCCGCCTCGGCGGCCAGCATCACCGCGCGCGATGCGACCGGATTATTTTCCGAAACCAGATGCTGATACGTCCAACCGTGACGCGAGGTGCGCCACACGGCGAGTGCCGCCCTGCCTCGCTCCTCGTTTCCAGCTATCAGCACGTACAGCAGCGATTCCCCCGCACGCAGCATGCGGCACCAGTTTTCCTTCACCAGGTCCAGGTGCGGCAGCAGACGAGAAGCCTTCTCCGGGTAAAGGAAGCCCGTGCTCTCATAGAGACCGAAGAGCTCGTCTACATCAACCTCGTTCACCCGCACTCCGTAGGCAGCGCGCAACTCAGAGAGTCGCGGCAGCCTGCTCACCGTAGCCTGATCCAGCGCATCTAGGGGCATGTCGTCTCCGCGTGCCTTTCGCGTGCCTTTCGCCTGCCATTGCAAACCGCTTCGGAACGGAACTCTCTAGACACCCCACCCTGCCCGCGGAGTTCCCTCAGCTCGGCAAGATCCAGCAAATGATCTGGGAACCGATCTGGTGCAACCTTAATTGCGATCAGTGTAAGAGGCGGGGTGAATGGCGGAGAATGGGCCATCGGTACCATTTGCGGCCGGATGTTGCGTGTGCATTAATACTGAATTGAGGCAAAGGCATGTTCAGGCAGGTGGACGGCCGCACTGCGTGATAAAATTGCGGCGTTGCACGGGTGATGAACTCATAGGGGGCTATATGGCTGGACTAACCTATGCGGCGAAGCGGGTGAATCCGCGTTTTCCGTTCTTCGCGGATGCCGAACTTACCCTTCGAGACGGGACATGGATTCCCGCACAGCTCAGCGAACTGAGCGCCCGCGGCTGCTACATAGATACGCTCCAGCCCATCGCGGTCGGCACCGAACTGCATCTTTCGATCTGCGATGGACTGAGCACGTGCGAGCTGCCCGGCAAAGTGATCTACAAACACTCCGGCGGAGGCTTGGGCGTGGTCGGCATGGGCGTGGTCTTCGGAGAAGTCCCTGCCGAGCAGCAGCCCGCGATTGAAGGATGGCTGCGCCATCTCGCCGGGAACTGCACGAATTCGGCGACACCCGCTGACTCCCAAACCATCGCTTAACTTCCTCTTCCTTCACGCAGTCTCCTTCCTCCGGATCGCATCCTGGTACTCGGCTTTTCCGGCGTCCGCTACGGACTATGCTGTATGGGAACCTGCGCCGGAACGTCTATGCTGGTGCCAGGAGCAGAGGCATGGTCAACAACACAACGAATGGCATCGTGATCGGCTATTTTCCGCTTCGCGCGCAGGCGGAGGCGGCACTGCAGCGCCTGCGCGAAGCTGCGTTCCCGAAGGAATCTATCGGAGTGGCGAGCCACGCCTTGGAAGGGATGCAGGCGGGGCAAGCGCCGATTCCGGGTTCGCTGTGGGACAAGGTGGCACACGCCTTCGGCAGCCATAAGCAGGAGGATCGCGAGCGGGCGGCCGAGCATTTTCGCACGACGCTCGAGCAGACCGGCATCGCGCCGGAGCGTGCGCGGTATTTCGTCCGCCGACTGGGGAGCCGCGATGAAGGCGCGCTGGTGACCGTTGCCGCGCCGGGCCGCGAGGGCGAGGCCGAGTTAATCATGGAAGGCGCGGGCGCCGATCTGGGGCGGAACACCGCAGCGGCTTCCGCCGAAATACCGAGAACGTAGCGCTTCACTGGCGCTTCAATAGCCCGCAAACTCCTCCGCGCGAATATCGTCGTCGTCCACGCCGGCCTGATTCAGCATTTCGTGCAGGCCCTTCACCATCCCCGGGGGACCCGCAATGTAATAGATGGCCGGGGTTCCCGGCTTGACGTATTTCCTGAGCATTTCTTTGTTGATGAGGCTCGTCTCGCCTTGCCATTTCCGCTGGGATTTTCCCATCTCCGTCATCGTGGCGATGCACTTGTAATTCGGATTCTCGGATTCGAGGCGCAGCAGCGAATCGAGAAATGCGGCGTCCTCCGGGCGGCGGTTCGAGAAAAAGAGCAGGATGCGGTGAGGCAGCTTTTCGCGCGCGGCGCGCACGCACATGCTGCGGAAAGGCGTGATCCCGATTCCGCCAGCGAGCAGAATGGCCTGCTTCGAGGCGTTGTTGTGCAGCGTCAAATTCCCGAATGGGCCTTCGATCTTCACCGCCGTCCCGAGCGGAAGCTTTCGCAGCGTACGCTTGAAGGCTGTATCGCGCATGCGCGTGGCGGTCATCAGCATTTCTTCCTGCGGTGCGCTGGCGATGGAAAACGCGCGGGTATTTCCCTCCGCGTCGGTTTCGGGTGGATCGAGGAGCGTCATATCTAGAGACTGGCCGGCCTTGAAGGCCCAGCCGCGCGGTTTTTCGAAGTGGAAGGCCATGGTGCCCTCCGCGATTTCCTCGCGTTGCTGGAGCTTCACCATCCAGGGACCTTGTTGAGCTGTTTCTTCCGCCACTATTCCTCCTCCGCTCCCAATTTTTTCTCCGCGTAGCTCTTCAGCACCAGGGCGTTATTATGCTCGATATCGCGCGCGCCATAGACAAGCGTGATGCGCCCGCGCCGGGCCGCCTTCAGGATCGGATCGAGCGCCTGGCGATTTCGGTCGAGTTCCTTGCGATAGCGGCGGCGGAACTCGTCCCATTTTTTCGGGTCGTGGCCGAACCAGCGGATCAGGGCCGGGGTGGGCGAGACGTCCTTCAGCCACGCCTCGATGTGCAGCGCGGATTTCTTCACGCCGCGCGGCCATAGGCGGTCCACCAGGTACCGCTTGCCGTCGGCGGGGCCTGGGGGCTCGTATGCGCGCTTCACTTTGATCATTGCCGGCCCTCTCGGCTCACGTTCTGGCTCCCTCATACCTCATTCGCAAGAATAGATGATACGGCGGGGCATAGTGAAGGGCGATCAATCGGAACCAGGGGGCGATTTCCGGCGTGTAGCTCAGATTTCCGTAGCTTGTGGGGCGCTCGATTTTCGGGTCGGTGGATTTGCCGGGGACTTGCAGCGAGAGCGTCCGAAAATCCTCGTCAATCAATTTTCGGTTCAGCAGTTCGGCGTAGACGGTTGGGCCGCCTTCGCAAAGCAGGGTGCGAATCCCGTGGTCGGAGCGGAGCAATCGAACCGCGGCAGTCAGATCGAGGCGGCGGGAGCCGCGCAGCCCCACGATTTTTACCGCGGCCGATCCGCCGGCCTCGCGCAGCCTTTCTTCGCCGTCCGAGGTGGTGAGAATCCATGGCTCGACGCGGGCGGAATGGAAGATGCGGAGCGACAGGTCCACTTCGCCCGAGCCGGTGAGCACGATTACCTTCAGCTTGCCGAGATGAAGGGCTTCGTCGCGATACCTTCGCAGATCTTCGTGGTCTATGGCGTAGTCCCAACCTTGGGCGTCGGCGCCCGGCTCTTCGCGGAGGGTGCTGGCGCCCATCAGCACCGCGTCATGATGCGCGCGGAGAAAATCCATCAACCAGCGGTCCTCCGGGCTTCGAGAGATTTCCCTGCCGCCAGCTTGCCCCGGCCGCTCGCGGAAGGAGACTCGGCCATCGAGGCCCATCACGAAATTCGAGGAGATATATGGGCGGCGGGGATCGGCGGCTTCCGGAAGGCCGAAGGGGCCATAGGCCTCGCGGATTTCGGGGGGCAGCGGGGCGACATCGTCGCTGACGTTGTAGCAGGAGCGGAGGGCTAGGGACACTCGGTGCCGAGGGTTAGGCTAGGAAATTGGGTTTTACTTCGCGGCCCATGGATTTGCCGGGAATGGTGTCGGCGGAGGAGACGATGCTTTCTGCGTCGGTGCGCTCGAAGATTTTGCGGGCGACGAGGGCCTGCTCGGCGCCTTCGCAGCGGACGGAAAGCAGAATCTTGCCCTTGTGGAGCACACGGGCGACCATGTCCAAAATGCCGTCGGGATCGAGACCGGCGGCGGTGCGATTGGTCGGCCTCTCGAGGCCACCTTCGGACTGCTCGCCATAGCCGACCTTCTGGGGAAAGAGGACGGAAAGGTTTGCGCCCAGAAAACCGGCGTTCTGAAGAAAAGTCATGGCCTGCTCGACGGAGTCCTGGTTCGGATACGTTCCGCAGACAAGCACTCTAGTGTCGGGCATATATTCCTCTTCGTTTGCCGGATCGGCACGTTCCGCCACTGCCTGTCGCCCTATCGTATTCGCTTCCTGTGTCGCCCGGCCAGGCCGCAAAACGGGCCCGCCCCAACGCAACATACGGGGAATATGCGGGATGCGGACGAAGCCTGCCATCCATAAAAATGTGTAGCGACAGAATTGACTCCGTGTAGAGGCTGGCGTATTCGCGGCTTAGTAAACCCGACGCGGGGCCAGCGGGCTCGGGCTTGGTAGGGCCAGCTACACTTGTGGCTCCAAACTACTGACGAATATTGGCTTATGACAGATTCGAAGGCAATTTTCGGGGGCGTTTCGCCCCTAAATCAGGTGAATACAGTATTGCGAACAAAGGGTTTATGCGTCAAAACCAGTACTGTCTACGAGCCCAAATAGGGTGGAACTCGCTTTTCGCCCGACGCGGCGTTTGCTGCTGCACGGCGCGGCGGCTTTTGGTTTCGGCAATTTCTGAGGAAATTCTGATCTCATTCTGGTCTCAAGGGGGCCCGCGATGATGAGGAGTATTCGGATTCTGGTTGCCGACGATCACGATCTGATGCGGCGCGGACTGAAAGCCTTGCTCGAGACGCGCCCGGGCTGGGAAGTGTGCGCCGAGGCAAATACCGGCCGGGAAGCAGTGAGCAAGGCGACGCAGCTGCGGCCAGACGTGGTGGTACTGGACGTGTGCATGCCGGAGCTGAACGGAATCGAAGCAACGCGGCAGATACGCAAAAGCTCGCCGCGAACCGAAGTGCTGGTGCTTTCGGTGCATCATTCGGATCAATTGATTCGCGACGCGCTGGAAGCAGGGGCGCGCGGATTCCTGGTGAAGGCGGACTCGGACACCGATCTGGTGACGGCCGTGGAGTCGCTATCGAACCGGAAGCCGTACTTCACGGCGTGCGCCACGGAAATGCTCTTGAACGGCTATGCGAAGGATCAGCCTACGATGCCGGGCAGGCCGGTGCTGATCGCGGGCGAGCGGCTTACGTCGCGCGAGCGCGAAGTGGTGCAGTTGCTCGCCGAGGGGAAGTCCAGCAAGGAAGTGGCGAACACGCTGAATATCAGCGCAAAGACGGCGGAAACGCATCGCGCGAATATCATGCGGAAGCTGGATTTTCATTCCGTGGGAGAGATCGTGCGGTATGCGGTGCGGAATCAGATGATTGATCCGTGATTGGCCTGGCGGTTTGATCCGCGAAATGAGAATAATGCGAGTGGGGAGCCCGTATTAGGTCGGGGGTGGTCCGCCACTCCGCGGCGCCGAGGTTCTTCGTCGTCGCCGAAACACCCGATTTTCGCGCGGGCCGAGCCTTCGGGCGCGAAAATCGAACCGCTCCTCCCTGGGATGACAATCAATAAAAATTTCGGCGGTAAAGAATCTAGTGGCAGAAGCCGGACGGGCTTTCTGTGGTGCTCCAGAGGCAATAGGCGACTGCTGCCGCGCCGCCCACCAGCACGGAATTGAAGATCAATTGGCCATGATGGGAATGGCTGATGCCTGAACCCTCGGGGCCTTGCGCGGCGGCGGCCGCTGCCGGGGCGAGCGGTTGGCTCGGTTCGAGGCTCACGTTATAGGCCTTGCCCTCTTCGATGGTCCGCGTCTCTCCGGCGCGTTCGACGACCAGGGCGCCATGCACCGCCGAAACGATCATGGACTTGGGGCCGGTGAGCGTGACATCGCCTAAGGCCGCCTGGCCTGCCGCCGCGCGCACAAGCGCGACGGGCGTCTCGATTTCGAGTGCGCCCGGGGCCGGTGAGGAAAATTCCACGGTCCCTTCGCCAATTTTCACGTGAGCGGCGCTCGCGCCCTGCGAGACTACTGCCGCGCTATGGGAGAGCAGCGACATTTCGCTCGAGCCGAGGCGGAGGCGCAGTATGCCGCCGGTATCGGTGGCAAACGAATCGCCGGGATAGACCGTAGTACCTACGGCGGCAGTTTCGTGGCCGAGTCGCGCCGCGTGGGCCTGCACCACAGCGCCGAGCGGCTTTTCGCTGGCCGCCTGCGCAGGGAGTAAGCACAAAAGCGGGCACACACCCAGGGCCAACCCCGCAGAAATCAAGCCGCGATTCATCGTTCGCATCGCTGGTCGGAACAGCACGAATCCATCTTGCGAGCGTAGGTCCATGACTGTCAATAGGATGAACTCAGGTAATTACGGTAGGCTGAGTTACCCCGTGGCGGCCAGGCGCCGGCCCGGCGGCGGGGGCCCGGCGCGCGCCGTCGCACCAGCAGAGAGCGCCGATGGCGATGAGCGCGGGAATGCATTCGAGGACGTAGCGCGGCTCGACCGTCTGCATCTGCGTGAGCGCAAGGGTGCGAATTAGAAAATACGCCGCGATCACCGCGAAGCCCGCGCGGCGGCGGCACCATCGCGCGCCGATCAAGGCTAGCAGCACGTAGAAGAACCCGAGAACGCCGAAGGCGAGCGTGACGCTGAAATCGGCGGGATTGCCGCGCCATCTTTCGCCGGGGGGCCACAACTCGCCGGAATACGGCAGCAACTCGATGCGCGGCGTGAGCCAGATCGCCCAGGCGCGGGCGGCGGGAATCGCGAGGTACGTCCGCAGGGGATGCCGGCGAGCGCGGGCGGCGGCTAGAAGCTGGAATTGGCGGTCGAGCGCGGGGCTCATCTGCAGATCGCGGTCGTAGGCGGCGATGAGGGCGGCGACGCGGGCGCGTTCGGACTGCGAATCGAATGCGCGATTTGGGAACGCCTGCATCGAGATTGGGGCTTTGCCCAGCTTCCAGGTGACGACGTAGGCTTCGCGGAAGCGCGTCATCCACGTACCGGTCCAGGAATAGAAGCCGCGCGGGATGTAGTCGCCGGCGGTCTGCGCATAGCGCGGGGAGAGAAATTCGATGCGGCCCAGCGTGAGCGAATTGCGCGCGGCCCAAGGCAGCAGGATGGCGACAAGGCCGAGCGCCATGCAGAGGCAGGCGAGCGTGAGCTTCGTCCAATCCGCGCGGCGGCGCCAGCGAAGCGCGAGGACGAGCCCCGCCGCGGCGAGCAGCAGCGGGCTTTCCGGGCGCACCAGCGTGGCACATCCGACGAGGCATCCGGCAAGGAGAAACCATCCCGCGAAGGCGAGCAGGGCGCGGCGGTCGAAAAGTCCGCGGGGAAAGTCCATGGAAGGCTGCGCGAGGAGCAGAACGAAGAGGAGGAGCACGGCGGTGGTGAGGAAGGTGGCGAGCGTCTCCGTGAGGACGACGCCGGCGTAGCTGGCCGTGAACGGGCAGAGGGCGGCGAGCCACAGGGCGACGGCCGCGACGCGGCGACGGCTGGGGGCCGGGGCGAGCATCGCGGCGATGCATGCGGCGGTGACGCAGGTGGCGAGGTCCATCGCGATCTGGACAAGCGCCACGGCCATCCTGCCGGGGCCGAGAAGAGCGTAGATGGTGGCCAGGAAGGCCGGATAGCCGGGCATCCTCATATCCACGGGAACCAGACGGCCGGCTACGAAGAGCCCGTAGACGCCGTGATAGAGCCAATTGCGCGCGAGGGATTCGTAGAAGATTGTGTCACCCGCGTGAAACGGGAAACGGAGCGCGAAAAAAAGGCGCAGGGCGAGGCCCGCGGCGAGGGATGCGATCAGATGCCGGCGAGAGAGGAAGTGTCGGTTCATGGAGCGAGATTGCGCTGCCGAGTTCCATCGTCGGCGATTGCGGAGAGGCGCGTCAAGGGCGCGGGTTTCGGGGCGGCTTGCAGTAGGATGAAGCGATGGACGGGGCTGCCGAGCGTACGCGATGGATTTGCGAGGAGGCTGCACGGCTGGGGTTCGATCTGTGCGGCGTGGCGACGGCGAGCGCGGCGGAGGAGGATTTCGCGGAGCTGCGGCATTTCCCGGAGTGGCTGGCGCGCGGCTATGCCGGCGAGATGAATTACATGCGCGATCCGCGGCGCGGCGATCCGAAGCTGGCGCTGGCGGGGATTCGCAGCGTGATCGTGACGGCGCTGAATTACAATTCGGCGCATCCCTATTCGACGCAGCGGGCAGGGCGCGATCCGGGCGACTCGAACGGGCCGACGGGATGGATTTCGCGCTACGCGTGGGGCGACGATTATCATTTGGTGCTCGGCGAGCGGTTGGACGCGCTGCTGGCGGCGATGCGCGCGAAATTCGTGGAGCCTTTCGAGGCGCGGAGTTACGTAGATACGGGGCCCTTGCCCGAGCGGATTGCGGCGAAGTACGCGGGGCTGGGGTGGCTGGCGAAGAATACCTGCCTGATTAACCAGCAGCTCGGCTCGTGGCTTTTTCTGGGCGTGATTCCGACGACGCTGGGGCTCGAGCCGACCGTCGCGCCCGGCGCGGTGCCGCCACGCGACCTGTGCGGCACGTGCACGCGCTGCCTGGATGCGTGCCCGACGGAGGCGTTTCCCGCTCCGTACGTGCTGGATGCGAGCCGGTGCATTTCGTATCTGACGATTGAGCTGCGCGGGGCAATTCCCGAGGAATTTCGCGGGGCGATGGGCGATGCCGTGTTCGGGTGCGATATTTGCCAGGACGTCTGCCCGTGGAATCGCAAGGCGCCTGTGGCGCGGCTGGCGGCATTTCAGCCGAGGCAGCGGCTGGCGCGGGTCGAGGAGGCTGCGAAAGAGGATGCTGGGGGCGCGTCGCTCTGCGAGCCGGGGTTGGAATGGCTGGCCGCGCTTACGCAAGAGGAATTCAGCGCGCAATTCCGGCGCAGCGCCGTGAAACGCGCCAAATGGCGCGGCATGGTGCGGAACGCCTGCGTGGCGCTAGGAAATGCGCGAATAGCGGCGGATTCGCCGGCGCATGTGCGAATCCTGGCGCTGATCGAGCGGCTCGCGCAATCGCCGGACGAGATGATCGCCGAACATGCGCGTTGGGCGCTTGCTCGATTAGGAGCTGCGGCTGCGGCACCGGGCGACTAGCCGAGCCACTGCGGGTTGTGGACCGTGCCGTCGAAGCGCGTGCTGGACTTGTAGAGCTCGAATTGGCCGTTCTGCGCGGCATGGTCCGTCTTCGCGAGCAGCGCGGCAACGGCGGTGGCGGACATCGGATGAAAATTGCGGACGGTATCGAGCGCCTGCTGCAGGATGGGAATCGAATCGCAGCCGGTGATCACCACGCTGGTGGGAAGGTTCAGTGCGTATTGCAGGCATTCGACGGGGGTGGCGGTCTTGCTGCTTAGAATTATGCTGCCGCCCATCGGCTTCATGCCCAGGATGCCGATGCCTTTTTTAACGAGGACGGGAACGACTTTCTTTTCGAAGCTGTCGTAATGGGCGTCCATCACGTTGAGGGGCATCTGCACGCTATCGAAGCGGAAGTGGTGCTTGTCCGCCGTCTCGAGCATCTTCAGGTGAATCTCGGGGCTTTTGTGGCCGGTGAATCCGATGTAACGCACCTTGCCGGCTTTTTTAGCCGCGAGAACGGCTTCGAGCGCGCCGCCGGGCGCGAAGACGCGCTCGGGATCCTCCATGCGGATGATTTCATGGAACTGGAGCAGGTCGAGATGGTCGGTCTGCAACCTGCGCAGGGATACGTCGAGCTGCTGCGTGGCCGTCTGCTTGTTGCGGCCGTCAATCTTGGTCATCAGGAAGGCTTTTTGGCGGTAGCCATCGCGGAGGGCTTTGCCCATGCGAATTTCGCTCTGGCCGCCGTTGTAGTCCCAACAGTTGTCCAGGAAATTGATTCCGCTATCGAGGGCGGTGCGGATGATGCGGATACTCTCCTGCTCTTCGGCCTGCCTGCCGATGTGCCCACCGCCCAGGCCGATGGCGGAGACCTTCTCGCCGGTGCGGCCGAGGGTACGACGAGGTACTTCGCCAGCGGATTCGGCGGCCCATGCGGCGCTGGCCGCGCCGGCTACGCCAACGGCGCCGGCGATGGTCGCAGCGAGCGTGCGCCCGAAAAATTCACGGCGCGTTACGCCGTGGGTGCGGCGCTCGGCTGACTCGGTTTCACTTCGGACATTCCTCGGGGCTTCGACGGGTACTTCGATGGGAACTTCGCGCGGCGCGTCTTTCAATGGAGACTCCTTCCGGTGGGCCCAGCTTCTGCGGCCAGTGTATTCCAGTCCGCGCCGGGGGACAACTGGGTTCGCGCGGGAGCGTTTCGGGCGCGGCAGCCGCGCGAGCGGGGGCTGCGACCGTGTGCTATGGTAGGTCTTTCCGCGCGGTTCGAATCGCGCGGACCCTTGCCGATGGCCAAGAAAAGTACCGCCGAAAGCGCGCAGCCGATGCCCGAGGAGATCACCGCTGAAGAGATCTTCGGTCCCGCGGGGCTGCTGGCGCAGCGGCATCCACGCTACGAATTTCGCGCCGCGCAGCTTGAGATGGCGCAGATCGTGGAGCAGGCGTTCGAAAAGAATCAGCACGCCTTGATCGAGGCGGGCACAGGCACGGGAAAGACGCTGGCGTACCTGATCCCGGCGCTTCGCAGCGGCAGGCGCGTGGTGATCTCGACGGCCACGAAATCGCTGCAGGAGCAGCTTTTCCAGAAGGATGTGCCCTTCCTGCAGAAGCATTTCGCGCCGAACCTGAAGGCCGCGCTGATGAAGGGGCGCGCGAATTTCCTGTGCCGGCAGAAGCTGCAGCAGATGGATGGGCAACCCGTGCTGAAGGGCATCGACGAGATGGATTGGTTCGTGCAGATTCGCGATTGGTCGAAATTGACGGAAACGGGGGATCGCAGCGAGCTGACGTTCCTGCCGGATTCGAGCGAACTGTGGAACCGGCTGGACGCTCGGCGCGATCTGTGCACCGGGCAAAAGTGCGTGGAATTTCAGCGCTGCTTCGTGACGGCGATGCACCAGCGGGCGCAGGAAGCGGATTTGATCATCGTGAATCACCATCTTTTTTTCGCCGACCTGGCGATCCGGCACGACGATTTCGGCTCGATTTTGCCGGAATATTCGGCGGTGGTGTTCGACGAAGCGCACGAAATCGAGGACGTGGCGAGCGATTATTTCGGGCGGCAGATTTCGAGCTATCGCTTCGACGAATTGGCGCGCGACGCCGAAAACGCGCTGCGGCTTCTGCAGATCGAAGCGGGCCCGCTGCGGCGGCATCTGGCGCGGATGCGGGAGCGCGGGCGAAGCTTCTTCGAGGCGTTTCCGGCGCGCGAGGGGCGGTTCCCCTTCGGCGCGGCGGAGCGCAAATCGTTCATCGAATCGCATCGCGAGGCCTACGATGAGCTTGCGACGGCGTTGAGGCGCGTGGAGACGGAGCTTTCCGCGATGACGCCGAAGCCGGAGGAGGTGATCGCGCTGGCGCGGCGGACGGCGGAATTGCGGCGCGAACTCGATTTCCTGATCGAAAGCGAGGAGCGCAGCTACGTCTATTGGTACGAGCGGCGCGGGCGAGGGGTGTTTCTAGCGGCTACGCCGATTGACGTGAGCGCGATCCTGCGCGAGCGGCTCTTCGAGCAATTCGATACGGTTGTACTGACTTCGGCGACGCTGGCTGTCGAGGGGCGCTTCGATTACGTGAAGCAGCGGCTGGGCGTGACGCCGGCGGCGGAAGCCGTGCTGCCGCAGGAGTTCAATTACCGGGAGCAGGCGATGCTTTACATTCCGCGCACGATGCCGGACGTGCGGCACGCGGAGTTTGGGGCGCGCGCCGCCGAAGAAATCGCGAAGCTGCTGGAAATTTCGCAGGGGCGCGCCTTCTGCCTTTTCACCAGCTACACGCAGATGCGCGACGTGCATGAGCGCGTGGCGGCGCTGGTGGATTTTCCGCTGCTGCTGCAGGGCACCGCGCCACGCTCCGCGCTGCTGGACCGTTTCCGCGCGACGCCTGGCGCCGTGCTTTTTGCGACGGCGAGCTTCTGGCAGGGCGTGGACGTGCCGGGGGCGCAGCTTTCGTGCGTGATCATTGACAAGCTGCCCTTTGCGGTGCCCAGCGATCCGATCGTGGCCGCGCGGGTGCGGGCGCTGCAGGAGGATGGACGCAACGCCTTCGCGGAATATCAAGTGCCGGAGGCCGTGCTGGCGCTGAAGCAGGGATTCGGGCGGCTGATCCGGTCGAAGACGGATCGCGGCGTGCTTGCCATCCTCGATAACCGCATCCAGCGAATGCAATATGGTAGAATTTTCCTCGAGTCTCTGCCCGACTACACAACCACGCAGGACCTCGCTGCCGTGGCGCGCTTCATGGAAAGTCATCCCCAATAGCCGCGCAGGCGCGGCAGACCCGGCGACTCGAGCAAAGGACGCCATGTACGAAGTGAGCGTGGAAGAAAATTTTGCCGCGGCGCACAACCTGCGAAATTATCAGGGCAAGTGCGAGAACCTGCACGGGCACAACTACAAGGTGCGCGTGACGATGTGCGGCAACGAGCTGGACGCTTCGGGACTGCTCTACGATTTCGTCCACCTGAAGCAGGCGGTGCAATCGGTGATTCGCTCGCTCGACCACCGGTATTTGAACGACGTGGCGCCCTTCGACCAGATCAATCCTTCGGCCGAAAATATCGCGCGACATATTCATGATGAGGCGGCGCGGCTGCTTCCGCGCTCGGCCAACGGCGCGATGATCGCGAGCATCACCGTGTGGGAGACGGAAACCTCGGCGGCGACGTATCGGCCCTAGAGCGCCGGGCGGCGGCAGCAATATGCAGGCCAGCGATATGCAGATCACCGAAATCTTCAAATCCATTCAGGGCGAAGGCACTCGCGCCGGGTTGCCGTGCATTTTCGTGCGGCTCACGGCGTGCAATCTTCGGTGCGTGTGGTGCGACACGGCGTATGCGTTCCACGGCGGGACGAAATACTCGCTCGAAGAGGTGATCGCGGAGGTAGACGCGCTGGCCGGCGAGCGGCGGGGCGTGTCGCTCGCGGAAATCACCGGCGGCGAGCCGCTATTGCAGCGAGAGACGCCGGAGCTGGCGCAGCGGCTGCTGGGCCGCGGCTACACCGTGATGATCGAAACCAGCGGCGAGCGATTCGTGGGCGAGCTGCCGCGCGAGGTGATCAAGATTGTGGACGTGAAATGCCCGGATTCGGAGGAACACGGCTCGTTTGACGCGCGGAACCTGGACGCGGTGGACGCGAAGGACGAAATCAAGTTCGTGATTGCCAGCCGCCGGGATTATGATTTCGCGCGGGAATTTACGGAGACGCACCGGCTCGCCGAGCGCGTGCGGCAGGTGCTATTTTCGCCGGTGTTTCCCGATCCGGCCGGGAAGTGGCCGGGGCTCGAGGCGCGTGAGCTGGTGCAATGGATCTTGGCGGACGGATTGCCGGTGCGGTTCGGACTGCAATTGCATAAGTTCATCTGGGAGCCGGCGACGAAGGGCGTATAGGCGCAGCGAAATGGCGCACAGGGCCAAAGCGGTGGTGCTGCTGAGCGGCGGGATGGATTCGTGTGTCACCACGGCCATTGCAAACCTGACGCACGATCTAGCGCTGCTGCACGCCAGCTACGGACAGAGAACCGAGCAGCGCGAGCGGCGCGCCTTCGACGAAATTGCGGATTTTTACGGCGCGCGCGAACGGCTGGCGGTGCGCATGGATGCCTTCCGGCAGATCGGCGGCTCGGCGCTGACCGACGAGCGCATCGGCGTGCCCGCGGACGGCGCATCGCTTGATCCGGGGGGCGAGATTCCCGTAACTTACGTGCCCTTTCGCAACGCGCATTTTCTATCGGTGGCCGTGAGCTGGGCCGAGGTGATCGGCGCGACGGCGATTTTTATCGGCGCGGTGGCGGAGGATAGCTCCGGGTACCCCGATTGCAGACCGGAGTACTATGATGCGTTTGCGCGAGTGATTCGCGAAGGCACGCGGCCGGAGACGCGGATCGAAATCGCCACGCCCGTGATCGGAATGCGCAAAAGCGAGATCGTGCGCAGGGGCGTGGAATTGGGCGCGCCGCTTGCGCGGACGTGGTCCTGCTATCAATCCGAAGCGGTGGCTTGCGGCGCATGCGATAGCTGCCGGCTGCGCCTGCGTGCGTTTGCGGAAGCAGGCGTGCAGGATCCGATTCCTTATGTAAACGGTGGTGCGGGTGTAACCGAAGCACGAGTTGCGCGATAATCGGGGGGAGGCCGGGGTCCAGCCCGGAGGAGACGCCATGATTCGAAAGATTGTTTCGATATGGGGTGTGCTGCTGTTTGCGCTGCTGTGCAGCTCGGCGGCGTTCGCGCAGGGCCGGCTCGACGGCAAGATAATGGACCAGAACGGCAAGCCGTATGCGGGCGTGACCGTGACGCTCGAGAATACGGCCAACGGACAGCGCTTCACCGCGAAAACCAATAAGAACGGGGAATTCACGCAGCTGGGAATGACGGGCGGAATCTATAAGGTGACCCTGACTAACGAAGCGGATCATTTGAACTTCACGGAGCCGTTTCAGGTGAAGGATGGCCAGGATAATCACATGGAGATCAACCTGAAAGACATTATGGCGCAGCAGGCCGCCGCCCATCCGGAGGAACAAAAGAAACGCGAGGAAGAGGAGAAGGCGCAGAAAGACATGAAGCTGCACTTCGACAACGGCGTAAAGGCGATGCAGGCCGGCTCGGCGCTCGCCACGCAGATTCGCACCGCACCCAAGGATCAGAAAAGCGCGCTCGAGCAGCAGCGCACCGCCGATTGCCAGACGGCCGTGACGGAATTTCAACAAGCGGAAAAGGGAGTTGATCCCAAGCAGGTGAACAACCAGGTGACGATTTCCGGGAACCTAGGCGAGGCGCTCGAATGCGCAGGGCACTACGACGACGCGGCAGCGGCGTATCAGAAGGCCTCGACGCTCAAGCCGGACGCAAACCTCTATAACGGGCTCGCGACGAACCTGGCCAAATCGGCCGCGGCGCAGACCGATCCGAAGGTGGCGGACGCGAAGCTTGCCGACGCGAATGCGGCGTGCGAGAAAGCCTCCGCGCTCGATCCGACAAATAAGGCCGCGGCAGCAACTTGCTGGAAGAACGTCGGCATCGTGCTGGAAAACAAAGGCGATCCGAAGGCCGCGCCGGCCCTGCAGAAGGCTACCGAAGCCGATCCGAAGGATGCGCAGACGTGGTTCCTGCTCGGCAATGCGTTGACGGCGCAGATTGACGGTAAGCAAGAGGGCGGCAAGATCGTCTATACGTTCCCTCCGGGGCTGCGCGAGGCCTATCAGAAGTGCATAGACCTTGCGCCGAACGCGCCCATTGCCACTCAAGCCAAGCAGGCGCTGGCGGAGCTGAGCCAGATGAGCGGCGGAACGAAAACCACGGTGATCGAAAAGCACTGACGAGAGCGGCGCTAGGCCGCGCCGAGGCGCGATTATTTCTCGACCTCGGCGCCGCGTGATGCTATGCTCGCGCGCGAATTGCGAGGGTTGGCGAAGTGGAATTAGGCAAGCCTCTCACACAGCGCCGACGCAGCGAACGCGTCTCGGACACCCTTCCCGTCATTATTCGCGGCATTGACCTTCTTGGGCAGCCTTTCGAGGAACGCACCTCGGCGCTGAACTTCAATCTGCACGGCTGCCGGTACGCATCGAAACACCATCTGCCGAAAAATACCTGGATCACATTGGAATTGGCGCGCGATCCGGGGCGACGCAGCGTCCGCGCGCGCGTGGCGTGGATTCAGCGGCCGCATTCGGTGCGCGAGTTTTTTCAGATCGCGGTGGAACTGGAAACGCCCGGGAATATCTGGGGGCTGGATTCGGCGCCCTCGGATTGGACCGCCGCGGCGCCTGCCTTCCCCGCGGCTTCGGAGGATTCGGAAATGTCCGTGAAAGGCTCGGCTGAGGCGGCAAACGTGACGCTCGCTTCTATTCTGGAAAGGCATGCAAGCGCGACAGCGCCCGCGGAAAGCAGCACTGCCGGCGATACGAGCGCGGCTGAGCATCCGCTGGTGCGGGAGCTGACGGCGGAGCTGAAGCGGCAGGCGGATGAAGCCGCCGCGTCTATTACAGCGCGCGCGGATGGGATGATGCCCGAGCTTGATCGCAAGCTCGACGATCTGCGCGCGGAAAATCGCGTGGCGGAGGAGTTTGCCGGGCGGCTCGAGCAATTACGGCTCGCAATCGAGCAGGAAGCCAACGCGCGCACGGGTGAGCCGGCGGCCATTGCACCGGTGGACATCGAGGGCGCGGTTGCGGAATGCGCGCGGCGGCTGGAACGCGAAACGGCGCTGGCGCGCGAGCAGTGGGGCGAGCTGCTGCAATCGTCGCTCGATGGCGCGATGAGGCGCCTGGCGGAGCAGATCGCGCAACGGTCGCAGGACGTGCTGCGCGAGGCGGAAGAGAGGGCGTCGCACATCGAGGCGCGAATTGCCCCGCGAATTCAGCGCGTGCCGGAAGTGATTCGAGAGCTCGAGCTGCACCTGACGCAAGCAGAAGAAAGCTTGCGCCTGCATCGCGAACGGCTGCGCCAAGTGGCGGACAATGGCCAGCGGGAAATATCGGCGCAGGCTACGGGCGCGCTTGCGGAGCTGCGCGCCCAGTTCGAGGCGGCGCGGGCGGAATCGCTGGCGAAGCACGCGGAGGAAATGAACGAGGGCGGCGCGCGCGCGGCGCAGGCCGCGGCGGAGGCTATCGCGCAAACCGCCGAGCAGTATGAGGCGCAGGCCCGCGCGGGGCTGGCGCATCTTGCCGACGAATCACTTTCGGCCGCGGGCAGCGCCATCGAAAACACGGTGGCGGACGCCGCGCGGCGCTTCACCGAGCGCGTCGGCGAGGAATCGGAGGCGCGTGCGGCGCGGGCGGGCGCGCAGATCGAATCGTGTGCGGCAGAGACGGTGTCGCGGTCGGCCGCTCGATTGCAAGAAGCGGCGGAAATCGCTGCGGCGTCCTTCGGAGAGGTGCTGCGCGGGCTGGCGGAACGCGAAGCCGCAATCTTTTCGGAGACGAGCCGCGGCATATCCGGCAGCCGCGAGACGGAATTGCAGGAATCCTCGAATCAAATGCTGCGTGATTTCGAAGATCGCGCGAGCGGCTTCCTGCAAGAGTTGCACGCGCAGATGGATGCGGAACTCGAAGCGAGTATTCGCGATGGGCGCGCGGTGCTGGCGGGCGAATTCGCTTCGACGCTGGACGGCTTTCGAGCCGAGCGCGACGCGTGGCGAAGCGAGTGGGCGGCCAGCCTCGAGCAAATGAGCGTCGCGGCGGCGGAACAATTTCGCGGGCGATTGCAGGCTGATGGCGATTCGTGGATGGCCGGCTCCGTGCAGCGGCTGAACGAGCACGGGCAGAACGTGATCGAGACGCTGATGCTTTCCGCCGATGCGGCGCTGCGGGATTCGTGCTCGAGAATTTTCGAGGGGCTAGCGGGCGCCATGCGGGAGCGCAATGCGGTGCCCGCGATGGGCGCCGGAATCGCCGGATTTACGCCGTCCCTCCGAGATGTTCCCGAAGCTCCCATACCTCACAACGAAGCTGCGCCGGGCCACGTCAGCGCCTGATTTGTTGCGAGTCCCGCTTCCGAAAACCTGGTCCACGGCCTGCCGCTTACGCGCACCCTTCCTGGCTCAATGCGCTTTTCGTTGAGCGCGCGATCGAGCACCTCTCCACCGTAATTCGCGTGCCACGAATCGCGGGTTTACCCAGCATGATCGCCGAGTTGATTTCGATTCGCTCGATCGCCATAGGAGTCCTTCTGGTCATCTTATCGCCGCAACCCTCGTTCGCACAATCTCCGCGGCTTCGTCACACTAAATGATCAAGCTCCTTAGACGCACAATGGCTTCGCTGAGCCACCGTTCGCGGCGGCCTGGCCCGTTACGCTCGCAAGTACGCGCGCCATCGCCGATTGAACTGCGGGCAAGCTGTATTGCCGTTCCACGCGCGCGCGGGCGGCCGCGCCGAAGCGCTTGCGGTCCGCGGGGCTGCGCAAAAATTCGATCACAGCCGAGGCAAAACCCTTCGGATCATCGGCAATCCGAATTTCCTCACCCTCCGCGAAGTCGAGCCCTTCGGCGCCCAGCTTCGTAGAGACCATCGCCTTGCCCATTGCCGCCGCTTCCAGAATCTTCAGCCGGGTGCCGCTGCCGATGCGCAAGGGAATCACGGACACCGCCGCATTGGCGATTTCGGCGCGCATGTCGGGGACCGTGCCCGTGAATTCGATGCCCGGCGTGCGGCAGATGCGGCGCATGAATTCGTTCGAAGGGTTTCGCCCGGCCGCGACGAAACGCGCATCGGGCACCTCCGCGCGGATCAACGGGAAGATTTCCGCCGCGAAAAATTCGACGCCATCTCGATTTGGGAACCAATCCATGCCGCCCTGGAAAAGAATCTTGCGCGCATCTTCCGCGCCGCCGGGCTGGTAATCGGCCGTGTGGATCGCGTTCGGAACGGCGACAATCGGCAGATCGGCGCGGTGCCGCTGCAGGATCATGCGATCGTGTTCGGAGCAAGCCATCGCCGCGGCGGCCCTGCCGCAGGCAAACGCCTCCCAGCGCCTCACCCTGTGCGATTCGCGAAATGCGTAGGCCTTCTTGGCGAGGTTGCGTTCATATTCGATATAGCGCTCGAGGATCAAATGATCCACGTTGTGAAAATCCACGATCAGCGGTACGCCGGTGCGCGGCAGATTCAACAACAAATCGGTCTCTTCGCACAGGATGGCATCCACGGACTCCTCGCGAAGCAGCGCGGCGATGCGGCGATTCATTTCCTCCGAGCGTGCGGATGCGACGCCATAGGGAAGGGACGAAACAAGTTGCAGCGCGCGGCCGAAATAGCCGCGGCTCGAGGAAAGGCTCTTGAATGCGTGCGGAACGCGAAGAATGCGGCGGCACAGATTCGAGAGTTCCGCGCGGGGCGGACCGTCGTCCTCGTGATCCGCAAAAGTGAGCAGCGTGATTTCATGGCCTTCCGCCGCGAGGGCACGCAGGACGGCCCAATTGCGCATTTTTGCCCCGTTATTCGGCGGAAACGGTGCGCGGAGCGACAAGAGAAGGATTCGCATTATCGAAGACCAGCCGGTTGCCGGGACTCGCCGTTCATGCGCGCGTTCCCGTCAGAAAATTGCGGTAATTCCATGCGATGGCGGCGGCGAGCCTCTCGTTGCTGCCGGCATCCCCGTTGGTTTGCGGCGGCACTTCAGGCAATAGCGATTCGAGCGTGCGGCCGTCGCATACCTCGCAATTTCCGAAAAGAAAGCCGGCCGCCACAAGATAGGTCCAGTATCGCGGAGACGCCTTCGCGCCGAGCCGAATCCAACGCGGCCATTCGCGCCAGCTTTTATGCCATCCACGGGCGCGGATCACGCAGAGCCATCCTTGCGCTTTGCGTGCGAGCGGCTGGCGCCGCATCCATTGCTTCAGCAGGTCGGCGTCCGTGGCGGACGGCTGGTTCGCCTGCATCATTCGCGATAGCTCCCACCGCCACAGCAGGTGAGCGTATTCAATCGCGTCGGCGCGATCGAGCGGAGGCTCTTGCGCGGGGCGCGGCTGGCCGAGCTTTTCCTGCGTGCAGCGCGCGACGATCTGCGCGAACTCCGTGAGTGAGAATGGAGCCTCGCTGTCCCGCGGCGGCGGCTGCTGCGCCGCCCAGCGAAGCAGCGCCTCGCTGCGCCCGCGATAGCTGGGCGCATACCTGCCGGTGAAAACGAGCAGCGAAGTCGCCATATCGAGGTACAGCTTCAGCAATCCGTATTGCCTCTGATCCGTGGCCGCTGTTCCCGTCGCGCCATCGTCCGCTTCGCGCGCCAGCAGCTCGATCAGCCGGTTGCATAGCAATCGCCACGCGTCTTCGCGGTCCAGATCGCTCGCTCGCATTTCGGGAATCAGCTTCAGAATCGCGGCGTCACCGTAAATCACTCGGCCGCATTCGCGCAGCTCGTGGCTGAAGATGTGGCGCGGCAATTTTCGAAAGTATTTGGGCTGTACGGCGCTCAGTTCTACCTTGGCCGCGATTTTATGCGAGGCGAGATTTTCCGAAATGTGGGCCGCGGCGGCTGCAGCGCTCTCTTGCGGCGGCAAGGCGGCGTCCTGCTCGATGACGAGCAGAAATTCCGCATCGCCTCGCAAGAGGAAGGCGTCGTCGTGCCGCGAAAATGTCGCTTCGTCGCGCGCCACGCTGCCCGTCAGAACAATGGCCTGCAAGCTGGCGCCGAATCGCACGCGACACACGGAGCACGTCTCGTCGCAGATTTTTTCGCGCAGCGCCGCGAGCGGAAGCGCGGGCATGCCGCCCTCCGATCCAGCGGCGGGCCGCACTTGCGCCGCTTTACTCACGCGCGTTCACCCGTTTCGGTGCGGATGCTGCCGGAGCCCCAGCAGGCTGGCTGCTTAGCTGAGTTGCCACGCCCGCCGATTGCGGCTGGCGCCCCGCGGTTTCCCATGCGGCGAGATAAAGCCCCTCGGTTTCGCGTACCTGCTGTTCGCGGCTGAAGTGATCGAGCGCCCACGTCCGCCCGGCGGACGCGAACGCGGAGGCCAACGCCGAATCTTTCAAGACGCGGATGATCGCGGCCGCAAGCGCGCCCGCATTGCCCGGAGGAACCGTGAGCCCCGTCTTTTCATTGACGATAACTTCGGTCGTGCCGTCCACGGCGGTTGCGACCATGGGCCGCCCGGCCGCGAGCGATTCAATTGCGACCAGCGGGAGGCCCTCGAAAAATGAAGGCAGCACGGTTAAATTCGCCATCGCCAGCCATTCCGGCGTGTTCGACTGAAAGCCGACGAAGCGAACCGAATCCCCGAGTCCGAGCGCCGCAACTTGCTGCTGCAATTGCGCGCGCAGCCTGCCTTCGCCGGCGCAGACCAGCCGCGCGTCCGGCACTGCCTTTATCACGTCGCGAAATGCGTCCAGCAGCACGGCATGCCCCTTCTGCGCTTCGAGTCGCCCGAGCACCAGCACCACCGGATCGCCTTCGGAAAATCCCAGCGAGCGTTTCGCTTCCGGCGAAGCCGCGCGACGAGGATCGAACCTGCCAAGATCGCAGCCATTGTGAATCATGCGAATTTTGCGCGCCGGGATTTTCTTCTCTTCGGCCAGGTAGCGCGCGTTCGCTTCCGATACCGCGATATAGCGGTCCACAAAGCGCCCGGCGAAACGATCCACTGCGTAACTTCCCTTCAGCCATCCATGCCGCCAAGCCTCGCGAATGTGCGGCGTTTCGATGATCACCGGCACGCGACACATCCACGCCACCGGCGACGCCACCAGGCTCGCGTGAAACATGTGCGAATGCACGATGCCGATGCGCTCGCGGCGCAGAATGCGGGCGAATTGCAGCGCGGCGCGCGGCTGCGCGGGCGACGAGAAGGCAAGCGGCACGGCCGTCACGTCTGCCGGAAGATCGGGGCGCAGCTTTTGCAGGCATTCCGGCGGGCACACCAGGAACGGGCGAAAGCGCCGGCGATCTAGCTGCTGCAACAACATCAGCATGTGCTCTTCGGCGCCGCCGCGAACCGCTTCGTTCGAAAAATGCAGTACGGGGATGAGGTCGCCCGCCATGGCTTAGGACCGTATCGCCTCGGCAGGTTTTGGATTCGGGCTGCGACTCTCCCCTGCGGCATCCAGGCTTGCGTGCTCCCGCATCAGCGCGTGAACGTCCGCGATGGAATGAATCGGGCGCGAGGGCGCCTTGCTGCTCAGGAAAATCGCGTCGGAGTAGGAGTCGGCGGGATCGTAGCCGTGCATTCCGAGTGGCATCCAGCCTGCGCCGTTGAAATCGCCCTTCGAGACGATCCAGCCCGGCTTCAGCAGGAAGATCAATTCGCCGAAGCGCCGGTCGTCGAAGAATATCCCAAGCTGGCGCAGCTCCTGGTCCTCGAGAATCCTTCCGCAAGGAAGCTGCGAGAGGCGCTCGCGAACGGCATGCCGCGCCTTCTCGCTGAAGAACCAGAATCGCGCCATCGTCGAGTCGAACACGGCCAGATAATCGCCAGGCATTTTCAGGTTCAGCCCGTCAACGGCGCCGGTGAGATCGAAATGATTCGTGATGGGCGTCATGCCATGATCGGAAATCACGGTCATCGTGGCCGCGGGATCCACGCGCCGCGCGGAGGCAAGCACGCTGCGAAGGCCATCCTCGTACCAGTGAAGGCGCTGCTGGATTTTCGCCGGATCGTTGCAGTTCATGTGGAGAAACATATCCATTTCGCTCAGGTAGAGGAAAAAGAACTCCGCGTCCGTGTGCTCGATATCCTGGCGCGCCTGGCTCAGGATGCTTTCATCGGCGGAATGATGATAGGAGTAGACGCGATATTCGATCTGCGCGCCGGCGAATTGGTCGAAGATCGAAGGGGCGCCGCTGATTCCGCCGCGATCGTAAATATTGCGCTTCTCTACCCAATTGAAATACGGCATCCATCGCGGGCTCACGCAGCATTCGAAAAGCGGGCCCATGCCGAGAACGCGGCGACCCAACTCCTTAACGATTTTGCGCGCCACGCGGCTATCGAGAACGGAATCGGGCAGAAAGCGGAAATAGCGCAGCCAGCGGAAGGGCGAACCCTGCGGATCGTAGTAGTAGAGATTCCAATGGCCGTGCTGCGAGGGCAGGACGCCGGTAAGAATTGTGGGAATCGCGCCGGAGCTAAATCCCAGCACGGTGCGCAGCGCCTGCCGATGCGGCAGAACATCCGATAGAAAATCGCGGCCCTCGAGATATTTCCATCCGAGCGCGTCAATCAGCGCGACGATATTTACCTTGCGATGTCCTTTTGGCGCGGGGTTTATTTCACTTGTCATCGGGTAGCCTTGGCCAGGAAGGCCGCCATTTTCCGGGCGGCTCGCTCCGAAGTGGTTCGGTTCATCGGCAAATTGATGGTCTCGAGCGCCGCACGCTCTCCTTCCGGGCACATTCCGCGGCGATAGTCGAATGCATCTAGACTTACATCCTTCGGATGATCCACCGGCGCCGCATACCAATCGCCGATTTCAAAGCCGCGCTTTCCGGCTTCGCGCAGCACATCGTCTTTCATTCTTACGCGCACCGGATAGCGCAGCAAAACCGGCTCGGCATATTCGGGAATTTGGAGCACGCCGAGTCCCGCATTGCCGAGCTCGCGGTCATAAATAGTTTTTAGCCTTCTGCGATGCGTGACAATCGAGTCGTCGCGAAGCTTTCTATGGAGCAGCCATTCTTGCAAATGAGACATCCGCTTCGCGTATCCCGCCGGCATGCGACCGTGAAGCTCTTCCACGGAAGATGTTCCCGCCACAATGCCGCGACTGTAAAGCGCCTGATACGCTGCCTTAACTGTGCGGGTAAGGCGGGGATGCGAAAGGACGCCTCGCGCAGCCAATTGAGCGGCCAGCACAATCACCTCGGAGCGGGCCGGCGCCTCGCAGTTTTCCTCCTGAAATCGCCGCACCGCGTCTCGTATTTCCGGGCAATTAATCCTGGCCCAGCCTCCCACGCCGGTCGAGACGGGCTTCGTCCATTGCGAACTGTAGAACGCCGCGTCCCCCAGCGCGCCCACATCCATCCATTCGCCCGAGCATGTTCGATAGCGCGTTCCCCAAGCATGCGCGCAGTCTTCAATCGTATATATCCCGCGTTCGCGCGCCCACCGAACCAGTGGCTCCGTATCGGCGGGAATGCCAAAGGTGTGCTGAATCAGAATCGCCTTGACGCTTGCCGCGGGGTTTGACTTGAAAGCGCCTTGCACAGTTCCCAGCGAAACATTGTAGGTAGCGGGCTCGATATCCGCGTAGATGGGCGCAGCGCCCGCGAACTGCACCGCCGCTGGAACCGCAAAGCAGGTATAGCCCGGAACGATCACGTGGTCGCCGGCGCCTATTCCCAGCGCCTTCAGAATCGCATATAGCGCCACGCGTCCGCGCCAGAATGTGAACACAGTAAGGCTTTCCGCCGGGGTCTGCATGCTGTGGGCGGAGCATCCCGCGCCCGCAAGGGCATCAGCGCTCATCTCCGGTGCAATCGTACTCACGCGCGTGCTCCTTGTGCGATTCGAATCCACGTTCTGTTGTCTCGTTCCCAATTAGAGCTTGGCATACGCGCAGCGCTACGGGATAGAGCGCACGATGCGCGGCCCCAGCAGGTTCGCCACGGGCACCGGCAGCCGCTTCCACATTTGCGTCGCCATCCGGAAGCGCGGATTGTCCGGGCGCAGCTCCGGCAGCGGCTTCCCTGGCGCGAGCCAGTAATACCAATGCAGCGGGCGCTCCTGGCTGTTCCAGTGGCGCTTAAATTCATAGACGCCGCTGCCTCGCGTGCAGCGGCCGAAATCCGCCAGCCGGAAATTATTCTGAATCGCCCATTCCAGCAGCGTCCAATAGAGAAAGACCGCGGAATATCTCTTGCGCGATTCCGGCAGCGTTGCGGACCAGGGCAATTCCAATTCATTCCGATAGCAGGTCACCAGGCCGGAAGCGACGGCTTCGGAGCCGTCGAAAAGGCTCAGCACACGCACTTCGTCGGGAAATTCCTTGCACAGATTTAAGAACCACCGCTGCGGATACACGGGCGTGCCGAGATTCCGCATGTTGGTCGAAAATATTTTGTAGAACGTGCCCACCGCATCCGCGCCGCCCCATTCCACGCGAAAACCGTTCTTCTGCGCGTTGCGCACTTTGTTCCGCATGCCGGAGCTTAGTCCCTTCCAAAGCGCCTCAACGGTCGCCGGCAGCGGCAAAACCATCGTCACCTTCGCGGTCGTATCCTGCCAATCGCAAGGCTGTTCCGACCCTTGGCGCAATTCGATATGCGAAATGCCGAGTTCGCGGCCCAGATCGCCGGCCCTTGCCAGCAGCGCCTCGCGCCCTTCCGCATCCCGCGCCAGCACCCCGCCATAGCTGAAGAACGGCATCGAGACCAAAAAATGCCCGAAGAGCCTGCTATTCATGCGAAAGAGCGGCAGCACGCCGCGAATTTCCTGGCCATCGCTCGCCGCGAAATAGTATGGCTCGTGCCCAAATGTTTCCGCGATCGCATTCCTCCAGCCCCAGCGGTGATAGTTGGAGGCGTCCGCCATTGTGCCGACAAACGCGTCCCAATGCGCCGCGTCGTTGCATAACTCAACGTTCATATTTTCGCTTGCTCCAGATCCGTGGTTTTTCCACCGTGCACCGGCTGCATGGCCGCCCCTCGTGCCGGCATCGCCCCCCGGCGCTCGCCTTCCGAACGCAGCAGTTCTCGGAATGTGCTCATCGGAAAATCCGCCGTCAGTTTCCTGATCTTCGGCTCGGTGGAGGCGAGGTTGACGTACGACTGAAAGCGGCGCCTCGCGCTCATTTCCAGGCGCGGGTGCCGCGGGTCAATCTCGCGCGGGTGAACGTAGAAGATCACCGGCCGCTCCTGCCGCAGCACGCGCCTCGTCATTTTTCGTATCACCGGATACGGGAAAATTCTCAAGTATCCGCCGCCGAAGAAGCAGAGCGGCTTGCCGAGCAGCGGTTCGATGGAGACGGGAAACTCGATGAAATTCGACGCGGGGCCCAATCGGTACGGCGCGTATTGCCCGTTTTCAAGCCCGCCATGGCTGCGCGGCGCGGGAAACACAGACGAATCGTAACGATATCCCGCCGCGATCAGGGCGTCGAAGAACCACGGCGTCTTTTCCGTTACCGAAAATCCCGGCGCACGATATCCCAGAACCTCTTCGCCGCACGCGTCCTCGATGGCTTTCTTCGCGCGCATCGCGTCCCGCTGAAATTCTTCCGGCGTCATCTGAAATACGAGCCGGTGCTCATAACTGTGCGACGCCGCTTCATGGCCCCGCGCCACAGCCTCGCGGACCAGCCGCGGAAAGCGGTTCGCGACCCAGCCAAGGAAAAAGCACGTCGCCCGCACATTGCTCTCGCTCAAGATGTCGAGCAGGCGCAGGAAATTCTTCTCGACGTGCGAAGGCAGCGCATCCCATTGCGAAATATCGGGCGTCGAGGGCACATCGAGTATGTGGAACCAGTCCTCCACGTCAATTGTAAAGACGCAGTTCATGAGGGATATTTCCGCGCCCGAAGCTCGGTGCTGGGAGCCGGAATGCCCGGGGCAGCCGTGCCTGATGCGCAGGCCCGATGGTCCGGCTTTTGCCCGCGCGATTGCGTGGGGCTGTCCCACACGCTGAAGCGCTTTCCGCCGATCGCGGCGCACACGCCGGCGAAAGCCGCCACGTTCACCGTCATGAAATAAAATGGCAGCGTAACCAGCCGATTGACCTCCGCGCGCGTTGTCGCGAGCCGCCAGCCGGTCAGCGCGAGTCCGTAAAACGCGAGTTGCAGAGCCAGCGCAATCGCATACAGCGGAATGCGAACCAGCGCCACGCTCGAAAGCAGGATCAGCGCCAGCGGTACGACCCCGAGCCAGCGCAATATTTTTCGCGATAGAAATTGCCATGCGCGCAATCCGCTCACGTGCCTGCGCATGCGCCACAGGCCCACGCTCCCCTGGCCGCAAATCCTTTTTTTGCGCCGGAATTCCTCGCGCGGCACGCTCGTCGCCTTCTCCCACGAAACCGCTTCCGGGTCGAACAGAATTTCGTATCCGGCTGCGCCAACGTGGAGCGGCAGCTCGAGGTCGTTGGCGAGGTCCGGCTCGAGCGTGCTGAAGAGGCTCCGGCGCATGCAAAAAATCGAGCCGTCGCAGACCAGCACCGATCCCAGCCGGCTTTCGAGCATGTTGACCAGCGACTCGTATTCGAGAAACGCCCGCGTGCCGGTTACCATCGCCACTTCGTCCGAGCGGATCGTGCGCTCCGATCCGGTCACGCATCCCACCCTCGCGCCCGCGAAGTGGCGGACCATCCGCCGCAGGCAGTCCGGCTCGATATGCGAATTCGCGTCCGTAAAGAAGAGCAGGTCGCCGCGCGCGAGCGTCGCCAGCCGGTTCAGCGCTTCGTTTTTCCCTTGCCTCGTCTCGAGCTTCAGAAAGCGAAAGCGAGGATCGCTCACGCCCTGCAGGATCTCGTCCGTGCCATCCTCCGACGCGTCGGAGGCAACAATCATTTCCAGCTTCGCTGCCGGATAATTCCAGCCGAGCGTCTCCGCGATTTTCCAGCCGATGTCATTCTGTTCATTCCGCGCGGAAACCAGCACGGAAACGATCGGCAAATCATCGTCGCCGAGCGCGGGGGGCTCGCGGCGCACACGGAATGCGCCCAGAATCCACAGCAGCGCCGGATAGCCGAGATAGACGTACCCCAGCCAAAGCACTCCCGCCCAGAACGCCATCTCACAGGCAGCCATCATGCGGAGCGCCGTCGCGCCAAATCAGGCGCGTCCGCAGTTCCCGGAGCAATTGAAATTAAGAGGTTTATCTCGGTCATTGTATATGCAGCACCCAATCGCCTGTTTATGCACACGAATGAGCCCGCACCGCTTTCCTTGCACAGGTGCATCCAATTGCGGCTGCGGTCGGATTTTCTATAAGTTGAGCAGGTTCACGCAGTTATAGTACGCCACCAGATTGCACATTTCCGCGGCGGCACAGGAAAACAGGGAAAAGATATTCACATTCCGGAAGCCCTTTTCCGCGAGGTACATGGCTCCCCGGGAACCGCTCCATTCGCTTAAAAGCCCGCATACCGTCGAAAGCAACGGAAACTAAGTTCACTCACTGGAAGCGCTTTTCCTCGTTCGAGGGCGATTGCCGCCCGCTGCTCGACGGGAGCCACAACGATGAGCAACGCGAAGGAACCCTTCAACATACTGCATTATTTGGGCTTAGTCCTCTTGCCGCCGCAATCCCCCGCCACACGGCCCCAGCTCCCGCACAGCCCTCTATCCCCTTCCGTTTGGAAGGCGCCGTGCCTCACCCGGCCATCTGTCCTCGTAGAGAAATCTAGGGAGGTTGTGATGTCGAGTGCAGCCATTCGAGAACGCGCGGCCGCTTCGGACCGATGGATCGAAGCGGATCCCTCTGAATTTCAGGCCAAATTTAACCGGGAGAGCTTCCAGGTCGTGCACCGGCTCTCGAGCCATCCGCTATTTCAGCTGGATGCTCTGATGGATTTGGCCAAGCGCACCACGGAAAAGCGCCCAAACCACATCTACTACGACGCCGGAAACGTGCGCGTCGAGCAGCGCTGGAACGAGGTCCCGAAGGCCGAATTTTCGGCAATGGACGCCCTGCGCCGCATCGAGGAATGTGGCGCCTGGATCGTTCTTCGCCACGCGCAGGAGGACCCTGCCTACCGCGTGCTCCTCGATAAAGGGCTCGCCGAAATGGTGGCCCTCGCCGGCAAGGAGCTCGAGCCGCTGATCAAGCAGAAGGACATCATCATTTTCATCACCTCTCCCAAGCGCGTCACCACCTATCACATTGATCGCGAGTGCAACTGGATCCTCCAGATTCACGGCACGAAAATGCTCTACGTCTTCGACCAGAACGACCGCGAAGTCCTCACCGAGGAAGAAGTCGAGCTGTTCTGGGCCAGGGACAACAATTCCGCGAAGTACAAACCCGAATTGCAAAGTCGCGCGCGCGGGTATCATCTGGCGCCGTCGGTCGGCGTGCACGTTCCGGTGAACGCGCCGCACTGGCTGCAAAATGACGACAATATTTCCGTCACGCTCAGCGTCAATTTCCAGTTCAAGGATTCGCAGCGAGCCAACGTCTATCGCGCGAATTATTTCCTGCGCCGCCTCGGCATGAAGCCAACCGGCCCGGGAAAGCCGGTGCGCGACGCCTTAAAAAACGCGACCATGGCAGGCGCCGTCCGCCTTCGCCGCAAGCTCCAGGGCGATTCCTCCCCGTGGTAAGCACAACCGACAGAAGAAACGAGGCAAAATGGCCCAGCACACAACCAGCGATTCCCGATGCGTTCTCTTCGACGATCAATCGGCAACTCGCGCCGCCTTCGATACGAATTTCGATCAGAAGCCATTCCTCTTCCATCACAAGCTCCACGAACATCCGCTGCTCGGCTTCCCGGCCCTGAAGGTCCTCGCCGAGCGAATTGCGCGCGCCGAAAAGCCTCGCGGGTTTTTCCGCCTTTCCGGCGATAAGCTGGACAATCGCTGGGGCACCGGCGAATTTCAGAAAGCCCTCAACGAAGCCTTCGAAAATATCGAGCAGAGCAAGATGCGCATGAAGTTGAGCGACGTCAATTCCGAACCCGAATATTCCGCCCTGCTCGCCGATTGCACCCGCGAACTCAGCGAACTGGCCGGCGTGGACCTGAATCGTGAGTATCGCCATCCGCGCGCCACGCTCTTCATCACCTCGCCGAATGAAGTCACTCCATTTCACGTGGATTCGGAGACGAATTTCCTGCTTCAAATTTACGGCACGAAAGTGATGTACGTCTTCGACCAGGCCGACCGCGAGCTATTGACGTGGCAGGAACTCGAAAATTATTGGCACGGTGACGGGCACATCCGCCTCCGCGATGGGTTCCAGTCCCGCTCGATCCCCTTCGAGCTGAAGCCGGGCCTGGGCGTTCACAATCCGGTTCATTTCCCGCACTGGGTCCAGAATGGCCCCTCGCCGTCGGTATCGCTCAGCCTGGGCTTTACCCGCCGGCACGATCCCGAAGACGTGCTGTTCTTCAATCACTTCCTGCGAAAATTGGGAGTCGAGCCTACGCCGCCCGGCGAGCGCAAGAAGCTCGACGTAGCGAAGACGGTGGTCGTCGGCGGCGCTCGTTCCCTGAAGCGGCTGGTAAAGTCTGCGTAAGCCGGTCCGGCTTCGCCGCGCGCGCCGAGACCCTGCCTAGAACGCCGGCCTTTTCGATGCGGGATAAATCACAAGCTGCCGGCGGTCGCCGGAGCCTTCGCTTGCGGTGCGCACGCCGGCCGCGCCGTTCAATTCCAGGTGAATGATCCGTCGCTCGCGCGACGACATCGGATTAAAACGAAATGGCTGCCCCGTCTCGCGCACGCGCTGCGCCGCCACGCGCGCCGAAAGCTTCAGCTCCTCCAGCCGCGCGCTGCGAAATTCGCCGCAATCCAGCCGCACCATATCGTGCAGCGAAGGATCGAGTCGCAGCCAGCGATGCGCGATATGTTCCAACGCCAGCAGCAGCTCGCCGTTTCGCTCGAGCAGCAAATCCTCATCCGCGCCCGAAAACGCCACGGTGATTCCCTGTTCCGCGCCCCCCTCGCCGGAAGCGCCGGGCAGCGTAACGGAATAGCGCAGCCCCATCCCGCTTTCGCGCACAAACACGTCCAGAAACCGGCGCAGCTCTGCGGCGGCGTGCTCCGCATCCAGCTTCGCCTCGCTTCGCGGCCTCCCGCCGCGCGCTCGCCCGCCCCAATTCGCGTTTGGCTCGCTCATGACGCCGTTTTCTTCAACTTGTTTTTGAACTTGCTTCGCGTCGGCATCGGCCGCGTGCGGTTCAGATAATACTGCTGGCCCGCCCCCACCACGCTGCTCGTAAGAACGTAAAGGTTCAGCCCCGCCGAAAATTCGAAGAAAAGCAGCCCCATGAAGATCGGCATCCACTTCATCATTTTCTGCTGCGCCGGATCCACGCTCGCCACCTGCGGCGTCATTTTTGTCATCCAGTACATGCCGAAGGTCATCGCAATCGGGATGATATACCACGGGTCCTTCGCCGAAAGATCATGGATCCATCCGAACCACGGCGCATGCCGCAGCTCGATCGAATACATTAGCACGCGGTCCAGCGCCCACCAGATCGGCAGTTGCAGCAGCATGGGCAGGCACGTCCCAATCGGCAGCGGATTGATGCCGTGCTGATGGTAGAGCTCCATGATCTCTTCGTTCATTTTTCGTTTTCGAGGATCGTTGAACGAATATTTCTTGTACCGATCCTGAATCGCCCGCATTTCCGGCGCCACCACCTGCATCTTCTGCATGGACCGCTGGCTCATCACCTTCAGCGGAAAAAGCGGGATGTTGATCGCCAGCGTCAGCAGCACGATCGCCCAGCCGTAGTTCGGCACGTAGCTGTGCACCCACTTCAGCGCGTAGAGCAGCGGCTTCGCGATCACGCTCGTCCATCCGAAGCTCACCAGGTCGCCCAACGGCGGCTTCGCGTGATTCAACACGTTCAGGTCCTTCGGCCCCACGTACACCTTCATCTTCAGCGGCGCCGCCGCCGTAGTCCCCGCCGCAACTTCCGCCACCGCCTGCTTCTGGTCCTTGCCGTTCGCTGTGAATTGGTGGTCCTGCGTCCAATTCCACATCGAAAAATCCGCGCCCTCGGGCACGAATGCCGCTGCAAAATACGTGTCCTGTATCCCGGCGAATTCGAGGTGCCCGCCCTGCTGCGCGGGTTTGCTTCGATCGCTCGATACGCCCAGCTTGCTCGATTTGATCGTTTCCAGGCTTCCGTTCGTGTGGTAGAAAACGTTCACCAGCTTCGAGGCGTTGGCCACTTCCTTGTCCCCGAAGCCCCCGCGCCATGCAATCGAAAACGGCAGCGGCGTCCCGTCCAGCGTCACCGAGGCATCCACCGTAAGCTCGTAGCCCGGCGTGAACGTCAGCTTCTTCGTGACATCCAGGTGCTCGTTGCTCCAATGAAACGTAATCTCGGCAGGCGCCGTGAGCCGAGCCCCATCCGCCGGCGTCACCTGATAGAGCGCGGTGTTCGCCTCCTGCTCCAATTTTGGATCGGAGAGCAGCAAGGTGAAGGGCCAGCCGAGCTGCTGCGAAGAATCCGCGTTCACCAGATCGAGCGGCTTCGGCGGCTTTTCGTCGTTCCCATATTGTTTCAGTCGCCAGCTTCGGACGGACGCGCCCCTGTTCGACAGCTCCACCTGATACAGCGGACTATCCACCGTGATTGTTTCTTCCTTCGCGGCGGATACAGCCGGGATCTTAACAGGCTTCGCGGGCGCGGATATCACCGGCTTCGCCGCCGTCTTGCTGGGTTGCGCCGGAGCGGTTTGCACAGCGGTCTGCCGGGGTTTGGGCGGCTGAGGAGGCGGGAAAAAATGCATCCAGATCAGGATGACCACAAGGGTCAGCGCCACAAACATCAGTATCCGGCTCTGTTCGGAGGGTTCGCTCACCGCGCCCGTTCCTCCGCGCCCGCCGCGGCAGCCGGGCCGCCGCTCGGGTCCGGAAACTCGCAATCATCTCCCGCTTCGCGCGCAGGCACCGGATCAAACCCGCCCTTGCCGAAGGGATGGCACCGCCCAATGCGCCTCAGCGCCAGCAGCGCCCCGCGCCGCGCCCCATGAATGGAAATCGCCTCGTATCCGTAATGCGAGCAGGAAGGATAAAACTTGCACGCCCCGCCCAAAAATGGCGAAAGCAGCGCGATATATCCGCGGATGAATCCGAGCAGAATCGAAGCCGCAACCGACCGCCGCCCCGCGCCGGATTCTAGAGCTGATCCTTTGGCGCCGGCCCCGGCGATTCCGGGGCGCCCGCCGCCCGCGGCAGCAGCTTCAGCAGTTCGCGCTCCAGCGCCGAAAATTCCATGCCCGCCATCGAACTGCGCGGGTGTATCACAATGTCCCATCCGGGGGCGATCTCCTGTCGGTGTAACCTCGCGGTTTCGCGCAAACGGCGCCTCATGCGGTTGCGCTGCACCGCGCTTCCCAGCGCCTTTTTGATGCTCCAGCCGAAACGGCTGTGTTCCAGGCCATTCGGGCGCAGGAAGACGGCGAAGTCGCGGCTCGACCGCCGCTTGCCTTCGCGGTACACCGCGTCGTATTCGGCGCGGCGCACCAGGCGGCAGGCGCGAGGCAATCCGAGCCCCTGCCCGCCTGCCGTGGCAGGCGCGTCAGACGCGCGTAAGGCTGTGGCGCCCTTTCTTGCGGCGTTGCGCAAGGACTTTCCGTCCACCCTGGCTCTTCATGCGTTTGCGAAACCCGTGCTTCTTATGACGGCGGCGAACATGGGGTTGATACGTGCGTTTCGGCAACGATCCTTCTCCTCAATTCCTGCTCGTTCTCTCGCCGGGGCCATCCTGCTTCACCGGCGCCCTGCGTAGCGCGGTCGCGCGATTTTCCCGTGCCCCGCCCGCTCCAACCGCCGCGCAAGCCGCAAGCGAAACGGCTAGTGTATTCGACCACCGCCACGCGGTCAAGGAATGCCCGTGGAAAGCCCGTGGACTGCGTGAGCCCCGTCGAAGTTGGGGGTAAAACGGTAGTGAACTTGAAATCACCATCGTTGAGCAGCACCGTCACGCGTACGCCAGCCCGGGCCTCCGCGCCGGCTGCTGACCCCTGCGGATGCGGTGCCATTTTTATTTGGAGGATTGGGCATGAGTTCCGAGAAGATTTGGGGGACTGCACTTACGACCGCTTGTGGAACGTGGGGAACCGTGCAGGGAGTCTAGGTGCCCTTACCGCGGCTGCCGTTATGGGTGCGCTTACTTCCTGTGTGGCTGGCGAATCGGGAAGGAGCGGAGATGAAAGGTCATTCCGCGCTTCGTGTCGGCCGGAAGTTTCGACCAATCCGCAAACTGCTGGGTAAGATTCTGGTCGCGCGCGATCCGACGCTGATATTCCTGCGGAGCCTGTTGGTAGGCTTGCGTCCA
>DATNDJ010000013.1:0-94331 GCA_035553255.1 Candidatus Acidiferrales bacterium | reverse complement strand
CCCTGATAAGGGTGAGGTCGGTAGTTCAAGTCTACCCAGGCCCACCATTCCCCTGTTTTCGCGCGTTCGAAGATTATGTCGAAGGGCTTTCTGTAGGTGGGATAAACACTTACCGCGTCCACCGCGCAGCTCGATAGCACCGACGTGCCGCAGCCTTCGACGATAGCGCTTATAAGCTATGTGGAAAACCGGCGGAGAAGGAAAAACGAAGACGTGTTATGCTTCAGCCGCGCAGCGTTCGCCAGCCAGGATTTTCGCGGTTGCATGCCGGTGAGGAGGGTGTGCTACAACTCGATGCATGGACAACCTAACGCGTGCCCAGCGAAGTGCGGCCATGGCGCGCGTTCGGAGTCGAGATACGAAGCCAGAACTAGTCGTTCGGCGGCTGGTTCATGCTCTGGGTTACCGATATCGGTTGTATCGTGCAGGCTTGCCGGGGAAACCCGACTTAGTATTGCCCCGGCAAAAGAAGGCAATCTTCGTGCACGGGTGTTTCTGGCACGGACATGATTGTGGCGCGGGAACAAATCGTCCAAGATCGAACCTTGCGTATTGGCGGACGAAGCTATTGAAAAACCGGCGGCGCGACGCCACGAATTGCAGGGCGCTAAAGAGACTCGGATGGAGGGTACTCGTTCTGTGGGAGTGCCAACTCGGGAATCCTGAGCGTTTGCGTTCCCGTATTGAGCGCTTCTTAGAGGTCTGACTGATGGCCAATGAGCGTCTAGGTTTCTACGAATTTTTCGCTGGGGGCGGAATGGCCCGGCTGGGCCTTGGCCAACGATGGCAATGCGTGTTCGCGAATGACTCTTGCGAAAAGAAGGCGCGGGCATATAGGTCCAATTTCGGCGAAGCCCGCGAGCTTGTCGTTCGTGACATAAGCAAAGTCCAGACTCATGAGTTGCCGGGAGAACCGTCGCTTGTCTGGGCTTCGTTTCCGTGTCAAGACCTCTCCCTTGCGGGAAACGGCGTCGGTCTCAAAGGCGAAAGAAGCGGCACCTTTTGGGCGTTTTGGCGGCTGATGCGAGGGATTGCCCGGGAGGGACGGCCCTCACCGTTGATCGTTCTGGAGAACGTGGTCGGTGCGATAACGTCGAACAGGGGTAGAGACTTCCGCGCTATTTTGGCGGCTCTTACAAACGAGGGCTATCGGGTAGGGGCGCTTGTTATCAACGCGGTTCATTTTGTTCCGCAGTCCCGACCCCGACTGTTCATTCTTGCGGTTAACGGTACCATAGATATTCCCGACGGTCTGAAAACCGACTCTCCCTCCGAACTGTGGCACACCGGCACATTGAAAGCCGCTCAAACGGATCTTCCACGGGGGCAACGAGAATCGTGGGTATGGTGGCATCTTCCTGCGCCTTCCATGCGACGTGGAGAACTCGCAGAACTAATCGAAGCGGAGCCCACGGGCGTTCAATGGCATACAAGCGAGGAAACCAAACGCTTGCTACGGATGATGTCGCGGGCGAATCTCCGAAAAGTCGAACTGGCGGGCCGAGTTGGGAGGCCTGTGATCGGCACTGTGTATCGCCGCACGCGGCCTAACGCAGCTGGCAGGAAGGTCCAGCGAGCCGAAGTCCGGTTCGATCAAATCAGCGGTTGCCTTCGAACACCGGTTGGCGGTTCTAGTCGCCAAACCGTCATAGTCGTGAACGGGGAAAGCGTAAGGACCCGGCTTCTATCGCCACGCGAGGCCGCCCGGCTTATGGGCGTGACAGATAATTATCCTTTGCCACCCGCCTATAACGACGCCTACCACGTGTTCGGCGATGGCGTAGCGGTGCCTGTTGTCAGCTGGCTAGAGAAGCACTTACTATGGCCGCTGGCCGTTGCCTCACGAACCTTCGAACGGGTTGCGTGAATCTATGCCGCCTAAGAGGAACCAATCTAAAATCGGTGTGCCTACGGACCTCGACTTCGAGAAGGCGCTGATGTTTTTCCACGCATACATGTACGGTCCGCTCCAGGGTAAATTGCGGCTGTACAGCGCCCGGTCGGTACGACCCCCCGGCGCTGCAATGTCTTCTGACTGGGAGGTCTTCGCCTCTATTCTCGTCCGGGATGTCGGAAAAAAACTCGCGGCTGGTATCGACTTATCACAGAACGAAGTGAAGTCCGCGTTCAATGGCGGCAGCTACGAATACCAGTATCACAGGAATACCGGAAAGGAAAAACTGGCAAGAGACTCGGAGGTAGGCCATCTGTTCTTCGACCACCGCGATAATCTACGCCGGCTTGACCTACGCTATGCCCACGGGAGCTCGATGAAGGAGTTCTTCACAAAGTGGCTTCGCGAATATCCCGACCCCTACCCACAAAGGTATCGCAAGAATATCCCATTCCAGTGGGTTAAGAAGAACGGGATACTACTCATGACGCTGGTGGATGGTGAGGTCGCATTTCCGGAAACAGCCGCAGGATCGACTAAGAATTCCGGGATAGTGCCAAGCGAATCCTGAAGCCGTGCCCTTCGGGGAGCGAAGAATCAGGGGCCACAAAGGGTTCTAAGATCGTCAACTAAGGCCCACCAGCCTTCGCGCAGCGAAGGCTGCCGCGCCGTAGCCCGCAGAGCGAAGGCGGGCCCCCCAGGCAAGCGGCGCCTCCGAACCATTCACGCCGGAGGGTTCGATGACCTCCGTATATATCCTCCAAAACGCGCAGCAAGGAAGACGCTTTTACGTGGGAATCACCCGCGACCTGCGCGCGCGTCTGCAAAAACACAATGCAGGCGAAGTGCCGCACACGTCGAAGCACATCCCTTGGACGATCAAGACCTGCGTCGCGTTCACCGGCGTGCCTCGGGCCCGTGCATTCGAAACATATTTGAAATCAGTATCCGGCAGGGCCCTCTCCAAAAGGCATTTTCGAAGCAAGGTTAGAAGGGCGTGCATGACAGGCTTTCGGCTGCGAACGTAATCGCGCGCAGCCGAAAGGGAGCGGAGTTTGCCGCGAAAAAACCTATGTGGTGGTTGCACCGGCAGGAATGAACATATGCTCGCACCGGTTGCATCGGAAGCCGTCCCGCTTGATGTCCTCCGAGAGGTCCGCAAAATTTGATCGGGTGCGGCCTTTAAGGTACGTCCGCACCTTGAAGCCGGCGAACAGTATGGCCCCGAACGCCACGATTCCCACGAACATGTTCAGTAGTGCGAAAAAGGCCCCGACCATTACCGCGACGCACACCGTCAGCAGCGGGACTCCGTAGTTTGAAAAAGTCGCCGTCCCCAATTGCGCCCCTTTTTCCATCACGCCGCCCTGTTTCATCAGCAGACTCATCTTCGTGGTATCTTCCGTGCCGCACTTTGGACAAGCGAGATTCATAGCTTCCTCTCCTCTGTCAGCCAATCTTTGGTCGCTTATTCCCCTGGGGTGGCGCCTCTTATACACCAAGGTCCCATCTTGACCAAATTATTTCTTGTAGCCTTCGCGCAGCGAAGGCCACCGCATACGAATCGGAAACTCGTTCTTGATGGGCGTGCAGATCCGGCTGTGACAGGTCCTCCGGCAGAACCAGGTACACGCCGGAGGTGCCATCGAAAGCGGCCGTCATCGAGGCAGCGTCTTCGGCATTACCGACGAAAGCTTCCGCGCCCAACTTTGCCAGTGGCACGAGCCTTGTCGCATCTCGTCCAATCGCGCGAACCCTTTCGTCTTTTGCCAGCAACGTTTCCACAACTCGCCGCCCGGTACGCCCGGTTGCGCCTGTCACGACGGTCATCGGGCTCCTGGCGCTGCATCAAGCAATTGAACTGTTCCGGTCTTCGCTCGCTGCGGCAGTATAAGCCCTGAATCTTATTCTTGAGAATGCCATGCGGTCCGCTTCAAATTCCCCCCGACTGCGCTACGATATCGGCCCATGGCCCCGCCGCGAGATCACGCCATCGCCACATCCTTCGGCCTGGCGATCACAGCCCTGACGCTCGCATGGCTTCTTGTCGGCTACTTTCGCTCGCGCCGCCGGCGTCCGTTCCCCGCGCATGGCTGGCTCGGCCTCGTCGCGCTGGTAATCGCCGAAGTCCTCATGTTCCGCGGCATCGCGCCCGTCTCCACCTTTTTCACGCCCATCGCCTGGAGCGCCTGGATTCTAGTCGCGGACGCAGCCGTGCTCGCGCTCACCAACCGCTCCCGCCTCAACGACGCGCCAATTGTGCTCGTCCGCATGGTGGCCCTCTCGATTCCACTCTGGCTGATTTTCGAGGCTTACAATCTCCGCCTGCGCAATTGGACCTACGTCGGCGTGCCCGCGGGCTGGCTCGGAATTTTCGGTTATGTCTGGTCCTTCGCCACGATCACACCCGCCATTTTCGAAACCTCCGACCTCGTACAAGCGATTCTGCCGCCGTTGCCCGGCAAGCCGTGGAAAATCCCGCGCGGCGCCGAAAATGCCGTGATCGTCTGCGGCGCGCTCTGCCTCATCGTTCCGCTCGTGCTCCCGCGCGATATCGCGTCCTATTTATTCGTTCTCGTATGGCTCGGCTTCCTCTTTCTTCTCGATCCGATCAATCGCCGCCTCGGTCTCCCATCGTTTCTGGGCGATCTTTCGGAGGGCTTCCGTCGGCGCGCCTGCGGATTTTTCCTGGCGGGCTGGATTTGCGGTTGGCTGTGGGAATTTTGGAACTATTGGGCGGGCGCGAAGTGGCTCTATATTTTCCCGATTCTGCGGCATCACAAAGTTTTCGAGATGCCCATCCCCGGCTATTTCGGTTTTCTGCCGTTCGCCCTCGAATGCTTTACGATGTACGTCACCGCCGCTTGGCTGATCGGCTGGCTGAAGCGCGTCAGATGATTTTCGCGCCGCCGCCGGAAAGGCACAGATGACCGCACGCCGCGTTGCCATAATCACCGGCGCCGCGCAGGGCATTGGCCGCACCACGGCCATCACCCTCGCCGGCCTCGGCTACAATCTCGCGCTCGCCGATCTGCAGCCCTGCACCGGCACAGCGCGCGCCGCATCGAAGCTAGGCGCGCAGGCCGCGGAATTCACCGGCGATGTCACCGACGACGCCTTTGTCGCCCGCTTCGCCGCCGAAGCCCAGTCGCGCCTCGGCCCGCCGGACGTGCTCGTCAATAACGCCGGCATCAGTTTCATCGCCCCAGCCGAATCCATTTCCGCCGCCGACTTTCGCCGCGTCCTCGACGTGAACCTCGTCGCTCCCTTTCTGCTGGCGAAAGCCTTTGGCGCGAAAATGCTCGAGCGCCGTGCGGGCAGCATCGTCAATGTCGCCTCGATTGCCGGAATCGCCGCCGTCTCCGACCGCTCCGCCTACAACGCCTCGAAGCACGGCCTCATCGGCCTCACGCGCACACTCGCCGCCGAATGGGGCGGCAGGGGCGTTCGCGTCAACGCCGTCTGCCCCGGATGGGTGAAGACCGAAATGGACGCGGCCGATCAAGGTTCCGGCAGCTACTCCGATCAGGACATCGTCGAGCGCGTCCCGATGGCCCGCTTCGCATCGCCCGAGGATATCGCCCGCGCAATCGCTTTTCTCGCCGATCCGGCGCAGAGCGCCTTCGTCAATGGCCATGCGCTTGTCGTGGACGGCGGCTGGACCGCCGACGCGTCCTGGAATTCGCTGCGCCTGCGCCATCGCTGATTGCTCGCCCGCCCGGCACGTTACCTTTCCGCGCCACGCCCTCGCGCCCCGCTTGATGCCAAGTTAGTATAGGCGCACCTGACGTGCCCGATCTGCTGATCACCGGCTGCGCGCAGCTTCTCACCCTGAGTGGTTCCGTCCCGCGCCGTGGCGCCGCGTTGCGCGAGCTTGGCCTGATCCGCGATGGCGCCCTGCTGATCCGCAACGACCGAATCGCCGCCGTCGGAACCCGCCGCAGAATTGAGAGCCTTCGCGCCGCGCGTCGCGCCCAGAAAATGGACCTGCGTGGCCGCGTCGTCCTGCCGGGATTCGTGGATTCGCACACGCATCTTGTCTTCCCCGCCAGCCGCGCCGCGGAATACGAGCAGCGCATCGCCGGCGCCACCTACGAGGAAATCGCCCGCCGCGGCGGCGGCATTCGCTCCACCGTCCGCCAGTTGCGCCGCGCCTCACCGAAAATTCTCAAGGAACGCGCCCTCGCGGACCTGCGCGAATTCGCCGCCCACGGCACCACCACCATCGAGGCGAAGACGGGCTACGGCCTCGATTGGAAAAGCGAGTTAAAAGTTCTCCACCTGCTCCGCGAGCTTCATCAGGAGCAGCCGCTCGATATCGCCGCCACGTTCCTCGGCGCCCACGTCATCCCGCCGGAGTTCCGCAATCGCCCGGCCAGCTACATCGCCCTGCTCACCCAGCGCTGGACGCCCGCCATCGCCATGTCCGGCCTCGCCGAATTTTGCGACGTCTTCTGCGACCGCGGCGCCTTCACGCTCGCTCAATCGCGCGCGATTCTCCAGGCCGGCCGCGCCTGCGGCCTCGTCCCGCGCATTCACGCCGACCAGATCGTCCGCACCGGCGCCGCGCGCCTCGCCATTGAAATGCACGCCGCCAGCGCCGACCACCTCGAGCAAATCGCCGCCGGCGATATCCGCGCGCTCGGCCTGTCCAACGTGGTCTGCACGCTGCTTCCCGGCTGCTCGTTTCACCTCGGTCTCGCGTCGTACGCCCCGGCGCGCCGCCTGATCGCGGCCGGCGCCATCGTCGCGCTCGCCACGGACTTCAATCCCGGCACCAGTCCCACCCTTAGCATGACGATGATTCTCTCTCTCGCCTGCACGCAAATGCGCATGTCGCCCGCCGAAGCCATCGCCGCCGCCACCATCAATCCCGCCTATTCCCTCCGCCAGCACGAACGCACCGGCTCGCTCGAGGTTGGCAAGTATGCGGACCTCGCCGCCTTTGACGTGGCCGACTACCGCGAAATTCCGTATTATTTTGGTGTGAACCTCTGCAGCCTGACGATGAAGCGCGGCGCCGTGGTTTATTCGAAGAACCTCTAGCGGGCCGCGATCATGCCCCTGGCCGTCATTCTGAGGAGCGCAGCGACGAAGAATCTCTCTTCGGTTTTTGCAGCCGCAAGCCGCCACCCATGAAACGCCTCATCGAATGCGTTCCGAACTTCTCCGAGGGCCGCAACACGTCCGTCGTGGACGCCATCGTCGCCGCCATGCACTCGGTCGAAGGCGTCTTCCTTCTCGACCGTGAGGCCGACGCGGACCACAATCGCAGCGTCGTCACGCTCGCCGGTGAACCCGAAGCCGTCGCCGAAGCCGCCCTGCGCGGCGTGGGCAAGGCCGCGGAATTAATTGACCTCACCCGCCATTCCGGCGCTCATCCCCGCATGGGCTCCACCGACGTTGTCCCCTTCATCCCCATCGAAAATGTGTCCATCGAGGAATGCGTCGCCCTCGCCCATAAGGTCGGCGAGGAAATCTGGCGCCGCTTCGGCGTCCCCGTCTATTTCTACGAAGCCGCCGCGCGCCGCCCCGACCGCGTCAATCTCGAAAATATCCGCAAGGGGCAATTCGAAGGCTTGCTCCAGGAAGTCCCGCGCAATCCCGCTCGCGCGCCTGATATCGCCGATGCCGCCCAGCCGCGCCTGCATCCCACCGCCGGCGCCACCGCCGTCGGCGCGCGCAAATTCCTCATCGCGTACAACGTCAACCTGAATACGCCCGACGTCGAAATCGCCAAAAAAATCGCCAAGCACATTCGCTTCTCGAATGGCGGCCTGCGCTACGTCAAGGCCATGGGCGTTCCGCTGCGCGAACGCAATCTCGCGCAAGTCTCCATCAACCTTACCGATTTCGAGCAGACCGCCGTCCACCGCGTCTTCGAATTGGTGCGCCGCGAAGCCGAACGTTATGGAGCCTCCGTCGTCGGCAGCGAAATCGTCGGCCTCATCCCGCGCCGCGCCATCGAGCTCACCGCCGATTTCTACCTCCGCCTCGAAAACTTTTCCCCCGCGCAAGTGTTAGAGAACCGATTGGAAGCATCGCTCGCAGGCGCGGCGTCAGGTGCTCCCGGCAGGCTCGCGGCGCTCGTGCAGCCGTTCCTCAGCGCGGTTGCGCAGCCCACCGCGGCCCCCGGCGGCGGTTCGGTCGCCGCGCTTGCCGTGGCCCTCGGCGCGAGCCTCGGCGAAATGGTTGCCGCCATTTCGCGCACAAAAAAATCGCAGGCCGCCCATGCCGAGCGCCTTTCGCAAATGGCCGCGGATTTTGCCGCCGCATCGCGCGAACTTGCCCAGGCAACCGATCGCGACGCCGCCGCCTTCGAATCCGTCATGGCCGCTCACAATCTGCCCCGCGCCGCGTCTGAGGAAGAAGCGAAGCGCGCGGCTGCGATTCAGGAAGCCCTGCGCGAAGCGGCGCGCGTTCCTCTCGATGTCGCCCGTCGCGGCGCCGGCCTGTTCGCTCGCCTCGCTGCGCTCGAAGCAATCGCCAGCCCGGCGATGCGCTCCGATGTTTCCGTTGGCCGCTTGCTGGCCGCCGCCGGCGTTCGCGGCGCGATTGAAAATGTGCGCATCAATCTCGAATCGCTCGGCGATCCCGCCTTCGCCCGAGAGATCATCGCCGAATGCGAGCGTTTGGCTTCGGCCGTCGGCGAGGCGCCGCAAAGCCTCGGCCGCTAGAAGCCCAGAGTACCCGGCATGCGAAGGAGTATTATGAAATTCATGAAACGTCATTTCACCGCCGCGCTCGTGGCCGCCGCCGGAATTTGGCTCGCCATCTCTGCGGTTCATCCGCGACCCGCCTCCGCAGGCAGTCTCAGCACCACCGTCATCGGCATGTTTCCCTCCGGCATCGGCGAATTCGCCTATGCGGACCTGAAATCCGCCCGCCAATATTCCTGGTTTCCCCAATTGCGCGACCAGCTCCTCCCCGGCCGCTTTCGCGACTTTGAAAAATTCCTCGCCTCCGCCGGCGTGGACCCCGACACACAAATTGACGAGCTCGCCTGGGCCGGCCTCACCCAAGCCACTGGCGTCAGCGACCAGGTCGTCGGCGTCGCCCTCGGCCGCTTCGATCCCAACGCCACCGAGGAGCATTTCAAGCAGCAGAAGCTGCCCGTCATTCAGGACCACAGCTACAACCTCTACGCCTTCGGCAGCGGCTCCGGCGCGGGCGACATCTATTTCATGTTCATTGACTCGAACACCGCCGCCTTCGGCCAGCGCGCCGCCCTTGATAAATTGCTCGACGTTCGCACCGGCGCCGCCGATAGCCTCCTCGCCAACGACGCCATGTATTCCCTCGTCAAAGACGCCAACGGCAGCGGCCTCATCTGGGCCGCGCTCAATCAGGACTACACCCATCTCGCCGTCCAGCAGCTCCTTCCGCAGGCGAATCAGTTCCCGCAGGCCGCCGAGATCGTCAAGCGCCTCAAAGCGATGACCATTGGCGTGGACGCCTCGAATGGCGTGGACGCCCACTTCCAGGCGATTTGCAGCTCCAGCCAGGACGCCAACGTTCTCGCCGCCGCGCTCCAGGCCGGCGTCATGTATCGCCGCTACCAGGAAACCCAATCCAACCCGGCCCTCGCCGACGCCCTCAATGGCGTCCACATCACCCCCAGCGGCGACCGCCTCACCGTAGACGCACCCGTCACCCAGGATCAGCTCATCACCCTAATCCACAGCCACGCCCTCTCCGCCCCCATGTGAGTCGCAACCCCATGTTTTCATTCCGAGCGCCTGTAACTTTTTGATTCACGGTCACCCCCGCCCGCCGTCATTCCTGAGGGCATCCGACGAGGATGCCCGAAGAATCTCAGCCATAAATACTTCGCGCAAGCGTAGCCAAGTCTACTAACCTGTTCATGCTAGTATGAGTTTCATGCCGATGCGGAAGTGGCGGAATTGGCAGACGCGCAGGACTTAGGATCCTGTGGCCGTGAGGCCGTGGGGGTTCAACTCCCTCCTTCCGCACCAACGTCCTTTATTGGTGTTTTCAGCAACCATCCCTTGCTTGACGCGGACCAGATGACTGCACCCGACCTTGTCATGCCATGCCATGCATTTCCGTCGACACATCCGCGGAGCTCGCAATCGAATTGCAATCTCTGCCGCGCCGCCCAAGACATCATTTCACCTCATTGCCAACTCGCCCCAAAGCAAATGGAACGCAAAGAATGCGTCCGTAATATGAAGCCTTTTTTCTTTCTCCTCAAAATCAATTACCGGAGTGGAGCTCTGGCCGGACGCAGCAATAGTCGCCATGTGTTTCAGGACCCGCGCGACTTCTTGAAGCTGTGGGATCCGTGAGGCTGAGATCCCTCGTCAACCCAAACTGATCTCTGCTGGGGAAAGACCCTTCCCGCGAGCACTGTTTTCCCAGGCTTTGTTTGGCCAGTGATGGTAACAAGCTTGCACAGGTTGTGCTTAGCTTCAGACAGCCTATGCTCAAGATTTCATGCGGTGCGTGGGTTGTAGGTACGTTCCGGATAACCACCGGGGACAAAAGCGTCCTGAACCGGCCTCAGGTTTCGGCTTCGATGAGCTTGCCGGTTTTGACTACGCGCTCGATGGTTTCGAAAAGCTCGCTCGTCCGTATCGGCTTCGAAATATAAGCGTCCATCCCGGCCGCAAGGCACCGCTCCTGGTCGCCCTTCAGCGCGTGAGCCGTCATGGCAATAATGGGAACGTGCGCCCCAGACGCCTGCTCCTGCTGTCGAATCGCCTCCGTCGCCTGAAATCCGTCCATCCGCGGCATTTGAATGTCCATCAGTATGAAATCGAACGACTCCGTCTGAAACGCGGCCAGCGCGGCCTTCCCGTCCTCCGCCAGCGTCACGGCGTACCCGCGCTTTTCCAGCAGCCGCGCCGCCAGCTTCTGATTGATCACGTTGTCTTCCGCGATCAGCACGCGCAGCCGATTGCGCAGCTCGCGCACCGTGTGCCGCGTCACCACCGGGGGCTGTGTGCGGACGGCTGCCGCCTGCAGCACCAGGCAAATCGCATCCAGCAGTTCGCCCTGCCGGATCGGCTTCACCAGATACGCGGAAATTCCCAGCTCCCGGCACCGCGCCGCATCCCCAATCTGTCCCGCGGACGTAAGCATCATGATCGTCGCCCCGGCCAGTTCCGGATCGCGCTGAATATGCTCCGCAAGCCCGAAGCCGTCCATTTCCGGCATCTGCCCGTCCAGCACCACCAGCGGAAAGGGGTGCCCCGTGTTTTTCGCGATTTCCATCGCTTGCAGCGCCGTACTGCCTCCATCCACTGCGATCGGCTTCATCCCCCACCGCAACATCATGCCGCGCAGCACGCGCCGATTCGTGAAGTTATCGTCCACGATCAGCACCGGCAGGTTGTGCAGTTGGCTCGGTTCCAGCGTCGAGCGATTCTGCCCGCTCTTCTGCGTTTGAATGCGCGCCGTAAAGTGGAACGCGCTCCCCTTGCCCGCCTCGCTCGTCACCCAGATGCGCCCGCCCATCCGGTCCACCAGCCGCCTGCAGATCGCCAGCCCCAGCCCCGTGCCGCCGAAGCGCCTCGCCATCGAGCCGTCCGCTTGCGAAAAGGGCTCGAAGATTTTTTCCTGTTTGCCCGCCGCGATTCCCACCCCCGTATCGCTCACGGTGAAGCGCACGCACACCGAAGTTTCGTCCTCCGATTCCTGCTCCACGCTCACCAGCACCTCGCCGCGCTCGGTGAACTTGATAGCGTTGCCCACCAAATTGACGATCACCTGCCGCAGCCGGCTCGGATCGCCCATCAGCCCTTCCGGCACGTCCGGCTGCACTTCGTACACAAGTTCAAGCCCCTTCTGGTGTGCCCGGAAGCTCAGCGCGCGCATCGTCTCGCCCAGGCTCTCGCGCAAATCGAACGGAATGGACTCGAATTCCAGCTTGCCCGCTTCGATCTTCGAAAAATCCAGAATGTCGTTGATGATCGAAAGCAGCGATTCCGCGGAAAGCCTCACCAGGCTCAGGTTGTCCCGCTGTTCGGCGGTCAGTTCGCTGTCGAGGACGAGTTCGGTCATGCCCAGAATCCCGTTCATCGGCGTGCGAATCTCGTGGCTCATCGTCGCCAGGAACGTGCTCTTCGCCAGGCTCGCCGCCTCGGCGGCTTCCTTCGCCTTCGCCAGCTCCTGTTCACGGTGCCGCTCCGCCAGGTCGCGAACAAAAGCCGCGGAAAATCGCTCCCCGCCGTTGCGCGCCGTCGAGACCGTCACGGCCACCGCCACCCGCCTCTCGTCGCGATGCAGCGCCAGCATCTCCAGCGTGCCATCCCGAGGCGGCGCGGACCTTGCCTGCGGCGCCGCTTCTCGTTCCCCTGTTGTGCTAATCCGCGCGGGTGCAAAGAGCTCGGTAAAGGGCTTGCCCCTAGCCTCGGCAGCCGCCCAGCCAAGCATCTGCTCCGCTTTGCAATTCCAGTGGGTGATTACGCCTGCGGTATCGAATTCGATCAGCGGGTCCGGAGCCGCCCCCGCAATCGCGCGGATTCGCTCCCCGGCCGCTTCGAGCCCCTCGTGGGCCCTGCGGTTTTCGTCTTCCCCTTCGCGCATTCCGTATCTCCTGGGATCGGTGGCAGCACGCCTCCATTCCCCGGAACGATGCTGCGCCGCCTGGCGCAAAATCCTCGCCGAGACAAAAGAGTACGGGCTGACGTACGGAAGGGGAATTTCAATGTAGCACACGCCACCGCCGCCCGCGAAAATTCCCCCACCCGCGTCGCGTGGGAGTAACGCCCGCCCCTAATCTCTCCCGATATGGACATTCGCCCCACACCGAACTAGAATCCCGTCTATCGCACCTCATTTCTAGCCAGCCCTCGCGGCTGCCCTATAGGAGATCCCCATGGCTATTGATATGGACCGGCTACATGAATTTCTCGGCAAAGCCATCACCGATTTCGGCGCAACCTTCCACGCTGCCTTGGTGGGAGTTGGCGATAAGCTCGGCTTATACAAGGGCCTCGCTTCCGGCGGCCCCCAGACGCCCGCAGAACTCGCCAAGCGCACCAATACGGCCGAGCGCTACGTCCGCGAATGGCTCTGCAGCCAGGCCGCCGGCGGCTACGTCACCTACGACGCCGCCTCCGGCAAGTTTTCCCTCAGCGAGGAGCAGGCTTTCGCCCTCGCCAATGAAGATAGCCCGGCATTTTTGCCCGGCGCCTTCCAGCTTGCCCTCGCCGCCGCCAAGTCCGAGGAGCAAATTGCCGAGCGCTTTCGCACCGGCCAGGGCATGGGCTGGCACGAGCATCACCCGAACCTGTTCACCGGCACCGAGCGCTTCTTCCGCCCCGGCTACGCCGCCAACCTCGTCAGCTCCTGGATTCCATCCCTCGAAGGCGTCGAAAAGAAGCTCCAGGCCGGCGCGCGCGTGGCAGACGTTGGCTGCGGCCTCGGCGCCTCCACGGTGGTGATGGCGAAGTCCTACCCCAAATCCGAATTCTTCGGCTTCGATTACCACGATAAATCCATCGAACTCGCGCGCCAGCGTGCCAAGGAAGCCGGCGTTAGCGACCGCATTCGCTTCGAGATCGCCAAGGCCAAGGACTATCCCGGCAAGGATTATGACTTCGTGACCTTCTTCGATTGCCTCCATGATATGGGCGATCCCGCCGGAGCCTCCGCCCACGTCTGCAGCACCTTGAAAAAGGACGGCACCTGGATGATTGTCGAGCCCATTGCCGGCGATAAACTCGAGGAGAATCTTCATCCCATCGGCCGCGCCTTTTACGCCGCCTCCACGCTGCTTTGCACCCCTGCCTCGCTTTCGCAGGAGGTCGGTTTGGCCCTCGGCGCTCAGGCGGGCGAAAAGCGCCTCCGCGACGTGGTCACCAAGGGCGGTTTCACCCACTTCCGCCGCGCCACCCAAACCCCATTCAACATGATCTTCGAAGCCCGGCCATAAGCCGCAAGCGGAAGGGAAGCGCGGGAATGCGTGGTGGGTCAGTTTGAATTTTCTTGGTCTAAAATTCAAACTGACCGTCCTGCCCCCCGGTTGTGCCTTGACAAGTAGTTAATTCCGTGGTAACCTGCGGCTGCATGTATATCGCAATTCATCGCCAGCCCAGCAAGCGGAGAGGGGGCGCCCCGCTTTACCCCGCCCCCTCCCCCCGCCCATTTCTAATCTACGGTACGGGGATTAGAAGTGGCCTTAACTCCTTTGCCTGCAACGCAAATCCCGTTCTAATCTACCGTAACCACGCCTCCGGGCGTCATGCCCCGCCCAAAATAATCAGCCAAACTTCGTTGACGCCCCGCCCTCGAATCCCTATACTGGCTCTTCACATGCGGTCGCAGGCGGCCGCCTTTTCCTGCCCTCCTCCTTTCTTTGGCTTCCGAACAGGCGAAAGGCAGAACGGATTCAGTCCTGCCGCCGCGCGCAACCTCTCTCCGAATCGAGACATTGAAATCCATGGCCGAAACGCAAGCTAGCTGCAAGCGCGAAGTCGAACTCGAAATCCCGGCGGAAAACGTCCAAAAGGCCGCCGACAAAGTGGCCCGCGATTTCGCCAAGGTGGCCCGCGTCCCAGGATTTCGCCCCGGCAAGGCGCCCGTCACTCTTATCCGCCGCCGTTTCGCCGAGGATATTCAGGGCGAAGTGGTTCAGTCCCTCGTCCCCGAATATCTGGAAAAGGCGCTCGACGAGAAAAAGCTCGTTCCCGTCACCCGCCCTGCCGTCGAAAAAATTGACTTCAAGGAAGGCGAGCCGCTGAAATTCCGCGCCGTCTTCGAGGTGCTCCCCGAATTCGAGCTGGGCGACTACAAGAGCCTCGATGTGCAGGTGGACCCGGTCGAGACCGGCGACACCCAAATAGATAAAACGATCGAGGAAATGCGCGAACGCGCGGCCACCTTTGTTCCCGTCGAAGGCCGCGCCGCGAAAGACGGCGACTTTGTTCTCATCAAGCTGGCGGGCACGCCCGTCGGCGGCGGCGATCCCGTGCAGGCGGACAACATCCTCTGCCATATCGGCGCGGAGGAGACCCTCGAAAGCTTCACGGAGAATCTTCGCGGCGCCTCGCCCGGCGAAACCAAGCGCTTCCGCTCCGAATATCCCGCAAGCTATCCCGATCCCAAGCTCGCCGGAAAAACCTACGATTATTCCATCGAGGTGCAGGGCATCAAGGAAAAGAAGATGCCCGAGCTGAACGACGAGTTCGCGAAAGACGCCGCGGGCGAAAACGGCGGCATCTCCACCCTCGCCGAACTGCGCGACAAAATCCGCGAGAATATGGAAGCCGCCAGGGACCAGCGCCAGGCGGCGCAGGCCCGCGAAAAAATCCTGGACCTGCTCGTCCAGCGCCACGAATTTCCGGTGCCCGAAGCCCTGGTCGAGGAGCAGATGGATACCCGGCTCGAGCGCGTGGTTCGCTCGCTCGCCGCGCAAGGGGTGGACCCGCGCGCGGTGAATGTGGATTGGGTCTCGCTTCGGCGGCAGCAGCATGATCGAGCCGTCAGCGACGTGAAAGCCGAACTCCTGCTGGATCGCATCGCCACCGCAGAAAATATTGACGCGGCCGACGAGGACGTCGAAAAGGAAATCGCCACCCTCGCCGAACGCAGTGGACAATCCACAACAGCCATTCGCGCTCGCTTGACAAAGGAGGGAGCGCTCGTTAGGATGAAATCGAAATTGCGCAGCGATAAAACGTTAGACTGGCTCTACCGCACGGCTCGTATCGAGACGACGGCCAAAAGTGAAAAGTAGCTCCCGGTCCAAGTTCCTCAGCGCGCTAAGATATTCCCTATGAAACTAAACGACGACGCAAGCCCCCGTGCCACAACGCTTGTTCCCATGGTGGTCGAGCAGACCAACCGCGGCGAACGTGCCTACGACATATATTCCCGGCTGCTCAAGGACCACATCATTTTTATCGGCACGCCGATTGACGATCACGTCGCCAATCTCGTCACCGCGCAGCTTCTGTTCCTCGAATCCGAGGACCCGGAAAAGGATATCTCGGTCTATATCAATTCGCCGGGCGGCTCGATTTCCGCTGGCATGGCGATCTATGACACGATGCAGTTTGTCCGCCCCGACGTGGTCACCTATTGCATCGGCCAGTCCGCCTCGATTGCGGCCGTGCTGCTCGCCGCGGGCTCGCCCAAGAAGCGCTACGCGCTGCCTAATTCGCGCGTGCTGATTCACCAGCCCTGGATGTCCGGTCTTTCCGGCCAGGCAACCGATATTGATATTCACGCGAAGGAAATCATCCGGACGCGCGCGGCGCTCAATAAGCTGCTTGCGCAGCACACCGGGCAGCCGGTAGACAAAATCGAACGCGACGTGGAACGCGACTTCATCATGACCGCCGAGCAGGCGAAAGCCTATGGCCTGGTGGATGAAATCATCACCAAGCATCGCTAAGTTACGCGTTCCAAAGGGTTAGTAGCAAGCAAGATGAACTTGTGCGGCCCGCGCGAGTTCCGTCCTACAATGGGTGAAGGGGCAGGCAACCCGTTCTTTCCCGGGGAGAGGGGCACATTCAGTGAAGCGGTTCACTCCAGAAGAGCCTTTGCGATGCTCTTTCTGTCATAAGACGCAGGATCAGGTCGAGAAGCTCATCAGCTCTCCCTCCGAATATCCACGCTCGTATATTTGCAACGAGTGCGTTGGAGTATGCCAGCAGATTCTCGACGACGAAAAGCGCGAGCAGGCCACGCCGGCGAATCGGCGGCTGCCGCGGCCGCCGGAGATCAAAACCTTTCTCGATAGCTACGTCATCGGGCAGGAGAAGACCAAGAAGAAGCTCGCGGTCGCGGTCTACAATCATTACAAGCGCATCTTCCTGAACAAGCAGCCCGGCGACGTCGAGCTCACGAAATCGAATATCCTGCTGATCGGGCCCACCGGTACCGGCAAGACGCTGCTCGCGCAGACGCTCTCGCGCATGCTTGAGGTGCCCTTCGCCATCGTGGACGCCACCACGCTCACCGAAGCCGGCTACGTCGGCGAGGACGTGGAAAATATCATCCTCAAGCTCTTGCAGGCGGCCGATGGAGACGTCCAAAAGGCCCAGCAAGGAATCATATACATAGACGAAATTGATAAAATTTCCAAGAAGGACGAAAACCCTTCCATCACCCGCGATGTTTCCGGCGAAGGCGTGCAGCAGGCCCTCTTGAAAATCCTCGAGGGCACTGTGGCCAACGTGCCGCCTCAGGGCGGGCGCAAGCACCCGCACCAGGAGTTCACGCCGGTGGATACCACGAACATCCTGTTCATCTGCGGCGGGGCATTCGTCGGACTCGAGAAGATTATCGAGCGCCGGGTGGGGCAGAAGTCCCTTGGCTTCCACGCGGATGCGCAGCCGACCACGGCCACGCGCCGCAATATCGAAGTCCTTGAACAGGCTCAGCCCACCGACCTGATTCGCTACGGTTTGATTCCGGAATTTGTCGGCCGCCTGCCGGTCGTCGGTGTGCTCAGCGATCTGGATAAGCCCGCGCTGGTGCGCATCCTCACCGAACCCAAGAACGCGCTCGTGCGCCAGTATCAGCGGCTTTTTGAATTTGAGAACGTGCGCCTGCGCTTTACCGACGATGCGCTCGAGACGGTCGCGGATCTTGCCTTGCAGCGCAAGGTAGGCGCGCGCGGCCTGCGCATGATCCTCGAGGATTTGATGCTTGAGATGATGTATCACCTGCCGGCTCAAAGAAAGCTGCGCGACTTTGTCGTGACCGCGGATATGGTCAAGGGCCGCGAAATCAATTGGAGCCTGCTCGAAAAGGCCGGCTGATCGGCCGGCTTCGGGAGTTTTGATGTTCAGCAAGGAAAAATTCGAAATGAAGCGCGTGCCGATGATGCCGGTGCGGGAAATGGTGATTTTCCCGGAGATGATGCATCCCTTCATCGTCGGACGCGAGGCTTCGGTTCGCGCCCTCGAAGAGGCGCTGGCGGGCGACAAGAAAATTTTCCTCGTCACCCAGCACGACGCGTCGGTGGACGACCCTAAGCCCGAGGAAATCTATCAGGTCGGCACCCTCGCCAATATCGTCCAGAGCGTGAAGCTGCCGGACGGCAACATCAAGGTGCTGGTCGAGGGCACCGAGCGCGCCAAAATCGTTCAGGTGACGAATGAAGATGGCTTCTTTCGCGCCACGGTGCGGCTCTCCCCGGTCAAGAGCGAGCCTGGCCCACAGCTCGAACAGGCGCAGTCCCGCGTCACCAATCTTTTCGAGCAGTATGTGAAGCTTTCGCAAAGCCTGAATTACGACACGATGATCGCCGCCGTGCGGGTGGAAGATCCCGGCAAGCTGGCGGACGCGATCGCCGCCAATCTGCAAATTCCCGTCGAGGAAAAGCAGGAGCTGCTCGAAATTTTCGAGCCGCTCGAGCGCCTGAACCGCATCGCGGACGTCCTGGAAGTCGAAATCGAAAAATTGAACGTGGATCGCTCGATCAATACCCGCGTGAAGCGCCAGATGGAGCGCGCGCAAAAAGAGTATTACCTCAACGAAAAGATGAAGGCCATCCAGAAGGAGCTTGGCCGCGGTGAGGCGAGCGAGATCGAACAACTCAAGAAGAAGATCGAAACCTCCGGCATGCCTGAAGGCCCGCAGGAAAAGGCGCTGCAGGAGCTGAAGCGGCTGGAAATGATGCCGCCGATGTCCGCCGAATCCACCGTCTCGCGCAATTACCTGGATTGGCTGCTCGCGGTGCCGTGGAAGAAGCGCTCGAAGGAAATCCGCGATATTCAGCGCGCGGAGCAGATTCTTTCCGAGGACCACTTCGGGCTGGATAAAATCAAAGAGCGCATTCTGGAATATCTCGCTGTGCGGCAATTGGTGAAAAATCCCAAGGGTTCGATTCTCTGCCTGGTGGGGCCTCCGGGAGTCGGCAAGACGTCGCTCGCAATGTCCATCGGCCGCGCCACGGGGCGCAAATTCGTCCGCGTGTCGCTCGGCGGCGTGCGCGACGAAGCCGAAATCCGCGGCCACCGCCGCACCTATATTGGCGCGCTGCCGGGGCAGATCATTCAGATGATGCGCAAGGCAGGCACGGTGAACCCAGTGTTCGTGTTGGACGAAGTGGATAAAATGTCCATGGATTTTCGCGGCGATCCTTCCGCGGCGCTGATGGAAGTGCTCGATCCGGAACTGAATCACGCCTTCACGGACCACTACCTCGACGTCGAATACGATCTCTCGAAGGTGATGTTCATCTGCACCGCCAACGTGCTGCACACGATTCCGCAGCCGCTCCAGGACCGCATGGAAGTGCTGCGCATCCCCGGATATACCGAGCAGGAAAAGCATCAGATCGCCCAGCGTTATCTGGTCCACAAGCAGATCGAAGGCACCGGCCTGGCGAAGGAAAACCTGAAATTCACCGATGAAGGCGTGACGCACATCATCCGCCATTACACGCACGAGGCCGGCGTACGCAACCTCGACCGTGAGATCGCCAACGTGTGCCGCAAGATCGCGCGCAAGGTGGTTGCCGATGGCAAGAGCGTCGCCGCGGAAATCACGGCGGCGAACGTCAGCGAATATCTCGGCATCATCAAATACCGCGACCTTTGGGCGGAAAAAAAGAACGAAATGGGGCTGGCCGTTGGACTCGCGTGGACCGAAGTGGGCGGGCAGGTGCTCTCCACCGAAGCCACGCTGATGCAGGGCAAGGGCCGGCTCACGCTCACCGGGAAGCTCGGCGACGTGATGCAGGAATCGGCGCAGGCCGGAATGAGTTACGTCCGGTCGCGCAGCCATCTTTTCGGCCTGCCCAAGGATTTTTATCGCCACATTGATATTCACGTGCACGTCCCCGAAGGCGCGATACCCAAGGACGGCCCATCCGCCGGGATCACGATCTGCACCTCGATCGTCAGCGCGCTCACGCGCATCCCGATTCGCTGCGACGTAGCCATGACGGGTGAAATCACCCTGCGCGGCAAGGTGCTTCCCATTGGCGGCGTGAAGGAAAAGCTGCTGGCCGCCCACCGGCTCGGCATTCGTACCGTGATTCTGCCCAAGGACAACGAAAAGGACCTTGCGGATATTCCGCCGGAAATTCAGGCGCAGATGTCCATCCACTTCGTCGAATCCATGGACGAAGTCCTGCAGCTCGCGCTCGAACATCCCTTGCCGGTCGTGGGGCGCCCGCCGGTTGCCGAAGTGGAGCCGAAGTTCGAGGATGTCGCGCAGGACAATGAATTAACCAACTGAACCCTTCGGCCGTTTCGCGCCCGGCGAAAGCATGGCGCGGCTCGCGTCCGGAGAACTCGGAAATTTCTGTCATCTGCCCAAACTTGTAGTCGGACAACTCGGCTGGTTCGAACCCGCGCCCGCCACTAGTCCATCCACAATATGATCGCGCCTGATTTCCAGGCTTGAGAAGGAAAGAACTCGATGAGCGTCAGTCTTGCGGAACTGAAAGATAAGAACATCACCGATTTGGCGAAAATCGCCAAGGAACTCAATATCCCCGGCGCCTCCGGAATGCGCAAGCAGGAGCTGATCTTTCAGATCCTCCGCGCGCAGACCGAGAAGAACGGCTTGATTTTCTCCGAGGGCGTGCTCGAATGCCTGCCGGACGGATTCGGCTTTCTTCGCGCGCCGGAATACAACTACCTGCCGGGCCCGGACGATATTTACGTCTCGCCCTCGCAGATCCGGAAGTTCGATCTGCGCACCGGCGACACGGTTTCCGGGCAGGTGCGCCCTCCGAAAGACGGCGAGCGCTATTTCGCGCTCATTAAAGTCGAAGCCGTCAACTTCGAGGACCCGGAAGTCGCGCGCAACAAAATCTTCTTCGACAATTTGACGCCGCTCTATCCGCAGGAGCGCATCCGCCTGGAAACCACCAAGGAGAACCTGACCGGCCGCGTGCTCGACATGCTCTGCCCGGTCGGCAAGGGCCAGCGCGGATTGATCGTCGCCCCGCCGCGCACCGGCAAGACGATGATGCTGCAATCCATCGCCAATTCCATCACCACCAATCAACCGGAAGTCGCGCTGATCGTGCTGCTGATTGACGAGCGCCCCGAGGAAGTCACGGACATGCAGCGCACGGTGAAGGGCGAGGTTATCAGCTCGACCTTCGACGAGCCGCCGCAGCGCCATATTCAGGTAGCGGAAATGGTGCTCGAGAAGGCCAAGCGCCTGGTGGAGCATAAGCGCGACGTGGTAATTCTGCTCGATTCGCTTACGCGCCTGGGCCGCGCCTATAACGCAGTGACGCCGCCCTCCGGCAAAGTCCTCTCCGGCGGTATTGACGCGAACGCGCTGCAGCGGCCGCGCCGCTTCTTCGCCGCCGCCCGCAACGTGGAAGAGGGCGGCTCGTTGACTATCATGGCCACCGCACTGATTGATACCGGCAGTCGCATGGACGACGTGATCTTCGAAGAGTTCAAGGGCACCGGCAACATGGAAATCAATCTCGATCGCCGGCTCGTGGATAAGCGCGTTTTCCCGACGATTGACATTAACCGCTCCGGCACGCGCAAGGACGAGCTCCTGCTGCCCGCCGACGAGTTGAATCGCATTTGGGTGCTGCGCAAGGTGCTGAGCCCGCTTTCGACTGTCGAAGCGATGGAGTTGCTGCTCGGCCGGCTTTCGAAGACGAAGACGAACGCCGAATTTCTCGCTTCGATGTCCAGCCCGGCGTAAGCGCCGTCGGAGGCGAGATCTTATTCGCCGCGCGGGACTCCGCTGCACGCGCCTTGCGCCAGCATCACCACGAGCCGCGCCACTTCTTCGGTCTCCATTGCGGTGCTATCCACAATCACGGCGTCCGCCGCGCGGACCAGCGGCGACGAAGCGCGCTCCCGGTCACGCCGATCGCGCTCGTGAATTTCATCGAGCGTCCGGCGCAAATCAATCGCATCACCCTTTTCCCTGTGCTCGCGCCAGCGACGCTCGGCCCGAGTTGCAGCCGAAGCCGTAAGAAAAATCTTCAGCCCGGCATCGGGGAACACCACGCTGCCGATGTCGCGCCCTTCCATTACCACTCCGCCGCGTTCCCCGGCGCGCCGCTGCTCGGCCACCAGCACGCGCCGCACTCCGGCGTTGATGGCGACCTTTGACGCCGCCTGCGCCACCTGGGGCGTGCGAATAGCCGCCGTCACGTCCTCGCCGTCCAGGAATACGCGCTGTGCGCCGTCTTCCGCGCGCAAATCAATGCGCGTCTCTCCGGCCAGCGCCGCGAGTGGGCCATCGGCCTCGAGCGAAATGCCCCGGCGCAGCGCCTTCAGCGCCACGGCGCGGTACATCGCGCCAGTGTCTATGTATATATAGCCCAGCAGGTCCGCCACGCGCCGCGCGAGCGTGCTCTTTCCCGAGCCCACCGGGCCATCAATCGCGATGATTAGCGCAGCCATGATTTAAGGCGCCGTGATTGGGAGGAGGCGTAATGTCGCATGAACTCGATCAGCGCGCTCAAATGCGTTTGAAGGCGCGCTCGATTTCGCGCACCGAATAGCGCAGCACCACGGGCCTGCCATGCGGACAGCTCATCGGGTACTCCGCCTGTGCAAGCCGCGCGAGCAGCCATTCCATTTTCGCCGCGTCGAGCGGCGTATTCACCTTGATCGCCGCGTGGCATGCCGTGGAAGCCGCGATCTGGCTCTGCAGCGAATCCATCGAGATGGCTTGGCGCTCCCGCGCTGCGCCATCGAGAATTTCGAAGAGCAGCTTTTCGGCGTCGCTGCTGGCGATGCCCGCGGGAGCGGCCTGTATGGCCACGCTTCGGCCGCCCATCTGCTCCGCCTCGAAGCCATTCGCGCGCAATTCTTCGCCGATCTGCTCGAATGTGGCGAGCTGCCGGGGGCTCAACTCGACGACGAGCGGAGCCAGCATGCGCTGGCCGCCCAAGCCGCCCTCGCGACGCGCGCGCAAGTGCTGCTCGAAGAGCACGCGCTCGTGCGCCACGTGCTGGTCAATAATCCAAAGTCCTTCGCCATTAACCGCCACGATGAAGCTCGCGTTCACTTGCCCGAGGGGCTTCAGGTCCGCGATGTGCTCAGCGCTCGGCAGGGCGCCAGGCAAATCGGTTGTCCCAACGTTCGCAGTCGCCGCGCCGGATTGAGGGGGCAAGGGAAAACTCATCGCGGCGGCCGCTTCAAATCCCAGCCGCCGCGGGATGGGCCGCTCGGGCGCGCCGGAAAGTTCGAATGCGCCTGCGCCGCCGAGAAACGCATCGGGGATTTCGGCGCGCGGCGGGCCGAGGAATTCGCTCGCCCCGGCGGCAGCAGCGGCAGAGGAAGCGATCGCCTGCAGCGGCGAGCCTCCGTTTGCACCGGCGGAACCGCTCGCAGGGGCCGCGGTGGCCCGGGCGGCAGGGAAGCCAGGAATGGGCCGGGCGACGGAAAGCGCCTGGCGCAGCGCGTCGCGCGTGAAATCGTGGATAAATTGCGGATGCCGGAATCGGACTTCGATTTTCGCGGGGTGGACGTTGACGTCCACCTCCTGGGACGGCAGATCGAGAAACAGCAGCACCACCGGAAACACGCCGGGGGGAATGATATTGCGATAGGCTTCGCTGATGGCGTGCAGCAGCAGCCGGTCGCGCACCAGGCGCCGATTCACAAAAATGTAGATGCCGTTCCGGTTTGCGCGCTGCGCCTCGGGCCGGGAGGTGAATCCGGTGGCCCGCAAGGTTGCCGCCCTTTCGCCAGCTTCCATCTCCGGTTCGGTGATGGCGGAGCGCAAAGGGCCTTCGACCGCCGGAATTTCTACAAGTTCATCGAGCGCTTGCCTGCCGAATACCTGATAGACGCGATCCGCGAGGCGCTCGACGGGCGCGCAATTCAAAATTTCCTGCGACGGGGTCTTCAGGATGAAATGGCATTCGGGATGGGCGAGGGCGTAGTGCGTCACAAGGGAGGCGATATGCCCGAGTTCGGTGGTTTCAGACTTTAGAAAATTCCTGCGCGCCGGCACGCAGTAGAAGACGTCGGACACGCTGATGCTCGTGCCTCGCGGCGCGCCCACCGGCCGCACGCCCATCATTTTGCCGCCCGCGAATTCGATCCTCGTGCCCTGCTCGTCGCCTTCGGCGCGGGTTTCGAGCGTGAGGCGCGAGACGGCGGCAATCGAGGGAAGGGCCTCGCCGCGAAAGCCGAGGGTTGCAATGGAGAGCAGATCGTCGGCGGTGCGCAGCTTGGATGTGGCGTGCCGCTCGAAGGCCAGCAGGGCATCGTCGTGATTCATTCCGCAGCCATCGTCCACCACGCGGATCAGCCGCTTGCCCCCGGATTCGGCCTCGATCAAGATCGAGCGCGCCCCGGCATCGAGCGCATTTTCGAGCAATTCCTTCACGGCTGATGCCGGACGCTCGACGACTTCGCCCGCGGCGATTTTATTGGCGACGTTTTCCGGGAGTATGCGTATGCGCGACATATATGGCGTCCGCGAAGCGTCCGCGGAGCGGGCGTTCGAGGATACCAAACGGTATCGGCCTTTATCGCGGAATGCAAGGAGGAAGGGGGGCGGCCGGCTCTCGAAGGCTTCGGGGTGATTGGCGGGGGCGGGTGGGGGGAAGGGGTGGTTACCGTAGATTAGAACGGAATTTGTGTTGCAGCGAAAGGGGATAAGGCCATTTCTAATCCCCGTACCGTAGATTAGAAATGGGCGGGCTGCGCGAGGCGGAGCGTCCGGCTGCTTGCGGGGGCTTGGGCGGGTTGCGATAAACATGCAGCCGCAGGTTATCATAAGATAACGTACTTGTCAAGCATGAATGGAGACGAGAAAAATACAAAATTTGGGAGGGGAAGGAGGGCTAGGCGGGTTCCACGGTGACTTCGGCGCCGCGGGCGGCGCCGAGGACTCGCGCGGCGCTGCCCTTATTGACGGCGATTTCGAGAAAGCCGCTCGATCCGATTACGCCGACCGGCTCGCCCGAGCCGCCCTGCGCGAAGGTGGGCACGACCCTGCCGACCTGCCCTGAACCTACGCGAATCGTGAGCTTTCCGTCGGCCGCGGCAAGCGCGGGCACGTCCGCGATCGTGAGATTCGTGATCAAGTTGCCGAAACGATCCACGCGCAGCACCACGCCCTTCATTGCATTTCCGGCGCTCTTCGGCTTGGGAAGGGCAAATCGCGTGAAATCCGTGATGGGGTCGCCGAAGCTGGCGGTCTGCCAGGACTTGGAAAGCCAGGCGGCGCAGGGGGCGAAAATATCGCGGCCATGAAAGGTGTTGCTGACGGGGTTGCGAAAATAGTGCTCCGCGGTGATGTGCCACACATGGAGCGCGTCCGTCTGATCATAGACGGACGAGAGCACGCCGTTATCAGGGGCGATGAAATAGTGCTGGTCGCTTGCCACCAGGAGGGGCCGCCGGGGCGTCCCGACGCCCGGGTCCACCACGACGACGTGGATCGTCTTCGGGGGGAAGTATTTATACGCCTGGCCGATGGTTAGCGCGCCATCGAGAATATCGTGGGCGAGGACGGTGTGCGTGATATCCACGATTGTTACTTCCGGGTTGATGCTCAGGATGACGCCCTTTAAAGCGCCGACCAGGTGGTCGCCGGTGCCGTAGTCCGTGGTGAGCGTCATGATGGGCCGCGTCAACGTATGCTCCTGAGGCTTCCCGGGCAAAATACACGGGAAGCGATTCTTCGACGCTAACGGACGCTTACGCGAGTGTCAAGGCAACCGATGGCGGCGTGTAACCATCTTGTTCACGTTCTCGCAGATGGGAACAGCATTCCTTCGCGGGACGGCTCCCTTCGTGCCTCAGGGCGAGCAGGATGCCCATCCTCGCCGGATGGGCAGTTTCTTCGTGAGAAGGCTGCGGGGGTCTGCTATATTGCCGGGCGTCTCTAAGGGGCGGGGGCATGATATCTCTTCGATTTCGCTGGTTTTGCATTTCCTTGGGTTTTCTCTCTCTTCCAGTTTCGGTTCGTCCTGTCGCGGCTCGAACTTCCGCGGCGGCCATGTCGCGGCAATCCGCTGGGACGCAGGGCGCGGCTTCCTTTGAGTTGCGTGTGCAAAGCGCGAATTTCAAGGGGCAGAGCGCCGCGGTGGTGGATCCCTCGACGCATAAACCCGTCCGCGTGAAGCAGGGCGAGAAAGTGGGAACCTGGACGCTGATGGCGGTGGTGCAAAATGCACAGGGAAATCTGGCCGTCTTCGAAAATCTGAAAGATGAGAAGGGCAGCATCGTCTACGCCGGGGCGCATGGGGTGGTCCTGACGCTTCCCAAAAGCCTTGAGCCGACCAGCGTTCCCGCGGGGACGCAGTTCTGCGGGCACTCGCTCGATGAACTGGAACACGCGAAGACGGACCTGGCGGCGCAGCCGTTCCTTGCGGCGAAAACCGATCCGACTCTCGATCAGGTGGCCGCCTGCATGCCTCCGTTGCGGGTGCCGAGCTTTGTGGGGACGACGCATTCGGTGGATAAGCCGACGTGGGACTATGCCGGGTTCAGCGACGAGATTTACGTGGACGTGGGCAAGCTCTTCACGGAAATCCAGGACGCGCGCAACCGCCATGATGTTGGCGAGGGACTGGTGGGCGGATGGCTTCCCGTGAATCGGTTTGTGTTTCCGGCGGGCGACCAACGCTATTGGGAAGAAGTGATTTTCGCGGATGAAGCGCCCGGGCATTTCTGGACGCAGCCGACGTGGTTCCGCGTGCTGCTGGTGGACCATGGCGAGCTGAAAGAAGCGCACTACTATTATCACCACCTGCCTTTTCCGCCGCGCGGCGAACCATCCGCTTCGCTCTTCTACGCCGCGCTGCAGCAGGTTCATTCCGTGTGGCAGCGCGACATGAATCCTTCGATGAAAATTGACGTTCCGGATCCGCGGATTCTGGATTTCTGCCTGCACGCCATGATTCTGGAGCGCATCACGCGCGCAGGGGCGCATCCGCACTATGGCTATCCGCCGCTCGGAGGAATCAATGTGTTTGGCGGCTACGGCTACGCGAACGTGGACACGTTTCAGGATACGTTCAACACCAGTGTGGCCGTGTTTCTGGATTGGGGGATGTTCGACGTCGCGCGGAGCTATATAGACGATTATTTTACGCACAGCGTGCGCGACGACGGGTCGATTGATACGCGCGGTCCTGAAATCGGCCAGTACGGAAAGATGCTGACCGAACTGGCGCAGTATTACGACTACACGCACGACGCGCAACTGCTGCGCAAGCATCAGAAAAAAATCGAAGCGATCGTGAATCTCTTCTACACGCTGCGCAAGGAATCCAAGCAGCGGCCCTCGACGGATATCTCCTACGGCATCATCCGCGGCTGGGCGGAGCACGATAGCAGCCTCAAAGTTCATCCTTATCGCTTCATGCAGCCGCATTTTTCGAATAATGCGGAGGCGGCGCGCGGGTTTCACGACCTGGGCGGGGCGTGGATCGAAATGGGCCGGGCGATTTCCGACGCGCACTTGCAGTCGGAAGGGCGGGCCATGCTCGCGGAATCCGACGCGATGAAAAAAGACATGGAAACCGCGATCGCGAAATCCATTGATCGCACGAAGAACCCGCCGTACATGCCGGCGGTGGCGGGCGACACGCCGACGTATGGCAAGCAACGCGTCTACGAAGAGATGCTGGAATCGGGCGAGCTGACCGAGGATCAGGACAAGATCATTGACGATTATGCGGACGCGAACGGAGGTTCATTTCTGGGACTGCCGCGCTTCGGCGATCATCTGGGCGGGTTTCTGGATTTCGGCCCCGCCTACGCGCTGATCCAGCACGACTGGATTCGGCGCTTCGTGCTCTTTTATGACGCAGCGATGTCTCACATTTATTCGCCGGGCACCTGGACGGCGGTGGAAAGCGCTCGGATGGGCGGCACGCTCGGCGGACCCTACTGCACGCCCTCCGAGGTGCTGATTCCGACGTTCACGAAATGGATGCTGGTGTTCGAGGATCCGGACCGGCCGATCGTGTGGCTGGCGCGCGCGACGCCCGATTCGTGGCTGGCGCAAGGCAAGCGAATTTCCGTCTCCGGGGCGCCGACGCGCTTCGGGAGGGTGGGCTACGAGCTGCACTCAGACATTGACCACGGCAAGATTTCCGCGGTGCTCCATTTGCCGCAGGGCTACCGAGCGATCACGAAGCTGCGGCTGCGCGTGCCGGGGGAGCGAAAGATTAGCGGGGTGACGGTCAACGGCGCCAAGTGGACCGATTTTTCGGCGGAGGATCAATCCGTTACGATTCCGGCGCGTTCCGGCGAGGTGCGGGTGGAAGTTTCGTACTGAGGGGTTCACGGCGGTTGTTACATGCGGCGGGCGCAGCATGCCTTCGCAACATCCTCCCTTTCGCCGTCAGGGCAGGCAGGGAGGTGCCGCGCTCCCGCGGGTTCGGGGCGCGGGTGGCGGGATTGAGATGCGGGGCGGGCGCTGCCGCGAATTGAGATCCTTCAGCGATCCTCGTCGGATCGCTTCAGGATGACTGGCGAGCGAAACTGGCGTTACGTCACGCGACAGCGTTGCATGCAACGGACGCAGCGTTCCGCGCCGCTACCAGAGCCGACACCGGTTAGTGGCCCTGGGAGTCGTCGTCGGGGCGGCGCTTCAGGGTTGGCTTGCCGTCGTCTTTGTTGCCGTTATCCTTGCCGTTGTCGGTCTTATTGCGCAGGGTCGGGCGATCGGGACTGGCGTCCTTGACCTTCACATTGGCCTCGATCATCTGCAGGCGCTTCTTGACGACGTCGAATTCGGACGTGTTCTCAATATATTCGCTGCGCGCGGGAAGGATCGTGGCGATTTCTTCCTGGGCGGCCTTGACGCGATCGGGCGTGGGCGGATGTGAATCGAAGAATTTGGGGATCGTGCCCGGCTGCTTTTTCTCGATGGCTTCGACGGTCTCGAAGAAGGCGACGAACTGGTTGGGATCGTAGCCCGCCTTGTACATGTACTGCAATCCGAGGTAATCGGCCTCGCGTTCGGAATCGCGCGAAAATTTCAGGAACGTCATCGGGATGGCGAAATTCATGCCCTGGTAGATGGCCATTCCGGCCAGACTGTAGGGAATGAAAATCATCGCCGGGATGGACGCAAGCTGCACGATGGTGGCTTTGCTCTGGTTGCGGGTGCCATGGCGCGCGCAGACGTGGGCAATTTCATGCGCCATCACGCCGGCCATTTCCGCTTCGTTATCCGCATGGAGAATGATGCCGCTATTGACGTAGAAGAAGCCGCCGGGCAGGGCGAACGCGTTCACCACATCCGAGTCAATCACTTTGATGGTGAAGGGCACCTGCGCGTCTGAATTGCGGACCAAGTTCTGGCCGACGCGGTTGACGTATTCGACCACGACGGGATCGTTGATGAAGCGCGCTTGCTTATCCACTTCCTGCGCGAGCTGCTTTCCGATGGCGATATCGTGCTCGATGGAATAGAACTCGGGGCCGTGGCCTACCTTGCGGTTGCCGACGGCGTTGACGTCCGCTTCGGTGCCGGGCTTCACCTTAGGATCAGCGGTTTGCGGCAGTTGGCCCTCGTTAATGGGAGACTGCGCGGAATCCTGCCGCGCGGGTTTGGCCTGCTGCGCCGGCTGGTCCGAGGATTTCTGCTGGTCCTGGGCCGCAACCGTGGCGGGCCAGGCCACGAGCGATGCCGCCAGAACTGCCGTTAGCCATTGTGCTGAAAGAGATTTCCGCATGGGGAACCCTCCGAAGCGCTTGCCCGCGTTATAGGCGCGATTATACGCGCGCGAACCGATATGCGCTGCAACTAAGAGATTGGATGGCTGGATGGGGAAAACGGTTGACCGGCCGGACGGTATTTACACGGAATTTACATATCAGGAGAGGCGAGTGGGAGGGCGGGGAGGGGCGCGTGGGGGCAGGAAAGATTTGGCTTGCGTTCGGCCTGTGGCTGCCGGAAGGGGCAGAGCGGCTGCGGGCCAATTCGGAGCTAAGTGGGGATCGGTTCGCCGTTCCGCAGCGGGATGACGAAATCGAAAAGCTGCTCGTGGAGATCAAGTCGCGGCAACAGGCGAGCAATTAAGGGAAAGCCGCAGCGGGCGGGCTCCGAATGCGCGCGAGCGGTTGCCTTGGCGAACCAGGGGCGCTCAGGCCGGTTGACGCTCGCGCGGAATCCCTCTACATTCGATGGCGTGCCCGCGCGCAAGGTTCAGGTCGGCCAAGTGTGGAAGAAGGACGGAAGCTCGGATAGCTTCCTGGTGACGAAGGTTTACAGCGAGGCGCTCGCCACTTACGCGGTGTTGCGCAAGGCGGGCGCGGAAACCGAGCCTCCGATGCGGGTGAAAGTTATCCACAACGGTGCGTCGCAAAACCTCCCCGGGTTTGCGTTTGCGCAGGAGTCGGACGAATTCTAGTTTGCCCGCTCGAAGATCGCGGCAGGTCCCCCTATTTCGCCTTGAATGACGCAATCGTAGAACAGTACGTTCCGGAAACGGGCACTGCCGGGTCTCCGTCGTCCTGGTCCCAAGTCACCTGGAAAGTGCCTGTTGCAGACACCACCTGATAGGCCCCGCTGCATCCGCCGAGGTTCACGAACTGAAACCCAGGTGTAAGTACCTCGTTGCTGAGCCATGCGCAGCCGTTCGCCGCCACAACGAGATCCTCCGGAAAGGAAGTGGTAATCGAGGGCGAAGCTATGATCGTGTCGGCGGGCTGGTTGGATAAAGATGCCGCCTGATCCACCGGCTGGGCGGAATCCACACCCGAAGCTTGCAGCAGAAACCCCGCGGTGAATGGCGGATTTAGACTCAGGGTCGCCGAGGACGTTTGCGGGGGGGACGAGGAATCGGTGACTTCGACCATGAACGTTGATCCCTGGACGTAACCCTGCGGCTCAGGGGTGCCGGAGATCACGCCCGAGGTATCGAGGTTAAGTCCCGGGGGCAGCGAGCTAATGTTGGTCCAGGTGTAGGGCGGTACGCCGCCGCTAGCGGAAAGTGTCGCGGAATAGGGCGTGGCCGGATTGACGGTGAAGAGCGGCAGCTGGCCCGTGGTGATCACGACCGGCGGGGCACCCGAAATCGCCGAGATACTTAGGGGCGCGGAGGCCACCTGCGCCGGCGATGAGGAGTCCTTTACCTGGACGGTGAAGTTCGCCGTTTGCGGGGTGGAAGGGCCCGTCCCGGAAATAATGCCGTTTGAAGCCAGGGCGAGGCCAGACGGAAGAGCACCGGACGTAACCGTCCATGTGTAAGGGGGCGTGCCGCCCAAGGCCTGCAGCGTCTCTGAATAACTGCCGGAAACGGTGACCGCTGGCAGCGCGGCGGTGGCAATTTCAGTCTGAAGGCTCGAATGGACGGTAGCGGTGAGCCCGTTACTGGCAGAGGCACTGCTGAATCCGTACCACAGTTCCGCGGAGCCGCCATTCGCGTCAACGCACCGGGCCCCTTGGACGGGTTGAAACAGATCGCCCTGAGAATCCGTGACGCTGCTTACGGAACTGGCTTGCGGAGTTATTGGATACGTCGTAGCAGCCACAAGCAGGAAGTCGCCTTGGTTGACCTGAACACACGAAGCTAAGTTAACCAGGCTGCCCCCCTGCGATTCTCCGCCCGAGGGCGTGCAAGACACGGAAATAGCGGACAAGTTCGAAATTGTAATGCTGAGCGGTTCGAAGCTGCTTTGCGGCGGCGATGAGGAGTCGGTGACTTTTGCGGTAAACGAGAACGTGCCGGTGGCGGTGGGCGTGCCGGAAATTGCGCCGCTGGTTGCGCTGAGTTGAAGGCCGCCGGGAAGCGAGCCGGAGGAAATCGCCCACGAGTATGGAGTTACGCCGCCGGTGGCCTGCAATGTGGCGGAGTACGCTGCGCCCTTCGTTCCGCCGGGAAGCGACGAAGTTGAAATGGCGAGCTGGGCGGCTGAGGGACTTACCGTGATGCTTTGGTTTCCGGTCGCGGTCTGAGGAGGCTTCGACGAATCGGTGACTTGCACCGTAAAAGATGAAGTGCCGCTTGCCGTCGGAGTGCCTGAGATGACGCCAGTCGGCCCCAGGGTGAGTCCGGCGGGAAGCGTTCCCGCGGATATGCTCCACTGGTAGGGCGAAGTGCCGCCCGAAGCAGAGATCGCGGCGGAGTAGTTCGCACCCGAAGTCACCGCGGGCAATGATGTGGCCGCAAGCGCGAGCGGAGGGCCGCCCGGCACGGGGCCTTTATTTCCCGAACTGCACCCCGCGAGCCCCCCTCCGACGAGTGCGATGAATATCGCGGCCGCCCCATGACCGCACGCGCGATACACGCGCGAACTAGCAGATGAGCCCCTCATGCCGCCTCTCATTCCACAAGAAGATCACGAATTGCGAGCCGCCACGCGGGACGTGCGTGGTAATTGATGCTTATTGGAAACGGCGAGCCTGGAAAACAGCAAATCGTTTCTCGACGCGATGACAAGAAAAACGATCCCAGAGCCCACAGCTAGCCCGCCGCGCGATGGCGCAGCGGACGGTCAGGAACGCTGTGCTCCGGCAGTTTTACTCTAGCACGTGGCGTCGGTGGGAGAACGAGCGCGGCGCCGGCGAGTGCATCCCAGGAACCCCCCGGAGCGTTACGGCAAGGCGGCGCTTGATCAGGATTCCTTTCCCTCAGTGGGTGAAAAGATTTTCTCTTTTTTCCCCTTTTGCGAACCCACCCTCTCGATCCCCACGTGCGCAGCGCAGTGGCTCGCCAGGTAAATGCTTTCCCCACAGTTGGATACGGTAAGCACCTAAGGAAAGGCGCGGCGAGGGGCGCCTTAAAAATCCCGCAAAACTGGCTTTCCGTGTGCAACACATCGGTAACCGGTTTGCTGTAGACACATCGTGACAGGCATCGAACCGGAAGGGGAAAACCTCTCGTCGTGAAGATATTGGGAATCAGCGGATTGGAGAAGGCGGTCCCATTCAAGAGGTCACACTGGCCAGCCCTCGATCCTCGGGAATATCGGATTTCGCAGGGCCATGATTCCGCGGCGGCGCTGCTGGTGGATGGAAAGCTGATCGCGGCTGCCGAAGAAGAGCGGTTCAGCGGGAAGAAGCACACCGGCGATTTTCCGATTGGCGCGATTCGCTATTGCCTTGAAAAGGGCGGAATCTCGATTCACGAAATTGACGAGATCGCTCACGGCTTCGACTACGCCCCTTACCGCCAGATTTATTCCCTCGATTCGGCTTCGGCCGGATTATATGAGGAAGTGTTCTCGCGCGAGGCGCTGCTGGCGCAGGCGCGGCGCGAGCTTCCGGATTTCCCGGCGGAGAGGATTCATCAGGTTCCGCACCACCTGGCGCACGCCGCAAGCGCCGCCTACACCTCGGGATGGGAAGAGTGCCTTGTAGTGGTAAACGACGCGATGGGCGAAGTGCAGAGCCTGACGGCCTATCGCTTTAGCAGCGGCCAACTCGAAAAACTTCGCGAGATTCCGGCAAACGATTCGATTGGGATTCTCTACTCTCTGGTCACCCTGCACCTGGGGTTCGATTTCAATTCTGACGAATACAAGATTATGGGTTTGGCGCCTTACGGCGACCCCGCACGATATCGCGGGTTTTTCGAGCAGGCCGTGGAACTGCGGGAAGACGGCACGATTCGCATTCCAATCCTGCGATTGAACAAAACGCGCGACGCGCGCGAAACCTATGCCGCCACTCGCGCCTATTTGGACGAGCATCTGATCGCGCGCCGCGATCCGCGCGCGGAAGTGACCGCGGATCATCAGGACGTTGCCGCGGCGCTGCAGGAATGCCTGGACCGGACGGTGCTTCACGTCTGCGGGCATTTTGGCCGGCAGACTGGCTTGCGCCGCATCGCGATGGCTGGTGGTGTGGCCCTGAATTGCACAGCGAATGGCCGCCTGGTGGCTTCGGGGCTGTTCGATGAGGTGTATATCCAGCCGGTGGCGGGAGACGACGGAACGGCGCTGGGCGCGGCGCTCCATCGCGCATCGCTGAGCCAGAAGATGTGCAATCGCAGGATGGCGGCGCCGCTGCTCGGTCCCGCATATTGCGAAGCGAGAATTCAGCAGGCGCTGGAGAGCTCCGCAGGCCGCATCCAGCATCGCAGATTTGATTCGCGCGACGCGACTTGCGCTGAGGCGGCGCGATTGATTGCCGAAGGGCGCGTGATCGCCTGGTATCGCGGGCGGATGGAATTCGGTCCGCGGGCGCTGGGAAACCGCAGCATCCTGGCCGACCCGGGCCATCCGGAGATGCGCGATCGAATCAACGCGATGGTGAAGAAGCGCGAGGCGTTCCGGCCGTTTGCGCCGGCGTGTTCCCGCGAACAGGCGCACATCTGGTTTGAGGTTGCCCCCGGCTCGGATTTGCCTTATATGATTACCATTGTGGACGTCCGCCCGGAGCACCGGGCCGCCCTGCCTGCGATTACGCACGTAAATGGCTCCGCCCGGCTCCAGACGGTCTCTTCCGCGGATAATTGCGATTTTCACGCCCTGCTGCGCGCCGTGGGAAAAACGACGGGACGCGAAATGGTGCTGAACACCAGCTTCAACGTGAAGGGCCAGCCGATCGTGAACACGCCCGAAGAGGCCATCGAAACGTTTCTGGGCACGGGCATCGAGTACCTATTTTTGGAGAACCATCTTGTATCCCGCTGAAGCGGTGGACCTGAACCGGGTTGAAACGGCGTATCCGCGCGAGAAGACGATTGCGCAGTTCTTCGAGGAGCAGGCGGTGCGCACGCCGGAGCGGACGGCAGTGATTGCCGGCGAAGCGCGCCTTAGCTATCAAGAGCTGGACGCGCGCGCGAATCAGCTGGCGCATTATCTGCAAGGGCGGGGCGTGGGGCCGGACGTGCTGGCGGGCATCTCGATGGCGCGTTCCGCGGAGATGCTGATCGCGATGCTGGCGATCCTGAAAGCAGGGGGAGCATACGTGCCGCTCGATCCGGAGTATCCGGCGGAGCGAATCGCTTTCGTGATGAGCGATGCGTGCGCGCCCTTGCTGCTCACATCAGGCCGCGTTCGCGAGCGCCTGGGTGCGGCGGCGATATCGGGCCAGATCGTGTGCGTGGATGCGGAGGCCGCGTCCATCGCGGCGTTGCCGCTCACGCGGCCCGATTCCACGGCGAGCGGCGCGAATCTGGCGTACGTGATTTACACCTCGGGTTCAACCGGCAAGCCGAAGGGCGTGATGGTTGAGCATCGCAACGTCGCCAACTTTTTTACCGGGATGGACTCCGCGATCGGCCTTGATCCCGGGGTGTGGCTCGCCGTGACGAGCATTTCGTTCGATATTTCCGCGCTCGAATTGCTCTGGACGCTGGCGCGGGGATTCACGGTGGTGATTCATTGCAGCGAAGGGGTTCAAAGCATCCCGAGCGAAATCATTGCGCATGGCGTGACGCACTTGCAATCCACGCCATCGCTCGCGCGATTGCTGGCGCTCGATGATCGCTCGCTTGCGAGTTTGCGGACGCTCAGGATGCTGCTGCTCGGCGGGGAGGCGCTGCCAGCGTCGCTGGTGGCGCGCCTGCGGGAGTGCTTCAGCGGCGAAATTCTTAACATGTATGGCCCGACGGAAACGACGATCTGGTCTTCCACTCATCGCGTTCGCGAAATTGGGGCGACGATTCCGATCGGGCGCGCAATTGCGAATACGCATCTGTACGTTCTGAATTCACACATGGAGCCTGTCCCACAGGGAGAGACGGGCGAGCTTTTCATCGGCGGCGAAGGCGTGGTGCGCGGATATTGGAATCGGCCTGAGCTGACCCGCGAACGATTTCTTCCCGACGCCTTGCGCGGCGAAGGGCGCATCTATCGCACCGGAGACATCGCGCGCTTTCTGCCGGACGGCACCCTGGAATTTCTGGGCCGCGCGGATTTTCAGGTGAAGATTCGCGGCTTTCGCATCGAACTCGGCGAGATTGAAGCCGCGCTCGAGAATGAGCCTTCGGTGGAGCAAGCGGTGGTTGTGGCGCGCGAGGACAGGCCTGGCGATCAGCGGCTGGTCGCGTATATCGTTGCACGGCCGAGCGGCGCTGCGTCCGCGGGCGCGCTGCGCGAAATGCTTGCGTCCAAATTGCCGGAGTACATGATCCCGTCGCATTTCGTCTTTATCGAGAAATTCCCGCTCACGGCAAATGGGAAAATTGACCGAAAGGCGCTGCCGGCGGCGTACGCCCTCGCGTCCGAGACTCAGGCAGAGCCGCCCGCGCCTGGCGCCGCCGAAATCGAGCGGACAATTGCAAAGGTATGGGCCGATGCGCTGGGTACTCCGCGCGTGGAACTGAACGACAACTTTTTCGACCTCGGCGCGCATTCGCTGATGGTTCCCGAGGTTCACATGCAATTGCAGCAGGCGCTGGGGCGCGAGATGTCCTTGCTCGACCTGTTTCACTTTCCCACGGTCGCGCTGCTGGCCCGGCGCCTGCGCGGCGAGGAACATCCGAGGGCGCAATCCACGATCAAAGGCTCGGACCGCGCGCAGCGGAGGCTCGATGCGCGGCGCAATCGAGAATCGTAATGAAGAATTCCGCCATCGCAATCGTCGGAATGGCCGGGCGTTTTCCCGGCGCGCGGACGATTGCGGCGTTTTGGCGGAATCTGCGCGACGGCGTTGAATCCATCCGCGAGCTATCGGATGCGGAGCTGATTGCCGCCGGTGTTTCCCGCCGCGAACTCGCGAATCCCGATTACGTCCGCGCGGCTGCCGTTCTGTCGGATGTAGACAAGTTCGACGCCTCGTTCTTCGGCTTCAGCCCGAAGGATGCGGCGATCATGGACCCGCAGCACCGGCATTTCCTCGAATGCGCGTGGGAGGCAATCGAAAGCGCGGGGCACGTGCCTGACAACTTTCCGGGCTCGATCGGGGTCTTTGCCGGTTCGGGCATGAACGCCTACATGATTCACAATCTGCTGGCGAATCGCGCGCTTGCGGAAAGCGCGGGCCTGTTTCTAATCCGGCAGACCGGAAACGACAAGGACGTGCTCGCCACGCGCGCTTCCTATCAACTGAACCTGCGCGGGCCGAGCATCAGCGTGCAGACGGCCTGCTCGACGTCGCTGGTTGCGGTCCACCTGGCGTGCCAAAGCCTGCTGAATTGCGAATGCGACATGGCGCTCGCGGGCGGCGTGACGATCGAGATACCGCACGCGCGCGGCTATATTTATCGCGAGGGAGAAATCCTTTCGCGCGATGGCCATTGCCGCTCGTTTGACGCTTCGTCGAGCGGCACGATTTTTTCGAGCGGCGTGGGGCTGGTGGTGCTGCGGCGCCTGGAGGACGCGCTCGAAGATCGCGACACGATTCACGCCGTCATTCTGGGCTCGGCGATCAACAACGACGGCTCACGAAAGATCGGCTATCTCGCGCCTAGCGTGGATGGCCAGGCCGAAGTTGTGGCGGAGGCGCTCGGGGTTGCGGGCGTCGCCGCGGACGATATTTCGTACGTCGAAACGCACGGCACAGGCACGGCGGTCGGCGATCCCATCGAAATCAAGGCGCTCACGCAAGCCTTTCGGCAGACGACGCAGCGCACGGGCTTTTGCGCGATCGGCTCGCTGAAATCCAGCGTGGGGCACATGGACGCGGCCGCGGGCGTCGGCGGGCTCATCAAGGCGACGCTCGCGCTCGAGCACAAGAAAATACCCGCCAGCCTTCACTTCGAGAAGCCCAATCCGCTGATTGACTTCGCGAATAGCCCGTTCTACGTCAATACGGAGCTCGCGGATTGGAAATCGCGCGGGCCGCGCCGCGCCGGCGTCACGTCGCTCGGTATCGGCGGCACGAATGCGCACGTCATACTGGAAGAAGCCCCTGCGGCCGCGCCTGCGCCGAGCGCGCGGCCGTACCAACTGCTGGTGCTTTCCGCGAAGACGGAATCCGCCCTGGCTCGCGCGGCTGAAAATATGGCGGGGCATTTCGAAAGCCATCCGGAAGTAAATTTCGCCGATGTGGCTTTCACGTCTCAGGTGGGCCGCAAAGAATTCGCTCACCGCCTCGCGTTTCCCGCGGCCGATGCTGCCGAAGCGATTGCCGCCCTGCGCGACGCGAATGGAAGCGATGCGAAGCGCGTTGCGAGCGGCGTAGCTCCCTCTGCCGCGCCTTCGGTGGTGTTTCTCTTCTCCGGGCAGGGATCGCAGCATGTGAATATGGGCGCCGAGCTGTATCGCACGGAGCCGGTGTTTCGCGCGGCGCTCGACAAATGCGCCGAGCTTTTGCGCCCGCATCTGGATCTCGATCTTCGCGACCTGCTCTATCCGGCGAGCGGCGGGGACGCGGAAGCATCCGAGCGGCTGAATCGAACGTGCATCGCGCAACCCGCGCTTTTTGCTGTTGAATACGCGCTGGCGCAATGGTGGATTTCCTGCGGCGTGGTCCCACGGGCGATGATTGGTCACAGCATCGGCGAATACGTCGCGGCGTGCCTTGCCGGCGTCTTTTCGCTCGAGGAGGGAATCGAGATTACGGCGGTCCGCGGCCGGCTGATGCAGCAGATGGACCCGGGCGCGATGCTTTCCGTTCCGCTGGCCGCCGAAGAAATCGAGGTTGGCGAATCGCTCTCGATTGCCGCCGTAAACGCGCCGGGGCAGACGGTGGTTTCCGGGCCAATTCCCGCGATCGAGGCGCTCGAGAAAAGGCTCGCCGCGAGTGATATTGCCTGGCGCCGCTTACACACTTCTCATGCGTTTCATTCCGCGATGATGGAGCCGATGCTCGAGCGCTTCCGGCGGCACATGCAGCGCATCGGCTTGCGCGCGCCGGCCATTCCGTTCGTTTCGAATCTTAGCGGCACATGGATCGCCGCGGAGCAGGCCGCGAGCGCGGACTACTGGACCGCGCACGTGCGCAACACGGTTCGGTTTTCGGATTGCGTGCGCGAGGTGTTTCGTCAGCCCGGGCGCGTGCTGCTGGAAGTAGGCCCCGGCCAGGCGCTCGCATCGCTCGCCAGGCAGCATCCGGAAAGAAACGACGCGAAGGTGCTCGTCTCCGCGCGACATCCGCAGGAGCGGACTTCGGACGCGAAGACGTTGCTCGCCGCCGTGGCTCAGCTGTGGACCTGCGGCCAGCCGATCCATTGGGATGCGCTTCATTCCGGCCAGCCGCGCGGGCGCGTTCCGCTGCCCTCTTATCCATTCGAGCATCGGCGTTACTGGATCGAGCCGGACGCGAATACTCGCGCGGAGGAGCCGCGAGAAAATAGCGCGGCCGAACCTGCCGCGGCAAATCGCATTGACAGTGCCGATCGCTGGTTTCAGCGCCGCGCCTGGCTGCGCACCGCGATTCCCGCGGCCGTTTCCGGTTCACCGGGACGATGGCTCTTGTTCGCCGAGGAGTCCGCACTGAGCAGCCAGGTCGTCGCGCAATTGAGCGCTGCGGGCCATCGCGCGATTCGTGTGACGCCGGGGAAATCCTATGCCCGGCGCAATCCTGCCGAATACACCCTCCGCCCCGGCGTTCGCGCCGATTACGATCTGCTGCTCGCCGATCTGGCCGCGCAGGGCGGCGCGCCGCAAAAAATGGTCCATCTGTGGTCTGTGCGAAAACCCGCGGAGGAGATTTCCACGGATCAAGCCCTCGACCGCAGCTTCTACAGCTTGCTTTTCCTGTTGCAGGCGATGGGCGATCAGGATTGGACCTCGTTCGATTTGGCCGTGATCTCGAATGGCCTGCATGCCGTGCCTGGTGATCCGGCGGCCCGCAATGCGGGCGATCCCGTCCGCGCGGCGCTGCTCGGGCCGGTGAAAGTAGCGCCGAAGGAATTTCCCGGCATCACCTGCCGGAATATTGATTTTGCGCCAGACGTGAATGGCCACCGCGCTGCCGCACAGATCATCGCCGAGCTTTCGTCGGGATCCGCGGAGTCCGTGATCGCCTACCGCGGCGATAGCCGGTGGACGGAATCGTTCGAAATCGCGGAGCAGCCCGCGGCCGGCAAACCGCCCTTGCGCGAGCGCGGCGTCTATATGATCACCGGCGGATTTGGCGGCATTGGGCTCGCGATCGCCGAGCATCTGGCGCGCGAGTGCAAGGCGCGGCTGGTGCTCATCGGCCGCACGCCGCTGCCCGCGCAGAAGGATTGGGCCTCCATCGCGGGAAATGGCGCGCCGGAAAAGATGAAGCGCCTCTTGCAAAAGCTCCTGGAAATTCAATCCGCGGGCGCCGAGCTTCTGCCCGTGCAAGCCGATGTGACTCGCAAAGAGGAAATGGAGCTTGCGGTTCGCGAGGCGCTGCGCCGATTCGGAGCGATTCACGGCGTGATTCACGCCGCCGGAGCCATCGAAGACCGTCCGGTGCAGACGAAGACGCGCGAAAGCGCCGCCCGCGTGCTTGGTCCGAAGGTCCATGGATCGCTCGTGCTCAAAAAGGTGCTCGAGGGCGTTCCGCTGGACTTTATGGCACTGTTTTCGTCCGTCAGTTCGCTTGTGCCGCCTGCCGGCCAGGTGGACTACGCCGCCGCGAACGCCGTTCTCGATTCCATTGCCTCGAGCGAACCCGCTGCGCCGGTGATTGCCATCAACTGGGGATTGTGGCGTGGCGTCGGCATGGGCGCGCGTGCAGCGGCTTCGCATCCTTTGCTTGATCGGCGCCTGGTCGAAAGTCGCGACGAGACGATTTATGCCGCCGATCTGAGCTGCGATGAGCATTGGGTTCTCAGCGGGCACCGCCTGAAGCAAGGAATGGCAATGCTGCCCGGCACCGGTTATCTGGAAATGGCCGCTGCGGCATTTCACCGCGGTTCATTTGGCGCGGGCTTCGAATTCGAGGATGTATTTTTCCTTTCGCCGCTTTCCTGCGATCCGGGGCACTCGAAGGAAGTTCGCGTCCGCTTGCAACGCGAGCATTCGGGCACTCGTTTCACGGTTTTCTCGAAGGACGCCGAATGGGTTGAGAACGCCTCCGGTCAAATCGCGGAGCGCTCCGCTGCGCAACCACCGGCCCGCGATCTGGCGGAAATTCGCGCGCGCTGCCGCTTGCGCGAAATCGTGTTTGACGATACGCGCCGCACTCGCCAGGAAACCTATTTTCAATTCGGCCCGCGCTGGCGGAATTTGAGAACCCTTCATCTGGGCGCAGGCGAAGCCCTTGCCGACCTCGATCTGGCGGCCGATTTTCGCGAGGACGCCGCCGAATATCTTCTGCATCCGGCGCTGCTGGACCTGGCGACCGGCTCGGCGCTCTATCTGGTTCCGGAATATGAGGGCACGGAGAGCCTTTATCTGCCGCTTTCGTATAAGAAGCTCGTTCTCTATGCTCCGTTGCCGCCGAAATTTTACAGTCACATTCGCGCCCGCGCGCGCAATACGTCGCAAGGCGCCATTGCCAGCTTCGATATCACTCTGTTGAGCCCTGACGGAACAGTGCTCGCCGAAATCGAGGAATTTTCGATGCGCCGCCTGGCGGAGCCTGCTGCCGCGGGCAAGGCCGCGCAGTCCTCCGCCGTGACCGCCCGAGCCCAGGCCCAACTCCAGTCGCAGGCCGACGGGGCCTTCGATGTACCCGGCATTCCCGCGGCGCAGGGTGTGCACGCATTCGTTCGCGCGGTCTCGGGCGCTTTCGGGCGCGAAGTGATCGTTGCTCCCGAGCCCCTCATTCCCGTAAAGAACGCATCCTCGCCGGCGCTCGCGCAGCGCGAATCACGCCAGGCCGCCACCGGCGACGAGGTCGAGCAGGTCCTCGCGGGCTGGTGGCGCGAATTGCTCGGCGGCGAATCCATTAGTCCCGACGACGACTTTTTCGATCTCGGCGGCCACTCGCTCATTGCCGTGCGGCTCTTTAGCAAAATTAAGAAGACCTATCGCCTTGATCTGAATCTCTCCACCTTGTTTGAGGCGCGCACGATCCGGCAGCTCTCGAAACTGATCCGCCAGGTCGGCACGCCGGAGGTGGAGGCAAGGTCGTGGTCGCCCGTGGTCTCGATTCAGCGCCAGGGCGCGCGCTTGCCGCTCTTCGTGATATCCGGGCTCGGCGGAAACGTTCTGAACTTCAGCCGTCTCGGGTCGCACCTGGGCCAGGAACAGCCGGTCTATGCGTTGCAGCCCCAGGGACTCGACGGGCGCAGGCCGTTTCTCACTCGCGTCGAGGATATGGCCGCGTTTTATATCCGCGAGATCAAAGCGATCCAACCCGAAGGTCCCTATCAGCTTGCCGGCTATTCCTTCGGGGGTTTCGTGGCGTTCGAAATGGCGCAGCAGCTTCGCGCCGCGGGGGATCAGGTCGGCCTGCTCGGATTGCTGGACACTATCGAGTGGCATTATCTCGAACAAATCAAGCAGTCGCTTCGCCCCAAGGAGCGGCTGGCGCTCTACAAAGCGAGGTTCGATCAGGTTTTTTTTGAAGACGGCGGCGCAACCTATCTGAAGGATCGCCTCCGAACGGTTTCCTCGCGCTTCGTCTATCGGCTGTTCCGCGCCCTGGGCCGGCCGCTTCCGCAGAGCGTGGGCACAATTCAGGACATCAACTCCTTCGCCGCCGCGGTCTATAAGCCTCGCGTCTATCCAGGCGCGCTGACGATCTTTCGTTCGACCACGCGTGAAATGCTGGATGGCAGCGACGAATTGCTCGGCTGGCGCGGACTCGCGGCCGCCGGCATCGAGGTGAGGGATGTCCCCGGAACGCATCACAATATGACTCGCGAGCCCAACGTCCGTATCCTTGCGGAAAAGATGCGCGAGTGCCTCGACCGATCGTCTCGCCTTGCGAGCGCCGCCCCCTCGGTCTCGCCCCAAGGCGATCGCATAGCGTCCGTACACTGAGGCGCGCCTCCCAAGCGCGCGGGTTGGAGTCCCTGCCGCCGCGTATTTTCTGCTAAGCTTTCTCACCACTGCTCTTTCGCGATAATCCTTAGCCGGGAAGGAGACCCATGAAAGGCGTTGTGCTGGCGGGCGGAACGGGCAGCCGGTTGAATCCCCTCACACGGGTCACCAACAAGCACCTTCTGCCGATTTACGACAAGCCGATGGTCTATTACCCGATCCAGACTCTGGTGAACGCCGGGATCGAGGAAATTCTGCTCGTCACCGGCGGGAAAAACGCCGGCGATTTTCTTCGGCTGCTGGGCAACGGGCGCGATTTCGGCCTCAAGCACCTGAACTACACCTATCAGGAGGGCGAGGGCGGCATCGCGGAGGCGCTCGGTCTTGCTGAGTACTTCGCCAGCGGCGAGCCGATCTGCGTGATTCTCGGCGACAACATCATCGAGAATAACGTTTGCGATGCCGTGGAAAATTTCGGCAAGCAGGAATCGGGCGCCAAGATTCTGCTGAAGGAAGTGGCGGACGCGCAGCGGTTCGGCGTCGCTGAAATCCAGGGCAAGCGCGTGGTGAGCATCGAGGAAAAGCCCCGAAACCCGAAATCCAATTACGCCGTGATCGGCATTTATCTCTATGACGCCTCCGTCTTCGAGAAAATTCGGCGGCTTAAGCCATCCGGCCGCGGCGAGCTCGAAATCACCGACGTGAACAACTTTTATATCGAGGAGAACGCCCTCAGCTACGAAATCCTCGACGGCTGGTGGACCGATGCGGGAACCTTCGAATCGCTGCTTCGCGCGAACGCGCTCGTCGCGGAAACGGGTGCGAATAAGCCGCCGATTCCCGCCGCAGCGCCGGGCCGTGCCGGCCGCCGCGGAGTCGCGCCGTGAAGATTTTGGTCACTGGAGGCGCCGGTTTCATCGGCTCGAATTTCATCCGGCACGTGCTTGGCCTCGAAGCCGGGCACGAGATTGTGAATTTCGACGCGCTCACATACGCCGGAAATCTCGCCAATCTTTCGTCGGTCGCCGCGCATCCCGGCTACCGATTTTTGCGCGGGAATATTTGCGATGCGCCCGCCATCGAAGCCGCCATTTCGGGATGCGAGATCGTGGTGCATTTTGCGGCCGAATCTCACGTGGACCGCAGCATTTACGATCCGGCGCCCGTGATTCAGACCAACGTTACCGGCACATTCGTCCTTTTGCAGGTGGCGCGCCAGGCGGGCATCCGCCGCTTCGTGCACGTTTCGACCGACGAGGTGTATGGCGATATCGAGCCGGGCGCCTTCGCCTCCGAAGATTCGCCGCTGCGACCCAACAGTCCGTATTCCGCCGCGAAGGCGAGCTCGGATTTGCTGGTGCTCTCCTACGTCCGCACGTATGGTTTCCCGGCGCTGATCACGCGCTCTTCGAATAATTATGGCCCGTACCAGTTTCCGGAAAAGTTTCTGCCGCTGCTGATATCGAACGCCATGCAGGATAAGGCGCTGCCGATCTATGGCGATGGCCGCCAGCAGCGCGACTGGTTGCATGTGGAGGACAACTGTCGCGGCATTCTGGCCGCGGTCGAGCGCGGCGAAACTGGCGCCATCTATAATCTGGGCGGCCTCGATATCGAGGAGAATCTCGCGCTTGCCAAGCGCCTGCTGCGGGTGATGGGCAAGCCCGAAAGCCTGCTCTCGTTCGTGAAGGATCGCCCCGGCCACGACCGCCGGTACGCGTTGCGCTGCGATCGCGCGCGACGCGACCTGGGCTGGAAGCCCTTGATTTCGCTCGAGGACGGGCTGCGAGAGACGGTCGAGTGGTATCGCGCGAACGCCGCCTGGACCGCCGCGACTCTGGGAGGGGAATATCGCTCCTACTACGAAAAATACTACGATCATCGCGACGCGACCCTCCGGGAAATCGCGCGTTCCGGTGCGTCCCCTTGCTGATGGAACGCATCGAGACCTCGCTCCCCGGCGTTTGCGAGTTGCGTCCCCGCGTGATTGAAGACGCGCGCGGCTTCTTCATGGAAACCTACCATCGCGAGGTCTTCGCGGCGCTTGGCATCCGCGACAGCTTCGTTCAGGACAATCATTCGCGCTCCTCCCGCGGCGCATTGCGGGGATTTCACTATCAGCTGCGGCATCCGCAGGCGAAGCTCTGCCGCGTGGTGGAAGGCGAGGCCTTCGACGTGGCGCTGGACATTCGGCTGGGGTCGCCGCATTTCGGGCGCTGGACGAGCGTGACGCTCTCGGCAAAAGCGCGCAATCAGATCTACATTCCCGCCGGATTCGCGCATGCGTTTTTGGCGCTGAGCGAAACCGTGCAGTTCCTCTATAAATGCAGCGATTTTTATGACGCGCCGGATGAGCATGGGATTTTGTGGAGCGATCCGGCGATTGGCGTTTCCTGGGGAATCGAGAATCCGCTGATTTCGCCGAAGGATGCGATGTTCCGGCCGCTCGGGGAAATTCCGCGCGACCTGCTTCCGCGGTTTGGCTAGGCGCGCCTGCGCTGCGGCGGCGCGGCTGCCGGCTTGACTACAAAGAGCGGGCGCGGCTCGTGGGGCGTTGCTTCCGCCGCGGCATTCGGCGAAAACTGCGCTGCTTCGGTGGAACCTTCGAGAGCTGTTGTGGAAGCTGCGCCGCCCGCGATCACCTGCTGCACCGCGTCGAAATATCCGGTGCCGACAAATCGCTGGTGCTTCACGGCGCCGTAGCCGTGCTCGCGTTCGCTGGAAAATTCCTGTTCCTGCAAGCGGCAGTAGGCCGCCATTCCCGCCGCCTTATATCCGCGCGCCAGTTCGAACATTCCCATATTGATCGAATGGAATCCGGCGAGCGTGATGAACTGGAATTTGTAGCCCATCGCGCCCAGTTCGCGCTGGAAGCGCGCGATGGCGGGCTCGTCCAGGTTCTTGCGCCAGTTGAATGAAGGCGAGCAGTTATACGCCAGCAGCTTGCCGGGATGCCGCGCGTGGATCGCTTCGGCGAATTTTCGCGCGTCTTCGAGGCACGGCTTCGACGTCTCGCACCAGACCATATCCGCGTACGGCGCATAGGCGACGCCGCGCGCGATGGCGGCATCGAGGCCGCCGCGAATGCGGAAGAATCCTTCGGGGGTTCGCTCGCCGGTGAGGAACTCGCGGTCGCGCGGGTCCACATCGGTAGTGAGGAGGTTGGCGCTGTCCGCGTCGGTTCGCGCCAGCACGAGCGTGGGCACGCCCATCACGTCCGCCGCGAGCCGCGCCGCCACCAATTTTTGAATCGCCTCGGATGTGGGCACCAGAACCTTTCCGCCCAGGTGGCCGCACTTTTTCGCCGAGGAAAGCTGGTCCTCGAAGTGGACGCAGGCGGCGCCAGCCTCAATCATTCCCTTCATCAGCTCGAAGGCGTTCAAGTTTCCGCCGAATCCGGCTTCGGCATCGGCGACCAGCGGGGCAAGCCACTGAACGCCGTTGCGTCCTTCGGCGTGGTGTATCTGGTCCGCGCGGAGCAGCGCCTGATTGATGCGGCGCACCACGCCCGGCACGCTATCGGCCGGATAGAGGCTCTGGTCGGGATACATTTGGCCGGCCTCGTTCATGTCCGCGGCAACCTGCCAGCCGCTAACGTAAATGGCTTGCAGGCCAGCCGTGACCTGCTGAACGGCCTGATTGCCGGTGACCGCGCCGAGCGCGGGTACGTAAGCCTCCGCATGCAGCAGATTCCAGAGGCGTTCGGCGCCGAGACGGGCGAGGGTGTGCTCGACGTGAACCGAGCCGCGCAGCCGTTCGACGTCCGCGGCCGAATAGGGCCGGGCCACACCGTGCCATCGCGGGTTGGATTGCCAGTCCATTTCGACGCTCGAAAACCTGTTGCCTGCCGTCACCTGATCTCCTTGCCCCAGGAGCGAAATCTAAGTCCGGCCGCACGGATGCCCGTGCCGCCTGAGGCTGGTGGTGCATTTTGCGTTCCAAGGGTGCGGGGGCGCTCGGGATGGGCTGTTTCAGGCGTCCGGCGCGGGGGATGAGGGCTAAGTTGCTGATATTGCGGAATAAAGAGGGGATTTGAATCGCGGAGGCGGAGAGATCCGAGGCGGCTGTGGCGGCCAGGAACTGTCACCATGTGGAACTCTTTTTCCGTTTTTTTGGCTTTGCGCCGTCCACGTGCCGCGACCGCGGGCGCTGGGGAGGGCACATAATATTTTGGCGTGCGGTTACCGTAGATTAGAACCGAATTTGTGTTGCAAATGCTGGGGTTAAGGGCATTTCTAATCCCCGTACCGTAGATTAGAAAACTACAGTGGCTAGTGCCTAGGGCCCTTCGGCTGCCCCTCAGGGTAAACGAGTGGCTGGCGAGACGAGCGCTTTGCCGCGCTTCCAGACCCACGTGCCGCCCCCTCCCCCGTGGCGAGAAAACCGCCATCGTAGTGTGTAGCATAGGTTAACCATAAAGTCAATGGAAATCGCGAGCCTGCTCATGTTTTTTTATCATGGGCGAAGAGTGGTTCGACGGGGCGCGGTTTCGAGGGTGCTGGTTGGGGGAAAGGGTGTATAAATTCGGGCAGGGAAGGGCGTCCGCGGGGATAAAGGATACCGAGCACGAGATGAAAAAGCTGCGCAGCCAAGAATGGTTTGGTCGCGAGGACCGCGACGGCTTTATTTATCGGAGCTGGCTGAAGAACCAGGGCTGGCCGGGGGATCTTTTTGACGGGCGGCCGGTGATCGGGATTTGCAACACATGGTCGGAATTAACGCCGTGCAACGCGCATTTTCGCGAACTGGCGGAATGGGTGAAGCGCGGGGTGTGGGAAGCGGGCGGTTTTCCGCTGGAATTTCCGGTGATGTCGCTGGGCGAGACGCAATTGCGGCCGACGGCGATGCTCTTCCGCAACCTGGCGAGCATGGACGTGGAGGAATCCATCCGGGGAAATCCGATGGATGGGGTGGTGCTGCTGATGGGGTGCGACAAGACGACTCCGTCGCTGCTGATGGGCGCGGCGTCGTGCGACCTGCCTACGATCGGCGTCTCCGGCGGGCCGATGCTTTCGGGAAAATTTCGCGGGCACGACGTTGGCTCCGGGACGGGCATCTGGCAGATGTACGACGCGCTGCGCACCGGGAAGATGACGGCGGAGGAAATGTGCAGCGCCGAAAGCTGCATGCATCGGTCGAAGGGCCACTGCATGACGATGGGAACGGCTTCGACGATGGCCAGCATGGTGGAGGCGCTGGGAATGAGCCTGCCGGGAAATGCGGCGATTCCGGCGGTGGACGCGCGGCGGAATACCCTGGCGCAGATGTCTGGCCGGCGCATCGTGCAGATGGTGCGCGACGACCTGCGGATTTCGCGGATTTTGCGGCGCGAGGCATTTGAAAATGCGATTCGCGCGAATGCGGCGATTGGCGGCTCGACGAACGCCGTGATTCACCTGATCGCGCTGGCGCGGCGAATTGGCGTCCCCCTGCATTTGAATGATTGGGACCATTTGGGGTCGGCGCTGCCGTGCCTGGTGAATTTGCAGCCTTCGGGATCGTATTTGATGGAGGATTTTTTCCATGCCGGGGGCGTGCCCGCGGTGCTGCGCGAGCTGGGCGAGGCGGGCGTGCTGCACCGCGAGGCGCTGACGGTGAACGGCGAGACGATCTGGGAGAACGTGGAGGAAGCGCCCTGCTGGAATCGCGAAGTGATTCACGCGTTTGCGGAACCGTTCAAGAGTTGCGCGGGAATCGCGGTGGTGCGCGGGAATCTGGCGCCGAACGGGGCAGTGATCAAGCCTTCGGCGGCCAGCCCGGGGCTTCTGCGGCACAGCGGGCGAGCGGTGGTCTTCGAGAATATCGAGGATTATCACGCGCGGATTCAGAGCGATTCGCTCGAGATTGACGAGAGTTGCGTGATGGTCTTGCAGAATTGCGGGCCGCGCGGATATCCGGGGATGGCCGAGGTGGGAAATATGGCGCTGCCGCCGAAGCTGCTGCGGCAGGGCGTGAAGGACATGGTGCGCATTTCGGATGCGCGGATGAGCGGCACGGCGTATGGGACGGTGGTGCTGCATGTGTCGCCAGAGGCGGCGGCGGGCGGGCCGCTGGGGCTGGTCCGCACGGGGGATCGGATCACGCTGGACGTGCCGCAGCGTGCGCTGCGGCTGGAGGTGGATGACGCGATTCTGACGGCGCGGCGCGCGGCATGGAAGGCGCCGCCATTGCCCGCGCGCGGATGGGAGCGGCTCTACGTGGAGCATGTGTTGCAGGCGGACGAAGGCGCGGATTTGGATTTTCTGGCGGGGTCGAGCGGGGCGCGCGTGGCGCGGGATTCGCATTAGTGGGGGCTGGAAAAACCGAAATGCCCCTCAGGGCGGCGCGCCGGCGAGAGTGAGATGCGGGGCGGGCGCTGCTGCGACTTGAGATGCTTCAGCTCGTCGGATCGCTTCAGCATGACCCGTGGCGAGGCGCGGGGTGCGGGGCGGGGAACTTCAGCTAATCCGCGAAGGTAGGCGGCGGTGGTGGCAGGGAGACTTCGAGCGGCGAGATGGAAAAGGGGATGACGATGAAACCGAAAGAGGCGGAAGGGAAGGGGAAGATTGCGCGGCGGGATTTCTTGAAGGCGGCGCCGGTGGCGGCAGGCATTCTGGTGGGCGCGGCGAAGGGGGCGGGGTTTGCTCCAGCGGCGCTTGCGGCCGAGTCAGGAACGGCGGGCATGGCGGGCGCGACGGGCGCGCCAGCCATGCGGGGGCGAGTTTCGTCTGCACGGCGGCTGGCGGCGCCGGGGGCGCCGCGGAAGATCGAGGCGTTCGATTATCAGGGAGTGACGCTTCGGCCGAGCCGCTGGCTCGATCAGGTGAATTACGCGCGGCAATATTATCTGGGCATTTCGAACGATGACATCTTGCAGGGATTCCGCGCAGAGGCGGGGCTGCCGGCGCCGGGAAAGCCGCTGGGGGGATGGTGCGCGAAGGACAGCCAGACGGTGTTCGGGCAGTGGCTGAGCGGAATGGCGCGGATGTACCGGGCGACGGGGGATACGGAGCTGCGCGACAAGGCGAATTATCTGCTGGCGGAATGGACGAAGACGATCAAGCCGGACGGCGACTGCGGGATGCACCACTATTCGTGGGACAAGACCGTGTGCGGGCTGGTGGACATGAATCTCTACGCGGATAACGCGCAGGCGCTGCCGGTGCTCGAGAAAATCACGGACTGGGCTTCGAAGAATTTCGAGCACACGAACATGATCGTGGCGCCGAACGACAACAAGATGTATTACGGGCGGCCGCAGGAGTGGTACACGCTTTCGGAAAATTTGTTTCGCGCGTATCAGCTTACCGGCGACACGAAGTACCGGGATTTCGGGAACGTGTGGCTCTATCACGAATATTGGAACAAATTCGCGGACACGGCGGCTCCGGCGAACGTGCAGGGCGTGCACGCGTATAGCCACGTGAATACGCTGAGCAGCGCCGCGATGACATACGCCGTGACCGAAGATCCGAAGTATCTGCGCATCAGCCGGAACGCGTACGATTTTCTGCAGAACACGCAGTGCTACGCGACCGGAGGATACGGGCCGAATGAGCGGTTCATGGCCGCCGATGGAAGCCTGGGCAAATCGCTGGATACTCGTTCGGATACATTTGAGACGCTGTGCGGGTCGTGGGCCGGATTCAAATTCTCGCGCTACCTGAGCGAATTCACGGGCGAAGCGCGCTACGGGGATTGGATCGAGCGGCTGCTCTACAACGGCTCGGGGGCGGCGCTTGCGATTCGCGGGGCCGGCAGGAATTTCTATTATTCGGATTATCGCGCGGGCGGCGGGATGAAGGTGGACCGGTGGGACAACTTCACCTGCTGCTCGGGAACGTACGTGCAGGACATGGCGGACTATCACAACTTGATCTATTACAAGGATGCGTCGAGCTTGTACGTGAGCTTGTATGTTCCGTCGGAGGTGATCTGGAACGGGCCGCGGGGCGAAGTGCGTGTGACGCAGGATACCGGGTACCCGGAAACGGAAACGAGCACGATGAGGCTTTCGATGCCGGCGAGCGCCGCGTTCGCGCTGAAGTTGCGCGTGCCGGGATGGTCCGAGGGAATGTCCGTGAAGATCAACGGCACGGACGCGGGCGTGGCGTGCAAGCCGGGCGAATGGGCCGCGATTTCGCGCACGTGGAATTCGGGCGACAAGGTGGAAGTGAACATTCCGCTGCGGCCGCGGATGCAGGCCGTGGACCGGGAGCATCCGAAACGCGTGGCGATTGTGCGCGGGCCGGTGGTGCTGGCGATGGACTTCGATTATCACGATCCGAACTTCATGCTGCCCGATGACGATCGAGACCTGGATAAGTGGCTAGTGGCCGATAGTTCACCGGCGGTATTTAGCATTCATCGGCCGGATGGAAAACCGGTGCGACTGAAGTTCCGGCCGTTCTATGCGGTCGAGGAAGATTTTCCGTACTTGATGTACGTGGATCTGGGCGCGTGGCCGTATGCGTTGTGGTAGGTAAGGGGTCAGTTGAATTTTAACTTCTTGTGACGCGATCCGCCTTCGCGGACGAGTTCCGCCGCGGCCCGGCAGGTCAAGAAAATTCAAACTGACCCACTACGCCGCGGCAGGCGATTGCGAGGCTGATGCGGTTATTCCTCGCCGGCACCGGCGCTCCAGGCGTCTGGCGCGGCTTCCTCGAAACGGGTATGGCGATTGAGGAAGACGAAGTTCAGGTTGCCCGTGGGGCCGTTGCGCTGCTTGGCGATGATCAGCTCGGATTTGGCGCGATCTTCCTCCGGCAAATCCGTCTTATAAAAATTCGGGCGGTTGATGAACATAACCACGTCCGCATCCTGCTCGATAGCGCCGGATTCGCGAAGATCGGAAAGCTGCGGCTTGCGTTCCTCGCGTTCGGGGGCGCGCGTCAACTGGCTGAGCACCAGCACGGGGACTTGCAGTTCCTTGGCGAGGCCCTTGAGCGAGCGCGAGATGCCGGAAACTTCCTCCTGGCGATTGCTGCCGCGATGGGTGCTGGTCGGCACGACGAGCTGCAAATAATCCACGATCATCAGGGAAAGGCCGCGGTCGCGCTTGAGGCGGCGGGCCTTCGCGCCCATTTCCAGGACGGTTGAAGAGGCGGAATCGTCAATCCAAAGGGGGGCTTCGCCGAGCTCGGCGAGGGCGGTGGTGATCTTGCTCCAATCGTCGCGATTCATGTGGCCGGTGCGGAATTTGTGCGCGTCGACGCGGGCGACGGAGGCGAGCAAGCGCATGAGGAGCGACTCCTTCGACATTTCGAGGCTGAAGAGGGCGACGGGTTCGCCCTTGCGCAGGGCGACGTTCTCCGCGATGTTGAGGGCGAGGGCCGTCTTGCCCATGGAAGGGCGCGCGGCGAGGATGACTAGCTCGGAGGGTTGCAGGCCGGCCGTCTGATTATCGAGGTTGGAGTAGCCGGTGGGAAGGCCCGTGATCCTGCGGCCTTCGCTGAAGATTTTTTCGAGGCGCTCGAAATTGTCGCGGACGAGGTCTTTGACGCCGATCAAGCCGGAGCGAACGCGGTCCTCGGCAAGCTGGAAGATGGCGGATTCGGCACGGTCCAGGATGACGTCCGCATCATCGCCGGCGGCAAGGGCCTGCTCCTGAATGGCGGAGGCGGAAAAGATCAGATTGCGCAGGACGGCTTTTTCCTTGACGATGCGCGCGTAGTGCTCGACGTTGGAGGCGCGGGGCAGGTTATCGGTGAGCTGCGAAAGATAGGCGACGCCGCCGGCGGCTTCGAGCTCGCCCTTGCGGGTGAGGTCCTCCATGAGGGTGACGATGTCTATGGCCTGCTGCTTTTCGCGGAGCTGAATCATGCGCTCGAAAATGCGGCGGTGCTGCGGGAGGAAGAAATCGTCGGTGCGGAGGCGTTCGACGGCGGGGTTAAGGGCGTGATTATCGAGGAGCACCGCGCCGAGGATGCTGCGTTCGGCGTCGAGATTGTGGGGAAGCGGGCGTTCGAGAGTAGCGTCAGGGGGCATGTTGGTTGTGTTCGCCTTATATTCGCCCAGCTTTGCGGCTGAAAGCAAGGGCGGATGGCGGTCCGGCGCCGCAAGGGTGAAACGGCAAGGAGCGCGGCATCGGAGCGCGCCGCATTGTGGGGGCGGCGGACATGCGCGTCAATTAGACGGGGCGGCCGAGGCGCTGTGGATTTCACACGAGGCTGTGAAAAACCGCGCCCGTTCGATTAACGGTGAGCGAAGCGGCGCGGCCCGGGCGGTATTTCGAACGAGTCGGCATTGGCGACGGGCGCGGCGGCGGTGACGTAGGTCTGCGAAATGCGATCCTGCCAGGTGAAGCGATCCTCGTCCCAGAGGGCCCAGACAAAGCCGAGCATCACCGTGGCGCCGGACAGAAGATAGCCGAAGCTGCGCCACAGAAGCTGGCGCGTGTCTGGAAGCGAGCCATCGAGGCGGACGATGGTGAGGCAGCAGAGCTGCATGCCTGGCGTGGCGCCGGCGAACGTGGTGAAGAGCGCGAAATACTGCGAGTAGAAAAGATAGGCGACGGAGAGATAGACGAGGGTGTCCGTCTTGCCAAGCGCGAACTGGCCGCCGAGGGAATGGAACAGGCCGGTGAAGCCGAGGCAGGTGAGCGCCAGAAATAATCCATCGAGTAAACCTGCCCAGCGGCGCTGCGCGATCGTTGCCACAGGCACCAGGGGATTTTGCGGATGGGCGCGATCATCGCGGGCGCAGGTGAAGTTGAGTTCGGGCTGAATGCTGATTTCGACGCGCTCGGCGGGCCTGGGGCGCGGCGGGGCTGGGCGAAGGCGCGGCTTGGGCTCCTCCTCCCCGGGATCGGCTAGGGAAATTTCGTGGAAGGGAAGGCCGGATTGCGACTCGAGGGGGCGAGGCCTGCCGCGGCGAACGCGGTATTCCTCGAGACGGCGCGCGACTTCGCGGCGCCATTCCGGTTCCGCCAGGGATTCGCGCGCGACGACGCCGACCGCAACAGGTTCGGCGGTTTCATCCGACGTGGAAGCGAGCGGGGACTCGCAGAAGGAGCACTTGCCTGCGTCCTCGAGAAGGAGGGCGCCACACTTCGAGCATATGTGTATCACTGGTCCGTTTTGCGCTGCGGAAGTTCCAGTGGAACGAGGGAATCGTAGCACGGGTGCGGAAGGAAAAACATGGGGGGATTTCCAGAGTTTCCACAGGTTGTGCAAAAAAGGAAACTGGCGCGAGGCGCGTTGCGAGTGCGCGAGGCGCGTGTTAGGCTCAGCTTCTTCGTGCCGAAACGATTGAGGTGATGCCGATCGCGAAGGACCCGCAACGTCTAGGCGGATGGGCATATGTTCCGGCTCTCCTGCTGCTTATTTTTGTGTTTCCATCCGCGGTGCGCGCGCAATCGGGAACGCAACCCTGCAATTATCAGAAGACGAAGGCACGCGAAAGCGGCGTTGCGTGGCTGTGGGCCGATAAGCAGGGCGCACAGACGGGCGAAACGTACTTCGCCGACGGCTGCGTGGATATTCAGTATCAGGATGCGCGGCTGCGCGCGGATCACGTGGAATGGAATGAAACGACGGATGTGATCACGGCGACGGGGCACGTCCAGCTGGATTACCAGACGCAGCACGTGGAGGCGGACGATGCGCGGTACGAGCTGCGGACGGGGCGCGGGGTGTTTCACAATGTGCGCGCCACGTTTGCGCTGCAACGGCGGCCACAGCCGACGCTGCTGGTGAGCCCGAATCCGCTGTCGTTTCGCGCGAAGGAGGCGGAGCGGCTGGATAAGAACAGCTATCGTATCCGCGGGGCCTGGCTGACGGTGTGCAATCCGGACCGGCCGGTGTGGAAATTTTATGCGCCGATGGTGACGGTCCGGCTGCACGATTCGGTACACCTGGAAAACGGCAACTTCCGCGTGTTTTCGGTGCCGATCCTTTATCTGCCGTACGCGACGTTCCCCTCCGAGAAGCGGCGGAATTCCGGATTGCTGGTGCCGAGCTTCGGGCAGAGCTCAATCAAGGGGTACACCGCAGGCGATGAATTTTACTGGGCGCCGGTGGATTGGTTCGACCTTTCGGCGGGGGGGAATTATTTCAGCGCGCGGGGCTGGAGCCAAGCGGCGGAGCTGCGCATGAAGCCGTGGACGAACACGTCGCTGGACGCGAGCTATTTCGGCGTGATTGATCGCGGGGTGGAAACGCCTGGGGGCGCGCTGCTGAAGCAGGGCGGCCACGAGATGCACTTGCTCTTCACCGCGGATCTGCCGCGCGGCTGGCGGGCGGTGGCAGACCTGGACCAGCTTTCTTCGCTGACGTTTCGGCTGGCGTGGTCAGAGAATTTCACGCAGGCGGTGAACTCCGAAGTGCGGAATACGGCGTTTCTTTCGAAGAATTACGACGGGTTCAGCATCAATTTCGCAGAGCTGAGCTATCAGAACTTCCTGACGGCGACGCCGGCGACTTCGATCACGCTGCGGACGGCGCCGGAGGTGCGAATGAGTTCGGTGGACCGGCCGCTTTTCGGACGCTTGCCGATTTATTATTCGCTGGAAGGATTCAGCGGGGCGGAAAATCGCAGCGAATCGGCGACCGGGTTCACGACGCCGCGGTTCGTGGAGCGCAGCGAATTCGCGCCGAGCGTGGAGATGCCGCTGCGCTGGGGGCCGTGGCTGAACGTGACGCCGAGCTTTACGTTTCGCTCGACCTTCTACGGCGGGCAGATGCAGAACGGCGCGTATCTGGCGGATTCTTTTTCGCGGAATACGGAGGAGTTTTCCCTGGACGTTCGGCCGCCGGCTTTCGAGCGGATGTGGGGCGGCGATGAATCGAAGTGGAAGCACGCGATTGAGCCGGACGTGACCTATAGCTACGTGACGGGAGTGAACGACTTCGGGCGGTTTGTCCGTTTCGACGAGGACGAGACGCTGACGGATACGAATGAGGTGGAGTATGGCGTGACGCAGCGGCTTTTTCATCGCACGGGCGAAGGCGGCGGGCACGAAGTGATGGCGTGGAAGGTGGCGCAAAAGTATTTTTTCGATCCGACGTTTGGCGGGGCACTGGCGCCGGGGCAGCGCAACGCGTTCCAGACGCTCGATTCGCTGAGCCCTTTCGCGTTTGCGGACGAGCCGCGGCGGTTTTCTCCCATCGTGAGCGAAGTGACGATCGAACCGGGCCGGCGCTACGATACGCAGTTCATCTTGAATTATGATCCGCAGCGGAACCGGACCACGGCGATTGGGACGCTGCTGAAGGTGAAGCCCTATAAGGAATCGTTCCTCACGATGGCGCAATTTTCGACGCTGAATCTGCCGCTGAACCCTTCGCCGCCGCCGCCGAATTTCGAGCAGAGGTCGAATCAAATTCGCGTGCTTGCCGGGTATGGCGACCTGACGCGCCGCGGCTGGAACGCCACCTTCGGGGCGAGCTACGACGTGTCGCACCAGGAGTTTCAAAATCAGATCGCGGAATTCAGCTACAACGGCTCGTGCTGCGGGATCGGTTTCGAGTACCGCAGATTTTCGTTCGGCAGAATCCGCAACGAGAATCAGTACATGCTGGTGTTCCGCATCGCGAACCTGGGATCGGCCGGAAATTTGAGGCGCGAGGAGAAGCTGTTTTGAGGCGCGGGGCGTGAATTCACGGACGGAATCCGAGCTGGCGTTGTGCTCGATCGAGCAGGCATCGGCGCTGCTGCGGGCGCGGAAAATATCGCCGGTGGAGCTGACCGAGGCCGCGCTTGCGCGCGTGGAGCGTTTGAATCCCGGGCTGAACGCTTTCCTGACCGTCCTCGCGGAACCGGCGCGCAAGGAAGCGCGCGCGGCGGAAAGAGAAATCGCGCGGCGCCGGTGGCGCGGCCCGCTTCATGGGATTCCGATCTCACTGAAGGACAATTTTTGGACGCGCGGGATTCGGACCACGGCGGGGTCCAAAATTCTGAAGGATTTCGCGCCCCGGGAAGAGAGCGAAATCGCACGGCGGCTTGCGGCGGCGGGGGCCATCCTGATCGGGAAGACGAACATGCACGAATTCGCTTATGGCATTACGAGCGAAAATCCGCATTTCGGCCCGGCGCGCAATCCCTGGAATCGGGAACGGATCACGGGCGGATCGAGCGGCGGATCGGCCGCGGCGGTTGCCGCCGGAATGGGCCTGGGCTCGATGGGAACAGACACGGGCGGCTCGATCCGGATTCCCTCCGCGTTGTGCGGGGTCACCGGGCTCAAGCCGACGTTCGGCCTAACGAGCGTGGCGGGCGTGATACCGCTTTCGGAGAGCCTGGATCATGCGGGGCCGCTGGCACGAAGCGCGGTGGATGTATGCATCCTGCTTGAGGCACTTGCGGGCGATTATCCCAAGGGGCAGGTCCGGCCGGATTATCGGAAGTTGCGGCGTGCTCCGCGGCGGTTCCGGATAGGGCGGCCACGCGAATATTTTTACGAGCGCCTGGATGATGAGGTTCGGGCGCAACTGGAAGGCGCGGCGCGCTGCCTGGGGTCGCTCGGCGGCCGAGTGGAGGAGATATCGGTTCCGGGACTTGCCCAGGCCGCGGACGCGGGCACGACGATTGCGCTTGCGGAAGCGACGCGCTATCACGAAGCGCGAGGATGGTTTCCCGCGCGGGCCGGCGATTACGGCGACGATGTGCGGGGAAGGCTCGAAATGGGCATGAAGGTGAGCGCCGTGGACTACCTGCGGGCTATGGAGGTGCGCGGCGAGGCGCGGCGGGAATTGGACGCGGTGTTCGAGGGCGTGGACGCGATTATCGCTCCTGCTTCGCCGATTCCCGCGCCGCGCATCGGCGAATCGGAACTGACGATTGCGGGATCAAAGCTGCCGGTACGAGCGCTCCTGGTGGGGACGAGCCGGCCAGCGAACGTGAGCGGGCATCCAGCGATCTCGATTCCGTGCGGGTTTACGCCGGATGGGCTGCCGGTGGGACTGCAATTGATCGGACCACGCTGGGGCGAGGCGCGACTGCTGGCCATTGCCGCCGCCTATCAACGAGCAACAGATTGGCATCTCCGGCGCCCGCCCTTGGATCAAGAGGCCGCGGGCGGCGAGAAATCAGTCGTCTCTCGGCGCGCCCGGCACTAATACTTTCCAATTATGGACCCCGGAATTGCGAATACGTAGGATTGCGTCCATTCGGGGCAGCGCGCTGGTCGAAGTGCGGCGGATGGGTTGAATTCCAACGGGTGTGAATCGGTTTCCGAGGTCAAAAGATGAGAATGCCTTTCGATAACATGAAGAAGGGATACGCGGCTGGGCAGCGGCTGCCACGCTGGGCTGCGGCGACGGCGGCAATCATTTTGGGCATTTGCGGCGCGTGCGGCCCGGCTGCCGCGCAGGGGTGCGTGGCCGCGCATTCGGACCAGCCGCCGATGGATGCAATGCTCGGCAATGCGTACGAAAGCAGCGCGGGCGGCGGGCCAAGCTGGCTTCATAATCTGACCGTTACGATTGGATATCGCGTGTTCAGCTCGAATCAATATTTCATCGGGACTCACAATATTGCGCGGCCGATGAATCGCCGGGTGGAAAATCATCAGAACATCTGGGACGTAAATGTGAATTACCGGATCACGCCGCGGTGGAGCTTCATCGCGGATGTGCCGGTGTTTCAGGGTACGCGGAATCAGGTATATCCGCCGGCGGGCGTCTTCGACGTTGCCGGGATCGGCGATGTTGCGGTTGGGGCGCAGGCGTGGATGTTCCGGCCGCCGACCGAATCGGGCGCGAACGTCGCGTTCAGCGCTTCGCTGAAAATTCCGACGGGATTGAACGATGCCACCGGAACGGGCCTGCTGCGGGGGCAGATGGTGACCGCGACCTCGGACCAATCGCTGCAGCCGGGCGATGGAGGCTGGGGATTGGTGCTTGGCACGCAAGCCTACAAGCAGATTTGGCTGCATACCATGATGTACTTCCAGGGCCAATGGCTTTTCAATCCGCGAGACACGAATGGCGTGGCGACGTTTCGCTCGCAGCCGGGGCAATCGGTGATGTCCGTTACGGACCAATATCTATTCCGCGGGGGATTGGAACACGGCGTCCCGAAGATTCACGGGTTGGCGTTGAGCCTGGGCGGGCGGCTTGAGGGAGTGCCGGTGCGCGATGCCTTCGGCAGCAGCAACGGATTTCGGCGGCCCGGCTATATTCTCTCGATTGACCCGGGTCTGATGTACAGCTTCTGGCACGAAACGATTTCCGTGAGCGGGCCCGTGGCGATGGATAGGGACCGGCGGCCGAGCGTGCCGGAAATTCAGAACGGGACGACGGGAGGCGACGCGTTCTTTGCGGATTACACGATCATCGCCAGCCTGACGCATCGGTTTTAGGTCCGGCGGGATCATGCGACGGCGGACGCGATTTGCGGCGTTGGCGGGCTTCGCGCTGCTGATCGCCGCGGCTTGGTTGAACAGCGCGCCTCGCGCGGCGGCGAAGGAAGAATCCCCTTACCGGCTCGTATTGAAGGACCTCTCAGGCAAAAAGCACACCGTTTCGGAATTTCAGGGACAAGTGATCGTCCTGAACTTTTGGGCGACGTGGTGCGGGCCCTGCAAGGACGAACTTCCCATGTTGAACGAATTGGCAGCGAAGTATGCCCCGAAACGCGTTGCGTTCATTGCGGCTTCAATTGACGACAAGCGCGGGGTTAAGGGGATTCCGGAATTTCTGCAGCAGCATGGCGTGACGCTGACGGTGTGGGTGGGGGCAACGGCGGAAACCGTGAAGCGGCTGGGCTTGGGCGAGATTATTCCGGCGACGCTGATTCTGGATCAGAATGGCAAGGCCGTGGGGCGAATCATGGGCGAGGCGCGGCGGGACGACATCACTTCCCGCCTGGAATGGATTGCGAATGGCGAGCAGGGCGAACCGCCCGCGGCCGTCGTAAAGCGATTTTGATCTTCCGCAGTTGCCGCGCGCGATGCGCACGAAGCACCGATATTGTCCGGCGCGCGTCCAATGAATATGCGAGAATTTGCCCGCGGATGAACCGGCCGGGGCGGCGGGTACATCCAATCACAATGAAAGCGAGGCGATAGCTGCGTGGGAGTCTCCGTATTCGCCGCATTCGTGGCTGGCCTGATTTCGTTTCTTTCTCCCTGTGTATTGCCGCTCGTACCCGGATACATCTCGATGCTTTCGGGCATCGGGGTGGAGCAATTGAAGGAGGGCAAAGCGGCGCGGGGCGGGCTGTTTGCATCCGCGCTGTGGTTTATCATCGGGTTTTCGGTGGTGTTCATCGCGTTTGGGGCCTCGGCGAGCGCCGTCGGATCGTTCCTGGTAAAGAATCGCAACCTGCTCACGCCGTTGGCGGGCGGCCTGATCCTGCTCTTCGGGCTGCATCTGATCGGCTGGCTCGTGAAGATTTCCATTCGGACGGGGTTGATTCTGGGGGCCGTGCTGGTCGCGGCGGGAATGGCCGTCGGATGGGGATTCGGGGGTGCGCACTTCGCGCTGAAGGCGGTTCACCTTTATTCGATCGCGCTGATTTTTCTGATTGGGCCGTTTCTGACGCGATGGCTGAACCGCGATATTCATTTTCGGAATCTGGGCGGGCAGCCCGGGACGTTCAGCGGGTTTTTGATGGGCTTCGCGTTTGCGTTTGGCTGGACGCCGTGCATCGGGCCGATTCTGGGAGCCGTGCTGGCGCTGGCGGCGACGAGAGAAACGGTGGGCCAAGGAATTTTGCTGCTGGCGTGCTACTCGGCGGGGCTGGCGGTGCCGTTTCTGGTGACGGCGCTGGGGATCAACGGTTTTCTCCGGTTCTATCAGCGATTCCGGCGGCGCATGCACATAGTAGAGGTGATCAGCGGCGTATTGCTGCTGGCGGTGGGAGGGCTTGTCTTCCTGAACCGGCTGACTTGGCTTTCGGGTAAACTAGTATTCTTGAATCGGTTTGCGAGGTAAGGAGCTTTTTCGATGAGGAAAGTTTTCGGAGGCATTCTGGGCCTGGCGCTCGCCGGAGTGCTGGGCGCGGCGGGCTGCGGGCACAACACTGTCTCCGCGGGTAGTTCCGCGGGCAGTTCTTCCGTTGGATTGGCGGAGCCCCAGGTGACGTTCAAGGACTTGCAGGGCGCGAGCGTGCCCCTGGTGAGCCTGAAGGGAAAAGTGGTGCTCGTGAATTTTTGGGCGACGTGGTGCGATCCCTGCCAAGCGGAGATTCCGACGCTGATCGGGCTTCAGCAGAAATATGGAGATAAGGGCTTCACGCTGCTGGGCGTGGCGATGGATGACGATGGGAAGAGCGTGGTCGAGCCGTTCGTGCAGAAGACGGAATTCACGGTGGACGGCCAAAAGCGCACGATGAATTATCCCATTGTGCTCGGCGACGACGCGATCGCGCAGAAATTTGGCGGGCTGATCGGGTATCCGATCAGCTTTCTGATCTCGCGCGATGGAACCATTCAGAAGAAGTATCTGGGAATGCTGAACGCCAAGGAAATGGATCAGCAGATCGAATCTTTGCTTTCTTCTGCGCCGGCGTCATGACATGAGCGGGAAACAGGGATCAAGGCGTGTGGCTTGGCGCGCGGGCGTGCTGACGTTTGCGATTGCGGCGTGCCTTGGATCGGTTGCGGGGGCTATTGCCGCGCGGCAGGAATCGGCGCTGCCGAAGCCTTCGGCTGTGGTGAAGCCTTCGGCGTACGTGTCGCTCGAGCCGGTGCCGCGGGGCAGCGATTTCGAAGTGGCGGTGGTGATTGAGATCGCGCGGGGATTTCACGTGAATTCGCATACGCCGCGCGATCCCTACCTGATCCCGACAACGATCAAAGCGCAGCCGACCGCCGGACTCGAGATTTCCGGCACGAAATATCCGAAGGGGCGCGATGAGAAGTTCGCCTTCTCGCCGGATAAGCCGCTGGATGTGTACACGGGAAGCGTGACGATCTTGCTGCACGTGGCCTCGCGAGCGAGCGCGCATTTGGGCGCGAACAGGCTGCCGCTTACTCTGCGCTACCAGGCGTGCAACGATTCGGCGTGCCTTGCGCCGGTGAACGTGCCCGTGAACGTGAAGTTCGATCTCGCCCCGGCTGGAACGAAAGGGCGGGCGGTTCATTCCGAGATTTTCGCGAGCGCGTCCGCTTCGCACTGAGCGCGGCGGCTTGCGCGCGCGGCCAGGGGCTTCACTGGCCGCTTCGATCGCCTCGAGGCGCTCGCTGGCAGCGCGGGCAGAAATAACTGCTGCGGCCGGCGACCAGAATCCGTTCTATAGCCGTGCCGCAGCGATGGCAGGGTTTGCCCTTGCGCTGATACGCGCGATGGCGCAGCTGAAATTCCCCCGGATTGCCCTCCGCATTGACGTAATCGGATACGGATGAGCCTCCCAGGCGAATCGCGGCTGCGAGAACGTGGCGCACGGCGCGACGCAAGCGGCGCAGATCGGCATCCGACAAATTCGCGGCCCGGCGCATGGGATGAATGCGAGCGCGCCAGAGGCTTTCGTCCGTGTAAATGTTGCCGAGCCCGCGAAATACTCGTTGATCGAGCAGCGCGGCCTTGATGCGGGCGCGACGTCCGCGCAGCGCGGAGCGAAATTGCACTTCGGTCGCTTCGATGGGGTCGAGCCCCAGCTTGCCGAGCGTCGCCTCGCGATTTTTCTCTTCCAGAATGCGCATCGAGCCGAAGCGGCGAATATCGGTGTAGCGCAACTCGCGGCCGTTATCGAGCGAGAAGAAGGCGTGCGTGTGCGGCGGGGCGGGCGCATCCGGCGCGGCGGTGACCAGGCGGCCGGTCATTCCAAGGTGGACGAGGAACAGAAACGAATCGGCGGCGCGCGCGGCGGGTTCCATCTGCAAGACGATAAATTTTCCGTGCCGCCGCACTGTGGAGATGCGGCTGCCGGGCAGGCGCGCCTCGAGTTCGGCTGGATTTTCGATGAAATCGGTCTTGCCGAGCCGCAGGGCGACGACACGCCTGCCGGGGAGGACCCTTCGCAAACCTTGCACCACCGTTTCGACTTCAGGCAATTCGGGCATTTTTATCCACAGGCATCGAGAGAACCTTAGGGCGGTCCACTGGATTTTCGCCGGAAAGTTTATTAGCATTGGCCCCGTTGTGCCCGGGATTGATTTCCCGGGAAGAACCGGGGGAAAAGTGGCGAAAAAAGTGAAAGCTGTTCCGACGTTGCTGCAATCGCTCGACGCACTCATCGAAAAATATCATCTGCTGAAGCATCCATTCTATCGCGCCTGGACCGAGGGGCGGCTATCGAAGGAGTCGCTGGGACTTTATGCCGAGCAGTATTATCAGCACGTTCGCGCGTTTCCGGAAAATTTGAAGGCGCTTTCCCGCCGGGCCGACGGGAAGCTCGGCCGGCTGGTGGACGAAAATTTGGCTGAAGAGCTGGATCCGGTGGCACCTCACCCGATGCTGTGGCGGCAGTTCGCGCAATCGCTGGGCGTGAGCGAGGCGGCGCTGGCAGATGCGCGTCCGCTGCCTGGGATCGCTGCGCTGCTGGATGCCTTCGACGAAGTGTCGGCACAAGGGACTACCGCGCAGGCCGTCGCCGCATTTTATGCGTACGAGGCGCAAGTTCCCGAGATCGCTGCGCAAAAGATCAGCGGACTGCGCCGCTTCTATGGCATTACGGAATCGCGTTCGCTCGCCTATTTCGCGGTACATAAGGAAGCGGACGTGCGCCATCGCGCCGCCTGGCGGGAGTGGCTGGCCGGACAAGGCGAGGTGGATACGCTTGGCGTGCTGTGCGCAGCGGAGCGAGGGCTAAAGGCGCTGTGGGGCGCGCTGGACGCCGTCTATCCGCACGCTTGCGCCGCGCGCAATTAGCCGCACGGCAGCAGGCAGGCGGTTTCAATCTGACGGATTTCTCACTCGAACCGCGGGGGCGCGGGGCTGTGTGCCCGTGCTCCGCGCGCTGCGGGCCTATACACCCCCCTTGCTCTCCTTGCTGCGACCCGCTTCTTCAGCGTTCAAAATCCGCGCAGGCAATTCGCTGAGATTGGTGTGAGAATGTGTCGAGGAGGGTAAATTCAATGACAGAGCTATCGAGCAAGACGTGCGTTCCATGCAGCGGGGGCGTTCCGCCGCTTGCGGGCAAGGAGTTGGAAGCGCTGGCGAAGCAAGTTCCGCAATGGAAGGTGGTAAACGGGCATCATCTGACGCGCAGCTTCACGTTCTCCGATTTTAAGCAGGCGCTCGCGTTCGTAAATAAAGCCGGCGCAGTGGCCGAAGAGCAGGGCCATCATCCCGACATTCTGCTCAGTTGGGGCAAGGCAGAAGTCACCACATGGACGCACAAGATTGACGGGCTCACCGAAAGCGACTTCATCCTCGCGGCGAAAATAGACAAAATTCAGTGAACGGGCGCTGATGGCGCGGCTTTGCGATTGATGTCGTTGCCGCCGATACGCTAGATGCCGCCCGCTTCGCCCATGCCGGCCGGGGGTTTGATTTCGGGGCCAAGCTTGATTTCCGGCAATTTTGCACCATCGAGCAGCTGATTGAGCGCAGGGACGTCGCGGACGGTTACCGTCTTCCAGTCGGTCGCCAAGGTGCCAAGCGCGTGCGTCACATCGGCAACTCCTGCCGCTTGGGATTCGGTCGGTTCGGCATCGGCGCCATCTACCGCCGAGAGCAACTGCCCGAGTTCGCCATTGATCCTGGAAAAGCTCTCCTGCTGGCCTTGCTGTGCCTGCGGACCAAACCGCCGGCCGCCCGCGCCTTCGAATTCCGCTTCGCGCGCATCGAGAGATGCAATCGCGGTGGCGACAGCGCCCTTCGGTGCGCGTGCGGAGAGGGCTTTCAATTGCGCGCGAACGTCACGCACCTCTTGCAGCGCGCCGTAGCTGAAGTTCATCCCCGCGCAGAGTTGCGAGGCGAGCTTGAACTGCTCCGCCAGGTCCGAGGCGGAAGCCTTCACGCGCGGGTCCATCTTTACTTCGAGCGGCTGTGTGTAGGTTTGAGAGCCTACCGTTAGCTTGACGGTGTAGGCGCCCGGAAGCACCAGCGCGCCAAGCGGGCCGCCCGGCGTATCGTGGGGAATCGCCGAGATTGGATACTCGTGGCTCAGCGATTTCGGCGGGGCCAGCCGCAGATCCCAGACGAAGCGGTTCATGCCGGGGCGCGCGCCCAAAATTCGCGGCGGCTGCACCCAGTAAAGAGGAACGTTCAGCGTGCGGCCTAGTTCGTCCCAGGTTACCTCCGGCTTATCCGCGCTGCTGAAATTGCGCACCACGCGGCCGCTGGTATCCGAGATTTCCAACTTTACAGGGGAACTCGCGGCGGCTTTCAAATGGTAGTCAATGATCGCGCCATCGGGCGGGTTCTGCCCCGCAGGTGTTTCCGGCGGAAGCGGCGTGTCCGTGTTGACGTCGCGGCGGAGGCGATAGGCGGTTTCGGGCTTGAAGAGGAACGCATCCGCGCTGGCCACTTGCTCGGTGATCTGCCGCAGGGGCGTAATATCGTCCAAAATCCAGAAGGAGCGCCCATGCGTTCCGACGACGAGGTCGTCGCCGTGAATGACGAGATCGCGCATCGAGGTGGCCGGCAGATTGAGTTGCAGCGATTGCCATGAGTCTCCGTCGTTGAACGAGACGTAGACCGCGCGTTCGGTGCCGGCGAAGAGCAGCCCGCGCCGGACGGGGTCCTCGCGCACGACGTTGACCGAGGCGTTGTCCGGCAGGCCATTGGTGATTTTTTGCCACGTCTTTCCGCCGTCGTGCGTGCGGTAGATATACGGGCGCAGATCATCCAGGCGGAAGCGATTCACGGCGGCGTAGGCGGTGTTGCGGTCGAAGCGCGAAGCATCCAATTGCGCGACCTTGCTCCACGCCGTCATTTCCGGCGGCGTTACGTTGTCCCAGTGGGCGCCGCCATCGCGTGTGACCCAAATCAGGCCGTCGTCGGTTCCGGCCCAAATCAAATTGGCATCCAGAGCCGAGGGCGCGAGCGAATAGATTTCGCCGCGATGCTCGCCGCGCGCGGGATTATCCACCGAGAGGCTGGTCAAGTTGGCCGGGACGCCTGGATTTTCGCGGGAAAGATCCGGGCTAATCACTTGCCAGCTATGCCCGCCGTCGGTGGTCTTGAAGAGCACGTTCTCGCCGAGATAGAGAATGCGAGGGTCGGCCGGCGAAAAAATCAGCGGGGCGGTGCGGACGGAATGATATTTTCCGCTGCGCAGGGCGAAGGGCGCCACGTCCTGCGTCTGGCCGGTGATCGAATCGAATCGCGTTACCTTGCCGCCGTAAATCAGATTCGGATGTAAGGGATCGGGCGCGATGTAGCCATATTCCTCGGCGCCCACCGGATGCCAATCGCGGAAGGTGATTTCGCCCCAGTCGCTGCGGCTTGCGGTTCCCGCCGAACCGCTCTCTTGCTGGCCGCCGTAGACCCAATACGGAAATTGATTATCCGTGATGACGTGAAAAAACTGAGCGGTCGGCTGGTTGTACCAGGAACTCCACGTCTTTCCGCCGTTCACGCTGATCGTGGCGCCCTGGTCCGCGGCGAGCAGCAGAATCCGAGGATTGCGCGGGTTGATCCAGATGGCGTGATAGTCGTCGCCTCCAGGGGCGCCCTTAATGGCCGTGAAGGTCTTGCCGGCGTCCTCCGAACGGTATGTCGAGGTGTTGCAGACATACACTTCGTCTTTGTTATTCGGCGCGACCCTTACCCAGGCAAAGTCGTCGCCGCGGCCCCACACGCGCTGCTCGTTATTGACGCGCTGCCAGCTCGCGCCTGCATCATCAGAGCGATAAAGGCCGCCGAGGCGCCCGGCGTCCACCAGGGCATAGATCCGATTTCCATCGCCTGGGGCGATGCCGATGCCGATGCGGCCAAGCCCTTCGTCGTTCGTCGGCAGGCCCTTTGTTAGCGGTTTCCACGTGTTGCCGCCATCGGTGGATTTGAAAAGGCCGTTCGTGCGGCCGCGCAGCCCAGCTTCCCATGGGGTGCGGCGCGCCGCCCACAGTGCGGCGTAAATCGTGCTCGAATTCGCGGGATCAAAGGCGAGGTCGACGGCGCCCGTGTTTTCGTCCTTGTACAGAATTTTCTTCCAGGTTGCGCCGCCGTCGGTGGAACGAAATACGCCGCGTTCGGTGTTTGGGCCATACGGATGGCCGAGGACCGCAACGAAAACGCGATTGGGATCGCGCGGATCAATCATAATGGAGGCAATCTGCTGGCCGTCGCGCAGCCCGAGATGGTTCCAGGTCTTTCCGGCGTCGGTGGATTTGTAGATGCCGTCGCCGGTGGAAAGATCGGGGCGTTGCAAGCCTTCGCCGCTGCCCACGTAGATAACATTTGGATTCGAAGGGGCCACGGCGAGCGCGCCGACGGAGCCGGTCGGCTGCCCGTCGAAGATGGGGTCCCACGTGCGGCCATAATCCGTGGTCTTCCAGACGCCACCGTCGTTTGCCGCCATGTAAAAGACGTTGGGCTCGGAAGGGACACCTGAGGCGGCGACGGTTCTACCGCCGCGAAATGGCCCGATGCATCGCCACCGCATCTCGCGATAGAGCGATGGGCTGAACTGCTGGGCATAGAGGCGGAGCGCGCCCACAAACGAAATCAGAGCGGCGAGAACGATTGCGTTCCGGATCGTGGCGGTCCATTCGCGGCGCATGCGCATTCTTCTCCTCCTGAAAACTGAGAGGGTATACCAATCGCGAGGTTTCTTAGAAGCGAAAGTGTCGGGCGCGAGGGGCGCTGCCTAACGCCGGTGCGTCGCCCCGAGGATTCGCTATGCAAAGGCGCGCGAGGCTGATTATCATCGAATGCCCATGTGGAAGAAAAAGAACATTGATGAAACCCGGGAAATCACGGACAAGGCGTTCCGCGATAGTTTCCTTTTCGAGCCGTATAAACGGCTGGCGTTTCGCGGCGAATATTTCTGGTGGCGATTGCGCGGGCGGCCGGGGCCGAAGGTTCCGCATATCGTGAAGCAGCGCACGCTGGCCCAATTCGGGCGCAAACACAACTTGCAAGTGATGGTGGAAACAGGGACGAACTTGGGCAATATGGTCAACGCCCAGAAAGACCACTTCCGCGAGATCTATTCGATTGAACTGGATCAGTGGCTTGCGGCGCGTGCCAAGCGGAAATTCGCGAATAGGCCGGCGATTCACCTTTATCAAGGGGATAGCGGAAAGATTCTTCCGACGATTGTAGTGCTGCTGAAGGAGCCGGCGCTTTTTTGGCTGGATGCGCATTGGGGCGATATTTCCGCGCCGATCAAGCAGGAACTCGAGTGCATTTATCGCCATCCGATCCGCGACCACGTTCTGCTGATTGACGATGCGCGGTACTTCGATGGGCGCGGGGATTACCTTTCGGTGGAAGATCTGCGCGCGCACGCAGCGCGCGAATATCCGGGCAGCGTGGTGGAAGTGAAGGACGACATCATCCGCATCTACAAGCCTCGGACGTGAGGCGCGCACCACGCGGCCAAATGACCTGCGCCGGCGCGCTCCCCAAGACCCCACGCGCTGTTCGCTAGGCTGCTTTTTGCAAGGCCCTAAATCTTCCGGGCACGCTACAGCATCCACTACTTGAGCACCTCAGATTATGACAGCCAGCGCAGCGCAGCGCGCCGACGCATCGCCGGAAATTAACCCGTGGCTGATCGCCGCGACGGTGATGATCGCGACGTTTATGGAGGTGCTCGATACCAGCGTAGCGAACGTCTCGCTTCCGCATATTGCGGGCAGCCTTTCCGCCAGCGTGGACGAAAGCACCTGGGTGCTTACGTCGTATTTGGTCTCGAATGCGATTGTGCTGCCGCTCACCGGCTGGTTTTCGACGCTTTTTGGGCGCAAACGCTTCTACATCGGCTGCGTTGTCGTGTTCACTCTCAGCTCGCTGCTCTGCGGGCTCGCCCCGACGCTGCCGATGCTCGTCCTGTTTCGCGTGATCCAAGGCGCGGGCGGCGGGGGCTTGCAGCCGATATCGCAGGCTATCCTGGTGGACAGCTTTCCGCGCGACAAACAGGGAATGGCCATGGCGATGTACGGCATGGGCGTGGTCGTTGCTCCGACGATTGGGCCGACGCTCGGGGGATGGATTACGGACAATTATTCATGGCGCTGGATTTTTTTCCTCAACGTGCCGGTGGGAATCATCGCCGTGATGATGACCCTGGTGTTGATCGTTGATCCTGCTCACCTGGTGCGCAAGACGTTCAAGAGCGGACTGAAAATTGATTTTCTCGGGCTGGGGCTTTTGAGCGTCGGGCTGGGGTTCATGCAGATCGTGCTCGATAAGGGTGAGCACGACGACTGGTTCGGATCGCACTTCATCGTGTGGGCCACGGTGATCGCGCTATCGGCGCTGGTGGCGCTGGTGATCTGGGAGCTTGCGATCAAGGATCCCGTGATTGACCTGCGATTATTGAAGGACCGCAATTTTCTGATCTCCGCTTTCATGATGTACGTGCTGGGCGTGGTTCTTTATGGCACCACCGTCTTGCTCCCCATCCTGTTGCAGACCCTGATGGGCTACACCGCGATGGAGAGCGGATTGGTGCTTCTGCCGGGCGGCCTGCTGCTGCTGATGATCATGCCGATGGTGGGCGTGCTGCTGGGCCGATTCGAGCCCCGGTGGCTGGTGATTTTTGGGCTTGTGATAACCGCATTGGGATTATTCCAGCTTTCGCATTTCAGCCTGGGCGTGGCCGAAAAAACGCCAGTGATTGATTGGATCGTCTCTCGCGCCGGCACGGCGTTTCTATTTGTGCCGATCAACGTGATGGCTTTCTATTTCGTGCCTAAGGAGAAGACGAACAACGCGACGGGATTGATCAACCTGGCGCGCAACATCGGCGGAAGCATGGGCATTTCGTTTGTGACGACGATGCTGGATCGCCGCGCGCAGTTTCATCAGGAGATTCTGGTGAACAATATGCGGCCGGGCAACCCATGGTACGAAGAAGCACTCCGGAAGCTCACGTCGCTTTTCGCGGCGCATGGCATGGCGGCAGGGCAGGCATTGAAGCAAGCGGAGTCGCTGGTGTATCAGCAGCTGCAGAGCCAGTCCATGATGCTCTCGTTCGTGGATAATTTCTGGCTGATGGCGATGATCTGCCTGGCCGTGATTCCGCTGATGTTTCTGATGAAAAAGATCCGGCCTAAGAAGGGCGCCGCGCTTCCGGTCCACTGAGGGAATTGCGCTACAATCATCGGCGCCGAGCCAGCCCATGTCCATCGCGCGGGAAGAAAACAGTTACGGGGAATCCTCCGTCCGTCTGCTGCGCGTGGCGCGACAGACGGAGCGCCGGGAGATTAAAGAAATGACGCTCGAAGTCCGCTTCGAGGGCGATTTCGGCGAGGCGCAGACGCAGGGCGATAATCGCGAGATATTGCCGCCGGAAACCATTCGAAACACGATTCATGCCTTGGCGCGGCAGTATCCCTCGGAGGCCATCGAGGACTTTTCGCTCCATCTGATCGAGCACTTTCTGACGTACAACGCGCCCATCGAGCGGGTGCGGATCGAAGCGCACGAGGACGCGTGGGCCAGGATTACGCATGGCGGGAAGCCCCACGCATCGGCATTCGCGCGCGCCTCGCGGGAACGGCGAACGGCATCGCTGTGCGGGACGCGCGATAGCACGGAGATTCATGCAGGGCTGCGCGACCTTTTCGTCCTGAAAGCGGCCAACGCGGGCTTCGAAGGGTTTCGGCGCGATCCCTATACCACGCTGAAGGAAAATGCAGAGGCGCTGATCTCGGCGGAGCTTCGCGCCCTCTGGCTATATAAGGGCGAAGAGATTGAGTTCAACGCGACCTGGCACGGCGTGCGCCAGGTGCTGCTCGAGGCGTTTGCCGAGCACGAGAGCCGTTCGTTTCCGCACACGCTGCGCGCGATGGGCGAAGCCGTTTTCGCCAGCTTTGACCCGATCTCGGAAATCTCGCTGTGGATATCGGGCGAATACTGCGCGCCGGCGGAACTCGATCCCCTCGGCATGGATAATCCGGGCCAGATATTTCTGCCCGCGGAGGCGCCTCGCGCCGTCGCCCAGGCAACGCTGCGGCGCGCATAACCCTCGCGATATCGCTGAATCCCGCATGCAACGGCTTCGCGGCCGCGCTCATCCCACCAAGGCGTACCCTCCCCCTGGAAGTTTCCCATCGGCTGCGAAGCCCCAGCCAAATGGAGGCTGAACGTGAGTGCCGAATGCATGAAAGCCACTTGCGCCATTCAGGCGGATTGGATACGCTGCGAATCCCCAGACATCGAGTGCGAATCGTGCCGGAAAGAATTTTGATTGTGGACGACGAGTCATCCGCGCGAGCGGCGCTGGAAATGCTGCTGCGCCGCGAAGGCTTCGAGGTGCGCGATGCATCCGACGGCGCTTCGGCGCTGGCGGAGTGCGCATCGTTCCGGCCGGATCTGATCCTGCTCGATATTCTGATGCCCGGCTTGGACGGCTTCGAGGTGTGCCGTCGCATCAAGGCTACCCCGGAAACGCGCCTCACGCCGGTGGTGCTGATCACCGGGCTTTCCGCAACTGAGGATCGCATTCAGGGAATCAACGCCGGCGCCGACGATTTCCTAAGCAAGCCGATTGACTACAACGAACTGCTCGCGCGAACGAAATCTCTGCTGCGGCTGAAGCAGTTCACCGATGAGCTGGAGAATGCCGAGGCCGTGCTCTTCAGCCTGGCTCAAAGCATCGAATCGCGCGATCCTTACACGCACGGGCATTGCGAGCGGCTGGCCGACATGGCCGCGCATCTGGGGAAGCGGTTAGGGCTGGCGGACGATCAGGTGAAGGCGTTGCGCCGAGCGGGGATCGTCCACGATGTAGGGAAGGTTGTCGTTCCGGACGCGGTGCTGCTCAAGCCGGGACCGCTCGACGCTGAAGAATTGGCGATTATCCGCAGGCACCCCGAAGTGGGAGAACATATCTGCGCGCCGCTGCGGACTTTTCGCCTGGTGCTTCCGATCATCCGTCATCATCATGAAAAGCACGACGGTTCAGGGTATCCCGATGGCCTGCGAGGCGCGGAAATCCCGCTCACGGCAAGCATTCTGCAGCTCGCCGACGTGTTTGATGCACTCACCACCAATCGGCCCTACCGCAAGGCCGGCCCGCCGCAGGAAGCATTGCAAATCATGGGCGAAGAGGCTGGCCGCGGCTGGTGGGACCGCGAGCTTTTCGCCGCGTTCCGCGACATGATCTCGGAAGATCCCGCGGCGCAGGCGTCGCCCGTGCTACAAAGCCGGCAGAAGAAGTAAATCGTCCGAGCGTTGTAGGTCCCTCGATTTTCAAGCTTCGGATTCCCATTTCGGGACGGGTGTTCGCCCCCTAGTTTACCCTTGCGGTCCATCTGCTAAACGCCCTCTAAAGCAGCTCGCTTAAACAACGATAGGAGAATTGAGGGGACGAGTGTGACGAAACGCGGAGGGTCATCGTGACCCACACAGGTAGAAGACCGCTCGGCGTTGCCCCATGAATTTTTTAGCTGACATCCGCAGCACTCCCAAAGCGCCGCGCCGCAGCGGCGGAACTGATTGACATGCCCTCGATCCGGTCACTGCCTTTTCGCGGGAAGCTCACGCTGGTGGTGCTGCTCACGTGCTGCGTGTCGGTTGTCACGGCGAGCGCGGCTTTCGCGGTGTATGACGTCGCAAGCCTTCGCCCCCGGCTTATGAAGGAGCTTGGCGTTGTGGCGCAGATCATGGCATCGGATTCCGCCGCCGCGCTGGCGTCCGGGGATTCCGCCGCCGCGCGCGAGTTACTCGGATCAATTGCTCCGCAGCGCCACGTGATCCAGGCGTGCCTCTACACAAAGGCGGGGCAGCCGTTTACGAGATACACCAGAGCCGATGCCGCCGGGACGGCTTTTCCGCCGGCGCCTCCGGTTGAGGGAATCACGATTTTGTCCGGGCATATCACCGCCGTCGAGCAGGTCCGCGCGCGCGGGAAGAGGATCGGCACTCTGTACCTTGAATCGGACCTGGAACAGATCCGCACCCGCGAAACGCGGTTCGTCTGGATTCTGGTGATCGTAATGCTGGGCACGCTTTTTATGGCGTACGTGCTCGCTCGGTACATGCAGCGGATTATTGTCGAGCCGATAGTGGATCTGGCGCGAACCGCCTTTGCCGTGTCGCTTCGCAAGGACTATTCGATCCGGGCGGCGCGAAGCACACCCGACGAGATCGGGTTCCTCTGCGACCGATTCAACGAAATGATGGAGCGCATCGAACAGCGCGAGACGGAGCTACGCAAAGCGCGGGACGAGCTGGAACTGCGGGTGGACGAGCGTACTCGCGAATTGCAGCAGGAAATCGCGGAACGTAAGGCCGCCGAACTGGCCATGGCGCAGGCCAAGGAAGCCGCTGAAGCCGCCAGTCTCGCCAAGAGCGACTTCCTCGCCAACATGAGCCACGAACTTCGGACGCCGATGAACGGCATTCTGGGCATGACGGAGCTTGCGCTGGACACACCGCTCAGCGCGGAGCAACGCGAATACCTGCACCTGGTAAAGGGCTCCGCCGATTCTCTTCTGCTGCTCTTGAACGAAATCCTCGATTTTTCCAAGGTCGAGGCAGGAAAGCTTGAACTCGAATCCGCGCCCTTCTCTCTGCGCGAAAGCCTTGGCGACACGATGAAAGTGCTGGGTTTGCGCGCGCACCAGAAAGGGATCGAGCTGGTGTGGCGCGTTTTGCCGAGCGTTCCGGAGGCGCTGCAAGGCGATGCTGGCCGTCTGCGGCAGATTGTGGTGAATCTTGTCGGCAACGCGCTGAAGTTCACCGAACGCGGCAAAGTTCTGATGGAAGTGGAGAAAAGGGACGGCACCGAGCGAGAGGTGGTGCTTCACGTCTCCGTCCTCGACACCGGCATTGGGGTGGCGAAGGAAAAGCAGAAGCTCATCTTCGAGCCCTTCACGCAGGCCGATAACTCAACCACTCGGCGATACGGCGGCACGGGGCTGGGCCTGGGCATCACGCGCCGGCTTGTGGAGATGATGGGCGGCGAAATTTGGCTCGAGAGCGAGGAAGGGCAGGGAAGCACGTTTCATTTCACGGTGCGGCTTGGATTACAGCCTCAGGCGATCGAAAAAGCGCCCGCGCAGAAATCCTCGCAGCAGAGCGGCAATGGCGGCGGCATGTCCATCTTGTTAGCCGAAGATAATCCCGTAAACCGTGCTCTCGCCCGCCGATTGCTGGAAAAGCACGGCCATAGGGTCGCAGTTTCCGAAAACGGCCGCCAGGCGCTCGAATACCTGGAAGGGCCGAAGGGCGGGGTAGACGCCGTGCTGATGGACGTGCAGATGCCCGAAATGGATGGGCTTACGGCTATCCGCACAATTCGCACAAAGGAGCAAAGTACCGGCGGGCACCTGCCGATAATAGCCCTGACGGCGCACGCCATGAAAGGAGACCGAGAAAAGTGCCTTGGGGCCGGCGCGGATGATTACCTCACTAAGCCCATCCACACGCCGGACTTAATCGCGGCCCTTGATCGGATTGCACACGTGAAACCCAATTCGGATGCCTCGCAGCGGGCGATTCCGGCTGATCGCTCGCCGGATGTTCTCGACATAGCCTCAACGCTCTCCCGGATGGAGGGAGACCGCGAATTGCTCGAAGAAATCGCGCAGCTCTTCGTCGAAGAGTGCCCTAAGAACATGGAAGATATTCGCGCCGCGCTCGCCGCGGGAGATGCGCACCGCTTGCATCGGCTGGCTCACAGCCTCAAGGGCGCTTCGGCAAACCTCGGCGCGAACCAGGTCTCCAAGTCCGCGCTCGAATTGGAGATGCTGGCCCGAGAGGGCGACCTGACTAAAGCGCCGGAATTCGTCGAAAACCTGCAACGGGAGGCGGACCGGCTGGCCCCTGAGCTCGATCTGCTCCTGCGCAAGGTCGCCCCCTGAGCCGCCCGCATGAAACCGAAGGCCACGCCGAGAAAGAAGGTCCTGATCGCGGAGGATGATCCTATCTCCCGCCGCGTATTACAGGCATTCCTTCTGAAATGGGGGTACGAAGTGATCGCGGCCCCCAACGGCACGGAGGCCTTGAACGTGCTCGAATGCGACGATTCGCCTCGCCTGGCCGTGCTCGATTGGATGATGCCGGGTGTGGAGGGCCCGCAGGTCTGCCAGCGGGTGCGCGAGCATCAAGATCGGCCCTACATTTACATTCTTCTGCTCACCGCGCGGAATCAGAAAACCGATCTGCTTAAGGGCCTCGAGTCCGGCGCCGACGATTACTTGACCAAGCCCTTCGATTCGCAAGAACTTCGGGCGCGCCTGCACGTCGGCGAACGCATTCTGAATCTGCAGGATAACCTGATCGCGACGCGCGAGGAGCTGCGCTTCCGCGCCACGCATGATTCGCTCACCGGCATTCCGAACCGTGCGGTGATCCTCGAGGCCGTTCACCACGAACGCTCGCGACAATCGCGGGAGGGAGGATCCTTCGGCGTGATCCTCATTGACCTGGACCATTTCAAGAACGTGAACGACATGTATGGCCACCTGTGCGGCGATGCCGTGCTGCGCGAAGCGGCTGGCCGGATCATGTCCTCGGTGCGCGACTATGACTCGGTGGGACGCTACGGCGGTGAGGAATTCTTGGTCGTGGTGCCCGCATCGAATGCAGCGGGCACCTTCGGGGTGGCGGAGCGAATCCGCAAGGCGATCGAATCGAAGCCGATCGCCACGCCAACGCGCGAGGTGAAGGTCACGGCGAGCCTTGGCCTTGCCGTCAGCGGCGAAGACGGGCAGATCAGTTCCGATGCGCTGCTTCACCTCGCCGACGAAGCCCTCTATCAAGCCAAGAGAGACGGGCGCAATCGCTCGAAGCTCGCGAGCGCGCACGATCTAGCGAGCCCGAGCGCCCATCCTGCGGAGACGCTTAACACCGAACCATAGCCTTAGACCCATGTCGTTATGGCTGTTACGCCCTGGAAACCCGCGCCGCGTCACACGAACATCCACCCGCGCCGTTCGCAGCCAGAATCAGCAGCCCGCCCATGATCGCCACGTTCTTCATAAAGTGGGCCTCGTTATCCATCCTCGCAGCCCCCTGAAACGCCCAGAAGTTATGGAAGAGCAGCGTGGTGGGGATCAAATAGAGGAACACGATCCACGCCGCTATCCTGGCGTGAAACCCGGTGAGGATCGCAAGCCCGCCGAGCAGTTCGATGGCGACTGCGATGCCGAAAGCCACCGTCGGAAAGGGAACACCCTTCGGCGCCAGCACACCTGCCATACTCGAAAAGCTGGCGATCTTCGAAATCCCGCTCCAGATGAATATCGCGCTGAGCAGAATCCTGCCGATCAGGGAAACGACACTGTCGCGTGTGTGCGGCATCTCGTATGCTCCTCCTCGCAATTTGTGCAGCACCGGGGGTTGAAAATCCTTCGCTATGCCAGATCGAACAGCAGAACCTCGGAAGGCGCGACGGCCTCCGCGCGGATCTCGGGCTCGTCCGAGATTGCAGCACCGTCTCCCGCCTTCAGCTCCTTGCCATTCACGCGCATTGTGCCGCGGGCCACTTGCACCCACGCATGTCTTCCGGCTTCGAGTCTATGCTTCTTCTCTACCGCGCGGTCGAACCGCCCGATATAGAGATTCGCGTCTTGATGGATCGTTAGTGGCGCCTTTTTGCCGGCAACCAGGCAGAAGCTGTTGCGCAGATCGGCATCGGAGAAGGGTAATTGTTCATATTCCGGCTTAAGCCCGCGCTGCTCCGGCAGAATCCAAATCTGCAGCAGATGCGCGGGTTCCGTTTTCGAGGGGTTCATCTCGCTGTGCATAATGCCGGTTCCGGCGCTCATGTGCTGCAGCTCGCCGGGGCGTAGTATCCCCGTGTTCCCCACGCTGTCTCGGTGCTGAATCGAGCCAGCCAGCATCCAGGTGAGGATTTCCATGTCCTGATGGGGGTGCATGCCGAATCCCTTTCCTGGCGCAACGATATCCTCGTTGATCACCCGCAACGAGCGAAACTGCATGTGCCGCGGATCATAGTACTGGTCAAAGGAAAACGTAAAGTGCGTATCGAGCCACGCGAGGCTGTTGTGCCCGCGCTCTTCGCTCGGCCGAAGCTCCAACATGGCTTTTCTCCCTTCCGGGCAAAGCCCCCGTTGCCCTAAAGCTCGGCTATTGGATGCTGCACGCAACCCGATGATTCACCTACCCCCGAAGTACATGGGGGCTTAGGGCTTCTGCGTGGGGCGAAGGGAGACTTCGCTGATAAAGCTTTGCGGCGCCTGCGTCACCAGCAGTTCGACGATGCGGGCCACGTCTTCCGGGCGGAGCATCTTCGCCTCGTCCTTCGCCCCCGCCCTGCCAGGCTGGCTGAAACCGGTGCCTACCGACCCTGGGCAGATTGCGCTCACCCGGATGCCGTGGCCCCTCAAGTCCTCTGCCATGCATTGCGTTAGGCCCAGCAAGCCCCATTTCGAGGCGCAATATATGCCGCCGCCCGCAAAGGCATTCTTTCCCGCAAGGGAGGCTATGTTGATGATGTGCCCGCTGCCGCGCTTGATCATTCCGGGCGCCACGGCCTTGCTGAGCAGGAACACGGATTTCAGATTGGTGTCCAATACCGCGTCCCACTGCGATTCGGCGGCTTCGTGCGCGGGCCCGAAATAACCCACTCCGGCGTTGTTGACCAGAATCTCAGTGGGGCCGAGGGCTTGCGCGCAGCCGCCGACGAAGGAGTCAACGCCGGATGCCAGGCTTACGTCTGCGGAAACGGCGTGCACCTCGAATCCACTGGCTCGCAGCTCGCGAGCGGCTGATTCGATGTCGCCGGCGTGGCGGGCGCAGACGCCCAGCTTGGCGCCTAACGCGCCCAGTTGGCGAGCGATCGCCAGTCCGATTCCGCGGCTGGTGCCGGTGACCAAGGCAACTTTATTCGCAAGGGGGAGACTCATATCCATGATGCCTTTCCACATCCGGGACTGCCGCTACGCCGCACTTTTCACCATGTTATCACTTAGTTGGGAGCGTTACGGAAGTTTGCGATTCGCTCGGAATTCAAACGTGCGAATGGATTTAGCCTTGCGCGGCCAAAAGGCTTTCCCTATAATCCCTTGGTTTCGTTGCTCGGGCCGGCCCACAGGCGGTGAAAACAGGGTTCCGGCGGGCATCCACGATTTCTCTGGTCCAGGAGGCAGGAAAGTGATGATGCTAAAGTCTTGGGAAAGAATGGCTCTCGCATTGGCGACAGCGCTTCTATTTCTCTGCCTGCCCGCAAGGGCCGCAGCCGCGCAGCCGATCCAGGACCAACAGCAGCAGAAGCAGCCGTATACCCTCCCGGAATACAACGCCTTGCAAGCCGCCCGGGCGGAGAAGGACCCGCAGCAGGGCATCAAGATGCTCGATGCCTTCGTCGCTCAGTACCCGAATTCGACTCTCATGCCATACGTCTATCAGCAATACATCGCGGACTACAGCGCGCTGAAGGACTACGCCAAAGTGATGGAATACGCGGATAAAACCGTCGCGCTAGGGGATAAGGCGGACGCTGCCATTCCCGGCCTGCGGTTGACCGCCCTCGACACCCGCGTGCGCGCCTTTTATTCGTGGTATACCCCCCAAAACGCGAAGGCCCCAGAAGCGAACGATCAGCTCACCAAGGCCCGGGATGCAGCGCTGCTCGGCGCGAAGCTGATGGAGTCGTTCCCGAAGCCGGCCAACACCAGCGAGGAAGCCTTCGCCGAAACGAAAAAGAAGGAGATGGCATTTTTCGATGCCGCCGCCGCGTATGCGGACGTGCAGTTGAAAGATGATTCAGGGGCCATCGCACAGTACAAGGCTGCCATCACCGCAGATCAAAGCGACACGAGTGTGGCCGCTTGGGAATATCAGATCGGGCTTGCGCAGCTTGCCTTGACGCCGCCGCAAACGCTCGACGGATTCTGGTCGCTCGCTCGCGCCATTGACCTGAAAATGCCTCAGGCGGATCAGGTGAAGGAATTTCTTCACGCAAGGATACTGGCGTATGAGCAGCCGGGCTGCGTCAGCCAGGTGGATGCGCAGCTCAACGAAATGCTTCAACTGGCGGCGAATTCCCCTGACCGCCCCGCAACCTATACCATTCCCAGCCAGGACGATCTTTCAAAAATCAGGAACGCAAGCAATATCCTGACGATCATCGCGGACCTCAGCGGCGGCGGCGACAAGGCCAAGATGACGTGGCTTGCCGTCTGCGGCTCGGAGCTTCCGGAAGTGGTGGGGAAGATCATTGACGTGCAGAAGAGCGACAACTACGTGGATTTCATGGTGTTCACAGCGGCGACTCCGCAGGATATGCAGGCCGGCACGACGGCCAATATGGATGTGAAGGTCTGGACGGCGAACCCGCCGGCGGCCGCGGCGCCAGCGTCTGGCGCAACGGGCGCCGCGGCTCCGGCACAAAATGTCGCGCAGCCGGATGTGCTTCGCCTGCAGAAGGACGACGGGATTAAGTTTTCAGGGACACTCGTCAGCTACGATCCTTCGCCCTTCTTGCTTCACTGGGATCAAGTAAAGGTTGATCCGAGCGTGATTCCCGCGGCGAAGCCCGCAGCACGCCGGCCGGCCCGGAAAACCACCCACCGCTAAGCGGCTTCACCGATTACTACACGAAATGGCCGGCGCATCCAGCCGGCCATTTTTATTTTCTGCGGATCAAATCTGTGCGGCCGTTGTGCAGCATGGCGGAGGGGGTGGGATTCGAACCCACGAGACCCTTTCGGGCCTAACGGTTTTCAAGACCGCCGCCTTCAACCGCTCGGCCACCCCTCCGGCGTTTAGTGCGTATAAGTTTAGCGCAGAAGAACCTCTGGGTTACATTTTGCCGCGGACCGCGCGGCGGCGCTGGGCGACCCAGCGCAGAAAATTCCTCATGCGGCGGCGTTCGCGCCACAGCAACCGTACAAACTCGCGCGCGTTCGGCGTGGCGGCTTCGTGGCCGAAGAACGTCTCCATGCGCCAGCGGATGTAAGGCGAGTCCCAGGGCCGCAGGCGGTAGCCCTTGGAAACGATCCAGTAATAGCGGATGGCGTTGAACATGGCGCGCGACGCGACAGGGTACCACGCGCGGCGGGCGGAGACGAACCGGCCAGCTACAATGTTCGGACACTCCGAAATACAGCGGCTCTGGATCTGATTGTGACCGGGTTCAAGCTGCGCTGCAGCAAAATGGGGAACCGCGCGGACCGGCGTCAGATTTTCCGTGTAAATTCTACGCCCTTTTCATTGCCCTCCCTGATGTGTCTACTGGATTGAGACGTCAAGCGGCCGCATCCACACTCATTTCGAGGCTGAGGGGCCGCCGACCGCATGACGCACGGATTCACTCGCACCCTTTCATTAATCATTGCGATTCTCTCCACGGCGGCGATAGCGGCGGGACAAATTAGCCAAGGGGCCGTGCCCGGACTGGGGGGCGGAGGATCGTCGCGGGTGGAAGTGGATATCGCCACGGAGGGACTTGGCTCCGGCGCGCAGGCTCTGGTGACGCTCTGCAGCGGCTTCACAAACGTTCCAGTGGCTTCGATTGTGGCGCAGGCCAACGCTCCTGCCACCTTTCGCGATTTGCGCGCGGGATCGTACACCGTGGAGGTCACAGCGCCGGGCTTTCAGCCCGACCGTGAGGCAGTGGCAGTAACGGGCGAGAGCGGCCTCTATCAGGTGCAAGTGAGGCTGCGGCCGATGTCCTCCGCGGGCCTGACGGGCAATTTGAATCCTCTGCTTGCGCCGAAAGCGAGGAAGGAACTCGACGATGGGTTGAAGGCGCTGAAGTCGAAGGACTATGACAAAGCCAGAAAGCATCTGGATGCGGCGTATAAGCTCGCGCCGGGCGATCCGAACGTGAATTTTCTGATGGGAATGCTGGCGCTCGAAACGAAGAACCGGAATGAAGCGCAGAACTATTTCCTGAAAGCGACTTCGCTGAATCCGGATCACGTGCCGGCGCTGGTCGCGCTTGGGGAGGTGCGGCTTGAGCAAAAGGATTATGCGGGAGCGTCGCAGCCGCTGCAAACAGCCGTTTCCGTGGCCCCGAAGAATTGGGTGGCGCATTGGCTGCTGGCGACGACGGCGCTGGGGCAGCATGAATTCGAGAGGGCGCGGCACGAAGCGCAACAGGCGGTGAAACTGGGAAAGCGCGCAGCCGCCGGGGCGCAGTTCGTGGAAGGCGAAGCGCTCGCCGCGCTCGGGCAAAACCAGGAAGCGCTGAGCACATTCCAGACATTCGTACGCACTGCCCCCGAGAATCCGGAGGCAGGAGCGGCGCGAGAGATGATCTCGCGACTCGACGGAAGCGCGCCGGCGGCTCGGGCGAATTCAGCGGCGGCCACGACGTTCGATAGCCCCATGCCACGCGCGACGGCGGACCAGCCAAAAACGGCTGCCAGCGGTCCTCGCGACGAACACCCGGTCTCGGATATGGCCCTGCCGTTGAGCGCTTTGCCTGCCGACCCGCCAATACCTGGAATTGCATCGGGGGAGAGGGAGCTGGCCCTAGCGGCATGGCAGCCGCCCATGCTCGAAGATGAAAAGCTTGTGGTCACACAGGGCGCGGCCTGCCCCGCCGGTGAAGTTCTCGCGAGGGCCGGCCAAGATGCAGCTGCTTTCGCGGCTAATCTGAATTCGACGGAGGCGACCGAGCGCGTGCGATACGACAATGTGGACCGCTCGGGCAAACCGATTGAGCAGGCGGACAAGAAGTTCCTGTACCTGGCGAATGTTTCCGCGAACAACCGCGGCACGCTGGTGGTGGAAGAAAGCCGCAGCGGCGGCACCGACCCGCTGGACGCCCCGGCGCGCGTGGCGACATTCAGCGCGTCTCCGCTGGCACTGGCGTTCGATCCTTCGATGAGCGGCAACTTCAATTTCACTTGCCGGGGCCTGGGCCAAGCGAACGGGCGCGCTGCTTGGGTGGTGGACTTCAGCCAGCGGCCGGGCCGGCCGCTGACCCTTCGCACCTACGAGACGAACGGGAATTTCTATCCGGCGGAAATGAAGGGGCGGGCTTGGATTACGGCCGACACGTTCCATATCGTGCGGATCGAAGCCGATCTGGCAAAGCCGATTCCGGAAATCGGCTTGCTGCACGAGCACGACATTGTTACGTATGGCCCGGTGCATTTCGCCAGCAAAAACGCGGAGATGTGGCTTCCGCTTTCCTCGGATTCCTACTTCAACGTGAAACACCGGATGTATGCGCGGCAGCACACCTTCTCCGACTACACGCAATTTTCGGTGAGCAGCTCGCAGAAGATCGGCCGTCCGAAAATGGCGGAAGGGCAGTAGCACTTGTTTGCGGGTCATCCGGATACCTGGAGAACAATTTTTCCGAATTGCTCGCGACTTTCCAGGCGAGTGTGCGCCTCGGCGGCCCGGGCCAGCGGCACCACGCAATCCACGACCGGCTTGAGCAAACCTCGCCCCGCTAAATCGAGCACCGGGGCGAGGTCGGCCCTCCTGCCCATGTACGAACCCAGGATCGAAAGATTGCGGCTGAAGAGATAACGGATGTCCAGGTGGGCGTCGTAGCCGGTGGTTGCGCCGCAGGTGACCAAGCGTCCGCCGGAGGCGAGGCTGCTAATGCTCTGTTCCCACGTGGCTGTGCCGGTGTGCTCGAACGCAACGTCCACGCCGCGCTTCGCGGTGAGGCGGCGGACCTCGGCGGAGAAATCGCCGCGACCGTGAAAAATCGCGTCGTCCGCGCCGAGTTCTCGGGATTTTGCGAGCTTTTGCTCCGAGCCCGCAGTGGCGATCACGCGGGCGCCCATCGCTTTGGCGATCTGGATGGCGGCGCTGCCCACGCCGCTGCCGCCGCCGAGCACGAGGACGTGTTCGCCGGGTTGCAGCCGAGCGCGGCGGACGAGCATGTTCCACGCCGTGAGGAATACAAGAGGCATCGCGGCGGCTTGCTGGAAATCGAGATTCGCGGGAATCGGAAAAACGTTGGCGGCGGGGGATTTCACGTACTCCGCGTAGCCGCCGTCCACCAGATAGCCGAAGACGGTGTAGTGGCGGCAGAGATTGTCGTCGCCCGCGAGGCATTGCGGGCATTCGCCGCAGGAAAGTCCAGGGGCAAGCAGGACGCGCTGGCCGGCGCGAAGGCGCGTGACGCCCTCGCCGACTTCGGCGATTTCGCCGGAGATATCGCTGCCGAGAATATGGGGGAGTGGAATTTCGATGCCGGGCATTCCGCGGCGGATCCAGAGGTCCAAATGGTTCAAGGCGCAGGCGGAGACGCGGATCAGAACCTCGCCGGGACCGATGCGCGGTTCCGGGGCGTCGCCGAGGCGGAGGACTTCTGGGCCGCCGTGCTGGGAGAAAGTTACCGCACGCATTTTGTGGGGGTCGGGTTCATGGGGTTTGAGTGCGTTTACCGTAGATTAGAACGGAATTTACATTGCAGGTAAAGGGGTTAAGGGCGTTTCTAATCCCCGTACCGTAGATTAGAAAGGGATAGTGGCTAGTGTCTAGTGGTGAGTGACTAGGGCATCGGGCGCTTGACTGCGCTTCTGGGACCATCCGCCGCGCTCCCCTCTCTGGCGAGAAAACCGCCATCGTAGTTTATAGCACATGTTAGTTAAAAAGTCAATGGATTTCCGCGAGCACGGCGTCCCTTCGCATGGCCGGTCCCTGCTTGCATCAGGGCCGGAACGCAGGGCTGTGCCCCTGCGCGCGTGGATGCGGCCGTCGTAGGATGCGCGGCGGACGCTACCGCGAGTTGAGATTCGCCGGGAGAGGCATGGCGGATTGGAGTAGGCGAAGGAGCGGGGTTGATGCGGGGTGGGCGTAGCTTGTGTTTAGGAGGCCGTAGGTTTCTTCGGCGCCGTAGGTGCGGCTGGCTCCGGTGGATTGCGTGCCGTTGAGCGCCCAATAGGACCAACTGATGCCTGTGTTGCGGAGATATTGGATGAAGAGGGGGAACCAGCCGCCGATGGGGCGGCCGCGAAATTTGCAGGAGTTGAAATCGCCATGGCAGATTCCGAATTCGCCGACCCAGACCGGGGCGGGATCGGACATGCGAATCAGGTAACCCCATTTGGAGTCGAGCTGGCGAGCGAGATCGGCTTCGGTCTCGCGCGCGGGATGATCCCAGCCGTAATCGTGGGGCGAATAGACGACGTGGCCGGCGACGGATAAGCGAACGGGCAATTCTCCGACGCGCGTGAAGTCCGTGGAATAGTGAACGCCTTCGACGAAGATCAGCAGGCTGGGATTTTCGCTGAGCACGGCGTCGCCGCCGCGTTCCGCGGCTGCGTGCCAATCGAGCGAGGGATCGGCGCCGCCCCATGCGGCTCCGCTGCGCAGTTCGTTGCGCAGATCGGCGCCGATGACCCAGGGCTGGGGGCGGTAGCGGCGTGCCATCGCGCGCCAATCGCGCAGCCAGCTTGATTCGGGATATTCGCGCGTGTGCCAGAGGCCGTTGCCGTCCTTATCGCTGCAGCACCAATCGGCGCGGCTCATGTGGTTATCGAGAATGATCATCAAATGCTCGCGGGCAAGCGCGGCGACGACCGCGTCGAAGACGTCCATCGCATGCTTGCCGCGAAATTGAGGATTCGCGCGAACGGCGTAATCGGGAACGACGGGATTGCGCTCGAGTGTTTCATTCGCCCAGAGCAAACGGACGGAATTGAAGCCCATCGCGCGGATGAGATGCGCGATCGAGGAGAGCCGGGCGCGGCCGAGGCCGCCAGGAACGAAATCCTTCTGGTCGGCGCCATACCAACTGACGGACGCGAGCTTGAGCGGGCGGCTTTGGGCATCCACGATCCAGCGGCCCTGGGTGTGGAGCGGGAGATTCGCGGGCCGTGCGGCGGCGAAGGAGAGCCGCGAAGGAGCGAGGACGAGCGCCATGGCAAGGGCGGCGAGCGGGATCGCCGGCCAGGCGCCGCGGCGCACCAACCCGCGGAGCACAGACGCCTTCCAGCGTGTTCCGGCCCATCGGACCGAACGGACGCGCAACCGCAACGATAGGTCTTCTTTCATTAAAGCCGCCGGAGCGTTAGTCTACACCGTCATATTGAGCCAAAGCGGCTCGCGATTTTATTGGCTGCTCTGGGGATGGCCCATGCCCCGAATGAAGAATTATCTTTGCGAATGGTACCGACGGTTCAGTGCGGGTTCGCACAGTTTTCGGGGAAACGCATCATACCTGCGATTTGGGGCCATCGTGCAGAATCGCTGTCGATGGAGCCATCGGCTTCCTTGACTGAAGCGCACAAGAATGCGAATGGGGAATCCGTATCCAAGTCGGAATCGGAGCGCGCCACGACGAGTGTTCTCACTGCGAGCCGGTCTGCGAAATCTTGTCCGAATTTGTTGCGAATATCCCAAAAACCTAGTCTTTTGGCCATTGCGGAAGGGATATTCCAGTAACTCGCGTTTATGCAGGGCTGAATCATCAAGCGTGTTGTGGTTGCGTTGTAGATTTGCCCTAGCGACTCTTTGTCCGAAAAGCCCAGCCTCATATCAACGTACATTAGATAGGCTTCCGTTACCGCTTTACGGTCCTTAATTTTATTCTTCCCGATCCGTATAGCCGATTCATACAGAGGCTTATCCGCAGAAATGGAAGGCTCAACCGAGCCTTTTTCCCCGCCCACCTCAAGAGGGGCTATTTCGTCGGGGGTGTTTAACCCGATTTCGCGCAGATGGTCGCGAAATCTGGAAAGGTCGTATCGAGTCCGTATTTGCATCCAATTGGTGAATTGTGGGGCCGCTTTGAAATCCAGTTTAATGTCGAACTGGGAGTTAAACTGGCTCCGCAGCGGGCGCAGCATGAGGGCGAGGAAGCCTAAGGCTGTCAAGCAGCTGAAACCTATCCTGAGTACCACAGACGAATTTTTCAGCCTCCGCCGTTTCCGTAGCCAGCTTCTTAACTGCTGCCATTTCCATAACCAGATCCCGCTAAGAACGCACGCAGCAACTGCGGAAGATAGCTTCCACCAGAACGAATAGCTGAATCCCTCCGTGACCACCCCTAATAGGATCGCGATAAGGCCCGGCGCACTGTGAGCAATGCTTTCGCTAGTGAGCTTTGTTGAAGTACCCATATCCTCTTTTTTCCTATAAGCATCGTATACAAGCCCACTGCTCCCGTGCCGGCGGCGCAAGCGCCACCCAAGGGCGGCGCGAGGTCCGCGAGGCGTCCGGTAATGGGGTCTACAGAGTTACGTTGAGCGAAAGGTCCTCGATCATTTTATCGAGGGTGGCTTGGGCTTGATCGCGTTTTGATTGGAAAGCGTCCATTTCTTTTTGGAGCGTGGCGAGCTGGGTTTCCTGATCGGCGAGTTGCTGGGTGTAGCGCTGGGTGAGGGCGCGCTCTTCGGGGCTGCCCTTGAGGGCTTTCAGGTTTTCGCGGAGGCGCTGCTGATCGTTGTAGATTTTCTTCACTTCGTCATTGCGGCGTGCCAATTCCTGGTCGAGCGCGGCGAGTTGATCCTTCTGGGCGATGATTTTGCGGAGCGCGGCTTCGATTTCGGGATTGATGGATTTCTGGCGGGCGAAGAGGGCGATCTGATCGCTGGTGACGTCGGAGAGGGAATAGCTGGTGGAGGCGGGCTCGGACTCGCGCACGTCGAGAGTGGATGCGGCCTTCGGCGCGAGGCGGACCCGGAAGCGGTAGACGCTCGAGGTTTGCTCCTCGGGCTTGGGGGCGTTCGCGGAGAGCGTCCAACCGGGGCGGACGGGATGCTCGATGAGGACGGTGCGCGGCGTGACGTCGTCGTTCTGAATTTTGTAGGAGGTGTCCAGGCGAGACTCGCGCGTCTGGACCATGGCGCCGCGATGGATGATGACGCGGGTAACGCGCTGCGGATCACTTTGCGTTTTGATGTTCACGCGGAGGCCGAGATCGGCGGCGTAGGAGAGCAGGCGCTTTTCGCCAGGCTTTATAGGATCGGTGAGGCCTTCGCCGGCGAACGCATTGTCTTCGAGGACGCTGAAGCTGCCGCCATCGAGGGTGAGCGGGGTGGAATTGGTGAGCCAAATGGCGCGAAGCGGGCGTGGCGAGTTCATCGCGGCGTTCCAGAGGGAGACTTTTTCGGCGGTGACCGCGGTTTGGATGATGGGGACGAGCGCGGATTCGTTCTTGTGGATTGTGACGCGGTCTTTCACTTTGTATTGGAAGAGATCGCCGAGATCGGCGCCGGTGGCGGCGGCTTGCATGCCGCGGAGGGCGGCGCGCAGCGAATCTACGGAAGGCATTTGCGGCAAAGCATTGAAAGTCGCCGCGGTTCCGCGGAGGGGGCCCATTCCGCTGCCCGAACCGCTGCCAATGGCGTAGCCTAGTTCACCGCCGGAGCCGACGGTATCGGAAACACGGTTGCCGGCAATGGAGTTGGAAGTCGTGCCGAGGACAGGGGTAGCTGACGAAACGACTTCAACCGTCTCAGTGGCCGCGCCGACCTTCAGAGTTGCATTTTGAGCGAGGGAGCGATCGCCTCCGAGCGAGAGACCGCGGATGATCGTGGTCTGAAACCCGCGGCTCGCAAGCTGAAGTGTGTAGTCGCCCGCAGGAACGTCCGGGAAATCGTACTTCCCGCCCTGGTCCGTTGAGGCGCTGCGCGTCTGGCCTGTGGCTTCGGAAATGAGCTGCACCTGAGCGTTTTGTATCACTCCGCCTGACTGGTCGGTGACCACGCCGGAGAGGGTGCCGAGTCCTCCGCTCATGGCGCTTTCGTGGGTTTGCGGGGTGAGTTGGACGTTCTGGGGGAGTGGGACGACGGGGCGGCGGGCGTAATAGGGCTGCGAGAGTTGCTGGATGAAGGACTGCGGCTCGCCGGCGACGAGGGAGAGTTCGACGTTGTTCCAATCTTCGCCGACGGTGTTGTCCACGATGGCCCAGCCTTGGAGCAGGGGCTTATCGGCGGGCGTCGAGGGCATGACGATGCGATAGCTCGTCTTCCAAATGGGGACTTCGCTGATATAGCTGACGTAGAGCTGGCGGTCGCCGGCGCCGGCGGTCTGGATGGTCATGCGGCGCAAATCCTGCCGGCGCTCGGAGGCGAGGAGCGAGAGATAGTTGGAGACTTCGCCGGTGACGTCGCGGTCGGCGAGGCGAACGTCCACGGCAGGTGTGATTTCGACGCTGCGAACTTCGCCGGAATCGCTGACGAGGGTGGCGAGGTCCACTTCGAGAGTGGTGCCGCCGCTGGTTCGCGTCTTACGCTCGACGCTGAGCAGGCGGCCGGTGATCGTGGTGTTTCCGGCGCGGACCTCGAGGCGAGCGCCGCGCAAGGCGGAATAGAATTGCGAAAGGTTGGTCGTCTCCGAGAGCGGAAGGCGAAGCGCGCCGAGGCGCTGTGCGAGCGGGGCGTCGGAATTATAGTCCACGCCGGTGATGCGGCCGCCGCCGAGATCGAGAATGGTGAGCGATTGGAGGACGTCGTTTAATTGGCCGCTGGTGAAATCCACGCGGACGGCTTCGTTGCCGTGGACTTCGCCGACGTGTTCGAAATAGCCGACGCCGCTTTTATAGAGAATGACGCGGCGGACGGGGAGTCCCGCCACGGCGGGCAGGCGCTCCGCAGCGGGCGAGGGCTCGTTTGCGTGCGCGGCTTCGGCTGGGGCGCTGGGCTTGGCGCTTGGGCGGGCAGAAGATTGTGGCGGCTTCGCTTTTTGCGATTTCGCGGATTGTGGCGGAGCCGCGAGGGCCGATTCGGCGGCCGCGCCGGCGAATAGCGCCAGGACGGTTAACTGTAGTACAAACGATCGTGCGATTCGCATTTTTGCCTCCCCATGCTTGCCATGCCGCGATGAGTGACCGGTATGGTTAGCTATCTATACGGGAACTGTGGGCGGAGTATAGCGCGCCCGGCTGCGCGGAGAAACTGCTTTGGCGCGGCAGGCCCGCCTACGCCGGCCTGCGCAGCGACACCGACAATGTTAGGTGAACGAGAGCTGCGCGGGATGGGAAATCGCGTGGCTATTCTTCGTCCAGGCGTTTGGATTTGGCTAGGCGCTCGATTACGGAGAGGTCTTCGAGGGTGGTGGTGTCGCCGGAGATGCCGCCTTTGACGGCGAGTTCGCGGAGGAGGCGGCGCATGATTTTGCCGCTGCGCGTTTTGGGGAGCAGGTCGGCGAAGCGAACGTCGGCGGGGCGGGCGATGGCGCCGATGGCGGCGGCGACGTGCTCGGTGAGGGCAGCGCGCAACTCGCGCGAGGGCGATTGGCCCGAACGCAGCGTGACGAAGCAGACGATGGCCTCGCCCTTGATTTCGTCGGGGCGGGCAACGACGGCGGCTTCGGCGACGGACGCGTGGCTGACGAGGGCGCTTTCGATTTCCATGGAGCTGAGGCGATGGCCGGCGATTTTGATTACGTCGTCCACGCGGCCAAGGACCCAGATATAGCCATCGGCATCGCACTGGGCGGCGTCGCCGGCGAAATAGACGCCGGGGATGCGGCTCCAATAGTCGCGGCGGAAGCGGTCGTCGTCGCCGAAGATGGTGCGCAGCATGGAGGGCCAGGGTTTTTGGATCGTGAGGAAGCCCGTCTCGCCGGGCTTGACGGGCTGGCCGGCCATATTGACGACCCGCGCGGCGATGCCGGGCAGCGGGAGCGTGGCCGAGCCGGGTTTGGCGGGCGTGGCGCCGGGCAGGGGGGAAATCATGATCGAGCCGGTTTCCGTCTGCCACCATGTGTCCACGATGGGGCAGCGGTTGCGGCCAATGGCCTCGAAGTACCAGCGCCAGGCGGCGGGATTGATCGGCTCGCCCACCGAGCCGAGCAAGCGAAGGCTGGAGAGCGCGTGGGGCGCGATCCAATCATTGCCCCAGGACATGAACGAGCGAATCGCGGTGGGCGAGGTGTAAAAGATCGTGACTTTGTAGCGGTCAATAATTTCCCAGAAGCGATCGCGGCGCGGATGATCGGGCGCGCCTTCGTACATCACGATGCTTGCGCCATTGGCGAGCGGGCCGTAGACGATATAGCTGTGGCCGGTGACCCAACCGATGTCCGCGGTGCACCAGTAGACGTCGGAATCGCGGAGATCGAAGACGAGCTTGGTGGTCCACATACATTGAAGGAGATAGCCGGCTGAAGTGTGGAGCACGCCCTTGGGCTTGCCGGTGGTGCCGCTGGTGTAAAGGATATAGAGGGGATGTTCGGAATCGAGCGGGAGGGCGGGGCAATCGTTGGCGGCGCCGCTTTCCAGTTCATGCCACCAGAGATCGCGGCCGGGGCGCCAATCCACGCCGGCACCGGTGCGCTGGAGGACGATGCACTTTTCGATGGTGGGGCAGCGCTGCAGGGCGGCATCGGCCGTTTCCTTCAAGGGGACGACCTTGCCGCGGCGGAAGCCGCCATCGGCGGTGATGAGGATTTTGGATTTTGCGTCGCCGATGCGGTCTACGAGGGCCGTGGCGCTAAATCCGCCGAAAATTACGGAGTGCACGGCGCCAATGCGGGCGCAGGCGAGCATCGCAATCGGCAGCTCGGGAACCATCGGCATGTAGATCGCGACGCAATCGCCGGGCTGAACGCCGAGCGAGAGCAGGGCATTGGCGAAGCGGCAGACGCGGGCGTGCAGTTCGGCGTAGGTGAGCTGAAGCGTCGCGCCGTCTTCGGCTTCCCACAGCAGCGCGGGCTTATTGCCGCTTTTCGCGAGGTGGCGGTCGAGGCAGTTGAAGGAGACGTTGAGCTTGCCGCCGCCGAACCATTTCGCGTGCGGCAGGTCCCATTCGAGGATCGTCTTCGGCGGCTCGAACCAATCGAGCATTTTCGCCTGCTCGCCCCAGAAGGCGCCGGGGTCTAGGTCGGCGCGTGCGCAGAGCTTGCGATATTCCTCGAGGGATTTGACGTGGGCGCGCTTGCTGAATTCGTCGGGCGGCGGTACGGGCTTTTCATCGAGCACGTGCGGATCGAAATCTTGCATCGCTCCTCCGAAGGCCAGTGGAAGGCCTAATGCAGCGGCGACACTACGTTAGGGAACATGGGGAGCGAGGTCAAGCGGTGGGAAGGGCGGGTCAGTTTTAATTTTAACTCCTCGTGTCACGAGTCAAGAAAATTCAAACTGACCCACTGCGCCACCGGGGAGCGCGGATTCGTGGTGAACGCCGGGAGAACGACATTGATGGCCGGGCGAAGCGCGGCAATGTGGCCGCAGGCGCTAGGCGATCTGATAGATTAGGGGTTCGCGCGTATTCGACGGCGGACGCGAATCTAGGGTGGAACGCAAGCCCGCATTTCCGCGTGTCGTTCACGGGGTTCAACCTGCCGCAGCCGCATCACGCGGAATGGGGCGGCGATCCGGGGCCGCTGGTTGGAATCCGGCGGAGCGCCCGCGCGAAAATGACTTGGGCGGACTGACTACGACATGAGGCGATGCACGTCCAAATTGATGCGGCTCGCGCGGGCGAAGGAGTCGCGCTTGCACCGCCGGCGCGCCGCGCAAGTTGCGCTGGCGCTTGCGTTCATGCTCGCGCGGGGCTCGGCGGCGCGTGCGCAGCGATCCAAGCCCGCCGAGTACAGGGTGAAGGCCGTATACCTCTACGATTTCGCAAGGTTCGTGCAGTGGCCGGGCGACGCGCAGGCGGCGAAACCGCAATCCGCGTTCCCGGTCTGCGTGCTGGGGCGGGACCCCTTCGGCGCGGAGCTGCAGGCAGAGATCAACGGAGGCTCGATCAACGGGCAGCATCTGGAGCTAAGGCACATCGAGAGCCCGGAGCGGGCGAGGGGCTGCCGGATTTTATTCATCAGCGCATCGGAGGATAATCGCTTGCGCGGCATTCTGAGCGCGCTGAAATCGGCGCCACTGCTGACGGTGAGCGACATGCGGGATTTTTGCAGCCGCGGGGGAATGATTCAGTTCGTGCTGCAGGATAACCGGGTGCGCTTCGAAGTGAATCTCAGGGCCACCGATAGAGCCGGGCTGACGCTCAGTTCGCAACTGCTGAAGGTCGCTGCCGCCGTCCAGGGCGGGGCGGCGAAGCAACCGGAAGAGTAAAGGGGATGCTCAAGGTCCGCGATTCGATTTCGAGAAAACTCACGGTGATGAACATGCTCGTGAGCGCGGCGGCGGTGCTGCTGGCGTGCGCCGCGTTCTTCGCTTACGACGTGAGCAATTTCGAGCAGACGATGGCGGCGGAGCTTTCCACGCAAGCGCAGATCATCGGGCTCAACGTCGTCTCACCTTTGGTTTTCAATGATGCAAAATCGGCGCAGCAGACGCTGGCGGCGCTGCGAGCCTCGCCGCACATCGCGTACGCCGGGGTGTACTTGCCGTCCGGACAATTTTTCGCGGGATACTGGCGCGATGCGAGTCCCGGCGGCCATCCGCAGCCCTTCGCGCTGCCGGGGCAAATTCAGAACCGCTGGTTTCACGGCACGCGCTTCAGGCTGATTGAGCCGGTGATGTTCAACGGCAAGAACGCGGGGACGGTGTATATCCGCGCCGATCTGCAAGGCTTCATGAGCCGATTCCGAAGTTATCTGATTATTCTGGCGGGCATATTGATCGCATCGCTCGCGGCGGCGCTGCTGGTCTCTCGGATGGCGCAAAGCCGCGTGTCGAAGCCGGTGATACGGCTGGCGGAAACGGCACGGATTGTGCAGCGCGACAAGAACTATGCGGTGCGCGCCGGGCCGCCAGGAGCGAGCGGGGACGAGGTGTCGCTGCTGATCGGCGCGTTTAACGACATGCTGGCCGAGATTCAGGAGCGCGACAACGTGCTGCAGGAGAGCGAGGAACAATTTCGCACGCTGGCGGATTCGGTGCCGCAGCTCGCCTGGATCGCGGAGCCCGATGGCGACATCGTGTGGTACAACCGCCGCTGGTACGACTACACGGGGACCACGCCGGAGCAAATGATGGGCGGGGGCTGGCAATCGGTGCACGATCCGGGCGTGCTGCCGCAGGTGCTTGCGAAATGGCGGGACTCCATTAGCACCGGCCGGAGATTCGAGATGGTGTTCCCGCTGCGGGGCCACGACGGAACGTTCCGCGATTTCCTGACGATCATGGTGCCGGTGCGGGATGCGCATGGAAACGTGGTGCGCTGGTTCGGAACGAATACGGACGTCACGGAGCAGCGGCGGTCCGAAGAAGCGCTGCGCAGGACGGAAAAGCTGGCGGCGACCGGGCGGCTGGCGGCAAGCATCGCGCATGAGATCAACAATCCGCTGGAAGCGGTGACGAACCTGCTGTATCTGGCGAGGAAGAATCCGGCGAGCGCGGGATCGTACCTGACGATGATTGATCAGGAGGTGGAACGCATCGCGCAGATCACGCGGCATACGCTCGGCTTCTATCGCGACAGCTCGACGGCCACGCGCGTGCGGCTCGCCGACGTGCTGCGCGAAGTGCTGGCCCTTTACACACGCAAGCTGCGCTTCAAAAAGATTGCGGTGAAGGAGCGATATGCGCAGGCGACCGAAGTGCTGGGATTTCCGGGCGAACTGCGGCAGATTTTCGCCAACCTGGTGGCGAATGCGATCGAAGCCATGCCGGAAAATGGCTGCCTGACGGTGAAGGTCGGCCCGGCCGTGGAGCACGCGAATGGCAGCCGTCCCGGAGTCCGTGTTAGTCTGATGGATAACGGGCCGGGGATTGAACGAAGCCAAATGGCGAAGGTTTTCGAACCGTTCTATACGACCAAGAAGGACGTTGGGACCGGGCTGGGGCTGTGGCTTGTGCATAGCCTAGTGGAAAAACACAAAGGATGGGTGCGCGTGAAAAGCAGGACACAACCGGGACGAACCGTATTTTCCGTTTTTCTGCCGGTGCAAGCCGCGGCGGAAGCGGAGTCGCTCGCCGCGGACAATCGCGAGAGAGAGGCCCATATCTAATGATGCCGGCTTATTCCGGAGACGTGCTATTTCTTCCCGATTCGCCGAAGCCTTTCCGCGCAGGCGGGGCGCGGGACGCCGGCGATAGCGGCCTGAGCGGCGGGCCGAAGAAAATCAAAGTGATGGTGGTGGACGACGAATCCACGATCGCCGATACGCTGGTGGAAATTTTAGCGGCGGAAGGATTCGAGGCCAAAGCGGCCTCGACAGGACATGCGGCGATCGAACTGGCGCGGGATTTCGAACCGGACGTGGTGATCAGCGACGTGGTGATCCCCGGGATGAACGGAATCGAAGCTGGAATTAAAATTCGCGATATTTTGCCGGAGTGCAAGGTCATCCTGTTTTCGGGACAGGCGGCGACAGTGGATTTGTTGAAACGAGCGCGCGAGGAAGGCCAGGATTTCGAGATTCTGGCGAAGCCGATCCGGCCGGAGGTGTTGATTTCGATGATCCGGCGTACGGGCGCCGCGGGCTCGCTGTAGATTCGGACTTCAAACTTCGCGCGAAGCTTGGGCGATTCCTCTATTTACCTGGCAGGCGGAGGCGCGGACGCTTTCCGGCAGAGTAGCGCACCTTCTATAATGGGACGAGGGAGCGCTTCATGCACACCGAAGAGCAATATCGCGATCAACTGACGAAAGAGGGATTCACCAGGATTTACGCGTGGGAAGATCCCGGCGAGCATTTCTATCCCGACCACACGCACGGCACTGTGACGTCTCATATCGTGCTGGACGGCGAAATGACGGTCGTCATGGGCGGCGAGCAGCACAAATATTTTCCCGGCGACCGATGCGACGTGCCCGCGGGAACGCTTCATTCCGCGCTCGCGGGGCCGCATGGCTGCCGCTATTTGATCGGCGAAAAATAGGGCGCGCGGCAAGCGTTGCGAACTCGATGGCGGGATAATTCGTCGTGCGGCGTTGCTCGTGTGCCCGCGGGCGGGCTAAAATCGGTGGATTCGCGCGGCAGCGCGCGGTCGTGTCTTACATCAGGGGCGTAGCTCAGTGGTAGAGCAGTGGCCTTTTAAGCCAAAGGTCGTGGGTTCGATCCCCACCGCCCCTACCAATCATTTCTTTGAACGGTAGGAACTTATTAAAAGCACGCGGGGGCAAAAAGGGGTAGATCCAGTCGATGTTCCGGTTCGTACGCTAATTTCTGCGGCACGAGTGACAACCGGATTGA
>DATNDJ010000012.1:0-21072 GCA_035553255.1 Candidatus Acidiferrales bacterium | reverse complement strand
CTTCCCGCAAGGGACCTGTGTAGAGGTGCTGCATGGCTGTCGTCAGCTCGTGCCGTGAGGTGTTGGGTTAAGTCCCGCAACGAGCGCAACCCTTACTCGTAGTTGCTACCCGCAAGGGAGAACTCTACGAGGACTGCTCCGGATAACGGAGAGGAAGGTGGGGATGAGGTCAAGTCAGCATGGCCTTTATGTCCAGGGCTACACACGTGTTACAATGCGCGCCACAAAGCGTCGCGAACCCGCGAGGGGGAGCTAATCGCAAAAAAGCGCGCTCAGTTCGGATTGCAGTCTGCAACTCGACTGCATGAAGCCGGAATCGCTAGTAATGGCGCATCAGATCGGCGCCGTGAATACGTTCCCGGGCCTTGTACACACCGCCCGTCACATCACGAAAGTGGGTTGTACTAGAAGTCGTCGTGCCAACCGCAAGGAGGCAGACGCCCAAGGTATGACTCATGATTGGGGTGAAGTCGTAACAAGGTAGCCGTAGGAGAACCTGCGGCTGGATCACCTCCTTTCTAAAGAAAAAGGGAGCACAACCCCGATTCGTCGGGGTAAAGGCTCTCCATCCCGGTCCTCACGACCGGGCGTTCGGCTTTCTCAGGCCGGACGGGTTCTGGCTGGTTTCATCCGATTTCGTCAAAGAGCTTGCAGGCAAACGCAAGACCCGATTCGACTTATCGTCGAATCGGGTCTTTTTATTTTCAGGTCGAACTCCCGTCGCAGCTTCGCAATTCATGCACCTGTCATTCCGTACAGGATTTTCGACCTCGACTAAATCTGGCCTAACGTCCTATTCCGCTGCGGAGACCGCAGGGATAGGCTCTTTCCTCGTGAGTCCCGCAAGAGCTTGGTGAGGGGGAGCCTCGGGGCCGGAAGGAGCCAAGAACCTTATGTCCCACTGGATCGGAACCACATCGCCTTCGGACGCCGGAATGTTGGACTTTAAGGAATGCCTGAAACGCCTTCGCGACGGCCACGCGGACGAGGCCCTGCTGCACGCCCGCCGAGCGCTGGGAACTTCGCCGAAGAACCCCTTCTATCTTTCGTATACGGGATTGCTCGCCGGAGTAGCCGAGGGCCGCTTCGGCGATGCCGAGACGCTATGCCGCGAAGCACTGGGAATGAAGCACAATCACGCGCAGCTCTATTTGAATCTGGCCGAAGTATATATGGTGTCTGGACGCACCTCTGAAGCCATCGAGACTCTCGAAAAAGGACTCGTCTCCGCCGGGCGGGATTTCCGGATCCGCCGAGCGCTGGAGAAGATCGGCATGAGGAAGGAGCCAGTGTTTTCGTTTCTGCACCGGAGCCATCCCGTGAACCGCGCGCTCGGCAAATGGCGCCACAGACTGGCTGGCCCGTCGAAGGCCGCCTAAAACGAAGCCGTTCTTCCCTCCACCCCTGCTGGAACCAGGGCGGCCGCCCCCCTAGGGCCCGCCCTGGGTGTAACCTCCATCTGAAACAAATCCTGGCGACCGAGCGAAGAGGGTGCGTCACCTTCTGCGCTGCCGCGAATGCAGCAGGTCAGTCGCGCGCGGCGCGAGGTGCGTCTAGCCAAACCGCTATGGCTTTTAAGCTGCGCGTGCGCGAGCCTGAAATGGCAGAGCGCGGTCGTGGGCATCCGCTCCTTGGAAAGAGCCAATCGCCCTATGCCGGCGCGGCGTGGGCGGCCTGAGCGCTGCGGGCCAAATGCACTTCGCAAATAATTTCGCGAATTGCCGCGCAGACCTCGCGGACGTCCGCCTCAGACATGCGCGAGGAAAACGGCAGCGCCAGGCACGCGTTCGATGCCGCCTCGGTGCACGGCAGCGGCGGCGCGGCCTCTGCATCCATCGCGCGGAAATACGGCTGGAGGTGAATCGCCGGAAAGTACGCCTGGCAGCCGATGCCGCGGCGCCGTAAGCCGGCCATCAGCGAATCGCGCAACCGGGCCGGCTCGCTGACGGCCGCGCGAACAACATAAACAAACCAGCTCCTAGCACTGGCCGCCGAACCGGTCGTGCAGGCTTGCGGCAACACAAGCTCCGGAATATTCGCGAGCTCGCGCGAGTAAAGCGCTGCCACACGCGCGCGCGCCGCGAGCAGATCCTCGATTCGATCGAGCTGCGCAAGCCCGAGCGCACAGTGAAGATCGCTGAGCCGATAGTTGTAGCCAAGCCGAACGTGGCGCAACGAGCCCGACTCGTCGTCGCGCCCCTGATTGCGCAGGCTGCGGCAGAGCGCGGCCAGATGAGCATCGTCGGTGACGATCACTCCGCCTTCGGCCGTGGTGATCTGCTTATTCGGATAGAAGGCGAAAACGCCGGCCGCGCCGAACGTTCCCACGGAGCGGCCTCCCCAACGCGCGCCGAGCGCTTCGCACGCGTCCTCGATTACCGCCAGGCCAAATTCGCGCGCTATTTCGCCGATCGCATCCATCTCGCACGGCACGCCGAAAATGTGCACCGGCAGAAGCGCCTTCAGCGCGCGGCCAGTGCGGCGATTCGTCAGGCGGCGCAAAGAGCTATCCCAGGCGTACTCGCGCTCGATCAGCATGCGGATTTCGCGCGGACTAAGATTCAGCGTCAACGGATCAATATCAGCGAAGACGGGCGAAGCGCCTTCATAGAGCGCACAATTCGCGGACGCGACAAAACTAAATGATGACGTAAGCACCTCGTTGCCCGCGCCGAGACCGAGCGCGCGACTGCACAGATGCAGGGCGGAGGTCCCGCTGCTGACTGCAATGGCGTGGCGCGAACCGACGTATGCGGCGAAGCGCTCCTCGAACCGCGACACGAGCGGCCCGAGGCTCAATTGACCTGAGCGCAGAACGCGGGTGACATATTCGATTTCGCGTTCGCCGATATCGGGGGCCGAAAGCGGGATTGTCATAGCGCGTGGACGCTGGCACGTTCGTCCGCCGCCACTGGTGGCTTGCGCGGTATCTCCAGCACTTGGCGCGCGGCACGCTTGAACTCCGGAAAAAGGCGCCAGAGATACGCGCGCAGCGCCTCGCGATCGTCGCGCGCGAGAAGCGCCTCCATGTGATCAATGTGACGCAGAACGCCCGCCGCAAGCGGGTCTTGGTCGCGAATCGCGAAAATGCCCTCTGCGGCCGTCGCGCTCGGCTCCTCCCATGACTCGCACAATTGTTCGGCGAGTTTTTCGCCTTCCTTCAGTCCGGTAAATTCCAGGCGCAGGTCGCGTCCCAATTGAAGCCCGGCGAAGGCAGCCGTGCGCTGCGCGATGCCCAGAATGTTCACCGGCTCGCCCATTTCCCTCAGGAACGTCTCACCGCCTTCGGCGAGCGCCGCCGCGCGCAAGATCAAGTGCGCCGCTTCCCGCGCCGACATGAAATACCGCGTAGCGCGCGGGTGAGACACGCGCACCGGACCTCCCTTCTCAATCTGATCGAGAAAGAGGCGAACCACGCTGCCCGTACTGCCCGCGACATTGCCAAATCGCACGTTGCAGAACCGGATCCCAAATTCCCGGGCAAGCTCCTGGATGCAAAGCTCCGTGATTTTTTTCGAAAGGCCCATATAACTGGCGGGCTCGACGGCCTTATCCGTCGAGATGTTGACGAAGATAGCTGCGCCGCATTCGATCGCGGCCTGGGCGATATTCCGCGTGCCGAGCACGTTGTTGCGAATGGCTTCGTGCGGGTGGGATTCGAGCAGGCTTACGTGCTTGTGCGCGGCCGCATGGAACACAATCTCCGGACGATGGCTTGCGAAGATTTCGCGAAGCGGCTCGCGGCGCAGCAGGTCCGCGAGCACAGGCTTCGCGCGCGCCGGCCCCAGCAACTCCCGCGCTTCCAGATGCACGTAGAACAAACTATTTTCGGATTTATCGAGCAGGACCAGCTTCGAAGGGTTCGCGCGCGCCACCTGCCGCGCCAGCTCCGAGCCGATGCTGCCCCCCGCGCCGCTGATCAGCACGGATCGCCCGGCGGCGATCCGGCGAGCCTCTTCCATATTTACCTGGGCTTCTTCGCGCTGCAGAAGCTCCTTAAACGAGATTTCGCGCAGGTTGCGGAGTCGCACAGGGTCGGCGGAGTTCGCGTCGCACCGTTCGGCGTTTGCTTGGACCGCGCGATCGGGCCGCACCAAACCGAGAAAACGGCGCCACAGTGTATCGCTAGGTTTTACCTGGAGGGTGTGCATCGTGGACTCCGGTGTCTGTATCGGGAGCCGCAAGCATAGGAATTGACGGTGCGAGTGTCAACCACGATCATTCCTGCGGCGAATGCGGCACCCCTGCGGCTAGAAGCTGGTCGAACCGAGGAAAATATCATCGAGGCCGTTTGTGTCGTCCGGCACAAGGTTACCTGCGAGCGATAGAAACGCGACCGTGTGCCCATCGGCGCTGATGGAGGGAACCGCGCTTGCGCCATTCGCAGGCGTCGCCCCCGTACCCGAGGCTTGGCTGGCAAGCGCGGTTGCCGGCACGCACGACGGCGGCACGCTCGACGATCCCCCGCACGTATTCCGCACGTAGATGTTCTCGATGCCGTTGGCCGCGCCTGAGGCAAGATTCGACGCCAGCGACGCAAATGCCACAAATTGCCCCGAGGTCCCGCTGATGCTCGGACTCTCGCTCAGGGCATTGCCCGGCACGCTATCATTGGCGGTCGAAATCAGCCGCACGCCAGGCGTGCAGGCCGGGGTTGAAGCTGCGCCAAGGCAGGTATCGCGAAGATAGACCTGCTGCGCCGGTGTCGCGCCCGCGCCGAGATTCGTTGCCGTCGAGGCAAAGGCAATGAAGCGTCCGTCGGCGGTGATCGAAGGCTCGATGTTCGACCCATCGGCGGGGGTCGTTGGGGCAGTCGCGCTCGCATCCGGCGTGGAAATCAGTGTTGTTGATGCCGTGCAGCCGCTCGCGCCGGTAATGCACGTAGCGCGGACAAAAATCTCCTCCGCCGCATTTGGGTTCGGCGCGCTGGCCCCCAGGTTTGTGGCGCTGGATTCAAACGCAACGTATTGCCCGCCCGAGCTGATAGACGGCAGCAGGCTCGCACCATTGCCTGCCGTGGCGCCATCGGGAGTGGAAATTAAATATGTGGTTGGCGTGCAAGCGCTAATCACGCCCGCACCTGATCCGCAGGTGTCGCGCATAAAAACCTGCGGCGTGATGCCGTCGAGCGCCACGCTGCCCACCAGATTTGTCGCGAGTGAGACGAACGCGACGTATCGCCCGTCCGAGCTCATCACCGGGTCGTAGCTATCGCCATTGCCGGCGCTTGTCCCATCTGATGAAATCGAGATCAACGCTGCGGCTCGTTGCGATGACGTGCAGGAGATCCCGCTGCAGGTCGGCACCCTGTAAACCTGCGTATATCCTCCGGAGACCACCACATTCGTCACGAGGTTCGTAGCCAGTGACGTGAACGCCGCCTGCGTGGCGTCAGTGCTGATCGAGGGCTGAAAGCTTGGACCGTTCGCCTTCGCGCCGCCCGCGCCGACGCTGACCACCGTCGTTTGCGGCGTGCAGGGCGCCGTGCCGAGGCACGTGTCGCGCAGGAAGATGTCGCTTGCCGCGTCCACGTAATCCGCCGCCAGGTTATTTGAAACAGATGCGAACGCAATGTACCGGCCGTGTTCGTCCGCCGATGGCCCCGCGGTGTCGAGTCCGGGAGTCCCCGCGGCACAGCTTCCGCCGCAAACACCGCCGTTCGCCTGCACCCCATCGGGGCCGAAATCAGCTAACACGGGTAGACCGGCAGTCACCGTGGGATTCACCGCGATCGTCATGCTATTCGACGTTCCGCCGCCAGGCCCGGGCGTTACCACGGCCACTCGCTCGTAGCCGCCATGCACGAAATCCGCAGCCGTGAGAAGCGCGCTGAGCTGCGTCCCGGAAAACAACGTGGTGCGCTGCCCGCCATTCACCGTGATGTAGGAATCGGCAGCTAGATTGGATCCCGATACCGTGAGGATCGGATAGGGATTGCCCGCCGCCGGCTTGAAACCCGCCTGCACGCTCGGAGGCGTCAGAGAAGTAATAATGGGGACAGGGTTGACAATGTTCAGAGTAGCGACGTTCGAAGTGCCGCCACCTTCCCCGTTGCCATTTGCCGGGTTCACCACCGATATTTGCAGCGGACCCGCCGTGCCAAGGTCTGCTGCGGGAATCGAGAGCTGCAGATTCGTCGAATTGACGAATGTCGCCTGGACGCTGCTGCCGTTCAGGTTGACGGTAGAGAACGGCGGGCCCCCGGTCGCCGAAGAGCTCCCCGTGGCAACGAAATTCCTGCCCAAAATAGTGATCGCCGCGCCGTTGCTGCCCCCCGCGCCGGTGTACACCTGGCTGGGTGAAAGCGCTGTAATTTGAGGCACGGGATTGGTTTGCGCGTTGATTGTGAAGGTGAGCGTCTGCGTGATGCCGCCGCCGGGCTGCGGCGTGAACACGGCTACCTGCGCCTGGCCAGGGTTCTGGATCAGCGTGTACGGAACGGCGACCGTAATCACGTTTACGTTTTGCACCACCGTTACTGCGCCCAGCGACTGGATGCTTCCGTTCCACTCGACCAGGCTCGCGTTCGGCACGAACCCCTTGCCCGTAAGCGTCAGTGTAAAGCCCGGCTGCCCTGCCGTAACGCTCGATGGGGACAGGGAGACAAGCGACGGCGCCGGGAAATTAATGATCTGGTTGCAGCCGGGCAGCACCAGCGCCGCGCCGAACGCAAGCCACAGGCATACTCGAAATCGTCGCCGCAAATTCCTTCCCCTGAGCCTCTGACCGCAAGCGGGTGGAGCAATGCAATCGTAGAGACTACTAAAGATGTTCCCCAGGGGCAATCGGGATGCCTGTGGAACCGCGAAGGCGGGGGCCGCCGCTTGTTCCGGCCGCTTAAAAATGCTCTGATGGTCGCGCGATGCACTGGGATTTTGCACTGATATTGCTGTTGCTTGCCGCCGCGCTGCCTTGGTTTGGGCGGCGGCGCATTCGGCTACTGCTGGATCTGCCGGATACTACTTCAGCCGACCGGCTTGCGCTCTACGCCTCGACCATCGCATTTCAGTGGCTCATCACCGCCCTGATCCTCTGGCGTGCCTTCGCGCGCGGCCTGAGTGCACCCCTTCTGGGACTTGCTATTCCGCGGCCCGGATTGGCGGTCGCGGTCGGTGCTGTGCTTTCCTGCGCGGTCTTCGCTAACCAGGTCTTCAGCATTCGCAAGCTTGCATCCGATCCCGCGGAGGCCCTCAGGCCGCTCGCCAAGATCGCGCTGCGTATTTTTCCGAGGAACATCCCGGAATGGCTTGCCTTTCTCGCGCTGACCGCCACAGTCTCGCTCTGCGAAGAGATTATCTATCGTGGATTCGTTCAGCGCATACTCCAAAATTGGCTTTGGGGCTCGGTCCTGCTAGGCGTGTTGGGCTCAGCGGCGCTGTTTGCGTTGGCGCACTCGTATCAGGGTGCCAGGGGTATTGCTGCTACATTTGTAGTTGGCGTGGTCTTCTCCGCTATCGTCGTCTGGACCGCGAGCCTCGTCCCCGCGATGATGGCCCATTTCGTCGCGGATTCGTCGGCTGCAATGATTACGCGCCGATTGCGGCCGGTTGCGGTGACCAATGATAACAGCGAAGAGACCTCCGGATTCTAACTATGTGCAATATCGAGTGTGAGTTAAGCCGTTTCTCCGAGGACTCGCCACGATGACGAGGCTCGCCGACGAAATGATCTCGGATGCCCTGAAACCCTACGGCGTGATCGCCGATGCCACCCTGTGCGGCGCGGTTCGCACATACGTGGAGCTTCTGTTGCGCTGGAACCAGCGGATTTCCCTGACGGCGGTGACGGATCCGGACAAAATCCTGCGCTTTCATTTTGGCGAGAGCATGTTTGCTGCTTCCGCAGTCCCTATTGGGGTTGGTCGGCTCGCCGACGTTGGCTCCGGTGGCGGCTTCCCGGGTCTTCCCATAAAAATGGTTGTGCCTTCCATTTCGGCGGTGCTGATTGAGGCTAACACGAAAAAGGCGGCATTCTTGGCGGAGGTGGCGCGCGAGCTGAATCTTAACGACGTTGAAATTGCGCGCACGCGGGTCGAATCTCTTCCCGATTCGGCAGGTCTGCTCGACTTTGTTACCGCACGCGCCCTGGGTGGATACCAAGAATTGCTGCGATGGTCAAAAACCAGATTAGGCGAAGGTGGAAGGGTGGCTCTTTGGCTCGGTTCGGACGAGATACGTTTCCTTCGTGCGGAACGAGGATGGAGATGGCGCGATCCCCTCGCGATTCCTGGAGCGAATCGCCGGGGCTTGCTAGTAGGGTGGCCGGAGAGCCATCCTGAATGAAATGTTCCACGTGGAACACTTCCTTCCGCGCCAGCACTTTTCCCAGCTAAAATGTTCCACGTGAAACATTGTGTTGCACGCCGACGAACTCTTCTGCTACATTCCCCGTTCATCTTGGGGGAGATTTGGCTCGGATCATCTCCATTGCAAACCAAAAGGGCGGAGTTGGGAAGACAACCACCGCCGTCAATCTAGGCGCCTCTCTCGCCGCCGCAGAACAACGGACCCTGATCATTGATTGCGATCCGCAGGCGAACACCACCAGCGCCCTCGGATTCCCAAAAGATCCAGCGCGCAGAACCCTCTATCAGGCGCTCGTTCTTAGTGAGCCAATCGAGAAGGTCACAATTGACGCGAAAATCGACCACCTCGATTTGATCCCGTCAGACAAGAACCTCGCCGGGGCGGCTGTCGAGCTCGTGTCCATGGACGGCCGGGAATACAGGTTAAAGGGAGCTATCAAGGACCTGCGCCAGAAGTATGCCTTCATCATTATAGACTGTCCTCCCGCCCTCGACCTGCTTACCCTGAACGCCCTCGCCGCCAGCGACTCCGTTCTCGTCCCCATACAATGCGAATATCTGGCGCTCGAGGGGGTCTCTGAGCTTCTGGACACCCTCATGCGCCTTCGGCGAACCATAAATCCCTCGCTGGCAATTGAGGGCATTCTGCTGACAATGTACGACGACCGAACCACGCTGTCGAAGCAGGTCGCCGCCGATCTGCGCAGCTTTTTCGGTCAGCAGGTCTTTGAGAGCGTGATTCCCAGAAACGTGCGCCTAGCAGAGGCGCCGAGCCATGGAATGCCCGTAATATTCTACGACATACATAGTAGGGGAGCGGAAAGCTATCTTCAACTCGCAAAGGAGGTAGTCGCCAATGCCCAGAAACGCGTTGGGGAGGGGATTGAGCGCGCTGATTCGGGAGCCGGAGCCATCGCCTCCGCCGCAACCGCCAGCGGCGACTCCGGTGGTGCAGGCCACGCCGGCGGGAGCAGCGACGGCGGCGGCACCGGCACCGGTTCCGAGTGAGGGGCTGCTCCAGGTTGACATTGACCTGATTGATCCAAGTCCCTATCAGCCGCGCACGCGCTTCCGCGAGCAGGCGCTCGAGGAGCTAGCCCGTTCGATCCAAGCCAGCGGAATCGTTCAGCCAATTGTCGTCCGACGCATCGGCCAGCGCTATCAATTGATCGCCGGCGAGCGACGCTGGCGAGCGGCGCAGCGGGCCGGGCTCGCCCGCGTTCCAGCCGTGGTGCGCGAAGTGCCCGAAGCGCTCGCCCTGGAAATGACGCTGGTTGAAAACCTTCAGCGCGAGGACCTCAATCCCATTGAACAGGCCCGCGCCTTCCAGCGCCTAACCGAAGAGTTCCATTTGACGCAAGAGGAAGCAGCGGCGCGTACGGGCAAGGACCGCGCCACCATCGCCAATTCGCTTCGCCTGCTGCGGCTCGAGTCCCAGATTCAGGACCTGCTCGAAGAGGGCAAGCTGACGGCCAGCCACGCGCGTGCCCTTCTGGCAGTGCCTGACACGCCAGCGCGGCTCGATCTGGCTCGCCGAATCGCCCGCGGCGGCATGAGCGTCCGCCAGATCGAGCGGATCGCCGCCCGCGGCCTGAAGGAGCGTCGTGCGCCCGCCCCGGCCGCCGCTGTGGATCCAAACACGAAGGCGGCACTCGAAGAGCTCCAGCGTGAGTACGGCACGCGCGTAACCCTGCACCCGGTGCGGGGCGGGAAACCGGGTGAATTAATCTTCGAATACTACGATGATAGTGGCTTGCACCACCTCTACAATCGCCTCATGAATCAGTAACTTCGCCAAGGATTCGATCTCGATGCCGCTGAGCTGGTTTGACCGCAAGAAACTGGAAAAGGGCGAGTGGACGGGCTTCCTCGCGCCCGGCGTCCGATTTGAGGGCAAGATCGAAACGACGGGAACGTTCCGCGTGGACGCGATGGTAAAGGGCTCGCTACACTCGGATGAAATGCTGGTGCTCGGCGAGGATGCCGTCATGCAGGGCGAAATTGCCGGTAGCCACGTTCGCGTTGCGGGTCGCTTTGGAGGCGGCATTCGGGCCCGCGAGCGCGTGGACATCCAGGCAAACGCCGTCGTCACTGGCGAGATTCACACGCGATGTCTGGTGATCGAATCGGGCGCCATTTTCGACGGGAACTGTCACATCGATCCCGGCCAACCTGCCAAGCCGATGACGATTTCGATCCGTTCGGCCGTCGCAGCAAAGCCGGTGGAAACATAGGTTCCGAATTGCAATTTTCATAGCCTGGCACGCGGGACATGGCGGAGCTGCGGCAGCACAGCATGCTATTCACGTGCGGCGGTATACTTTCCGAGTTGATCTGAGTCACATTTATTTGTAGGAGGGAAATCGCCTTGGCGGAGCGCGTCCGGCTAACGGAAGCGGCCAAGGCCGCCGGTTGAGCTGCCAAGCTGAGTCCCAGTCTGCTGGACTCCGTGCTGAAGCGGCTGCCGCGGCCCACTGACCCGAATCTGCTCGTTGGTTTCGATACCAGCGACGATGCCGGGGTGTATCTGCTCACGGGCGAACTAGCACTCGTACAAACAGTGGATTTCCTGACGCCGATCGCTGACGATCCATTCGTCTACGGCCAGATCGCCGCAGCCAATTCCCTGAGCGACATATATGCCATGGGCGGCCGCCCGGTATGCGCGCTTTCGATCCTGGGCTTTCCCGCGTCGGGCGAGGAGGAAGTGCTCGAGCAGATTCTGCGCGGCGGCCTATCGAAGCTCGACGAAGCGAATTGCACGATAGCCGGCGGCCATTCGATTCGCGATGATGAGCTGAAATTTGGCTATGCGGTCACCGGCTTGGTGCATCCGAAGCGCATCTGGCGCAACGTGGGCGCGCGACCGGGCGACACGCTGATTCTGACCAAGCCGCTCGGCACCGGCGTGATCTCCACGGCCCTGAAACAGGGGCATGCCGCTGAGTCTGCGGTTGCATCCGCGATCCAGTCCATGCTGGCGCTGAATCGCGCCGCAGCGGATGCGCTGCACGAATTCGACGCGGACGCAGGGCCGATTCACGCGGTCACTGACGTGACCGGCTTCGGTCTGCTAGGCCACGCGCGCGAAATGGCGATAGGCAGCGGCGTTTCGCTGCGTATTGAGCACAATCGCATCGAGTATCTTCCGGGCGCAGTCGAATCCGCACGCCAGGGCTTTTTCTCCGGGGGGCTGAAGAATAATCACGAATTCCTCGAAGGTTGCGTCGAATTCGGCGCCGCGGTAGCGCCGGAATTTCGTGCCCTGCTGCTCGATCCGCAAACCTCCGGCGGCCTGCTCGCCGCCGTGGCGCCCGCTGCGGCGGATGCGGCCCTGGCGGCGTTTGCCAGGCGCGGCGTCCGCGCGTGCAAGATCGGCGAGGCGCTCGCGAAGCGCTCTCCGCTCATCGAGGTCGCCTGATCTTGAACGTCACCCGTACCCGCGCCCTTGCCCCCCTCGCATGGATCCGATAACCCACGGCATTGCCGGCGTGCTGCTCGGTAAGGGGTATTTTGCCGATCGCAAAGGCGCAATTGCGATCTTCGCGCTCACGCTCGGCGCCGTCTTCCCGGATGTGGATGAAGTCGCGGTGGCGTTTTCGCACGATCCGCTGGCGATCGTGAAGTATCATCGCGGGATCACGCACTCGTTCGTCGCCATGCCCGTCTGGGCGGCGCTCCTCGCTTTAGGAACAGTATGGGCAGCGAAGCGGCTGAAAATCGCGGCGCCTTCCTGGGCCGCGCTGACGGCGATCTACATCGCAGGCATAGCCAGTCATATCGTGCTGGACGGAATGACGTCGTTCGGCACGCGCATGTGGCTGCCGATTTCGAATGCCCGGGTTGCGTGGGATGTGCTCTTCATCGTGGACCTGGCATTCACCGCGGTTCTGCTGCTACCGCAGCTCGCGGCGTGGACGTACAGCCGGCCCCACGGGAGCCGCGGACGCGCGGCGTGGTCCTGGGTTGTGCTGACGATTCTCGACTTCGGCGGCTGGCTGGCCGCTCGCGCTTTCGGCGCGCCCTTTCGGCTGTGGCTTGCAATCGCGGCGAGCGCGGCGATTGCCACGGCGTGCTTCCTGCCCGCGGTGCGCGGATGGGGATTCGGCGTGAAGCGTTCGCGTTGGTGCCGCGCGGGGGTTTACGTGGCCGTCGCATACCTGCTCTGCTGCTTTGTGGCGCACCGCTCCGCGTTGCGGCGCGTGCGAGCGTTTGCCGAAGCTAATCGCCTTGGTGTGCTGCGGCTCGCGGCGATTCCTTCGCCGCCTTCGCTCCTGAATTGGAGCGGTGAGATTCGCGCGTCCAACGGCGTCTACGAAGCGCAGTTGGACCTGCGCGATATGCACGGCGGCAACCTATCAGACCGATTCACGTTTATTCCCGATTCGCCGCCCGATCCGTATATCGCGCGCGCCATGAAATTGCCGCAGGTGCATCTCTACTGGCATTTTGCGCGATTTCCGGTGATCCGCAGCGCTGCGCAGGCCAATGGCGGGCACGCAGTCTTCTTCTATGAAACGCGGTTCCGCAGCACCCGCAGCGAGCGCCCGGAGCCATTCACATACGAAGTGCAGTTCGATTCGGCCGGAAAACTCTCGGCGCTCGGATGGAAGCGCAATGGCATGCTGCACGGTGAAATGCAGCCAGTGTCGCAGCAGCCCGGCGGGGCGCCGCGATGAAGATTCTGATCTTCAGCGATATTCACGGCGACGTGCGCGCTATTGAGCACGCGCTTGCGACGCCCGCCGACCTCTATATCGCCGCGGGCGACCTAGGCACGTTCGGTCGCGGCCTCGAGCGATGCGCCGCGGCGCTCGGGCCGCTCGGCGAGAGGCTGTGGCTGCTGCCAGGCAATCACGAGACACATGACCAGACGCGCGCCCTCTGCAACCAGTTTGGTTTTGTGGATTTTCACCGGCAGGTGCGGCGCATCGAATCGGCCGGAAGAATCACGCAGTGGGCGGGCCTGGGCTACAGCAACATCACTCCATTCCACACGCCCGGCGAATATTCGGAGCCGGAAATCGCCGCGGCGCTCGCGGCGTTCGATGGATTGAAGCCCCTCCATCTGGTGGTGCATTTTCCGCCGCACGGGACGAAGCTCGATGAATTCGCGCCCGGCCAGCATGCGGGAAGCACAGCGCTTCGCGAGTGGATCGCACGCGAGCAGCCAGCACATCTTTTCTGCGGGCACATTCATGAAACGGCCGGGTGCGCCGACCGGCTCGGCGCGACGCAATGCCTGAACGTCGGCAAGGCGGGGCACATCGTGGAATTGTGACGCGCGTTTATCCCTTGCTCGAAAAGGTCTTCATCGCGTCCTGATTGATGCTCAGCTTGCCTTCCTTCTTCATGCGGGCCTCGAGCACTTCGTGGAAGGATTCGAAGGCGGCCCTTTGCTTCTGCTGCAGCAGTTGTTGCTGGATGTCGTCCTTCTGCTTTGCGAGATCGGCCGAACCGGCGGGCGTGTGCGAAACCACGCGATACACCAGCCAATTCCCCGCAATCTGCACGGGCCCGCTCACCTGCCCGGGCTTCATATTGAATGCAGCCTCGAGCTGCTGGCCGGAACCCAGGTCAGGAATCGAGCCGGTGCGCGCAAAAGGCTCGGAGGTTTTGGCGTCGAGCCCCATTTGCTTTGCCACTTTGTCGAAGGAGGCGCCGGCGGCCTTGGCGCCGCTGGCAAGTTCCTGCGCGTGTGCGCGAGCCAAATCCGCCGAGTGCTCCTGCTGATATTGCGCGAGCACTTTGTCGTGCACATCGGCGAGCGTGGCCTGGTGGGCCGGCTGCACGTCCTTAACGGTGAGGACAACGATGCCTTTATCGAGATGCAGCGGATCGCTCAATTCACCGGGGTTTAGCTGGAACACCACTTGATGCAAGTCTGCGGAATCGCCCAGCGGGCCCACGGGTTCGGTAAACGACGCGGGCTGCGTCTCGCCAGTCTGCAAATTGAACTTTTTCGCCAAATCATCAAGCGGCTGGCGGTCGGACTGGCGCACTGCATCGGCGAGTTGGTTCGCGATCTTGTTCTCTTGCTCGGTCACCGTGCTGTTCAGGACCTCAGGCAGGATCGAAGCCCGAACCTCGTCGAAGGGCTTGGTGTGCGCCACCTGGCGATCCAGCACCTTGATGATTTCGAAGCCGTAGTCGGTCTGAATCACGTCTGAGACGGAGCCCTTTGGCAGGTTGAAGGCGGCCTGTTGCACCGCAGCGGCCATCTGCCCGTCCACGATCCAGCCCAGGTCGCCGCCCTTGGCTTTGGTCGCGTCATCCTCGGAATCTTTCTTCGCAAGATCTTCGAAGCTGGTTCCCTTTTTCGCCTGCTTCACCACGTCGCCGGCCTTTTTGCGAATCTCGGCCACTTCCGCGTCGGTTTTCCCGAGGGTCTTGAAGAGAATGTGCTCGACGTGCGCGCTGTTCTGCACCTTGTACTGATCTATGTGCGCCTTGTAATAAGCGCTCAGGGCGTCGTTGGAGATTTGCGCCTGCGCCTGTGCCCGAAGCTGCGAGGTGTCAAGCAGGGCGTAATGCACTGAACGTTTTTCCGGAATTTGATAGCTGGCCGCGTTCTTGTTGAAGTAGGCTGCAAGCTCGGCGTCCGTGGGGTGAATCGTGGAGGCTAATTCGGCGGGCTTAATCAGCGCATACTGAATCGCCACCTTTTCATTGCGGCGGCGAAACTCCTGCTCGATTTCCGCGGGGCTGACGGCAATGCCGTCCGTCACAAGCTGCTGGAACTTCATCTCAAGCATTTCCTGCCGAAGCACGGATTCGAATTCCGAGACGCTCATGCCGGTGCGCGTCTGCACGGCGGCGGCGTAACGATCCTTGAGCCACGTTCCTCCGGACCACGCTTCCGGCAGAATCTGGCGGATGCGGTCGGCCAGCTCCTGCGAGGTGACTGGAATTCCCAGGCGATCGGCTTCGACGTCGAGAACGCGCTCAAAAACGAGCTGATCGAGTGCCTGCTGGGCATAGTAAGGACGCAGCATCGGGGAGACATTCTGGCCGCGGGTATTCTGCTCGAGTTGCTGCTGGACGTCCTGCACCGAGATTTGCTGGCCCGCGACGGTGGCAACCGCGTCGGGACTATTGCCGCTGGCCGAGCCGGTGTTCAGGCCCGGAATGAGCGTGAGAACCATCGCGATGCAGATGGCGCCCAGGATGACGGCCATCGTAACTTTGATCCAGCGGTTCCGTTTCAAGTCCCGCTGCTGAATGCTTTTCAACATGTTGTGCTGCCTCTTTCAAAGTTTCCTTGGGACCCATTATAGGCGGTCGCTTGCGGCGCCTCAATGAGTTTCCCCGCCAATACGGGGAAAATTCCGTATTGCGGCCCGCAACGCGGATCCCGCGGTTATTTCTTCTCTGGCTTCTCCTGCTTTTCTGCTTTCTCTACCGCATCTACCGCTTCCTCTTCCTCGAGGACGCTCGCCGCGGCGGCGATGCGGTCGCCTTCGTCCAGCCGCAGCAGGCGGACGCCCTGAGTCGAGCGGCCAGCCTCGCGAATCTCGGCCGAATGGACGCGAATTACCTTTCCTTGCCCCGTGATGATCATTACGTCGGATTCCTCGCGCACCTGAAGCGCGGCCACCACCGGACCGTTGCGGTCAGTGGATTTGAGGTTGATCACGCCCTTGCCGCCGCGCGAGGTGACGCGATATTCGGCAAGCGGCGTGCGCTTCCCGTAGCCTTTCTCGGCGACGGTGAGCATCAGCGAAGTGAGCGATTCGCGAATGTGGTCGCTTTCGAGCTCGTCGAGGTCCTGGGTCTCGCTCTTATATTCTTTTTGAATGATCGCGAAATCAGGCTGCACGGCTTCCATCGAGACGACGTAATCGTCTTTCGCCAGGTCCATGCCATAGACGCCCGCGGCATTGCGCCCCATCGCGCGCACCTCCGTCTCGCGGAACAGAATGGCCTGACCTTCACGGCTGGCAAGGAAGATCATCTGCTTGCCGTCGGTGAGTTTTGCGCCGATCAATTCGTCTTGCGCGTCCAGGTTAATGGCGATGATGCCGGAGGGCCGCGGATTCGAGAATTCGGCGATGGCCGTCTTCTTCACAGTGCCGTGCTTGGTGGCAAGGAAGACGTAGCGACTTTCCTCCTCGAGATTGCGTACGGCGACCACCGCGGCGAGCTTTTCGCCCTCCTGGAAGCGAACAATGCTATTGATCGCTTTCCCGCGCGTGGCCGCGGCGGCTTCGGGAATTTCGTAGACCTTCAGCCAATAGATGCGCCCCTTCGAGGTGAAGAGCAGGATGTAGCTGTGCGCGGAGGCAACGAAGAAGTGCTCGACGAAATCGTCTTCGCGGGTTCGCGCGCCGATGCGCCCCTTGCCGCCGCGGGATTGATGGCGGTAGGTTTCGACCGGCGTGCGCTTGATGTAGCCCGCGTGGCTGACGGTGATGGCCATTTCCTCGTCTTTGATCAGGTCCTCGAGCTTGATTTCCTCGACGCGATCCACGATCTGGGTGCGGCGCTCGTCGCCATAGGATTTCACCACGTCGCGCAGCTCCCCGATGATGACCGCGCGGAGCTTTTTATCGCTGGCAAGGATTTCTTCGAGTTCGGCGATGCGTTCGCGGATTTGTGCGAGTTCTTTCAGAATGTCGTCCACCGAAAGCTGCGTGAGGCGGTGCAATTGCAGTTCGAGAATCGCGTCAATCTGGATGTAGGTGAGGCCGAAAACGCCTTCGGCCGATGCGGCTGCGCGCCCGGCGATGGCGTATTTCTTGGGATCGAGCTTCACGCCCCGCACGGCGGTTTCCTTGCCGCCCACGAGGATGCGAACCGTCTTATTCTCGAAGAACTCGTGCAGGTTTTCGCGAGCGTTGGCGCGGCTGGAGGATCCGCGGATAATTTTGATCACGTCATCAATGTGGTCGAGCGCGACGCGGTAGCCGAGTAGGATGTGCTCGCGTTCGCGCGCCTTGCGGAGCTCGTATTCCGTGCGGCGGCGAACCACGTCCACGCGGTGCTCGATGAATAGGCGCAGCAGTTCGATCAAGCCCATCTCGCGCGGCTGCCCGCCGACGATGGCGAGCAGGATCATGCCGAACGATTCTTGCATCTGCGTCTGCTTAAAGAGGTGATTCAAAATAAGCTGTGGCTCTTCGTCGCGCTTCACTTCGATCACGATGCGCATGCCGTCGCGATCGCTTTCGTCGCGGATATCGGCGATGCCGTCGATTTTCTTGTTCTGCACGAGCTGCGCGATGTGCTCGATCAGGCGGGCCTTGTTCACCTGATAAGGCAACTCGGTGATGACGATGTCCTGCCGATCCTTGCCGCGCTGCTCAATAGCCGCCTTCGCGCGGACTTGGAACGAACCCCGGCCGGTTTTATAGGCTTGCTCGATCCCCTCACGGCCGTAGATATAGCCGCCGGTGGGGAAATCGGGACCGGGAACCAGCTTCATCACCTGCTTGAGCGTCACTTCGGGATTTTCGATCAGCAATATCGCGGCTTCGATGGTCTCCGCAAGATTGTGCGGCGGGATGTTGGTGGCCATGCCAACCGCGATGCCGGAAGAACCGTTGACGAGAAGGTTCGGAATCCGCGTGGGCAGAACGACCGGTTCCTTTTCGCTTTCGTCGAAATTGGGAACGAAATCAACGGTCTCCTTCTCGATATCGGCCAGCATCTCTTCGGAGATTTTCGAGAGGCGCGCCTCGGTGTAACGCATGGCCGCCGGCGGATCGCCATCCACGGAACCGAAATTGCCTTGGCCATCCACGAGGGGGTAGCGCATGTTAAAGCCCTGGGCGAGGCGAACGAGGGCGTCATAAACGGGCGTGTCGCCGTGCGGGTGATATTTGCCGAGGACTTCGCCGACGATCTTTGCGCACTTGCGGTACGCCTTGGTGGAGGTGAGGCCTAGCTCATACATGCCGAAGAGGATGCGGCGATGGACGGGCTTGAGGCCGTCGCGGACGTCGGGAAGGGCGCGGCCAATGATTACGCTCATTGCGTAATCGAGGTACGACTTCTTCATCTCCGATTCGATGTCTACCGGAGTGAGGATCTGCTGGTTTTGCTCGTCGGGCATGTGCTCCCCTTGGTCGGTTTACCGTATATTAGAACCGGCGGCGGCGTTTATTTTCAGCGGCTTACGGCGATTTCTAATCCCGGTACCGTAGATTAGAAATGGCGGCGCCACGAGATGGCCGCAATGCTCGTTGCTCCCTCTTATTACTATCCGCCTCTCCTCCCAGGCGCGCGCAGGCGGACGCAGATTGCGACCGCCTCGATATTCGTCAAATATCCAGGTTGACGACGTCCAGGGCGTTGTCTTGGATGAATTTGCGGCGCTCTTCCACGTTTTCGCCCATCAGGGTGCTGAAGATGTCTTCGGCGGCGACGGCGTCTTCGAGGCGGACCTTGAGCAGGGTGCGGGTTTCGGCGTTCATGGTGGTGGCCCAGAGCTGCTCGGGATTCATTTCGCCCAGCCCCTTGAAACGGGTGATAGTGAATTCCTTTTTGGCGTCTTCGAGGACGTAGTTGAGGAGCTGAAGCGCAGTCTCCTTGGATGTCTTATCGCCATTGTGCTGGATGGTGAAGGGCGGCTTATCGTGCTCCTGGACGGCCTGGCGGAGGGTGCGAAGGCGCTTATATTCGGGCGAGGCGGCGAGCGCCCAATTCACGCGCTTTTCCCCGCCATTTTTCAGGATCAACTCGTGAAGGCTGTGCTCTTCATCGAAGATGAATTTCGCTTCGAGATCGAGCTTGGATTTTTCGATAGCCTTGGCGAGGTCCTGGAGTTTTTTCTTATCGGCGAAATCGGTTTTCTTCTCGAGATCGCTTTCGGCAAGCAACTCGACGAGCTTCGGATCGCGGAGGCGGCGGGCGAACTTCGAGGCGACCTGATCGTACTCCTGGATATTAAGCAGGAATTGCGTGAGCGAGCCGCCCTCGAGGGATTTGCCGTCTTTGGATTTGACGACGTGCTCTTCGGTGGCGCGCTTCATCAGCTCACGGGCGAAATCGCGCTCGTCTCGGATATAGCGATCCATCTTGCCGCGCTTCATGCGATAGAGGGGCGGCTGGGCGATATAGACGTGTTCTTTATCAATCAGCTCGCGCATGTGGCGGAAGAAGAAGGTGAGGAGCAGGGTGCGGATGTGGCTGCCATCCACGTCGGCATCGGTCATGAGAATGACTTTGTGATAGCGGAGCTTGGTGGCGTCGAAATCGTCCTTGCCGATACCGGTGCCGAGGGCGGTGATGATGGCGCGGATTTCCTCGTGGCCGAGCATTTTGTCGTAGCGAGCCTTTTCGACGTTGAGGATTTTGCCCTTGAGCGGCAGGATCGCCTGGTAGCGGCGGTCGCGACCACCCTTGGCGGAGCCGCCCGCGGACTCTCCCTCGACGATGAATAGCTCGCAGCGGGCGGGGTCGCGCTCCTGGCAATCGGCGAGCTTGCCCGGCAAACCGCCGGAATCCATGGCGGATTTGCGGCGGGTCAGCTCGCGGGCCTTGCGAGCGGCTTCGCGGGCGCGCGCCGCGTCAATGCACTTGCCAATGATCTTGCGGGCGATCGAGGAGTGCTTGTCGAAATATTCGCCGAGCTTTTCATTGACGAGGGATTCGACGTTGCCCTTGATATCGCTGTTGAGCTTGCCTTTGGTCTGTCCCTCGAATTGGGGCTGCGGAAGCTTGACGGAGACGACGGCGACCAGTCCTTCGCGAACGTCGTCACCATTGATCGAGACTTCGTCCTTCTGCTCCTTGAGCATGCCGAAGGAATTCGCGTAATAGTTGATGGTGCGGGTGAGGGCGGAGCGGAAGCCGGAAAGGTGCGTGCCGCCATCCACGGTGTTGATGGTGTTGGCGAAGGCGAAGATATTTTCCGCGTAGCTATCGTTATATTGCAGGGCGATTTCGATTTCGACCTGCTCGCGCTTCCCTTCCATGTAGATGGGCGAATCGTGGAGCGTGCCCTTGCCGCGGTTCAGATGCTTCACAAATTCGGAGATGCCGCCGGTGAAGCGAAATTCGGCTTTTTTGCCGCTGCGCTCGTCGTCGAGGGTGATTTTCAGGCCCTTATTGAGGAAGGCGAGCTCGCGGAGTCGCTGCGAAAGGGTGTCGAAGCTGAACTCGGTGACCGTAAAAATCGAGGGATCAGGATGGAAGGTGAGCTTCGTGCCGGTCTTGCGCGTCTTGCCGGAGGATTTGAGCTTCGAGGTAGGAATGCCCTTTTCGTAGGACTGTTCCCAGACTTCGCCATCGCGCCAGATTTCGAGATCGAGCCAGTCGGAAAGAGCGTTGACGACGGAAACGCCAACGCCGTGGAGGCCGCCGGAAACCTTGTAGGTGTCGCTATCGAATTTTCCGCCCGCATGAAGAACGGTCATCACGACTTCGGCGGCGGGCTTTTTTTCGGTGGCGTGCATGTCCACGGGAATGCCGCGGCCGTTGTCAATGACAGTGACGCTGTTGTCCTCATGAACGGCGACGTTTATTTCATCGCAGTAGCCGGCCATGGCTTCGTCCACGGAATTATCGGCGACTTCCCAAACGAGATGGTGCAGGCCGAGCTCGCCCGTGGAGCCGATGTACATCGCGGGGCGCTTGCGGACAGCCTCGAGACCGCCGAGAACTTTGATGGAAGTAGCGTCGTACTTATGGCCCGAGGCTTTGGCGGCCGCGGTTTCTTTGTCACCCATGTGTGGTGCGTCTCCTCCGATGCGTTCACGCGTACTGCGGTGCTGCCGCTGCGTACTGCGAGCCTCGGGGCAAAAGCCCTGGGGCGGCGATGGTCA
>DATNDJ010000011.1:0-20128 GCA_035553255.1 Candidatus Acidiferrales bacterium | reverse complement strand
CCATTGATCCGAGAATGGGCATTCGGCCGATGGATTGACGCACCCGGTCCGCACATGACAGCCAAGCGCCCCGCGTCGGCGTTCCCCCGTCCCACCTATTTCCCCGACCGATAAAGGATCACGCGGACTTTCTCCAGGGTGACGAGCCCGCCGCCGATCATCTCGTCGAGTTGCGGCAGAATCTTTTCGATGCGCTCGGTAAACTCGACAACTTCGACGACGATGGGCAAGTCCTGCGAAAGCCGCAAGATTTTGTCTGTATGATAGATACTCGACCCTCCATAGCCGCCCACGCCACGCAATACGGTGACGCCGCTGAGTTCTTCGTGCCGGAACAATTCGATCAGCGCCTGATAGAGTGGCTTGCCGTGCCAGCGGTCCGATTCGCCGATGTGGATGCGCATCAATGTGCGCTCGCCTTCGAATCGTTGGTGCTCCATGGGGCCTCCTGGCCGGCGCATGCCCTCGCACGCTCGGACTTCAGATTCGCTCGCCGATCCTCATGCCGATGAACGCGAGAAACAATCCCCCGACGACGCTCGCGATCACGTAGACAGACGCGCGTCCCCACTCGCCGTCCTGCATCATGCGCGTGGTCTCCCAGCTAAAACTCGAAAATGTCGTAAACGCCCCGAAAAATCCCACGGTGATAGCGATGCGCCATTCGGGCGGAATCGTCAGATGAGTGAGCGCATATTCCGCGATCCCGCCGAGCAGAAAGCAGCCGATCAGATTTACCACCAGCGTGCCCGACGGAAACTCCGATCCCGTGAATTCCTGAACGAATCCCTGCAATCCATAGCGCGCCAGCGTGCCAGCCGCGCCAAAGATAATGACCAAAATTAAACGCACAGCGATTCCCTTCTCGCGGCCCAAAGTGGCAAATCGCCGGCAAATGGGTGGCGAATAGTGTTCGCAAATCCGCTCGCCGCGCGGCCAGGCAACAAAAAAAACTCCTGGCGGGTGCTGCAAGCGGCCAGGAGTCATCAGTCCATCGCAGCCCTTCCGGGCCTCTCGCGGACGGTTTGGGCGAACTCCATCGCCCTTAAATTGGCAGGCGGATTCTACCATCGGCCCGCGCTCTTTTCGAGGGCTTGGCGGCTTCGCATCTCTGCCGCGCACCGCCGAGGATTTGCGGTCCTGTGCTAGCATCATTCCTTGTTCGCGCAATCTGCGCGACGTAAATCGCGCTATCCGTAGCGCAAGCTCGCGTGCAGGAGCAGGAGAAATCGTTGGCGCCTAACCAAAAGCGCGTACTAAGCGGCATGCGGCCCACCGGCCGCCTTCATCTGGGGCATTACTTCGGCGCGCTTTCCAATTGGCTGAAGCTCCAGCAGCAGTACGAATGCTTCTTCTTCGTCGCGGATTGGCACGCGCTCACCACGCATTACGAGGACACCTCGTCCATCGCGCAGAACACGCTGCAAGTCGCGCTCGATTGGCTCTCCGTGGGCCTCGATCCCGCGAAATCCACGCTCTTCATTCAATCGAGCGTCCTCGAACACGCCGAATTGCACGTCCTGCTTTCGATGATCACGCCGCTCCCCTGGCTAGAACGCGTCCCCACCTATAAGGAACAAATCGAAAATCTCAAAGACCGCGACCTCGGCACCTACGGCTTTCTCGGCTATCCGCTGCTGCAAACCGCGGACATTGTCATCTACGACGCCGATTTCGTTCCCGTCGGCGAAGACCAAGTGCCCCACGTCGAGCTTTCGCGCGAAATCGTGCGTACCTTCAATTTTAACTTCGGGTTTTCGGCTGACCCTAAGATGGACCTTGAGAGCCGAAATCGAATTCGCGCCAGGCTTCCAGGGCTGACTATCGAGCCCGAAAAGAAACCAGTGGTATTTCAGGACGAAATTGACGACTTCCTTCGCCGCGATCTTGTGAAGGCAGCTCATCGGGCATCGCGGGAATGGGGTTGGGAGAATTTCCGCGAAAAGATGGGGGCTGATGCGAGGTTCTTTAGACTCGATACCGTACTTCACGAGCCCGGCCACCTGCTCACCGAAACCCCGCGCCTTCCCGGCACCGACGGCCGCCGCATGGCCAAATCCTACGGCAACGCCATCTGGCTCAGCGATTCGCCCGACGACATCCGCACCAAGGCCCGCAATATGATGACGGACCCGCAGCGCGTTCGCCGCACCGATCCCGGCCGCCCGGAGCTCTGCCCCGTCTTCGCCTATCACAAGCTCTTTTCGCCGCCAGACGTGATCGCCTGGTCCGACCAGGGCTGCCGCAGCGCGGCCATCGGCTGCGTGGATTGCAAGCGCGCCATGGCCGATAACCTCGTCAAATGGATCGAGCCCATTCAGGCAAATCGCCGAAAATATGAGGCCGATCCGCGGCAAGTTTGGAGTATTCTCGACGCCGGCTCGAAGAAAGCGCAGGCGGCCGCGCGCCGCACCATGAAGCGCGTCCGCAATGCCATCTTCCAGTGGGACGACGCGCGCAAGCCGGCAAGGCCCGGCAAGGGGAAAACGGCCGCCAGCACCTAAGAAGGCCTGATCGCAGATGGCATCGCCCTATCGCATCAATCTACCCGCCTACGAAGGCCCGCTCGATCTTCTGCTCGATCTGATTCGCAAGCAGGAGATGGACATCCACAATATTCCCATCGCCAAAATCACCGAGCAGTATCTCGATTATCTCCACCAGCTCGAAACGCTCGATATAGACGTCTCCGCGGATTTCATCTATATCGCGTCCACGCTCATCCACATCAAGTCGAAGATGCTGCTGCCCGCCGATCCGCTCGCCCCCGCGGGCGAAGCCGAAGACCCGCGCGATGAACTCGTTCATCGCCTCCTCGAGCACGAAAAATTCAAGAATGCCGCGCAGCTCCTTTATCAGAAGCAGCAGATCGAGGAGCACGTCTGGTCGCATCCAGACCGCACGCTCTACGCCGGTGAAGAAGTCGAAGGCGAACTCATCGTTTCGCTCGTGGATCTCGTCAAGACCTTCCAGCACGTCCTCGAGCGCAAAAAAGACGTCGCCAAGTTTTCCCTGCGCCATGAAAGCGTCACCATCGCGCAGATGATGGACCGCCTCCGCCAGCGCCTCATCACCACCGACGAAGTCGTCTCGCTCATCGAATTCTTTGACGCTTGCGAATCCCGCAACGCCATGATCGTTGCGCTCCTCGCCGTGCTCGAAATGGTGCGCATGCAAGCCGTGCTGCTGGTGCAGTCCACGCTTTTCGCCGATATCGGCCTTCGCAAGCATAAAATGTTCGAGGCGGTATTCGCCGGTCCCGACGCGATGGCCAAAATCGAGGAGCAATACCTCTAGCCCGATGACGACGCGATGACGTCCCAGGAACTCCAAGCCGCACTCGAAGCCATCATCTATGCCGCGGACGAGCCCGCCACGCTCGATCAGCTCTCGAACGCCCTCGCGCTCGAAAAGAGCGAAGTCCGCTCCGCGCTCGACCTGCTCGTCGCCTCCCATGCCGCCGACGAACGCGGCATCGAAGTCCGCAAAGTTGCCGGCGGCTGGAAGCTGTACACCAAGGCCCAGCACCACGACGTCGTCCGCAAATTCATCAAAAGCCTTCAGCCGCCCATTCGCCTCACGATGCCCGCGCTCGAGACGCTCGCCGTCATCGCCTATAAGCAGCCCGTCACCGCGCCCGAAATCAACGAAATCCGCGGCGTCAATGTCGGCGGCGTCATCAAGACGCTTCTCGAAAAGCGCCTCATCACCACCGCGGGCCGCAAGGAAGTCATCGGCCGCCCGATTCTCTATCGCACCTCCAAGCAATTCCTCATGCGCTTCGGCCTTTCCGATCTCGAGGAACTGCCGAGCCTGAAGGAATTCGAGCAACTCGCCCAAGCCGCGCTCGGCGACGACGCCGGCATCGCCCCCAACGAACCGGAAGCCGCCGCGGAACCGCGGCAGGAGCACGCCGCCGCGCCGTCCTCCGCTGAATCTCAACCTGCGGCAGACGCCTCGCCCGAATCACCCGCCGAAAATGCCCAATCGCAAGCCGCGCCGTCCGAATCCCCAACCGCATCCGAAGGCGAATCAGAAGGCGAGCCCGAAAATTCCCGCGCCGCAGCCCAAGGCGCCGGCAATTCGCCGATCCGGCCAGGATCGTCGTCCTGAACAGAGCGCAGCGAGTGAAGGACCTGCTTGCGGCACGGGACCTGCCCCGACCCGTCGAGCAGAGCCCACTTGCGCCAAGGCCCGCGCCCAGCCACACTGTCTCCCGAAATGAGCGACGCAATTCCCGATCGCCTCGCATCCCTGGCGGCGCTTCGCCCGGCCCGCCGCACGCCTCCGAATCCTCCGCGCGGCCTCGCGCCGGAGTTGCCCGAGTCCTCCGCGCGCCTTGCCGAACTTGTCGGCGCGCAGCCGCGTAGCAACCGCTTCGGCGAACATCTCGCCGTCCGCCGCTGGTTTTCGGATCCGATTGACGCCCCGCCGGAGGAAACCCCGCTTCCCTGCCCTGTCCTGCGCCTGCTTTCGCCGGACGCGCCGGAGGATGCAGCCGATCCGCAAACCTGGCTCTTTCTCGACACGGAGACAACCGGCACAGCCGGCGGCAGCGGCACCTACGCCTTCCTCGTCGGCATCGCCTGGTGGGACGCGGGCGGCCTCGAGGTCGAGCAGTTCTTCATGCGCGATCATAGCGAGGAGCACGCCGTCCTCGTCTCGCTCGCCGAACGGCTAGCCGAGCGCCGCGTCCTCGTCACCTTCAACGGCAAATCCTTCGATTGGCCGCTCCTCGAGACGCGCTATCGCATGACGCGCTCGATTCTCCCGCCGCGCCTTCGCGCCCATCTCGATTTTCTCCATCCGGCGCGCCACCTGTGGCGCCTGCGCCTCGGCTCGGTGCGCCTGGCCGAACTCGAGCGCCACGTCCTCGGCTGGAATCGCGGCGCGGACGTGATGTCCGAACTCATCCCCGCGATCTATTACGATTATCTGCGCGGCGGCGCCGCCGAACCGCTCGTCCCTGTCTTTCATCACAACCAGATGGACCTGCGCGGCCTTGCCGGCCTCGCCCTGCGCGTCCTCGCGCTGCTTTCCGACCCCGAAACGCATGGCCGCGACGCCTTCGAGCTGTTCGGCGTCTCCCGCATTTGCGATCGCCGCGGCGATTCCGCTCGCGCGCGCAAGCTCTACGCCCGCTCGATTGCCCCGCTCGCCGCGCCGGAATCTTCGCCCGTCGCCGCTCCCGGCGCCCTCAATCCCCCCAATCCTGCTGACCCTGCCGCGCGCGAAGCCGCCATCGCTCGCCAGCATCAATTGCCCGAAGCCGCGGGCCGCATCGCTCGCCGCGCGCTTGCGCGCCTCGCCAAGCGCGAAGGCGATCTCGCCGCCGCCTGCGAGATGTGGCACGCCATGCTCGGAAATTCCCGCGAGGGCCTCGAAGCCTATGAACAGCTCGCCGTGCACTACGAGCATCGCGTCCGCGATCTTGATCGCGCCCTCGGCGTCACCCGCCGCGCCTTGGCCGAGCTTCGCCGCTCCGCCCGCCTCGGCATCATCGCCCCGTCCGAACACCGCCAGGCCTGCCTCCGCTTCCAGCACCGCTTGGCCCGCCTGGAACGCAAATCCGCCCTCTCCTCCGCCCCCCTCCTCCAACCCTAACCGCGTCACTTAGCGCCCCTCGCGGTTTTTCCGCGAAGGCGGGCCTGCCGCGCCGGAGCGGTTTTTCCACGAAGGCGGGAATCTGCAGTTCGCCTTTGGCAGCACGCATTTCGCAATCAAAAATCCCGGCACCGCGCCCGCGAATCGCTGACGCTCGGTGCCGGTGTTCCACTTCCTTTGCCTCCTCTGCATCCTCCACCTCCCGCACTTCCTGCCCACCCCATGAGTCACAAACCACGAATCACGCCCTCGGCCACTTCACCTGACCATGCTGTCCATCGGAACCTCGATGAAAGAAATTGCAATCCCGCAATTCAAGGCAAGGTGCCTGGCCATCCTCGAACAGGTCCGGCTCGCAGGGAAGCGAGATCATCCGATGACGATGGCCGAAGAACCCCGGCGCATCCCTCGGTACCCCGCAACCAGGCCTCCTTCATTTTTCATTTGACAAATGGGTAATTCTATGATAACCTGCGGCTGCATGTTTATACCAATTCATCGCCGGGCAGGGGACGCAGCAGAGGCGATCCATTCCCCCGCCCGGCACCCCCAACTCGCGGTTCTAATCTACGGTACGGGGATTAGAATTCCCGCTAAGTCGCTGAAAATAAAGCCCCGGCTCCGTTCTAATATACGGTACAGCGCCTCGCCAGGAATTATGTTGCGCCCCCGCCAGCCCCTTCCCCACCCTGCCCGGCCCGGCCCCGCCGCCCCGCCGCACTTTCTTGACGCCGCGCATAAATCCTGCTACATAATACTGCTCTGTGTTTCGCGTGTGCTCGCCTGTCGCAGAGTAGCAATCCCGGTTGACCCGGAATCTTCAACGCCCGCCTTGCGCGGAGCGGTGTGGATGGCCTGCCGATGCAGGCCGCTTGGCATGGACGACCATGGCGCGCCGCACACGGACATCTCGCTTCGAAACGCTCGACCCAAACGCTTGGCCTGGAGGATGTTGAATGTTCACTCGCTTGCTGCCCCGCTTGTGTGCCCTTGACGCACCGCGGCGCGCCTTTGCTCGATTCGCATCGCTCGTCGTCGCCTTCCTCCTCGCCGGAGCAGGCGTCGCCCGCGCGCAGTCCTCGCAGGTCAGCGGCGAAGCCAATCTGAAGCTCCCCGATCTCTCTCAGGTCAAAATCCTGGGACTCGATGGCCACACCCTGCTGCTCTGGGGCCTTCTCTTCTGCTTTTTCGGCCTTGCCTTCGGCTTGACGATCTATGTCCGCCTGAAGAACCTGCCCGTGCACCGCTCGATGCGCGAGATGTCCGAACTGATCTACGAAACCTGCAAAACCTATCTGATCACTCAGGGCAAGTTTCTTATCCTCCTCTGGGCGTTCATCGCCGCGATCATTATTTTGTATTTCGGCGTTTTGCTCGGCAAGGAATACAACACCACCGCAGTGGGCATCATTCTCGCCTTCAGCGTGCTCGGCATCTGCGGCAGCTACGGCGTCGCCTGGTTCGGCATTCGCGTCAACACCTTCGCCAATTCCCGCACGGCCTTCGCGGGCCTCGCCGGCAAGCCCTTTCCCATTTATCAGATTCCCCTGCGCGCCGGAATGAGCATCGGCATGATGCTCATCAGCGTCGAGCTTCTGATGATGATGATCATCCTGCTCTTCGTTCCCGGCAATTATGCCGGCCCGTGCTTCATCGGCTTCGCGATCGGCGAATCGCTGGGCGCCGCGGCGCTGCGCATCGCCGGTGGCATCTTCACCAAAATCGCCGATATCGGCTCCGACCTGATGAAAATCGTCTTCAAAATCAAAGAGGACGACGCGCGCAACCCCGGCGTGATTGCCGATTGCACCGGCGATAACGCGGGCGATTCCGTCGGCCCCAGCGCCGATGGATTCGAAACCTACGGTGTCACGGGCGTCGCCCTGATCACCTTCATCCTTGAAGGCGTGAAGAGTCCCGCCGTGCAGGTGCAGCTCCTGGTCTGGATCTTCGTGATCCGCATCGCCATGCTCGTCGCTGCGGCCGCCGCCTACTTCATCAACGCCGGCATCGCCAAAGCCAAATACGGCAACGCCGACCACATGAATTTCGAGGCGCCGCTTACGTCCCTGGTCTGGATCACGTCCCTCGTCTCCATCGCCCTCACGTTCCTGATCTCGCGCTTCACGATTTACGACATTGCCGGCGACACCTCGCAATGGTGGAAGCTTTCGATCATCATCTCGTGCGGCACGCTCGCCGGCGCGATCATCCCCGAACTGGTGAAGGTCTTCACGTCCACCGAATCGCGCCACGTCCGCGAAGTCGTCACTTCGGCCGAAGAAGGAGGCGCGTCCCTTGGCATCCTCTCCGGCTTCGTCGCTGGAAACTTCTCAGCCTATTATCTGGGCCTCGTAATGGTCGCCCTGATGGCCATCGGCTATCTCTTCAGCCAGCAGGGGCTGAGCAACATCATGATCGCCGAGCCGGTGTTCGCATTTGGCTTGGTCGCCTTCGGATTCCTCGGCATGGGCCCCGTAACCATCGCCGTGGATTCCTACGGCCCGGTGACGGACAACGCGCAATCCATTTACGAGCTCTCGCTCATCGAACAGATTCCCAACGTGAAGCAGGAGCTGAAGCAGAACTACGGCATGGACGTGGATTTCGATCGCGCCAAGGAAATGCTCGAAGCGAATGACGGCGCGGGCAACACCTTCAAGGCCACCGCCAAGCCCGTGCTCATCGGCACCGCCGTCGTCGGCGCCACCACCATGATCTTCGCCATTATCATGGCGCTTACCAACGGACTCACCGCGAACCTCCAAAAGCTTTCCGTCCTGCACGCCCCGTTTGTTCTGGGCCTGATCACCGGCGGTGCGATTATTTACTGGTTCACTGGCGCCTCCACCCAGGCCGTCACCACCGGAGCCTACCGAGCGGTCGAGTTCATCAAGGCCAATATCAAGCTCGAAGGAATCGAAAAGGCCTCCGTCGCGGACAGCAAGAAGGTCGTCGAAATCTGCACCCAATACGCGCAGAAGGGCATGCTCAACATCTTCATCGCCGTCTTTTTCGCGGCGCTGTCCTTCGCCTTCGTCGAACCCTTCTTCTTTATCGGTTACCTGCTCTCCATCGCCTTCTTCGGCTTGTATCAGGCCATCTTTATGGCCAACGCCGGCGGCGCCTGGGACAACGCCAAGAAAATCGTCGAGGTCGAGATGAAGCTCAAGGGCACTCCGCTGCACGACGCCACCGTCATCGGCGACACGGTCGGCGATCCCTTCAAGGACACGTCTTCGGTCGCGCTGAATCCGATCATCAAGTTCACCACCCTCTTTGGATTGCTCGCGGTCGAATTGGCGGTCGAGCTTGCCGGCAAAAACCCGCAGTTGACGCACATCCTGGCGGCGGTTTTCTTCCTGGCGTCGTTCTATTTCGTCTATAAATCGTTCTTCGGAATGCGTATTGCGCGCCAGCGGCAGCCTGCCGGCGCCCCCAATCGCGAGGTGCGCGGCAGCACCGATTAGCGCGAGCAGGTTCGCGGCGAGATCGGCCTGGACGAGCGTTTCCGCAAGGTTGAGCCTAAGGTTCTAAGAGGAAGGATTGCCGTTCAGCTGGATACTCTGGCCTTGCCGCCGGCTTTGCGCGCGCCGCGTCGCCAGCGGATCACGCTGATTGCCGCGACGGCGACCAGGCAAGTCTCGATGAAAACCTTTTCGCCGTCGAAAGGGTCCACCGGAGAATTTTTCAGCAAGGGATCCGTGAAGATGCTGTGCCAGAAAAGCGCCGCCGCCGCGAGATAGATCCCGTAGTGAAACGCCTTCCATGTGCGCCGCCCAAGGGCGTGCCGAAAATATGAGGTGACGACCACGATCGCGATCAGATAAAAGCCGATCGCGCCAATCGTATTCTCGAGCGGCTGGCTCGGCGAGTGCACAGGGTAGAGAACGTCGCGAAGATGAAATCCCGCGGTGTGGGAAAAAAGGAGCACCACTGGATGCAGGATGGCCGCCCCCAGGGCTAGATAGCCGGTCCAATTGTGCAGCGCAAAATAATTGAAGCGCCGGTGCGGCCAATGCCGCACAGGGCTGTACCGCAGGGCCATCAGCAGCCCGAGCAGCAGGTTCGCCGTAGCAAGCCCGACCGCGACCAGCCCAATGTCCGCCGACAAATCAATCGCGCTCATCGCCCACTGACCTCAGGGTTCGTTCCGAAATTGGGGAAGATAATGGCTTGCCATCGCGCAAGAAATCAGACGTGGTGGCCGCGAATCGGTTTCATCAAAGCCGGTTGAAGCGAGGCTCGCAGCGGCTTGCGTGAGTCGTTGAAAAGTTATGCCGAAATCGGAGTTTCGCCCACTCGCTCAGGCGTACTCAGCACCGCTCAGGCAGGAGCAGGACCCGCTCGCGATCCGCTCAGGATACTCAGGATTTGATCAGCCCCAGAAACTGGCTCGCATCATTCGCGAAGCCGGGGAAGACGCTGCTCAGGCTGCCTTCGCCCAAATGCCTCTGCATGATCTCGCCCAGCACGCTGCGATAATCCGTGGTTACGGCCAGATCGCGGTCCTGATAGAGCTGGCCCTCGTTCATGCCGGGCCAGCGCGTATAGACCTTCCCGCCTTTCACGCCGCCGCCCATCACAAACATGCAGTTTGCGTGCCCGTGGTCAGTGCCGCGATTGCCATTCTCATGCGCGGTGCGGCCAAATTCGGACATGCTGACGAATACGACGTCACCCATCCGGTCGCCCATATCCTGATGAAACGCCGCAATCCCCTGCCCCAGGTCTCGCAGCAGATTCGAGAGCTGGCCTTGCACTCCGCCCTCATTGACGTGATGATCCCAACCGCCGCTATCAAGGAACGCAACCTCGAGGCCCACGTCCGCCTTGAATAACTCGGCGATCTCCATCAGGCTTTTGCCGAAGCGGCTGCTGGGGTACTGCGCCCCGTTCGCGGGCTGGTAGCTATCCGGATTAATTTTTTTGAGCTGATCTATCGCGGAGAAGGTCTCCTGGCCCACGCCGCGCATAGCCTGGTCCACCGCCTGCGCGTACATCGCCTCGAACCCGCCCTCCACAGTCCGCTCCGGTCCGTACATCCTGAATTCCTTCAGATCGGAAATCGCAACCGCCGGCGCGCTGCCCTGCAGTGTGCGCGGCAGGTAAGGACCGAACGCCACGGCGCGAAACGGCGAAGCTTCCGCCTCCGGCGCGGCCTGCAAGGCGCGGTTCAGCCAGCCATCTTCTGTGGACTTCACGCCGGGTGTGCCGGACTCCATGAAATCCTGCGCGTCGAAATGCGAGCGAGTCGGGTCGGGCGACCCAACGGCCTGAATCACGGCGAGCCGCCCGTTGTGAAAAAGAGGCATCAACGAGTCGAGGCTCGGGTGAAGGCCAAAAAATCCGTCGAGGTCCAGAGCGGCGTCCTGCCCGCCGCGGCTCGGCTCCGGAATGGCGATCGTGGGCCGCAGCCGGTAATAGTTCGGTTCCGCGAACGGGACGACCACGTTCAAGCCATCCATCGCGCCGCGCTGAAACAGCACGACCATTTTTTTCTTGTTGGGTGCGGGCGCAGCGGCAATCGCGCGCTGCAGGAACGCCGGCAGCGAAGCCATGCCGAGCATCGCAATCCCGCTGTTCTTGATGAAGTATCGCCGCGAAATGCGCATGTGCAGCCCTCCTATCGGCGCTGGAACTCGGGAGAACCCAGCACGAGGCCCGAAATCAGCCCTTCGTTAACGTGTTTCACCGGATCGTCGAGCCGCGCTTCGCGAATCTGCGGATCGTTCAGCCGCGCATCGAGCGTCCGCCGCGTTTGCGGAGCAATTTCGCCGCCCAGAAACGTGTCCAGCGCCTTGCCCAGCGCTGCCCGCGGATCTTTCTCGGCCTCGTCGCCAAACATAACCGCGAGCTTCACCTCGGAGCCCGCCGTTCGGTCTTCCGCGAACGCGAGCGCGAAATTCAGCCGGTTCAGCAGCGCGCCGGTATTCACCCAAGTCGCGGCCTTGTCCGAATAGCCGGTGGGCGGCTGGCAGAGGAAGAGCGGTTCGCCCATGCGCGCCACCCATTGCACAAGCGGCAGGCTCACCTCCACGTCGGCGTTCAGCGCGCGCGCCGTGCTGGCCACAAGCTCGAAGGGCGTCTTCACCTTGGCGCGATAGGCTTCCTTCGACCAAAATTCCGGCGAATAGATCATGGCGTGCATTACGGAGCGAATATCGCCGCCGCTCGCTTCATACTCCTGCGTCATCCGGTCAATCAGCGAAGCCGGTGGATCGTCCGCCACAAAATGCCGCGCCAGTTCGGTGGAAATGAACTGCGCCGTGTGCGGATCATTGGCCAGCATCTTCAGCGCCTCTTCGCCATCTTTCATTCCGCCGTAATTAAACGTGCGCCCCATCACGACTTCCTTCGTCTGCGTGTGGATGCGCGGATCGAAGAAGAACTCCGGGGCCTTGCGCGGCTCGTGAACGGTCCAGCCGGTCAGGCACTCGGCCATGGCGATCACATCCTGTTGGGTATACCCTGCATCCACGCCCACGGTGTGCAGTTCCATAATCTCGCGCCCATAATTTTCATTCAGGCCGCGTTCCTGCCGCTTCGGAGGCGTGCGAACCGCGCCCCCAGGACGATTCGGAGCCGGCATCGCCATTCCGCCGAAGAGCCCTTGATACCGCCTGCGGCGCATGGCGATTTCCTGGTGCATCCGCTTCGACGCCGCGGGATCGGCGCTCAGCCAGTTGTCCAGATAGAAAAGCATCGCTGGACTTTTTGCCGTGGCGATCAGCAGGTCTTGAAACTTGCCCATCGTGTGGGGGCGAATCGTGTCGCGAACGTAGGAAGTGAGCAGCCATTTATCCGCGCCCTTATTCGCGAACACGTTGAAGTGATTGAACCAGAAATCCTCCATCACCGCTTCCAGCTGGCGCTCGCTATAGACCGCGCGGTCCAGCTTGGCCATGGAAAGCTCGGTCACGATCCGCCTCGGCCCGTCAATCCTGGCAAGCTGCACGTCGGCCTTGTCGAAATTCTTATTGCCGGTCGGCAGCATCGTCGCGACGGATTCCTGCCGCTTTTCCTGCATCTGCTGCTTGTATTCGTCCTTCGTCAGCCCTTCGCGCTTGATCGCTTGTCCGGGGGGCGGAAATTCATCGAGCAGCTTTTTCGACGATTCATGAATGGTCGAGTATTTTTCCAGGCGGCGGTCGAGCGCGGAATCATCAATCGTCTCGGGATGGAGCTGCGCGTCTATCCATTTTTCCAGGCCGCTCTGGCGAATGCGCTCGATGTCTCCCGGCCGCGGGCCATATCCGAGGCGGTTCAGCGCGTGCAGGATCGCTTGATCCTCCGTCAGTTCCGTGATCGGCAGGTTGCCCTTGAATTTCTTGCTGAGGTGGATGCCTTGGGAATCGGATGATTGGTCCTGGGCCGTTTTATCCGCGCTGGCCCGCGGCACAACCATCGTCAGCGCGAGCCCCAAGGCGAGGGCAAGCAGGGCGGCGCCCATCGCGTCAAGTGGGTGCCGCGTCCGCTGTGGCACATGGGCTTTCATGGTCGCGCTTAGTGTAACCCCGCTTGGGGAGCAAAGTTGCAGGGGTTGAATCGGAGGAAACTGGCTAGCGGCTCTGGAATGCCCGCAGAATATCGCCGTACATCACGATGGCAAAAAGGGCGAGGATAAAGACGATCCCCACCTGCACGAACCGCTCCTTGAACGCGATGCTCAGGTCGCGGCGCAGCGTGCCTTCGATGGCAAACATCAGCACATGCCCGCCATCCAGCAGCGGAATAGGCAAAAGGTTGAGCAGGCCGAGATCGAGGCTGATGAACGCCATCCAGACCAGAAAAATCGCAGGCCCTTGCTGAGCGGCTTGCCCGGAAAATTGAACGATCCCCACCGGCCCGGCCAGATCATGAACAATCGAAAGCTTGCCGCGGAAGAGCCACACGATCACGTCTTTATCGCTCTGCGCAAACGACACGGTCTTTGCCGCCGCGTCCTTGATCGCCGCGGAAAATCCCTCGGTGTGGTACACGTTCTTCGTAGGGCGCGACGCGCCGATCACCCACGTCATCTGGCCATTGTCGGGATCAAGCGATTGCTTGGGGGTGATTTCCAGCGGCACTTCCTTCCCATCGCGGCGAACCACAAAATGCACCGGCGCCCCCGCGCTGCGCTGGATGCCGTCAACCATCTGCGGCCAAGTCACAATAGCCTGACCATTAAGCGAAAGAATCTGATCGCCGGGCTGCATTCCCGCATTTTTTGCGGGATAGCCGGGTTCAACCCTTTCGATCACGCAAGGAATTTCCGGATATCCGGTAACCCCGTCGGCGGTGGATTGCCCCGAAGGAATCTTCGCGGTTAGCGTCTGCTGCGCGCCGCCACGCTCGATATCGAGCGAGACCGAGGAGTTCGGGCCGGCCTTGGCCAGCACCGATAGCACCGTTCCCCACGTTGGCGTCGCCGTCCCGCCCACCTTCAGAATTCGATCGCCCGGCTGCACCGCCGTCGTCGCGCCTTGCGGAACCGCGGCCACCGTCGGCGCCTGATCGAGATACGCGTCAAAAGGCACGCCAAAGCCTGCGTAAACGCCCCACAAAATCAAAAACGCCAGCACGATATTGACGATCGGCCCGGCAATCACCACCAGAAATCGCTGCCAGCGCGGGCGCGATAAAAATTCGTCGGGCGCGCCGGAGCGCTCCTCCACCGGATTATCCCCCGCCATGCGGACGTAGCCGCCCAGCGGCAGCGCGCTCAGCCGGTAATCCGTGTTGCCCTTCTTCTTGCCCCAGATGCGCGGGCCGAAACCGACTGAAAAGACCTCCACGCGAACGCCGCACCATTTGGCGACGATGAAGTGCCCCCATTCGTGGAGCAGAACCAGGACGCCTAGAACGATGGCGCCGGCTATCAAATCTCGCAGCAGAGTAACCATTAATCCCCGATAAATCCCCTGATCCGAATCTCCAACCAGTATTTTAACCGCATCCGCGGGCGGACACAAAACCGGCTGTGCAGCAGAACCGCCTAAGAATCATTCCTTGGGATCAGACGTGCGGGATCAGGGCGGCGTTTCGGGATTTGAATGATAAGGTTTCGGGCTTGGGACGGGGCCCGGCCCGAATTTTGGAATGGTCCGCTATCGCGATCTGCGGCCCGCTTCGGTGCGGGCGAGTCTGCGGGCCTCGCCATCGGCGGCGAGCACGTCCTCGATAGAGCGAATCGCGGCGCGCGGCATCTTGCCGAGCACGTGCTCAATCACGGCGGCGATGCCCGGAAACGGCAAGCGCCCATCGAGAAACGCCGCCACGGCGATTTCGTCCGCGGCGTTCAGGGCGCACGGAAGTGGCCCGCCGCCGCTCAATGCCTGCTTCGCAAGCGCCAGGCACGGAAATTTGCGCGCCGGCACCTCCTCAAAATCCAGTTCGCGGAGCGACTTCCAATCGAGCGCGAAACCGTTGGAAGCGACGCGCTCGGGGAAAGTGAGGGCGTACTGAATGGGCATGCGCATGTCCGTGGGGCCGAGTTGCGCCAGGACCGAGCCGTCCACGAATTCAACCATGGAATGAATCGTGGATTGCGGGTGAATCACCACGTGGATTTGATCCAGGCTCACTCCGAAAAGCCAGCGCGCCTCGATCACCTCGAATCCCTTGTTCATCATCGTGGCGGAATCAATGGTGATGCGATTGCCCATTTTCCAATTTGGGTGTGCCAGCGCCTGCCTGGGCGTCACTTTTGCCAGCCGAGCCAGAGGCGTCTTACGGAAAGGCCCGCCCGAGGCGGTCAGCACCAGGCGCTTTACCTCGCGGCTCTCGCCGCCGCGCAGGCATTGATGGATCGCGTTGTGTTCGCTATCCACCGGCAGCAGCGCCACGCCGCGGCGCGCCACCGCGGCCATCACCACCTCCCCCGCCGCAACCAGCACTTCTTTATTTGCGAGCGCGATGCTCTTGCCGCACTCGATGGCTTTGTGGGTGGCCGCCAGGCCCACCACGCCCACCGCCGCCGATACCACGACATCGGCCTCTGGGCAGGTGGCAACGCCCTCGATTCCTTCGGCCCCGCAGAGGATTTCCGGGCTAACGCCGCGCTTCGCCGCGCCGCGAAGCTTCAGTGCCACGCGCAGCCTTTCGGCGGCGGCTGCGTCCGCCACGGAGACTAGCTTCGGTTTATGCCGCGTCACTTGCTCGGCGAGCACGCTCGCGTTGGCGCCGGCCGCGAGCGCGACCACCTCGAACCGGCCGGGCAACGATTCCACTACGTTGAGGCACTGGCGCCCGATCGAACCCGTTGCGCCAAGGATGGAGATTCGCTTCATGCGGGATAGATTTTATAGTGTTTACGAAAATTTGCGAACCGCCGCGGCCGCGCGAGCGCTCAACTGCCCCCGCGGACGAACCATTGATAGAGCAGCCAGACTACCGGCGCCGCGAAGATCAGGCTGTCAATGCGGTCGAGCATGCCGCCGTGGCCGGGCAGCAATCCGCCGGAATCCTTCACCACCGCACCGCGCTTGTACGCCGATTCGATCAGATCGCCCATCTGCCCGGCGACGTTGGCCAGCGCGGCGATCACCACCATCGCCGAGGCGCTGAAGTCCATCCAGCGCGCGAAGAACACCGCCACGATTAAAGACGCGGCCATATTGCCCACTGCGCCTTCCCAAGTCTTCTTCGGGCTCAGCGCTGGCGCCATCGGCAGGCGCCCCACCGATCGGCCCACGAAATAGGCAAGCATGTCGCCCGCCCAGATGAGGACCAGCGTAAAAAGCGTCAGCATCCGCCCGGTGCGCTCCACTTCCGCTATGCGAAGGATGTAACTGAGCGGCAGCCCGACGAAGAGCAGGCCCGCGGAGCTGATGGAAATCGAAGGCAGCACGTCGTGGAGCGAGCGGCGCGTGGCCAATCCGATTCCCGCGCAGCCGAAAATAAACGCCAGAAGCACCACGGGGACAGACACCGGCAGCCCGCCCAGCCTGCGAACGAAAAGCACTCCCGCGCCCGAGCGGCTTTCCATCTGGCCCGCGGAATATTGCGCGTAGAAGATCGCGGCGGTGCAGACGCCGGTCCATTTCGCGAATGCGTGATAGCCAAGGCGCTCGCCCAAGCCGAAGAACTCCGCCAGCGCAAGGATTGCCACGGCGGCCGCGGCAATCGCCAGCAGTTCGATGGAACCCCACCACACAATCGCCACGACGATGGGAATCAGGAAACTGGCGGTGATGATTCGGACGAGCATGCGGCGTCAGCTTTCGGCCGGCGCGGCGCGATCCCGCGACGCTCCGAGGCCGCCATAGCGGCGCTCGCGTTTCTGATAATCCAACAGCGCGTCGAGCAGGCGCGCGCGGGAAAAATCGGGCCACAGCGTCTCGGTCACGTACAACTCCGCATACGCGATCTGCCAGAGCAGAAAATTGCTGACGCGCATTTCGCCGCTGGTGCGAATCAGCAGGTCCGGGTCCGGCAGCCCGGCGGTGTAAAGGTATCCCGAGATGGCTTGCTCGTCCGCCTGAAAGGCGGCCAGGCCATTCCCGCGGACGTGTTCGAGCATTCTATTGAATGCGTCCACCAGTTCGGCGCGGCCGCCGTAATTGAGCGCCACGGCAAGCCGCATCCCGGTGTTGCGCGAAGTGGAGCGCATCGCCTCCGCGATATCGCGCTGCACGGCTTCGGGAAGCTGCGCCGAGCGGCCGATGAAAAGCAGCCGGATATTATTCTTCTGAATCGTGGGCAGCTCGCGCTTCAGATACTCGCGCAGCAGGCGCATCAGGAAATCCACTTCGGCTTGCGGGCGGCGCCAGTTTTCAAGCGAGAAGGCATAGAGCGTCAGGCATGGAAGCTGCAGCTTCGAGCACGTTTCGATAATTTCGCGCGCCGCCTTCACGCCCTTGCGATGCCCCGCGATGCGCGGCAAATGGCGTTGCTGCGCCCACCGGCCGTTGCCGTCCATAATGATGGCAATGTGCCGCGGGATGCGACGCAAGTCGAGCTTATCGAGAAGCTCCGTCTCTTCGCGCGTGGCGGATTTCAGCAGTCCGGCAGCTTTCACAGGGATGACTCAGGGCAGCCGCCCGAAACGCTAGCATACGGACTAAAGCCGCGCAACCGGAGTGCGGCCATGCGTCCGGTGCATGGCGGCCCCATGGCAGCCGGCGCATAAAAAAACTCCCGGAGGTTCACTCCGGGAGTTTGCATGGCCGGCGGGCGCCGTTCGCGCTTACACGCTGAACGAGCTGCCGCAGCCGCAGGTGCTCTTCACGTTCGGGTTGTTGAACTTAAACCCCGAGCCTTCGAGCGATTCGATGTAGTCAATCGAAACGCCCTCCAGATACATCTCGCTCATCTGATCCACCATCACCTTCAGGCCATCAAACTCATAGATGTTATCGCTCGCCTCATTCACCTGGTTCTCAAAGGCCATGTGATAGCTGAAGCCCGAGCACCCGCCGCCCACAACGGCGACGCGCAGCCCAGCCGGCGACGGCGTTTGCTGCCCCAGAATTTCCTTAACTTTTGTTACTGCCATTGGCGTTAGCTGAACCATTCGTTGACCCTCCGGGTTGCAGTCCCGTTCGTTGCGTTTCGCTGCGTGGCAGGCGCACCCTCGCCACACCAGCTAGTATAACAGATTCACCCTAGGCCGAAACGATTCCGAAATTAGGTGTGCGAATGGGCGCACTGCCGGCCGCCCCGATTGCGCCTCTCAGCACGAGCCCCCCCATCCGCGATGACAACCACACCCAAAGCCCCTAAACTAATGCTCCTATGAAACATACCGTCACGCTCATCCCGGGCGATGGCATCGGCCCGGAAGTCTCAAAAGCAGTGCAGGAAATACTCGCCGCCGCCGGCGCGGAAATAGCCTGGGAGGAAATTCCCGCCCGCGCGGAATTCGAAAGGCGCGGCGTGGACTTCATCCAATCCGGCGTGATCGATTCCATTCGCCGCAACCGCATCGCCCTCAAGGGGCCCATGGCCACAGCCGTCGCCGGCGGCCCGCCCAGCATTAACGTCGGCCTGCGCAAGGCGCTCGACCTCTATGCGAATCTGCGCCCGGTGAAGAACCTCGAGGGCGTGCAATCCCGCTTTCAAGGCGTAGACGTGGTTCTGGTCCGCGAGAACACCGAGGACCTGTACGCCGGCCTCGAGCACACCGTAGTGCCAGGCGTAGTCGAAAGCCTGAAGATCATCACCGAAAAAGCCTCCACTCGCGTCGCGCGCTTTGCCTTCGAATACGCCCGCAAGCACGGTCGCCGCAAAATCCACGCGATTCACAAGGCCAATATCATGAAGCTGTCCGACGGCCTGTTCCTCACGTCCATTAGGAAAGTCGCGGCGGAATACCCCGATATAGACTACAAGGAGCTGATCATTGACAACGCCTGCATGCAGATCGTCCTCGATCCGCGGCAGTTCGACATGCTGTTGCTCACCAATCTCTACGGCGACATCATGAGCGATCTCGCCGCGGGCCTGGTCGGCGGATTGGGCGTCGTTCCCAGTGGCAACATCGGCGAAAACGTGGCCATCTTCGAAGCCGTGCACGGCACCGCGCCGGACATTGCAGGCAAAGGCGTGGCGAATCCCACGGCCCTCCTGATGAGCGCCATCATGATGCTTGACCACATGGGCGAAGCCGCCACCGCGCGCGCGATCGAGGCGGCGCTGCATGGCGTCTATCGCGAGGGCAAGTCCCTCACGCGCGACGTTGGCGGCACCGCAAGCACCGCCGAATTCACGCGCAGCCTCATCGCCGCGTTCGCGAGGTAAAGCACCCGAACCGAAGACCTAAACGGGGTTACCGGACAATCGCTTTTTTCGCCCGAGGGAATGTCCAGTAAGCCGGCTATACGTCCCTTCGCTGGATCAAACGGCGAGGCTGAGATTAGGGCGCCGCAAATGCGCACAATCGGTCGGAAAATGTGAGCTAACGGCGCCGAAAATCGAAATACAGGCCTGCTCCAAGGTAAGGGGCCGTGTTTACTTCGTAGTTAGGGTATTGCTCGCGTGAATAGCCGCCCCGAAATGAAACAGAGGCATGCTCGCGCAGGAATGCGATCTCAAACAGTCCCCCTCCCTCGTAGACCACAATTTGATTGTTCCCCTGCGCCGTAAATTCGCCCCCGATGGACAATGCGTGCGGTCTAGTGAAACGCGGATTCGTTATCTGGTGAACTACTCCGAAGCGCGACCATAGATATCCGTTGGAATTCTCGTAGCTGATGATGCCGTTCACGTTGGTCAGCGGAGTCGCCTGGAAGTGAGCATCGCCTTGACCCATGATTCCGTGCTCAAGCGTTTGAGTGATTTGTCCGCTAGGAAGTTTGTCATGGGTCCAGCGTACTTCGTAGCTGGGGCCTAAGGTAAGCGTCAGCCGTCGCGTTTGAAGGCGCAGAGCTCCGCCCCATGAAACTCCAGGCGAAGTCACCTGGGTAATTCCGCTGGCGTCCGATGTCGGATAGTAGAGGTAACTAGCTGAGCCACGCAGGAGAATTGAGCAGGCTGGAGTACTGACAACGCCTTGCACAGACGAAGGCGAGTTCAGATTAAAGCCATAGGAAGGTTGGAC
>DATNDJ010000010.1:0-3335 GCA_035553255.1 Candidatus Acidiferrales bacterium | reverse complement strand
CCCTGCCGCCCATCGAGCGTCGTTTGCACATAGACCGGTCCCGGAAGAAGATTGCTCGGGATCAGAAAATTGATCTGCTTAGGGGATACATAGAAAATCGGCGCGAGCAGACCGTTCACGATCACCTGTACTCCGGTGGATGGCAATACCGTCGGCAGCATACCACCATGGATATCGCTGGCGGACACGCCGAGCGTCGAATAGGACAAATTCACGCCATAAAGGCTCGCGATCACGTTGGGGGCGAGGTCCGTTGCAAGGTTATCGGCCGAATTCACAATCCCGTTTGCGGGATAAGAGATAACCGGCCCGTCGGCTGCGCTCATCAACGAAGCGAGGAGCGTGGCCGCCACCAACATCGCGAACGGAAATCTCCCGGCGAAAGGCAAACCAGTTAGTGCCCGTCGAGTGGTTCGCCTCTCGCTTGAAATTCGGATCTCCTCCAAACCAGAAGCGCTTTCCTTGCGGCGGTGCTGACAGGGATTACCGGCTTCTCAAAATTCTTCATCGGCAGCCACCGATATCCAGCGGGTGCGCGCCGGAGTGCGGCTTCCCACACGTGGAAGCGGTAATTCGTGTTCACGATTGTGTGGACAAACTGGCCTACCCTTCTTCCGATCCGGGCGGCTGGTAATTGGCTTCGGTCGGGCAATTCCCAGAATCCCGCCAGCCGTCCCGAATCCGCCGGCCTTTGCCAACACAGGATATCCGCGCCGCGCCCCACAATCAGAACTTCGCGTTCGACCCATTTAGCCGCCGCTTTGCGCGCCTTCACGGGAAGCTCGTTTTGGCGGCCTTGAAGACGAGCTTCACAACCCTCCATGACGGGGCAGAGCAGACACTGCGGCTCGCGCGGCAGGCACAACGTCGCCCCGAGTTCCATCATCGCCTGATTAAACTCGCCAGGCCGCCGCCTATCCAACAACCGCTCAGCCACCTCTCGAACCCGCGCGCGCGTCGAGGCCGCCCCGATCTCCCCAGGCTCCGCCGTATACCGGCTCAATACGCGCAACACATTTCCATCCACCGCCGCGTGTTTGCGCCCGAATGCAATACTCGCAATGGCCGCCGCCGTATAGTCGCCGATACCCGCCAGATCCCTCAATTCCTCATACGTCGCCGGGAATCCGCCACGCGCCGCGATCTCCCTCGCAGCCTTTTGCAGATTCCGGGCGCGGCTATAGTACCCCAAACCCGCCCACGCGCCCAGCAACTCCGCTTCGGACGCTCCCGCCAGCGATTCAATCGCCGGGAAGAGCGCGAGAAATCGTTCGTAATACGGGATCACCGCCGCCACGCGCGTCTGCTGCAGCATGATTTCAGAGATCCAGACGCGGTACGGATCGCGGTCCCTCCGCCACGGGAGATCGCGCTTCTGTCCGTCGTACCAGCGCAACAGATTGCGCCTGAATTGTCTTTCGGATATGGCTTCGCGCGCGGGCATTTCTCCTCTCGATGATATGATGCGGGGAAGTGAAATCATTCCGCCCTTTACTGATCGTTGTAATCCTGATCCTTGTGTGCGCGACGCTCTATGTCAGCTATCCGCCGTTCCGTTTGTTCACCATCGCCGCGCTCGGCCGCAGCCCCGATTGCCCGATGAGCCACGCGCTCCTCAGTCACGAAAACCTCAAGCGGCAGATCGCTTTGAAAGATTCGATTCTTGCGCACAGCAAGCTGATCGAGAAAGACCCGAAAGGTTTCCACCTGTGGCAGACACCGCATGGCCGCTTCTGGATCCCTGAAGGCAACGACTATGTTCTGCCGTTCAATCTGGCCGAGCAGGAACGCGCCATTTACGGTTCCGGCGACGACGTGGGACCGAAAAGCGGCGATGTGGTGCTCGATTGCGGAGCGAACGTCGGCGATACGGTCCGCTTCGAGCTCGATGCCGGCGCAAGCAAGGTAATCGCCATCGAACCCGCGCCCGATAACGTCGAGTGCATCCGCCGCAATTATCCAAATGAGATCGCGTCGGGCCGCGTGGTCGTCGTGCCCAAAGGCGTCTGGGATCACGAAGACACGCTGACGTTGCGGGTGGTCCCGAAAAATTCCGCCGCCGACACGTTCGTCATGAGCCCGCCCGGCGCCGAGCAGAGCGTGAAAGTGCCGCTTACGACCGTCGATCATTTGGTCGCCGATCTAAATCTCACCCGCGTCGATTACATCAAGATGGACATCGAAGGCGCGGAAGCGAAGGCGCTGCTCGGGTCCCACGACACGCTGGTGAAGTGGAAACCGAGGCTGTCAATCGCCACCGAGCACAGCCCAGACGACCCGAAAAATATCACTGATGCCGTCATGGCCGCGCGCCGCGACTACAAGCGGGAATGCGGTCCGTGCCTTCAGGCCGGGACTCGCATCCGGCCCGACGTATTCTACTTCCACTGAGCGGGCGCATGCGCCACCGCCGCCTCTGGCTCTACAGCCTGATTCTTCTCGCGCTGAATCTGTTCCTCGCCGCGCGCCTGTTCAAGCTCGAATACGGCCAGTACATGGGCTCTATCGAGGGCACCTTCATCGGCCTTGCGAACGTGTTGATGCATCATCCTGGCGAACTGCGCTGGTTTCCAACTTGGATGGCCGGAATCCCATTTGACAACACGTATCTCCCGCTGCTCCATCTGATCGCCGCCGCGTTTGGCCGCCTATCCGGATTCACCGCCGCGCACGCCTATCACGCCGTCATCGCCGTCGCCTACGCCTTTGGTCCCGTCACGCTGTTCTGGATGGCCGCCGCCATCACTCAGCGCCTCGGTTATAGTTTTGTGTGCGCTCTTGGCTATTCCCTGATTTCTCCGTCGAATTTCCTCATTTCCGAAGTCCGCAACGACAGCGGCGGCTTCTGGAACATCCGCCGCTTCTATACGCAACTTCCGTGGGGAGATAGCCCGCACGTGGTCTCGCTCACGTGGCTGCCGCTGGCGGTGCTGTTCCTCTATTTGGCGCTCCAGCGGCGTAAGCGGATCTACTGTGTCCTCGCGGGCGTCTTCACCGCCGCAACCGTGCTGACGAATGCTTTCGGAATCGTGTCGCTCGCGATGGCGATCGTCGCCCTGCTCGCAAGCGTGGGATGGCGCGGCATCGGCGGAAAAATAGCGCGCGCGGCCGCCATCGGCGTCGCAACCTACCTCTGGATCTCGCCGTTCCTTCCGCCCTCGCTGATCGCGACGATCCACCGCAATTCGACGAACGAAGCCGACTTCCCCCATCCCGGCCGCCTCCTCGCGCAATCCATTGTGGCCGGCGGCTTTGTCGTTCTCTGGCTGATTACCGAACGCTGGAAGCCGCCGTTCCAAATCCGCTTTTTCCTGCTCTTCGCCTGGCTTGGTTGC
>DATNDJ010000009.1:0-119675 GCA_035553255.1 Candidatus Acidiferrales bacterium | reverse complement strand
CCATCCTGCTAAACTGTAAACATCCCGTGCGCATCCTCCGCACCATCGCCGTTCTCGCCTTCATCATCCTTGGGCTGGCCCTGGTGCTGCCCTGGTTCCTGCTTTGGAGCCTCCTGACGAGGAACCCCGATTCCATGTACTGGGCCGCGATGCGCGCCGCCAGCGTCGCCGCGAAGCTCGCCGGCATCCGCGTTCACGTCGAAGGCGTCGAAAATATCCCGCCCGGCGTCTGCATCTTCGCCGCAAACCACGCCTCGAACGTGGACCCGCTCGCCTTCATTCCCGCGATTCCGCGCCGCGTCGCCCTGCTGGTCAAGCGGGAGCTGTTTCGCATCCCGTTCCTGTCCTCCGGAATGCGCCTGGCCCACTTCGTCCCCGTGGACCGCTCCGACCGCGAAGCCGCCGCCGCCAGCGTGGACACTGCCATCCGCCGCCTCCGCCAGGGCCTCTCCTTCGCCATCTTCGCCGAGGGCACCCGTAGCCCCGACGGCCGCCTGCGCCCCTTCAAAAAAGGAGCCTTCGTGATGGGCATCATGGCCGGCGTGCCGATCGTCCCCGTGTCCATCGCCGGCACCCAGCGCCTCCAGCCCAAGGGCAGTTGGACCATCCACCCCGGCGAAGTCACAGTCCGCTTCGGCCCCCCGGTGGACGCCTCCAGCTATTCCATGGACCGCCGCGGCGAACTCCTCGCCGCCATCGAATCGCTCGTCGCCGCCGGTTTGCCCCCCAACCAGCAGCCCATGCCCAGCGAAGCCAGCATCTCCGGCTAAGTTCTAATCTACGGTACGGGGATTAGAAATCGGCCTAAGTCATTGAAAATAAAGGCCAGATTAATTTCTAATCTACGGTAAACCGTTCCTCAGCCGCTCGACTTCCGCCCGCAGTTCCCGCAGCTCCCTCTGAATTTCCGGCAGCCGATTGAACACCACCACCGACTTCCGCCACCCCCGATTGTCCGTCGCCGGGTACCCCGAGTAGACCGCCCCAGCCGGCACGTCGGTCGGCACGCCGCTCTGCGCCGTCAGCACTGCGCCATCCCCGATCGTCAGGTGCCCCGCCGCGCCCACTTGCCCCGCCAGGATGCACCCGCTCCCGACCTCCGTCGTCCCCGCCAAGCCCACTTGCCCGCACAGCAGTGTGTCTTCACCCACACGACACGCATGCCCCACCTGCACCAGATTGTCAATTTTCGTCCCTCGCCCGATGCGAGTCTGCCCCACCGTCGCACGGTCAATCGCACTGTGGGCCTGCACCTCGACGTCGTCCTCCACAATGGCAATCCCCGCCTGCCGCATCTTCCGCCACCGCCCACTCGCCTCTTTAGCGAACCCGAACCCGTCGCTGCCCACCACAACCCCATTTTGTAGCGTGACCCTATCGCCGATCCGGCACTCCTCCCGCACGCAGGCATGTGCATGCGCGAAGAAGTCGTCGCCAATCCGCGCTCCGCGATAGATGCTCACGAAGCTGTGCAGCACTGCGTTTCGCCCGATCTCAGTCTCTTCGGCAACGTAGCAATATGGTCCGATATGCGCTCCCTCTCCGATCCGCGCCGACGCCGCCACGGCCGCGGTAGGGTGTACCCCTGGGGCGTAGGAGGGAGCGGGATGGAACAGTTCGATCGCCCTAGCGAAGTCTAGGTAGGGATTCGCCGAGCGCAGCGCCGCAATCGGAACCGCGCCTTCGTCTGGCGAGACGAGAATGGCCGATGCCTGGGTGGCCCGGAGCAGAGGGCGGTACTTTCGATTCGCCAGAAACGTCAATTCGCCCGGCCGCGCGTCCTCGATTCCCGCGACGCCGGTTATGTCGGGCGACGCATCGCCCTCGAGCCGGCAGCCAAGCCTTTTGGCAATCTCGCCTAGCTTCATATCCGAATTTCTCCTCGCTGGTTTCTATGTAACTCCGAAGCGAATATATCACCGCGCGGGCGCACCCCAGCGTGCGGCCTTGCCAAGCGCATGAGGATGGAAGGGAACTATTCGCCGAAGAGCTTGGACTGCGCCGCCACGGCCGGCACGGTGCCGCGCACGCGTCCTCCACGCGGGCGTTCGAGGGAGCGCCGCGCCGCACCGACCACGCCAAGAACGCTCAGTTCCCGGATGGCAAGCCGCGGTACGAACATGCGGACAGTATTGCCGTGCAGGTCCGGCGGGGTGATCTGGACCCCTGCATCGAGGAGATCGAGCAGATTATTCGGGACAATGCCTTCGATTACATCCTCGTCATGAAAACGCAGCCGGATCCACAGTCCATCGAGCTTCGGCCGGCTGAGGAAAGTCTTGCGCTCCGGTTCGAAGGGTTCGGTGAATTCCCGCACGAAATAGACCGACTTAATGTCTTTCAACGCTAATGGGCTGTGCTCGCCCTCCGGCGTTAGCAGATCGAGGCTATCGGCACGGCCTAGAATTGCAGGATTTATGTAGCCGAGAAGGGATTCCCCGTTCGTGAGGAGGATGGCCACCTTTTTGTGCGTCGAAGATGGTGGGCGTTGTTTCAATGTCTGGTCCTGGTCCAAAGGGCTTCTCGCCGCTTCTGCGCAGGTTTTCTTGCGAGCCTCCCGCAGGTTATGTTATCCTTGCGCGGGTTTTTGTCAAGTCATTGGTGGCGAAAGGTTTACGAGTCGGAGCCAACGCCGATTGACGTTTAAGCGACAGATCCTTCGATCGGCCTCCGCCATAGCCGTCGTCACGCTCATCAGCCGAATTTGCGGATACTTACGAGATCAAAGGGTAGCGCTTCTCCTCGGGACATCCCCGGCGGCCGATGCGTTCATCCTCGCCTATCGAATACCCAATTTGATCCGGCGGATGACCTCCGAGGGCGCACTGGGGGCATCGTTCATTCCCGTTTTCACGGGATATCTGCGCGACAAGCCCCACCGCGAGGCGATGGAGCTCGCGCGAAGGATGTTCTGGGACCTCACCGTCCTTCTGGCGATTGTGGCCGCGGCGGGCTGCGTCTTTTCGAAACAGGTGATCTACGTTTTCACTTTGTTTGGGGCAAGGGGCACGCAATGGAATCTGGCCGTCTACCTGAACCGCATCATTTTCCCTTCGGTGTTTTTCGTCGGGCTGGCGGCGCTTGCTGCGGCGATTCTGAACAGCTATTTCGTATTCGCCCTGCCGGCCGCAACGTCGATTTTTTTCAATTTAACGATCATCGCCGTGTCGTTTGGCGCGGTTTACCGGCCAATTCTGCGATGGGCGCCGCCGGGGTACCGGACGCCCGCGGCGGCGCTCGCCTTCGGAGTGCTTGCTGGGGCAGCGGTGCAATGGCTGGTGCAGGTACCGGCGCTTGTGCGGCGGGGCATTCGGTTCTCGCCGGGGCTTTCGTGGACGCATCCAGGGGTGCGCAAGATCGGGCGGCTGATGGGCGCGGGGTTCTTCGGCATGGGCGTCTACCAGATCAACTTCTTCGTGGACACGGTGTTCGCGACTTCGGGGCGAATGCCGGCGGGAAGCGTGGCATCGCTCTATCTGGCGGATCGAATCATGGAACTGGTGCTCGGAAGCTACGCGATTGCGATGTCCACGGCGCTGTTGCCGGCAATGTCGCACCAGGCGGCCGAAGGCAAGTATGGCGAGATGAAGCACGCGTTCGGCTTTTCGCTGCGCATCGTCTCGTTCATCACGATACCCGCGGCTGTGGGACTGATCCTGCTGCGCCATCCCATTGTGCAGGTTCTTTTCCAGCACGGGAGGTTCGTGGCGGAATCCACGGCGCTGACGGCGCACGCGCTTTTTTTCTATTCGCTGGGCCTGCCGGCGTTTGCCGCGATCAAGCTGATTACGCCGATGTATTATTCCACGCAGGATACGATGACACCGGCGCGAATCGGGGCTCTGGTGCTGGGCGCAAATCTGGTGCTGAACACGCTATTTCTGCTCTTCTTCTTTCGCTCGCTTTCGAACGGCAGCCCGGCGCTGGCCAGTTCGGTGGCGGCGTATTTCAATTTCGTGCTGCTGTTCTTCATTTTCCGGCGGCGATACGGCGCTTTAGGCGCGCGCGGGCTAGTGAGTTCGCTGGCGAAAATGGCGGCGTGCGCGGTGGCGATGGCGGCCGCGATTGGGGGCGCGCTGCATTTCGCGCCGTTCGCGGAGGTACAGCATCTGCTTGCCCGAATCGGCCTGCTCGCCGGGATGGTATTGATTTCCGTGGTCGTGTATTTCGGCATGGCGCGGCTCTTGCACTGCGAGGAACTCTCCGAGTTCTTGCTGCTGCTGAAGCGCGCGGAGCCGGGGCCGGCGGCCGAGGCGGGCATCTGAAGCGGCGCGCGGTGGACCGATTCGTTGAGGGGAGCGGGTTGTGGAAGCACAGACGCAAGCGTATTTGAATTTTCTTCGCGTGGAGAAAGGGCTTTCCCGAAACACGATAGACGCCTATCGCCGCGACATGGCGAAATTCGGGAATTTCATGGCGGAGCGCGGGGTAACGCTGGCTGAGATCAGCCGCATGGACGTGCTGGATTTTTTGAAGTCGCTATATCACCGGCAGCTCGATAGCCGGTCAGTGGCGCGCCATCTGGTGACCATACGCAACTTTTTCCGCTTCGCACTGGCGGAGGAATTTATCGCCGAGGATCCCACGGCGAGCATCGAATCGCCGCGATTTCGGCAGAGCCTTCCCGATTTTCTGAGCGTGGAAGAGGTAAATCGCCTTCTGGAGCAGCCGGATATTTCATCGCCGGGGGGATTGCGGGACAAGGCCATGATCGAGGTGATGTACTCGTGTGGGTTGCGGGTATCGGAGCTTTGCGGCTTGCGAGCGGCGGATCTGCAAGCGGAGGCCGGCTCGCTGCGATGCGTGGGCAAAGGCGACAAGGAACGGCTGATCCCCGTCGGGCGCCGCGCGCTGGAGGTGCTGCAGAAATACCTGGCGGAGTCGCGGCCGAAGCTGTTGGGCGAGGGGACGTCGCCGTATCTTTTCCTCAATCCGCGCGGGGGGCAAATGGACCGCTTCGCGTATTGGAAGTTGTTGGGGGCATACGGGCGGAAGGCGCGTCTGCGCAGGCCACTCAAGCCGCACATGTTGCGCCACAGCTTCGCGACGCATCTGCTCGACCATGGGGCCGATCTTCGCTCGGTACAGATAATGCTGGGCCATTCGGATATTTCCACGACGCAAATTTATACGCACGTCGTGGAGGAGCGCTTAAAGCAGGTGTACCGGCAGCACCATCCGCGTGCCTGAGGGCTGGGACGCGGCATTTCGAGGAGGCATAGAACCGCATGCCCGATTACATCTTCTTGCTGGAAAGCAGGCTTTCGCCGGAGCAGCGCGCCGTGCTGGAACGCGTGCAGGAATTGGCTCGCGCCCAGGAGATGAACGTGTACCTTACGGGCGGCGCTGTGCGCGACATGATTTCCGGGCAGCCCATACGCGACCTGGATTTCACAGTGGAGGGCAATCCGCTGCGCATAGTACACGAGATGGAAAAAGGCGGTGCGCATATCGCGCTGGAAAATGAGCGGCTGCGGCACTACGAAATGGTGTTTGCCGGGGACGTGGACGGCTCGATTTCGGCCGCGCGCGACGATTATTACGAGCGGCCGGGCGCGCGGCCCGAGCTCCGCTTCTCGAGCATCATGGAGGATCTGCGCCGCCGCGATTTTTCGATCAATGCCATCGCGCTTTCGCTGAACGTACAGTCGCGCGGTTTGCTGCTCGACCCGACCAATGGGCTCGCCGATCTGGAAAAACAGGAAGTGAGGGCGCTTTCGATTCATGCGTTCACGAATCAGCCGGTGCGACTGCTGCGCATTCTCCGCTACAGCGCCCGCATGGGATTCAAGATGGAGTCGCGGACGCAGGAGTGGTTCGATCTCGCACTCGAGCGCGGGCTGAACGAGAACATTGATGGACCGGCGGCCGGACACGAGTTGCGCGCCGTCTCCCGCGAGGACAATCCCGTTCTGGCGCTAAAGCAATGGGATACGCGCGGGCTGCTCGAGGCGATTCATCCGCAACTGCAGCGGCGCAAGCCCGATTATGACGGCTTGAACAAGCTGGCGCGGGTTCGGAGCAATTATCTCGGCGCCGGCATTCGCCCCAGGCTGCAGACGCAGGCGCTCTATTACATCCTGAAGCGGATCAAGCCGCGCGAGGCCGCGGCGGCGATGCGCCAGGGGGAGCTGCGCAGCCAGGAGATCGAGGCGGTCGCAAACTTGCCTGCCGAAGCGGACAAGATCGTGAAAATGCTGAAGGGCCCGAAGACGAACGCGCCGCGCGACGCCTTTGCATATTTAGCCTCGCAGACGCCCGCCATGCTGGCGTTCGTCGAGGCGGAGGCACGGAACTCGCGGGCGCTGTCGAAGATTCGTGCCTACGTGCAGAAATGGCGGCCGCTGCACCAGGCCTTGCCGGTCGCGGAGCTGGATTCGCTCGGAATTCCGCGCGGGCCGAAGTTCGACAAAATTTTAGAGAAATTCTTCGAGGCGCAATTGCGCGGCAGAGGACGAACCCCGGAAGAGCGGACGAAAATCCTGCGCCAGCTCGCCGGGATCAAGGAAGAGCCGAAGAAAAAACCGGAGAAGGAAAAGAAGAAGCCCAAAGGGAAAGATTCCGGCGCGGTTCCGGCGAAAGAGCCCGCCGCGCCCCAGCACGCGAAGCACGAAGGCCCTCATCCGCCCGCCGCCGCGGCACCAGCGCATGGGCGGCAAGCAGCGGCAGCTTCGGGGAAGCAGCCGGCAAAGAAGCGGCGGTAATTCCAGCAGCGAGCGACCAATCAGCAGATGCTGTACGGGTAGGGCGGACTGTAACTCCTCGGGCATCCCCGCCTGCGGCGCAGGCTCACCGGATGCCCCAAGGAATCGTGGTTTCTCGCGCGCGCCTCTAAACGGCAGTCAACTTTCGGATTCAGGGTCTAGTGGAAGCGGATGATGAGGCCGATGTCCGCCGAACCCTGCTCGGCGTGGTTGTTGGTTCGCACCGGAGAGCAGAAGCCGGAGAACGGATCGCAGTATTGGCCCGTGCCGGCGGTGGTGCGCGACGGAAGCCAGCGGCTCTCTACCCGGATTCCGAAGTGGTCGTTAAAATAATATTTCGCGCCCAGGCCGAAGTTGTACGAAAGCCGATTGCTGAAATTGAGGAAATTTTTCCCGGTGAGTTGACCGGCGCTGAAATGCGTGACGCCGATCCCGGCGGCAATATAGGGGTGCAATTTCGCTTCGGCCGGGCGAAACTGATACAGAAATCCGACGTTGTAGGTGTTCAGGTTCGCGCTGCTCAGGTGGATCGTCTCGCCGCTGCTGATGCTGTGGATGCTGAGGAAAGTGGGTTGCTCGCTCCAAAGCAACTCGGCTTGAAATCCGGGCCAGACAGTATAGTCAATCGTCGCTCCGAAATTCGAACTGCTGTGAATCGGCAAATAATCCACATCCGCGGTGTTGATATCTATCACGCCTCCAAACCTTACGCCGCCGAACGGAGTGACTTCGATTGCGTGCTGCGCCTGGGCACTTGATACTCCCAAGATTCCGAAAAGCATCAGGCAAAGAAGCAGTTTGCCCCAGTGCATGTTTTCTCCTGTCTGGCCAGAATGGCCACGAACCAACCGCTATTCTACCCCTGAGGGTGCACCTGACGATAATGAGACTTGTGTTCGCATCATGGGGTCGCAACTTTAACCCGGGACGGCGATTTTTGTTGCGCCGGGGGCGAGAAGGATTGGCGATACCCGATTGCGGCAAGCTAAGCTAAAATAACCACGGCATGGCCAGTACTTCCTCGCATTCCCCGCGATTTGTGCATCTGCACGTTCATACGGATTATTCTCTGCTGGATGGCGCGTGCGACATCGGCGAGCTGACCAGCGAAGCGGCGCGGCGCGGAATGCCGGCGGTGGCCGTGACGGATCACGGCAATCTTTTCGCGGCGGCGAACTTCTACAACCAGGCGACAACGCACGGCGTGAAGCCGATCATCGGGTGCGAGGTGTACGTCGCGCCGGATAACCACAAAAATCGCGGCGCGGAGGCGGAGCGGTCGAACCACTTGGTTCTGCTTTGCGAAAGCGACGAAGGGTATCGCAACCTCATCAAGCTGGTCTCCACCGGTTATCTCGACGGCTTTTATTACAAGCCGCGCGTGGACCACGAACTGCTGAGCCGCCACAGCAAGGGCCTGATCGCGCTTTCGGCGTGCCTGCGCGGCGAAGTGGCGGACGCGCTGCTGGCGGAGAAGTACGACCAGGCGCGCACCAACGCGTACCGCCTGCGAGACATTTTTGGCAAAGGGAATTTCTTTCTGGAAATGCAGGACCAGGGGCTGGAAGTGGAGCCGCGAATCAATCGGCAGCTTTCCGATCTTTCGCGTGAGACGGGCATCCCGCTGGTCGCGACGAACGACTGCCACTATCTGACGCGCTCGGACGCGCACGCGCAGGAAGTGCTGCTGTGCATTCAGACCGGCAAGACGATGAGCGACACGAGCCGGATGAAATTCGCGACCGACCAGTTTTACTTCAAAACGGCAGAGGAAATGGCGCAGGTGTTTCGCGAGGTTCCGGAAGCACTCGAACGCACGGTGGCGATCGCGGAACGCTGCAACGTGAAGATCCAGCGCGTGAGCAATCCCTTCCCGGAATTCAAGGTTCCGGAGGGATACACGACCGATTCGTATTTCGAGCGAGTGGTGCGCGAAGGGTTCGCGGCTCGCGTGCCGCAATTGGAGCGCCTGGCCAAGGATGGGCAGCTTCGCAGGCCGCTGGCCGAATACGAGGCGCGGCTTTTCGCCGAAATCGAGATGATCAAGAAAATGCGCTTCGCCGGCTATTTCCTGATCGTCTGGGATTTCATTCGCTATGCGCGGGCGCAGGGCGTGCCGGTCGGGCCGGGGCGCGGGTCGGCGGCGGGCAGCCTGGCGAGTTACGCGCTGCAGATCACGGACGTGGATCCGCTGCAATACAACCTGCTGTTCGAGCGGTTCCTGAATCCGGAGCGCATTTCGATGCCGGATATAGACATTGATTTTTGCATGCGGCGGCGCGGCGAGGTGATCGAATACGTCCGGCAGAAATACGGCGGGGAAAGCGTGGCGCAGATTATTACGTTTGGCACGATGGCGGCAAAGGCCGTGCTGAAGGATGCCGGGCGCGCGCTGGATATGCCGTACGGCGACGTGGACAAACTGGCGAAGCTCGTGCCGAACCAGCTCAACATCAGCCTGGAAGAGGCGCTGAAGCAATCGCCGCAGCTCGATTCGATGCGCGAGAAGGACGAGCGCGTGAAGGAGTTGGTCGAAGTGGCGCTGCGGCTGGAAGGGCTGGCGCGCCACGCCTCGACGCACGCGGCGGGGGTGGTGATCTCGCCGCGGCCGCTCACCGAGTTCGTGCCGCTGTATAAGTCGAACAAGGATGAAATCACCACGCAGTACGACATGAATGCTCTCGAGCGCGTCGGACTGCTGAAAATGGATTTTCTCGGGTTGACTACGCTCACCGTGCTCGACGACGCGGTGGCGATGATCCAGCAAAACCGCGGGGAAGAGGTGGACCTTTCGTCGCTGCCATTGGACGACGCGGCGACCTACGCGCTCTTCGCACGCGGCGATACGACCGGCATCTTTCAGTTTGAGTCGCACGGCATGCGCGACATCCTGCGCCGTTATCAGCCGACGCGGATCGAGGACCTCACCGCGCTGAACGCCTTGTATCGCCCCGGCCCAATCCAGGGCGGAATGATTGACGATTTCATCTCGCGCAAGCACGGCAAAAAGAAGGTCAAGTACGACTTGCCGGAGCTCGAAGCCATTCTTTCGGAAACATGGGGCGTGATCCTCTATCAAGAACAGGTGATGCAGATCGCCAATCGCCTGGCGGGATTCTCGCTGGGCGATGCCGATATTTTGCGCCGCGCGATGGGCAAAAAGAAGCAGGAGGAAATGGCGGCGCAGCGCGAGAAGTTCCTGGCCGGATGCGCCGCGCACCGCGTTCCCGCGGCGAAGGCCGAGAAGATTTTCGATCTCATGGCGGAATTTGCCGGCTATGGGTTCAACAAGTCGCACTCCTGCGCCTATGCGTATCTCGCGTATCAGACGGCGTGGCTGAAGACGCACTATCCCATCGAATTTATGGCCGCGATGCTCACCTCGGAAACCGGCAACACGGAAAAAGTGGTGAAGTACATCAACGAGGCGCGGAGCATGAGCATCACCGTGCTTCCCCCGGACGTAAATTCCAGCGCCATGAACTTCACGCCCGTGGGCGGCGACATTCGCTTCGGCCTCGCGGCGATCAAGAACGTCGGCGAGAACACTGTGAAGGGAATTCTGGAGGCGCGGGAGCGCCTGGGGCGTTTCGCCTCGTTTTTTCAATTTTGCGAATCGGTGGATACGCGCCTGCTGAATAAGCGCGTGCTGGAAAGCCTGATCCGCGCCGGTGCGCTCGATGGATTGGGCGCTCATCGCGCGCAAATGGCGGCCGCGGCGGATCGCGGCATCGAACGCGCGCAAAAATTGCAGCGCGCGCGCGAAAGCGGCCAACACGGGCTTTTCGCCGGCGGCACCGCCGAGCAGCAATCCGCGCCGGAGGTTCTGCCGGACGCGGAAGAATGGGCCGAGCACGAACTGCTCGGCGCGGAATACGCGACGCTGGGATTTTATATTTCGGGGCATCCGCTGGATAAGTACGCCGGGCGGCTCGAGGCATTGAAGGCCGTCGAGCTTTCGACGATAGAAGGGCGCCGCAACGGCGAAGAAGTGGTCGTCGCCGGGATTATTGTGCAGTCGCGCCCGATGCGTTCGCGGCGCGGCGCGCGCTGGCTGATATTGATGTTGCAGGATCGCACCGGCGTGGCCGAAGTGCTTGTGTTTCCGGAGGCGTTCCAGAAACTCGAACCGGTCTTGAAGCCGGCCACTCCGCTGCTGGTGAAGGCGCGCGTGGCCGTCGAAGATGCGGGCACCAGGCTGATTGCCGGCGATGCGCGGCCCCTTGATCAAGTGGCCGAACGCCGCGCGAACGTGCTCCGCGTGCGCGCGGGGACACGCGCCTTCGAAAATGGCGGGCTGGATCAATTGCACAGGCTGTTCCTCAGCCGTCCGGGGCGGTGCCGGGTGCAGTTTGAATTGGTCCGCGATGATGGCTCGGAAGCGACGCTCGAAGCGGGCAGCATGGTTCGCGCCGACGACGATCTGCTCGCCGGAGTCCGCGAAATCTGCGGCCCAGACGCCGTGGTGGTGCTCCAATGAAGGATCGTCGCAAGCAGGCCCGAGAGCGGCTGCGCCGGCGGAAGGCGCTCGCCAGGCAGCGCGCACGTCAAAAGGCGACTGCGACCGCGGCCGATGCACTGGCGAACGGGCGCGGCGTGGTGTTTGCTGCTTCGGCAAAAACGCTCGCCGGCGATGCCGGGAACGCCGCAGCCCCGAAATCCGCCGGCAGGGAAGTGGAAAGGGAGCGGCAGCGCGCGATTGATGCGCTCGAAAGTGACGTGATGGAGCTGAGCCGTATTTCCGATCCTTCGGATCAAACGACGGGAGAAATCGCGCGTATCCGCCGCGAAGTTGAGGAACTGAAGCAGCAGTTTTACGCCAACCTTGGCGCTTGGCAGAAGCTTCAGGTTGCCCGCCATCCTCAGCGGCCCTATCCCGAGGACTTCATCCGGCTGCTCTTCGAGAATTTCAGCGAAATTCACGGTGACCGCAACTTCGGCGACGACCCGGCGATGCTGGCCGGAATGGCCTGGTTTCACGGCAAGCCGGTGACGGTATTCGGAACGCAGAAGGGGCGCGACACCAAGCAGCGCGTGGCGCGCAATTTCGGCCATGTGAAGCCGGAAGGCTATCGCAAGGCGCTGCGGGTGATGAACCTCGCGGCCAAATTTCGCCGGCCGATTTTCGTTTTCGTGGATACGCCGGGTGCGTACCCCGGCGTTGATGCCGAAGAGCGCGGCCAAGCCGAGGCGATTGCGCGGAATATCCGCGAAATGTCGCGCCTGCCGGTGCCGATCATCGTCACGATTACGGGCGAGGGAGGCTCGGGCGGCGCGCTTGCCGTGGCCGTGGGGGACCGCGTCTTCATGCTCGAGAATTCCGTGTATTCGGTGATCTCGCCGGAAGGCTGTGCTTCCATCATGTGGCGCGACGCGACCAAGGCGGAAATCGCGGCGGAGGCGCTGAAAATCACGGCCACCGATCTTCTCGAATTGAAGCTGGTGGATGGGATCGTCCCCGAACCCGATGGCGGGGCGCACGCGGACCACGCCGCGGCTGCCAAGCTTCTCGAACCCGTGCTGAGCAATGCGCTCGATGAACTCGCGCCTTATTCGCCGCAGCAGCTTGTAGACCTGCGGTATGAAAAATTCCGCCGCATGGGCCAGTTCTTCGCCTGAAGGTTGTCTTCCGCGGCGCGGCGGAGAAGCGCTTTGCAAATCGCGCGGGGAACGGGCAAAATATTGAGTGGAAACCGCGCATTGGCCGCGGAAGGAGCAGCCGCACAAATGGCCGTGGAACTCGCAAAAGGCGTGACGCTGGAGCGGCCGGGCGAGGACGAGAACTTCCTGAAGGACGAGGGAATTCTTTTCGCTCAGCTCGATAAGGTGGTGAATTGGGCGCGGCGCAGCTCGATCTGGCCGATGTCGTTCGGGCTGGCGTGCTGCGCGATCGAGATGATGTCCATGGCGGCCTCGCGCTACGACGTGGCGCGATTTGGCGCCGAAGTGTTTCGCGGATCGCCGCGGCAATCGGACCTGATGATTATCGCGGGGCGCGTCTCGCAGAAGATGGCGCCGGTGATCAAGCAGCTCTACGCGCAAATGCCGGAGCCGAAGTGGGCGATTTCGATGGGCGTGTGCGCCACTTCCGGGGGCGTATTCAATAATTACGCCATCGTGCAGGGCGTGAACCAGGTGATTCCGATTGACGTCTACGTTCCCGGCTGCCCGCCGCGGCCGGAGGCCCTGGTCTATTCGATCCTGCAACTGCAAAAGAAAATCGACCGCGATCGCGGCAGCTTCCGGCGCTCGCTTAATTTTTCGAAAAGCTGACGGCTTCCTCCTCTCGGTTTCCATCCTGTTGCCCATCTCATCCGCTTATCCCATCACGGTCGCAGTGCCGCCTTCGAACTCCATCGTGCTGCCGGGGGCGTGCTGGTCGCGGCGGACGTAACCCATTCCGATGGCCGAGCCCGCTTCGGGCGAATAGGCCGCGCTGGTCACCTGGCCGACTTCGATTCCGGTCGAGAGCAGCAACGTGCCGGGAAGCGGCGGCGCGGCCGTGGAGAATTTCAGGCGCATGCGCTTGCGATTCACGTGACCCCGCGAGCGGACCCGCTCGACGATTTCCTGGCCGGTGTAGCAGCCCTTGGTGAAGCTGATGTGCGTCTCGATCAGGGAGGCTTCGTGCGGGATCACCGAGTCGTTGAAATCCTGGGGGAACCAGGGAATGCCGGCTTCGAGCCGCGCGGAGTTGAGCGCCACCATCCCGACCGGCTCGCCGCCGTGGGCGCGCACCCCGGTGAGCAGCTTGCGCCAGAGGGAGGGAAGCCATTCGCGGCGGGCGATAAATTCCGCGCCTGGCTCGCCGAAATGCGAACGGCGCAGCATCTGGCAGGCGATTTTTTCCACGTGAACATCGCGGATGGACATCTCGGGTATCTCATTGAGGAGCAAGCCGCAGGCCTGCTGCACGATGGCGGTGGCGCGCGGGCCTTCGACGGCGACGCTGCCGACCTGATCAGTGAGGTCATCGAGCTTTACATCGTCCATGATGATGTATTTTTTCAAGGTGGCGGCGGTGCGCTCGCGGGCGGAGGCGTGGGATAGGGTGAGCAGCTTGTCGCTTTGGGCGTATACCTCGAGCTCGGAGAGAATGCGTCCTTGGGGGTTCAGCAGCAGGGCAAAGGCGCCCCGGCCCTCTTGCAGGCCCGCGATGTGATTTGAGGAAATGGCGTGGAGATAGCGCACGCGGTCGCGGCCTGCGAGGGCGATCACGGCGTGCCAGCTTGTATCCAGAAGGGCGACGCTGTGGCGCATGGCGCGATATTCCGTGTTGAAATCGGAAAAGCCTTCGGGCAGGACGCAGCCGGAAAATTCTCCCAGGCGCGCGGCGGCTTCGCGATGTTCGGTAATGAGCGGGGTTTCCATGCGACCTCTGCCAGGAAGCATCTTAACAGATGCCCCGGCGAGGGGGCGTGGGCTTGCGACCGCGGGAGCGGGGGCGTCACTGGTCAACTCCCGGCGGCGCGGCGGGCGCAACATAATATCGGGCGCGGCTGTGTACCGTATATTAGACGGAGATCGGGCGAGTATTTTCAACGAGATAGAGGCATTTCTAATCCCCGTACCGTAGATTAGAAATTGCCGCCCGCGGTGTGCGGGGCCCCGGGGGTGCATCGCCTTCCTCCTCTCTGGCAAAAAAAACGCCATCCTAATTGATAGCACAGATTAATCAGAAAAGCAAGTATTTTCGGTATATGAAAAACCATAGGCGATAGACGAGGAGTTCGCGTAACATGCATATGGCTTTGACGAGAGATTTCACAGAAACCGCTGAAGCGCGAGTGAAGCGCGATGCCGCCTTTCGACAGGGGCTGCTTAGCGACGTATCGAAAGCCTCCTCTCCGGCGAGGTGGAACTCGGCAAGGAACTGCTGCGTGATTTCATCAATGCCACGGCCGGCTTTCCCAAGCTCGCCGCGCGAACGAAAATTCACGTAAAACCCTTCGCCAGATGTCTGGCCCTCACGGGAATCCGACGGCCAGCAATTTGTTCGAAATCGTTGCCTGTTTGCAGCAAGAGGAAGGCGCCCGATTCGAAGTTCGTCCCAAGCGAGCGGCGCTGCGGCCGAAGGGGCGGCCATTCCGAAGCAGGGCAAAGCGCGCTCCCCTGACAGCAATGCCGCATTAACGATTCACGGCGGGCGAGCTGCGATACTCTATCCATATGGCATCGGAACTGATTCACGAAGTGATTCCCGTGGGGTTGCTGCACTGCAATTGCTCGATCCTGGGCGACCGGGAGACGCGCGAGGCGATTGTGGTGGACCCGGGCGACGATACGGATCGCATCCTGGAGGCGCTCGGGAGGCATGGGCTGAAGGTGGGCGCGATCGTCAGCACGCATACGCATATTGACCACGTCGGGGGCCTCGCGGCGCTGCATCGGGCGACCGGCGCGCCTGTGCTGATCCATGAAGACGATATGGAACTTTATCGGCATCTGGATTTGCAGGCGCAATGGCTGGGCGTGCCGACTCCGGAGACGCTGCGGATACAGGATTTCGTGAAGGAGGGCGACGCGCTGCGGTGGGGCGGATTTGCGGCGCGCGTGCTGCACACGCCCGGGCACACGCCGGGGAGCATCAGCTTGTACGTGGAGCGCGAGGCGCCGCGCGGCGAAATCGGGGCGACGCCGGCGTCCGCGATTGCGGAGCCGCGGCGGCTGCTGGCCGGCGACACGCTTTTTCAGAACAGCATTGGCCGCACGGACCTTTGGGGCGGCTCCTTTCCTCGAATCATCGCTTCGATCCGCGAAAAGCTGTTGGTGCTGCCGGACGAGACGCTCGTCTATCCCGGGCATGGCGAGAGCACGAGCATCGGGGCTGAACGCGAGCAGAACCCCTTCCTGCGCTGAACTTGGCCGATGCAGGTGGGGGCTGTTAGCTCCGAGGAGTGCAGTTGAAGCGACGCTATCTCCTTTGGCAGCTTAACGCGCGCGCGTTCGCGCGGCTCGAATCCCTCATTTTAGCCATCTCATCGAATTTAGCAGGGGCAGGGATGCTCTGGGAATGGCGGGATTCGGGGGCGAGGCACATGGAAACGATGAAGGCAGTTCGCATGCATGAATATGGCGGCCCGGAGGTTTTGATTTATGAGGACGCGCCGCGTCCGCAGGCCGAGGGCCTGGATGTTCTGGTTCGGGTGGAGGCTGCCGGCGTGAATCCGGTGGATTGGAAGGTGCGCGAAGGCTATCTGCGGAAGCGCACCGATTATCACCTGCCGCTGATTTTGGGCTGGGACGTGTCTGGCACGGTGGAGGCCAGCGGGCCCGACGCAAAAAAGTTTAAGGCCGGGGATCACGTGTACAGCCGGCCGGACATCACGCGCGACGGGGCTTATGCGGAATACATCGCGATCCGCGAGACGGAACTGGCGCTGAAGCCGCGCTCGGTGGATCACGTGCAGGCCGCGGGCATGCCGCTGGCGGCGCTGACGGCATGGCAAACGCTGTTCGATGCGGCGGAGCTGAAGGCGGGACAGAAGGTGCTGATCCATGGCGCGGCGGGCGGGGTGGGCGGCTACGCCGTTCAACTCGCGAAATGGAAGGGGGCGTACGTCTACGGGACAGCTTCGGCGCGCAATCAGGGATTTCTGCGCGAGCTTGGCGTGGATGAGCCGATTGATTATCAGAAGACGCGCTTTGACGACGTGGTGCACGCGGTGGACGTGGTGCTGGACACGATTGGCGGCGAGACGCGCGAGCGTTCGTGGAAGACGCTGCGGCGGGGCGGAATCCTCGTCTCGATTGTGAGCGAGCCGGAGGGGCATGAGGCGGAGCTATATGGGGTGCGGTGCGGGTACGTGTTCGTCTCGCCGAGCACCGTGCAACTGGAGCAGATCGCGAACCTGGTGGATTTCGGGAAGATAAAGCCGCTGACGGAGACGGTGCTGCCGCTCACGGACGCGCGGCGCGCGCATGAGCTGAGCCAATCGGGGCACGCGCGCGGGAAGATTGTGCTGAGCGTGGATTAATCGCGGGACGGCGACTTAGCGGAGCATTTCGAGCGCTGCCTGCATTTCGTCGCGTGCGTGCATATCGCCGGCTTTTTGCGCGGCGATGATTCCGGTGGAAAGCACCTTGCGCGCTTCTTCATTGCGGCCCAGGCGGCCGAGCAACTGCCCATACTGAAAATATCCCGCAGAATATTCCGGATGATCTTCCAGCAGCTTTTGGAAATGGACGGCCGCGGAGGAATCGTCGCCCTGCTTCGAGCATTCGAGGGCCAGGCCGTAACGCGCGAAGGCGTCTGCGGGCTTTTGCGCGACGAATTGCTCGAGCATTTCGCGGCGCGATTTTCGCGTTTCGGTCATTGGGGGAACGCGCGTATTATATCGGGCTGCGGGCGAGGCGCAAAGCGAGCGAATGCGAAAAGCGAAGAAGGTAAAGGAAAGCGGCAGCGGCGAGCATGGGTCGCCTTCGAGCTTGCCGGCGAAGCGGGTGAGCGCGTCGCGTTCGGAAATGGTGGAGGCGGTGCTTCCGAATGACGCGAATCCGCTGGGAAATATGCTCGGCGGGCGCGTGATGCACTTGATTGACATCGCGGGGGCGCTGGCGGCGCATCGGCATTCGAACAGCCACGTGGTGACGGCGTCGGTGGATTATCTCGATTTCCGATTTCCGATACGCGTGGGCGAATTCATCGTGCTGAAATCGAGCGTGAATCGCGTGTTTCACACCTCGATGGAGGTGGGAGTGAAGGTGTTCTCCGAAAACATTTTGACGGGAGAGCGCAAGCATACGAGCACGGCGTACGTGACGTATGTGGCGATTGATCAGAATCGGCTGCCGCGCGCCGTGCCGCCGCTGGTGCTGGAATCCGAAGGGGACCGGCGGCGCTATCGCGAGGCGGGCGAGCGGCGGCAGCATCGGCTGAAGATGCGGCATAAGAGGCCGCCGGAAGAGATATAGGAGGCAGAGGACGGGGAGGAAGCAGAGGAGAAAACCTCCGCGCTTGGTTACGGCGCGGTTGGATCCGTCCACTTCTAATTAAGCGAACATTTCACCCCGCTTTGCATTCGTTCACACCTTGTTCAGAAAGTCGCGGATGGATTCGGCGGTGGAGAACCCTTGTTCGATGCATTTGCCGATGGCGGGGCCTTCCAGATAGTTTCCGGTGAAAAAGATGCCAGGGGTTCGCCGCGCGGCTTCGCGCAGGGCGGCGATGATGTGCGCGTGGCCTAGATTATATTGCGGCAGAGCCTTCGGATATTTCCACACGACGGCGGCGATGGGCGCGCCCGAAATTTCGAGGATGCTCGCATTTTCGCGGTGAACGATTGCAGCGATTTCGTCGTCCGGGCGGGCGACGATCTCCGGGTCGGTTGCGCCGCCCAGGAAACTGGTCATCACGATGTTCCCTTGCGGGGCGCGGCCGGGGAATAGCGAGGAATTCCAGACGGTGCCGAGGGTGTGCAGGCGTTCGCTGCGGGGCACGAGAAAGCCGAAGCCTTCGACGGCGCGTGCCGTCTGGCGCGCGGCATATCCCGCGGCGACGACGGCGACCGGCGCATAGGCGATGCCGGAAAGGGTTCGCGCGATGGCGGGCGAGACGTCGTTGAGCAAATGGGAAGCGGCGTAAGCGGGCGTTGCGAGGACGATGGCCTGCGCGGTGATTGCGTCGCCGGCGCCGGCGATGCGAAGTTGGTAGGCGGCGCGCGTTTCGGATTGCGCGAGCGATTCGGATGGGGCGCGATGGATGGCGGTGACGCGCGCGCCCGCGCGGAACGAATCGCCGAGCGCCGCAGCCATTGCGCGGGGCAGCGCGGCGATGCCGCCGCGAAAGGAACAGAGCGGCGGCGGGCCATTGCGCGCGGCGGGCTTGCGCCGCGATTTCATGGCGCCGCGAATCACGCTGCCATGCTCGCGCTCCCATTCATCGAGCGTGGGAAATGCGGCGCGCAGGCTGAGCGATTCAGGATCGCCGGCGTAGACGCCGGAAACGAATGGCGCGACGAGATATTCGAGAATTTCATGGCCGAATTTTCGGCGCACGAAGGCGGCAACGGATTCTTCCCCTTCTTCGTTGGTGGGCGGCTTCGTCCTGCGAAAGGGCTCGGAGGCGATTTTCCAGCGCGAGCCGAGGCTGAGCAGGGAACTGGCAAGCAGGGCTTGCGGCGACATCGGGATTTTTTGCAATCGTCCGCGACGCAGGACGAATCGCGGGGCGCGCGGATCGGCGCGGAGCAATTCGGAATCGAGGCCGAGTTCGGCGATGAGGCGAAGGAGCGTGTCCGTGCCTTGAAAGCTCTGCGGGCCGGATTCGAAGAGGAAGCCATTGTGAGCTGCGGTGGCGATGAGGCCGCCGGGATGCGGCTCGGATTCGAGCAGCATGACCGGCTGCCCGAGCCGGAGCAGGCGATAGGCGCAGGCGAGTCCGGAAATGCCGCCGCCGATCACGATAACGCTGGCACGGCGGGAGTCGGCGGGCATGATCCTTTTGCGTCCTTTTCAGAGGGTTTTCGAGAAGAGCGGGCGATCGGCCATGCGCTGATCGCGAAGATAGCGGTCGAAGATCATGGCGACGTTGCGGATGAAGATTCGGCCGAGCGGGGTGACGCGGATTTCGCCGGCTTCGAGCGCGACCAGGCCATCGGCGCGGGCGCGGCCGAGTTCTTCGATTTCGGCGGAGAAATATTCGCGGAAGGAAATTCCAAACTCGCGCTCGATTTCGGCGGTGTCAATAACCGCGTGGCAGAGCAGGCGGCCGATTACGGCGCGACGAAGTTTGTCGTCGGGCGAGAGGCGGTAGCCGCGCATGGTGGCGATGCCCCGCGCGGAAACGGCTGACTGGTAGGCGGGAACTTCGCGGACGTTCTGCGCGTAGGCCTGGCCGATGGAGCTGATCGCGCTGACGCCCATGCCGTAGAGATCGGCGCCCGCCTTCGTGGTATAGCCTTGAAAATTGCGGTGCAAGGTGCGATGGCGCTGCGCGGCGGCGAGCTCGTCATCGGGGCGCGCGAAATGGTCCATGCCGATATAGATGTAGCCGGCAGCGAGGAATTTTTCCAGGCCGAGCTGAAAAATTCGGAACTTCTCGATTCCGGCGGGCAGGCGCGCCTCGAATGCGCCTTGCTGCTTTTTCAGCCAGGGGACGTGGGCGTAGCTGAAGAGGGCGATGCGGTCGGGAGAGAGCGTGAGCGTCTGGTCCACGGTGGAGGCGAAGCTCGCGGCGGTTTGGTGGGGCAGGCCGTAGATGAGGTCTACATTGATGCTGTGGAAGCCGAGGGCGCGCGCGGCGGCGATCAGATCGCGCGTCAATTCGCAGGGCTGGATGCGGCGAATCGCCTGCTGCACCCGCGGCTCGAAATCCTGAATGCCCATGCTGAGGCGGTTGAAGCCGAGGCGGCGCAGGCTTTCGAGATGCTCCTGCGTGGTGACGCGCGGATCAATTTCCACGCCGATTTCGGCGTCGGCGGAGAAGCGGAAGCGTTCGCTGGTCCACGCGAAGAGGTCTTCCATCTGCGCGGGGCTTAGGTAGGTGGGCGTGCCGCCGCCCCAATGGAACTGCACAACGGGCCGCGCGCGAGAGACGAAGCGCGAGACGTGTTCGACTTCGCGCTGGAGCGCGGCGAGATAAGGAAGCGCGACGCTTTTATCCCGCTGAATGGAAACGGTGCAGGCGCAAAAAAGGCAGAGGCTTTCGCAAAAGGGGAGATGCATATAGAGCGATAGCGGCGTGGCGGCCGATTCGGCGCGCGCGTAATAGGATTCGAGATCGTCGGGGCCGAAATCGTCCTTCCACACAGGCGCGGTGGGATAGCTGGTGTAGCGTGGGCCGGGGCGATTGTATTTTTCCAGGAACTCGGCGGAAATTTGTTCGCCGGCGAAGGCCGAGTTGTGGCTCGTGGTCATGGTCGAATTATCGCGCGATGGAGCGCGGTTGCGCAGCTACGGCGGCCGCTTGTCCGGCTGCGACGAATGCTTTTGCGTTCGCGACCGGAGTGGCCGGCAGAATGCCGTGGCCCAGATTCAAAATGTGGCCGAGGCCGCCCGTCTTCGCGACGGCGTCGCAGGCCGCCCGGCGAATTTCCGCCGCGGGGCCAAGGAGCACCGCGGGGTCCACGTTGCCTTGCAGCGCCACGCGGCGGCCGAGTGCCTGGCGCGCCTCGGCGAGATCGGTGCGCGAATCCAGGCTGAGCACGTCCGCGCCAGATGCGGCAAGGCTTGCGAGATGCTGGGCCGAGCCCTTGGCGAATAATATCTTCGGCGCCGCGTCGCCGAGCGCGCGGAAGATCTGCTGCGTCGCGGGCAATTCGAATTCGTCGTAATCGCGCGGGGCAAGTTCGCCGGCCCAAGTGTCGAAGAGCTGAATGGCGGTGGCGCCGGCGGCGAGCTGCGATTGCAGGTAGGCGGCGGTGGAGCGCGCGATGCGAGCGAGCAAGTCGCGCAGCAGCGCCGGATCGGCGGCGAGCATTTGCTTCGCGCTGGCGATATCGCCGCGCGTGCGGCCTTCGATCATGTAGCAGGCGAGCGTCCAAGGGGCGGCGGCGAAGCCGATCACGGGCACGTCGGGGCCTGCGGCGCGGCGGATAGCGCGAATCGCGCCGGGCACGAATTTCGTCTCGCGCTCGGGATCGAAATCGCGGAGGCGTTGGAGGGCGGCGCGATCGCGCAGCGGATCGCGCAGAATCGGGCCGTCATCGGGAACGTCGAGCGACATGCCCATCGCTTCCGCGACGATCAAGATGTCCGAGAAGACGATGATCGCGTCCACGCCGAGGATGCGAAAGGGCTGCAACGAAACCTCGGCGGCCAATTCGGGCGTCTTGCAGATTTCGAGAAACGAGTGCCGCGCGCGGACGGCCTGGTATTCGGGCAGATAGCGGCCGGCTTGGCGCATAATCCACACGGGTACGCGGTCCACGGGCTCGCAGCGGCAGGCGCGCAGGAAAAGCTCTTTGCGATTTTCGCTGGGTGCGATCATCGAATGGCATCCGGAAGGAAATGATAACAGAAGGGGCGGCGAGCGCGCTCAGCGGCGGGCGGGAGTGAATCGGAGCTATAATTCCAGGTCGGCAAATAAGCTGGAATCAGCATGACGCATCCCTTCGGCTATCTAAGCCTGATGTGCTACGCGGCGAGCCTGATCTGCTACGCGCGGATTCTCTACGCGCCGAACAAGTGGATCGGGCGCGCGGCGACGCTGCTGCTCGCCTCCGGCATCGGCATGCAGTACGTGGCGCTGCTCGAACGGGCCCACTGGACGCACACGATCCCGTACGACGATCTCTACGGCTCGATGCTGCTTTTCGCGTGGCTGCTGGGGATCACGTATCTGGCGCTGGAGTTGCTGCACCGGCAGCGGGCGGTGGGCGCGCTGGTGACGCTGTTTCTCGCGATCTGGATTGCATGCCTGATGGCGCTTGCCCCAGAGGCACGGGCCGTGACGCCGCCGGCGCGCGGTGCGCTCTTCGCATTTCACGTGACGCTGAACACTTGGGCATACGCGGCGTTTGCGCTCTCGTTTCTGCTGAGCCTGGTGTATCTGGTGCAGAATCGCGTGCTGCGATCGCATCGAATGTCGGCGACGTTCTGGCGGTTTCCATCGCTCGACGTGCTGGATCGGATGGCGCGCAGCAGCGTGTGGGTAGGGCTGGGCGCGCTGGTGCTGGGGGTGGGCCTCGGCCTGGCGTACGAGCACCGCCTGAGCGGCGGCTACGCCTGGGGCGATCCGAAGGTGATGGTCACGCTGCTGATCCTGGCGGCCTATGCGGCATATCTGCGGCTTTCGCGCGCGGCAAGCTGGCGCGGGGCGCGCGCGGCGTTGCTTTGCGCGTGCAATTTCGCGGTGGTGCTCTTCAGCTATACGTTCGTGAATTTGTACCTGACGAGGTTTCATCGCTTCTTCTAACCGAAATGGATGGCGCCTTCCAATCTGACACCGCATCGAACGCGCTGCGGGTGCGCGTGCGCATCGCGCTGATCGGATGCAACCATCGCACCGCGCCGCTCGAGCTGCGCGAGCGCGTGGTGTTTACGCCGGAGCAGGCGCTGGATGCGGCGGACGAGCTGCGCAGGAAGGGAATCCTCGAAGAGGCCGTGGTGCTTTCGACGTGCAACCGCAGCGAATTCTATGGCGTGCCGGCGGAGGCGAGCCCGGGCGCGGCGCAGGCAATGGAGGATTTCTTCACCGCGTATCACGGTGTGGCGCGCGCGGAATGGACCGGCAGGCTCTACCGTTCGGCGGGGCCGGATGCCGTGCGGCATCTTTTCCGCGTGGCCGCGGGAATTGACTCGATGATGCTCGGCGAAGCGGAAATCCTGGGGCAGCTTCGCGCGGCCTACGGGCAGGCGCTCGATCATGGCGCGACCGGACCGGTGCTGAACCGCGCGTTTCAGGCGGCGCTCGAGGTGGGCAAGCGCGTGCGGGCGGAAACGGAAGTGGGCGCGCGGCCTATGTCCGTGGCGCTGGCGGGCGTGAAACTCGCCGAGCGCGTCTTCGGTAACCTGAAGGGGCGGGCGGCGCTGATTATTGGCGCAGGCGCCGTGGCCGAACAGGTGATCGAGCATCTGCGGAACCGCGGCATCGGCAGGCTGCGCGTGGTGAACCGCTCGCCGGAACGCGCAGAGGAACTGGCGCGGCGGATTGGCGGCGAAATGGCGGCATGGGAATCGCTCGAATCGGAGCTGGCGGCGCCGGACGTGGTGGTTGCGTCGGTGAGCAGCGAAAAGCCCGTGGTAACGCGCGACATGATCGGGCGCGCCGAGGGCGTGCGCGAGGGGCGGCCCCTTTTCCTGGTGGACCTGGGCGTGCCGCGCAACGTGGCCGCGGAGGCGGCGAGTCTCTACAACGTGTACCTCTATAACGTGGACAATCTGGGCGAAATCGTTGAACAGAACAAGAAGGCGCGCGAGGCGGAAATACCGCGCGCGGAAGCGATCATCGCGGAGCAACTGGCGAAATTCGAGGCGTGGCGCGCGGGCATCGAATCCGCTTCGATTGCAGACGATTTGCGGCGGCACTTCCACGAGCAGCGCGACCAATTGCTGGCCGAAAAGCTTCGCGAGGCGCCCGGGCTTTCTCCAGCGGAGCGCGACCGCATCGCGCAAATCACCGGGGAATTGATCGAACGCGTGCTCGAGGAGCCCGCGCGGCAATTGCGGCGCGGCGCGGCGATGCGCGGGCGGTTGGGCGCGATCGAGGCGCTGCGGCACCTTTTCGGCATCGGCGCGAAGAAGCCATGAAGCCGCTGCGGATCGGAACGCGCGGCAGCGCGCTGGCGCTCTGGCAGGCGAATCACGTTGGCGCGCGGCTGGCGGAGCTGCGCGGCGTGGAAGCGGAGATCGTGCGGATTCACACCGCCGGCGACAAGTTTCCCACGGCGGCCATCGCGCAGATCGGCTCCGAGGGCGGGGCAAAGGGCGTCTTCATCAAGGAAATCGAGGACGCGCTGCTGGCGGGCGCCGTGGACCTTGCGGTGCACAGCATGAAGGACGTGCCCACCGAACTTCCGAAGGGGCTGGCCATCGCGGCCATCACGCGGCGCGAAGACCCGCGGGATTGCCTGATTTCGCACACGGGCGATTCGCTTGAGCGCCTGCCGCGGGGCGCACGCATCGGAACGAGCAGCTTGCGGCGGCAGGCGCAACTGCGCCATTTTCGCGCCGACCTGCAAGTGCTCGACCTGCGCGGCAACGTGGATACGAGGCTGAGGAAAGCGGCGGCCGGGGAATTCGACGCCATCGTGCTGGCCTTGGCGGGCATCGCGCGGTTGGGCGCGGCCGAGCGCATCACGCAGGCGCTGAGCGCGGAGGTAATGCTGCCGGCCGTTGGCCAAGGGGCGCTGGGGATTGAGGCGCGCGCGGAGGATTCGGAGACGATGAAATTGGCGGCCCTGCTGGACGACGCCGAAAGTCGCGCGTGCGTCACCGCGGAGCGCGCGCTGCTTCGTACGCTCGAGGGCGGCTGCCAGGTGCCGCTGGGGGCTTGGGCGCGGCTGCACGCTGGAACGCTGCATCTCGAAGCATGTGTGCTATCGCCGGATGGAAGCGAAAGCGTGCGACGCGAAACGCATGGCCATGCGGCGGACGCGGAGCGAATCGGCGCGGAATTGGGAAAGTTATTGATCGAAGCGGGCGCGGATCGAATCCTGCGCCTCGCGGGACGTGAGATTGGAAGCGGAAAATAAGCCGCTCGAAGGCAAGCGCATAGTGGTGACGCGCGCCGCCGGGCAGGAATCGGGGCTCGCGGGGGCGCTCGAATCGCTTGGCGCGCAGGTGCTGCTGCTGCCCGTGATTCGCTTTGCGCCGCCGGAAAACTGGCGCGATCTGGACGCGGCGCTGGACGCGATGGCCGCATTCGATTGGATTCTATTCACCAGCCGGAATGCGGTACGATTCTTCCTCGATCGAGCACGCGAACGAAATATTTCAATCGCTCGCGCGGCGCGGCCAAAAATCGGCGCGGTGGGGCCGGCAACGGCACAGACGGCGCGCGCGGAGGGCTTGCAGGTGGACTACATCGCGAAGGATCACACAGGCGAATCGCTGGGGCGCGAACTTGCGCAGGTGCTGCGCGGCGCGAGCGTCCTATTGCCTCGCAGCAACCGCGCGGGCGCGGAACTGCCGGATGCGCTACGTGCGGCAGGGGCGCGCGTGACGGAGACGATCTCGTATCGAACGGCGGCGCCCGAAGCGCTTGATCCGGATGTGTCGGCGCGGGTGCGCGACGCGAAGGTGGATGCGGTGGTGTTCGCAAGCCCTTCGGCGTATCAGAATCTCGCCGCGTTCTTCGGTTCGGCGGAACTGGCGGCGCTTTCGGCGCGAATCGCATTTGCGGCCATCGGGCCAGTGACGGCGAAGGCGATGCGCGATGCAGGCGCGCGTGTGGAGATTGAGGCGGCGGATCCCTCCGCGCAGGGCGTGGCGGAGGCCATCGCGGCGCATTATAGCAGCCGCGCGCAGGCGCGGCCTACGAGGGCGCCCGCATGACGTTTCCAGTTCATCGCCCGCGGCGGCTGCGGCGCTCGGCGGCGCTGCGCCACTTGGTGCGCGAGACGCGCCTGAGCGCCGCAGGGCTGGTCTATCCGATGTTCGCGTGCCCGGGCGCAAACGTGCGCACCGAAATCGCGTCCATGCCGGGCGTGTGCCAGCAATCGCCGGACCGCATCGTCGAAGAATGCCGCGAAGTCGCCGATCTGGGAATCCCGGCGGTGTTGCTCTTCGGCCTGCCGGAACGCAAGGACGCGGCCGGCTCCGAAGCGGCGTCGGCGCGAGGCGCCGTGCAGCGCAGCACTGAGGCGATTCGCAAGGCGAAGCTCGATCTGCTGGTGATTACGGACGTATGCCTCTGCGAATATACCGATCACGGGCATTGTGGCGTTCTGGAAGGCGGCAGCGTGCAGAACGATCCGACGCTCGCGCTGCTGGCGAATGCCGCGGTGTCGCACGCGCGCGCGGGCGCCGATATCGTGGCGCCTTCGGACATGATGGATGGGCGCGTGGGCGCGATCCGCGGCGCGCTCGATGAGCGCGGCTTCGCGGACGTGGCGATCCTTTCCTACGCGGCGAAGTACTGCTCGGGATTTTATGGGCCGTTTCGCGAGGCGGCGCAATCGGCGCCGCAATCCGGCGACCGCCAGGGCTATCAGATGGATCCCGCCAACGCCCGCGAGGCGCTGCGCGAAGTGGCGCTCGACTTGGAAGAAGGCGCGGACATCGTGATGGTGAAGCCTGCGCTCGCCTATCTCGACGTTATCCAGCGGGTGCGCGAACGCTTCGATGCGCCCATTGCCGCTTACAACGTGAGCGGCGAATTCGCGATGGTGAAGGCGGCGGCGCGCAATGGCTGGCTGGACGAAAAGCGCGCCGTGCTCGAGATTCTCACTGCGATCCAAAGGGCGGGCGCATCCATCATTGTTACTTACCACGCGAAAGACGCGGCGCGCTGGCTGAAGAACTGCTGAGCGCCATGGAATCCTTCGAACCATTTCTGCGCTCCACCACCGTCATTGACTGGATGCACCCCGCGGTGCTTGCCAAGAGCAGGGAACTTTCCGTGGGCGCCGGACGGACGGTCGAGACCGCGCGGCGCTGCTTCGAATGGGTGCGCGACAATATCGAACACAGCTCCGATTTCCGGCGCGATCCGGTGACGTGCGCCGCCTCCGGGGCGCTGCGGGAAGGTACCGGATATTGCTACGCGAAAAGCCATCTGCTGGCCGCGCTGCTGCGCGCGAGCGGCATCCCCGCCGGATTCTGTTATCAGCGGCTGAGCATTGACGATCGCGGCGCGCCATTTTCGCTGCACGGGTTGAACGCCGTGTACCTGCCCGCCTTCGGCTGGTATCGCGCGGACCCGCGAGGCAACAAGCCCGGCGTGGACGCGCAATTCTGCCCGCCCGTCGAGCGCTTGGCCTTTCGGACGGCGCTTCCGGAGGAGCGCACCTTTTGCGAAATTCTGCCCGATCCGCTGCCGTGCGTGGTGGATGCGCTGCATGCGCAGACGACCTGGCAGGCGATGCTGGCGCATCTGCCGGATTGGGACGTGCCTTCGCTGCCGCTGGGCGCGAACCCCTGAAATACCCATGAAGCCGCCAATGAAATCCATGAGCGAAAAATCCAGCGAGCTTCTGGAGCGTGCACAGCAAATCCTCGTCGGCGGCGTGAACAGCCCCGTGCGGGCGTTTCGCGCCGTGGGCGGCGCGCCGCTGATGATCGAGCGCGCGGCGGGTGCGCGGCTGCGCGACGTGGACGGGCGCGAGTTCATTGATTACGTCTGCTCATGGGGCGCGCTGATCACGGGCCACGCGGATGCCGACGTGGTCGCGGCCGTCACCGGGCAAGCCCGGCGCGGAACCAGCTACGGGATGACCTCGCCGCTCGAAATCGAGCTGGGCGAGCGCATCGCGCGGGCGATCCCTTCGATCGAGCGCGTCCGATTCGTCAGCTCGGGGACGGAGGCGGCGATGTCTGCCATTCGCGCCGCCCGCGCCTTCACCGGGCGCGACCTGATCCTGAAATTCGAGGGCTGCTATCACGGTCATTCCGGTAGCTTTCTGGCCGAAGCGGGTTCGGGACTCGCCACGCTCGGCATCTCGTCCAGCCCCGGAGTGCCGCAGGCCCTTGCGTCGCTCACGTTGAATGCGCCGTATAACGATCTCCCAGCCGCCGAGCGCGTCTTCCGCGAACACGCGGGAAAAATTGCGGCCGTGATTCTCGAACCGGTGGCGGCGAATATGGGCGTGGTCCCGCCCGTCGAGGGATTTCTGAGCGGTTTGCGCGAACTGACGCGCAGCGATGGCGCGCTGCTGATCTTCGATGAGGTGATCACCGGATTCCGCCTCTGCTTCGGCGGGGCGCAGAATGTTTTTGGCATTCGGCCGGACGTAACCATTCTGGGCAAGATTATCGGCGGGGGATTGCCCGTCGCGGCGTATGGCGGCCGTGGCGACATCATGGAACGCATCGCGCCGATGGGGCCGGTCTATCAGGCAGGCACGCTGGCGGGCAATCCGCTCGCGATGCGCGCGGGCATCGCTATGCTGGAGAAGCTCGCGGAGCCGGGATTTTACCAGGGGCTTGGCCGCCGCGCCGACCGGCTTGCCGATGGCTTGCGGCAGGCGCTCAAGCGCGCTCAGGTGGCGGGCCAGGTGGCTGCTGCCGGATCGCTGCTCACGCTATTTTTCGTGCCCGAGCCGGTTCGCGATTATGCCGCCGCGAAGTGCTCCGATCTCGGGCGCTTTCGCGCCTTTTTTCACCAGATGCTCGACCGCGGCGTATTCCTGCCCCCTTCGCAATTCGAGGCGATGTTCGTCTCCACAGCCCACACAGAAGCGGATATAGATGCCACTATCAAAGCAGCGGGGGAGGCGCTTGAGGCGATGTCCGCGGGATAATGCTGCGCCTTTGGCGCGCACTTGGGGGAAAGCGTCTCCGGATTCAGAGACAAAGGCCTCTCTGCCCGCAAGAGGAAAATTACTTCCGCCCGGCGCGGAAAACAAATGTCCATTCCGTAACCTTTTGTTACAGTATTGGTGTGCCATCACTGAATTAAAAGAAGTTAGCACATAACGCGGCTGGTACCGACCGTGCTCCTTCCGACCAGCGGAGCACAAGGAGACCCGTCCTATGGTCCTCGCCGTCGCCGCTCTCTTGCTTCAGTTGAACCCGGTAACACCCGGCGTCCTGACGAAAATCTCGGCCACAGCACCATCGGTGACCTTTAGTTCTAGTGCGCTGCGTTTCGCCGAACCCGCAAAGCCAGAGGCTGTGGCACCGGCGCTGGACGCGACGGCAAACTCGGCCAAGCTGCTCGCCCTTGCCAACGACACCAGCGACGGGACGCGCGGAACGGCTGTGACGACGCTGCCCGCCGAGCCCTCGCAGAACATGCAATCGCTTTCGAATATCCGCATTCCGCCCACGCACCCGCCGAAGCGGATGGGCGTGCCGATGGCGGAGCGTCCGGCTTCGCGGCGGCAATGGATGATTCTTTCGGCCGTGCAATCCGGCGCGGCGGCCTTCGACGCCTATTCCACGCGGCAAGCCATCGCCACCGGCGCCGTCGAGAAGGACCCGATGATGCGGCCCTTCGCGAATTCAGCGGCGATTTACGGGGCGATTCAGGTGACGCCGATTGTTCTCGATTATTTCGCGCGCCGCATGCAGCGCAGCAATGCCGGCCTGGAGCGCCGGCTGTGGTGGGTGCCGCAGGCGCTCGGCACGGCCACGTTCATCTTTTCAGGCGTACACAACGTCGGCGTCGCCAGCCGGCGCTAGTTCATCTCTGTTGCAAAGTTCTTAATCCGCTCCCTGCCCTCGAAGACCTGCGCCCGTCGGCGCCCCACCCACGCTTGATTCGCATCTCCTCCGCGAGTACGGTAGAGCGATGAACACGCAGGCGCAGCCTTCGGCGCGGGTGTGGCCGTTCCTGGCGGGCGGCAAGTGGATTAGCGAGGGGTCGCGCGCCGAGATTCGATCGCCCTACGATGGCTCCGTGGCGGGGATCGTCTGCCACGCCGAGGCTGGCGCTGCCGAGGGCGCCGTGGTCGCCGCCGAGCGGGCCCTGGCCGCAACGCGCACGCTCCCATCGCACGAACGCCGCCGCATCCTTCGCGAAATTTCCGCCGCCATCCAGGCTCGCCGCGAGGAGTTTGCGCGGCTGATGGCGCTTGAGGCCGGCAAGCCGATTCGCACGGCGCGCGCCGAGGTGGACCGCGCCGTATTCACCTTTTCCGTCGCCGCCGAAGAGACGGGCCGCGCGGGCGGCGAATGGCTGCCGCTGGATTGGCAACCCTCGGGCGAAGGCCGCGCGGGAATCGTGCGCCGCTTCGCGCTGGGGCCGGTGCTTGCGATCACGCCCTTCAATTTTCCACTGAACCTTGTGGCGCATAAGGTGGCGCCGGCAATCGCGGCGGGATGCCCGCTGATCGTGAAGCCCGCGCCGCAGGCGCCGCTCTGCGCGCTGCTCCTGGCCGAACTCGTGATGCAGAGCGGATGGCCGGCGGGTGCGCTGAGCGTGCTGCCGCTCGCAAATGAGGATGCCGAGCGGCTGGTCCGCGACGACCGGCTCAAGATGCTCACGTTCACGGGCAGCGCGACGGTCGGTTGGGCGCTGAAGGCCAAGGCTGGCAAGAAAAAAGTGGTCCTCGAATTGGGCGGCAATGCCGGCGTGATCGTTCATTCGGACGCCGATATCGCCGATGCGGCGCGCCGCTGCGTCCAAGGCGGATTTTCCTACGCGGGCCAAAGCTGCATTTCGGTGCAACGCATTTTCGTGCAGCAGCGCGTCGCCGCGGAGTTCACGGCCGCGCTCGTTGAACGCGTGAAGCTGCTGAAATGCGGCGATCCGCTCGACGAAGCCACCGACGTAGGACCGATGATCACCGAGGCTGCCGCGCGCCGCGCCGAGCAGTGGATCGCGGAGGCCGTCGCGGGCGGCGGGCGATTGCTCACCGGCGGCGGCCGGAACGGCGCCGTGCTGGCGCCCGCGGTGCTCACGCACACCCGCCCGGAGATGAAAGTGAATTGCGAAGAGGTGTTCGCGCCGGTGGTGATGATCGAGCCCTGCGACGAATTCGCAGATGCCATCCGGCGGGTCAACGATTCTCCCTACGGGTTGCAGGCCGGCGTATTCACGCGCGACGCGAAGCTGCTATTCCAAGCTTTCGAGAGGCTGGAGGTCGGCGGCGTGATTGCCGGCGACGCCTCCGCATTTCGAATGGACCACATGCCGTACGGCGGAATCAAGGACTCCGGCCTGGGCCGCGAAGGCCTGCGCTACGCCATCGAGGAGATGACGGAGCCTCGGCTGCTGGTACTCAATCTTGCGGAGCCGCGCTGACGCTGCCGACAGCGGCCGGCGCGGCTCGCCTGCATCTTGCTAGAAGCTGAAGGACGCCTGCAATTGGATCGTGCGGTTTGCCGCTCCTCCGCCGCCGCGCCCGCCGCCGAAGCCGCCCCCGCCGGTGCTGATCGTTTGGCCGAATTCGTTCGAGCCAATGGTTGCCACCGGGTTGCCGAGGTTCACGTTGTTCAGCAGGTTGCTGGCGCTAACGGTGAACGTGAGATTGTAGGGGTGGTTCACGCCGCCACCGCCGCCGAACCCGCCGAATCCGCCACCGAAGGGATTGCCGCCGCCGCGTCCGCCGCGTCCGCCGCCGCCGCCGAATCCGCCGCGTCCCCCGCCCCGGCCCCCGCGCGCGTTTTCGGTGGGCTTGCCGAAGCCGAAGGTTTTGCTGACGCGCATATTCAGGCTGAAGCTCCCGGGTCCAACGAACGAATTGATAGGCATTTCGTTTAGCGCCGTCGCGGGCGAAATGTCGAACGTTCCAAGCGGCGTGCAGTAGCTGTTGCCGGTGGTTGTCACCGCGGCGCAGGTTGCCGGGGAGATGAAGCCCGGCCTCTGATTTGATGAGCCGCTGCCGATCATATCCCTCGGGAAGTTGACGCTGTACGGCCGTCCTGACGAGACCGTCATGATCGGGCTTAGACGTATCCCATAGGGCGCGCTGAAGGAACCCAAGATAAAGAAGCGGTGCCGGATGCTCATCCCTGTTGGACCATAATCGGCATCCAGGTCGTAGGGATTAGTCGGGAAGCCGCCCGACGTGTTTCCGTCCGCGTATCTCAGCGTGTAGTTGGCGTTGAAGGTCATGCGAGAACCGGCGCGCATCGAACCGCTCACAATGAACTGGTTCTCCCTGTAAATGCCCTCCGATTCGAACTCGTCAATATTCTCGAAGTTCGGATTGGGGCGGTCCGTGTAGGTGGTGGTGTCGCCCGGCGTAAACGTTCCGGGAAGCGGCGCGTTGACGTTCGTGGTGTACATCTGGTGCACGCCGCGGCTATTCATGTACGTGATGGACAAACGGCCGACCTTGGTGATCTGCTGGTCCACGCTGATGGCGGTCTGCATATCATAAGGCGCGCGAAAATTCGGATTGAAGCGGTACACCGTTGTTGAGGGCTCCAAGCCGGAGGTCAATTGCTGCTGGCAGGCAGCCGCGGTCGGATCCGGGAAGCAATACGCGACGGCGGACGTGTTCAGCAGGTAAGAATTCTGAATCGTACCGTTCAGGCTGCGCAACGTCATCACGTTGCCTTCGGAAAAGCGGTCATAGAAGATGCCCCAGCCCGCGCGCAGCACCGTCTTTGGTGAATTCTTGTTGCCGAGCCCCCAGGCGATCGCCAGACGGGGCGCCCAGTCGGCGTGGTCATTGATCTCGTTCTGCGTTTCGAAGCGCAGCCCGCTGCTCAGGGTAATGTTCGGCCGCACGCGCCAATCGTCTTGCAGGAATAAGCCGGCATCGAGCACGGACGCGCTGATCGGCGGCGGCGCGATCCCCTGCAAGGGCGCCGTGATCGAAAACTGGTAGGGCAGGTCTTCCGCCGGAATCGCCAGCGGATTACCAATGTTCTGCTCCGCGATTTGGTACGCCTGAATCGAGGAGAATGCGAAGCTGCCGTTGTAGCCGCTGGGCGAAATGCTGCGTTCGCCATCCTGCCGTATCCGGGCTCCAAACGTCAGCACGTGGCTGTGCAGGGCCATCTGCGTCGAGCTTTGGAATTCGTAGCGGTTTTCCGTGCTCAGCGACGTTCCCGCCGAGCCGCCGCCCTCGAAGCCCCCGGTGACGCTGATGCTCGGTCCGATCGTCAGGGGCGTCGTCGTGCTGTTTTCGTGGATATATTGGAAACGGCTATCCATCACGGTGCTTGCGCCAAAGGTGTGGCTCTCGCTCAATTGCAGCGTGTGCTCCGTGCTGCTCTGGTCGCCTCCCAAAGAAGCCAGGGTCAGGCCGCCAACGTTCTGGTTGAGGCTGCTGTTCCGCCAGAACTGGTACCGCGCCGTGAGCGTGTCGTTCTTGCCCAACTGATAGTCGAATCGCGGACCCAGGTTGGTGCGGACGTGATTATTGGGAACTACGTCGCGGAAATTATCCACGATATTGCCGTTCGCATCGAGCACGGCGGGCGCATTGATGATTCCCAGGTCGTTCGTATTGCGCCGCTGCGCGCTGAAAAAGAACGACGCTTTCTTGCTCAGCGGCCCACCCACCGAGCCGTTGTACATCACTGAGTGATAGCTCGGCTGGTCCGGCGGCCCAAACGGCGCCGAGGAGTTGAACGCCGAATCATTCCCCATCACCATGAATTGCCCGTGGAAATTATCGGTCCCAGGCTTGGTTAAAATCTCGATGCGGCCGTAGCCGACCCGGTCGTACTCCGATGAAAACGGGTTCGAATTGATGCGAATTTCCCTGATGGACGATTTCGGCGGCAATTCGCCCGCGGTAAATCCGTCAATGTACATCTGCCCGCCATTCGGCCCGGCCGAAGGGCCGGCAAGGGCTTGCAGCTCGGATTCCATCTCGTCGGGATCATCGGAAAGGGCATCGAGCTCCGTGCCGCTGATCACAATCGCCCCCGCATTGTTCTCCGGAGACACATCCACCGTCGGAGCCTCGCTCGAGACGACCACCTTCTGCTCCTGCTGCTGAATTTCCAGCTTCGCGTTCACCTGAGCGATCTGCGAAGCCGCCACCTGTACGCCCGTCTTGGCAAACGGTGCAAAGCCCTTGGCAAGCGCCTCCACCTTGTACGCGCCCGGCGCGAGCCCGGTCACCTCATAAGCGCCCTGGCTGTTCGTGGTCGCCACCGAAACCTTGCCGCTATCGGACGTCACAACTACCGACGTATTCGCCACCGCCGCGCCCGAAGGATCCAGAATTTGTCCGCGGAGCGTGCCCGTCCCGCCCTGCGCGAAGATCGCATTGGAAAAAGCCAGGCTCAGCACAACGAGCACGCCGATGCCGATCGCCTTACCGTACACACGCACTCTCATCAGTTCTCCTATGATTTACGTGATTCGCGATTATTTTGCGCCGCCGCCGCCACCGCCGCCCGCATCACCGCCCGCATCGCCCCCGCCTTCATCGCCGCCACCAAGGCTCCAGGGCGAAAGCTGCATGGGCTGGCCGCCCTTGGGCGTAGCTTCCAGAATCGGTTCCACTCCGCCGAGCATCGTAATGGCGGTCAGGTCGTCGCTCACGGCGCCCTGGGTTGAAACGATCATCACCGCGTCGCCCTTCTGAAAATCCGCCAGTGTTGCCGTGGGCGCCCGCGTCAACATCTGTTGCAGATCGCCTCCGCCGGCGCGCGCACCGGCCCCGCCTGGCCCGCCAACTCCTCCGCGCCCGCCGAAGCCGCCGCCCGCGCCGCCCCTTCGCGCTCCTTGCCCGCCGCGCTCGCCCCCGTTCGGTTGCCCGCCGCGACTCGCTTCCGCATCCGCTGTCGCCGTCGTGCCCTTCATTCGTACGGAGATCATCCGCGCCATCGGCATTGTCAATTTGCGGATCTCCGATTGACCGGTAAACCGCACCAGCACCGGCTGCTTAGTTGCAAGATCGGTCAGCCGGATCGTCTTCGCCGCCGCATCCACCGCGCTGATCGTGCCTGCGATATTGCGAAATGACCCGGTGACGATTCCATCCGCGGTGAACTGGTTCCCATCGGCGCTGCGGGTGCCGCGCGCGCGAAGCTGGTCTCCCGGCTTGATCTGATCGAGTGTGCTGGGCTTCGCATCGTCGAACTTCACCGAATCCGGGGCGTAGCGCCTGAAATCTGTCTGCTTTGAGGTGTGAACCGCAATGTCTTTCGATCCCGCCAGCGTCGCAACCTTTACGGTGATCGTGTCAGTTGCCGGGTCCGCCGAACTGACCAGCCCGCCGATGCCCCGCTGCCAAGCCTCGCTTTCCTGCTGCTGCTTCGCCTGAACGGCGGCATGCTTCATCGCCACCATTTGCGTCACCAGGATCGTCTTCCCATCGTCGGCGCGTTTTCCGGCGATCAGGATGCGATCTCCCGGCTGCACATCCGCCAGGGTGATCGGGGTTGCGTCCTTCAGGCTGGTTTGGCCGGGCTCGATTCTAAGGATGCGCGCATCGGATTGGATCGTGGCGTTCACTTCCTCGCCCTTATCGGGTGTGAGCGTGATCGCGTTTCCATTGATCGTTTTCACCGTGCCCAGCGCCCGCGCCACCGCACCGGCCTGCCCCTGCCGGGGCAGCGGGCGCCCAAAGCCGGCCGCACCAGCGAATGCCGCCAATCCCGCGCTCGCGGCGCACACCAGAAATCCTCGAACCAGCCTGCCTTTCACTAAACGCATCAATACTCCCCTGTGTTCCTCTGTTTGGGCCGTCCGACGCGGAGTGGCGCTTCCATCCCACGTACACTCGACCGCAATTCCTTCGTTACACCTTAGACGTGCTCTCCCGCCCAGGGCGTTACATGAAAGTTTCTTTTCGCGTTCCGGCGCGCGAACGCCTCGCGAAGCCGGAAATTTCGCTACAGCATTTTCCGCACTGCTTTGAACTCATTGAACTTGCTCGTCTTCTGGGGTAATACTGTGGCTGTTCTGGGAGGCCACTCACGGATGAATACCACCCTAGCCCTGCCCGCCGGCGCCTCCGCCGCTTTGCTCCTCCTGCTCTTGCCGGCCGCCGCGGGCCGCCCTGTTCCTTCGCCCCTCCAGCAAAAGGAGCCGATCACCGCCAGTCAATTGGTTCGCGATGTCGTCTGGAACGAAATCCACGCGCAATTGAACGACAAGACCGAATGGGAATATCGCGAAAGCCGCAACGAGGGCGGCGATACCCAACTGCTGCACGTCGTCCAAACAAAATACGGCGACTTGCACCGCCTGCTCGCCGTCAATGGCGTCCCTTTAACCCCGAGCCAGCAAGCCGCCGAAGAACGCCGCATTCAAAGGCTGCTCGCTAACCCGGACCAGACCAAGGACGCGGCCCGCAAGTCCCACCAGGACGCCGAAGAAGAACGCAAGATGCTTCGCATGTTGCCCAACGCGTTCGATTTCCGCTACGAGAAGCACGCCGGCGATACCATCACGCTCGCCTTCACCCCGAATCCCAGCTTCCATGCCGATTCGCACGAAAGCGAGGTGTTTCATCACATGGAGGGCCACCTGCTCGTCTACGCCCCGGGCAAGCGCCTCGAGGAAATTGACGGCCGGCTCACCAGCCCCGTGAAATTCTGGGGCGGCCTTCTGGGCCATTTGGACCAGGGCGGAACCTTCCACGTCGTCCAGAAGAACGTCGGCTCGAATCACTGGGAATTGACCAGTCTCAACGTCCAAATGGACGGCAAGGCGCTATTCTTCAAGACGATTGCCGTGCGCCAGAAGGAAATCTACACGGAGTTCAAGCGCGTGCCAGACGACATCACGCTACCGCAAGCCGCCGAGCGCCTGAAGCAACCCACCGCCGGCTAACTCTGCGACGATATCGAAAGGCAGCTCGGAGAAGGGCGCCACCAGAAAGAGCATACGGCCAATTTGTTTCCGGGAGCAGACTTGCAGATGAGTCGGCGAGCGCGCATGGCAATCGCCGCGCGTCCAACTGCACCTAAAACTGCACCTAGCCCATTTCCGCAGTTCCGGAAACAGGCTAAGTGCTTTAGAAACTGGAGCCGAGGGCGAGACTTGAACTCGCGACCTGCCGATTACGAATCGGCTGCTCTACCAACTGAGCTACCTCGGCAATTCGAAGGTTTGTGCGGCTTTACCCGCGCGTGCGGGCCATCTTCGCAAGGGCTTCCGCGGATTCGCGTCGCCCCGGCTGCGATTCTAACACGATAGAACGGCCGAACGCCGCAGCCTTGCAGTATGCAATACGCCGGCTTTCAATTCCGATGCCTACGCCAGCGCAACCGCAGGGTAGCTCTCCACGTATTCCTCGCCCCGGCAGCCGTAATAGGCGACCGTCCGCGCCGCAAAATCAACTTCATAGCGCACCACCCCGGCGCGCCAGGAAGCGGCCAGAAACCCGGGGAACGTGCTCTCTCCGGCTTGGTCTGTCCGCAGCGCCTGTATCAGCGCCTCGCGGTCGAATCGCGGCACGTCCGCCATGCCAGACATTAATGGTGCGCCTTGCATCACCACCGGCCCCTCTTCGGTCAGGTACAGGCTCTCGCAAGCCGGCAAGTACCACAGGTTCCGAGTGACGCCGGCCTGCCGCAGCGCCTCCGCCAGGTAAGGAAACCCGCCAATCTTTGGGCGCACAGCCATCGCCCGTTGTTGTGCGGCTTGCAGCTTCTCCACCGCCTTGCCCATCGCGGCGCCTCCATCGCTTCGGAATTGAACCGGCGTCACGATATCAGCAAACAGGCATTAGCGGTACGACCCGAAATTCGCAGAATTATCCCTCGCGATCTCTATTGACTTTTGTGTTATCTTATGATACAAACCATGATGGCGGTTCTTTCGCCAGGGGAAGGGAGGCCGGCGGGTGGCTCTAGGAGCGCAGCCAAGCGGGTGTCACTCGACACTACACACCAGCCACTGCCTTACCATGAGGCGCGGCCGAAGGGCTTTTCTAATCTACGGTACGGGGATTAGAAATCGCCGTAACCCCCTGAAAACAAAGCCTCGGCTCCGTTCTAATATACGGTACAACGCCCTCCGCCAGATTATGTTGCGCCGCGTCCCGCTCGCAGGCGCCGCCCGCGACGCCTCCCTCGCCCTGGGAAATATGTTCCTTGCGCCACGCCGGAATTTTACTAAGATGGATGCGTGCAGCCGAATCCGCCACAGCAAAGCCGCCGCACTTACCGCAACAAGATTCATAAGTCCCGAGCCCATTTCGCATGATGGATGACTGCGCCGCCTGGGCCATCGAGACAGCCAAGCGCCGCGGCGCGAGCTATGCCGACGCGCGCGTGATGGATATTCGCCAGCGCGAAATCGCCGTTAAGAATGGCGAGGTCGCCGCCCTGGGCGAATCCGAAACCCTCGGCATCGGCATTCGGGTCATCGCGTCCGGCTCCTGGGGCTTCGCATCCACCGACCGCCTTACCCGCGAAGGCGTGCAAGCCTGCGCCGCTGAGGCCGTCGCCATCGCAAAGGCCTCCGCGCTGGCAAAGCGCGGGGACGTTGTGCTCGCCCCGGAAACGGCGCATGTGGACACCTGGCAAAATCCGTTCCTCAAAGACCCCTTTCGCATTCCCGTGGACCGCCAGATCGAACTGCTTCTGGCAGCGGACAGGGAAATGCGCCGCATTAAGGGCATCACGCTGGCGGAAGGCTCGATGACGTTCCGCCGGATCGAGCAGCTCTTCGCATCCAGCGCGGGCGCTTCGATCCATCAGGTGAAAATGCAATCCGGCGCCGGGATCGTCGCCACGTCCTTTGCGGGCGCCGAAATCCAGAAGCGCTCGTATCCGAATAGCTTCGGCGGGCAGCACATGCTGAGCGGCTATGAATTGGTGGAATCGCTCGATCTGGTGGGCCACGCCCCGCGCATCGCCGAAGAATGCGTCGCCCTGCATTCGGCCGCGCAGTGCCCGGAGGGCTCGCGGACCATCATCCTCGGCAGCTCGCAGCTTGGATTGCAGATCCACGAATCCATCGGCCATCCCATCGAGCTGGATCGCGTTCTCGGCATGGAAGCGAATTTCGCGGGCATGAGTTTTTTGACGCTCGATAAGCTGCGGAAGCTGAAATATGGCTCCGAGCACGTCAGCGTGGTCGCCGACGCGCGGCTCGATCACGGCCCCGGGCTCGGCACCTTCGGCTACGATGATGAAGGCGTTCTCGCGCAATGCACCCCCATCATCACGAAGGGGCTTTTCACCGGCTACCTGAGCAACCGGGAGACGGCCTCGGCCATCGGCGAGAATCGCTCGAATGGCACGATGCGCACCGAAAGCTGGAATCGCCTGCCGATTATTCGCATGACGAACATCAGCATCCTGCCCGGCTCCTGGAAATACGATGACCTTATCGCCGATACAGACGACGCGATCCTGATGGAGACCAATCGCTCCTGGTCCATTGACGACCGCCGCTATCATTTCCAGTTTTCCACGGAAATCGGCTGGGAAATTAAAGGCGGCAAAAGATGTCGCATCATCAAGAATCCCAGCTACAGCGGCATCACCACGGAATTCTGGAATAGCTGCGATGCCGTGTGCTCGCGCGAGGATTGGACGCTCTGGGGCACACCGAACTGCGGCAAGGGCCAGCCGATGCAGACCATGGGCACGGGCCACGGCGCGGCCCCCGCGCGCTTCCGAAATATCAAGGTCGGGGTGGCGTTCGCGAAATGACCCCGCCGAAAAGCACACGGCCAATCCGGCGCAATGGCGCCGCTGCGCTGAAGGCGTCGGATCTCGAACGCATCGCGGAGCGCGTTCTGCGATTGAGCGAGGCGGACGAGACCGAGGTGGAAATTAGCGCCATTACCGATGCCCTCACCCGCTTTGCCAACAATACGATTCATCAGAACGTCGCCGAGCAAACGCTCTCCATTTCGGTTCGTGCCGTGGCGGATGGCCGCACCGCCCGCGCGACCACGAATAAAACCGACGACGATTCGCTGCGCCGTGCGGCCGACACGGCCTTGAAGCTCGCCCGCAACGAGCCGAAGTATCCCGGCCTGCTGCCGATGCTCGGCCGGCAAAAATATCAGAAGGTGGCGCGCTTTTTTGGCGCCACCGCCGCCGCGACCCCGCAGGACCGCGCCAAGGCCGTCTCCCGCGTCTGCCGCGTGGCGGAAAGCCGCCGGCAGACCGCCGCCGGAATCTTTTCCTCCGGTTCGTCCCAATTCCTGATGGCGAACTCGAAGGGCCTTTCCGCCCGCTACGAACAAACTCGCGCGGAATTTTCCATCACCATTCTGGAAGAGCACTCCTCCGGCTGGGCCAAGTCGAATTCGCCGGATATCCGGCGCATCGAACCTGACGCCCTCGCCGAAAGCGCCAGCCGCAAGGCGGCGGATTCCCGCCAGCCGCGCGAATCCGCGCCCGGCCGTTACACGGCAATCCTTTCTCCTTCGGCCGTTCTCGACCTGGTGGGCTTCCTTTTTTACGACTTTGCGGGCACGGCGATTCTGGATAAGCGTTCGTGCCTTTCGGGCCGAATCGGCAAGAAAATCTTCGGTGAGAACATCACCATTTGGGACGACGCATATCATCCGCTGCAAACCGGCGCTCCCTACGATGGAGAAGGCGTGCCGCGGCAGAAGATTCTGCTCGTGGACCGCGGCGTGCCGAAAAATCTGGTCTACTCGCGCGCTACCGCAAAGAAGATGAAAGCGAAGCCGACGGGCCACGGTTTTTCGCTGCCCAACGAATACGGCGAAGCGCCCATGAATCTCGTGTTCGCGGGCGGCGAAGCTACCACCGACGACATGATTCGCTCCACCGAGCGCGGCATCCTCGTCACCCGGCTTTGGTACATCCGCGAAGTGGACCCGTATGAAAAAGTGCTCACGGGAATGACGCGCGACGGAACGTTCCTGATCGAGAACGGCCGCGTGACCGGCGGGATTCGAAATTTCCGCTTCAATCAGAGCATCATCGAGATGCTTGCCAATGTGGAGACGCTCGGTCCGGCTGTGCGCGCCGCGGGCGAGGAATCGTTTGAAATGGTTGTGCCCGCCATGAAGGTCCACAACTTCCATTTCAGCGAAGTCACGAAATTCTGAGCCGTTCTATGGAACAAACCGCAAACTCGAAATCGCTCGGGCGATCACGTTCTCTTGTATCTGGACGAGATCGGTAGCCGCCAGCGTCATTCCAAAAATCGTGTAGAGTTTTCCGTCGCGGGGCAGGTAAACAACGATGCCGGACCAGTCCTGTCCATTGACGCTGCCCCGAAAACGTCGCTCCACCGCCGGCAGCCCCGAGATGGCGATGCGGCTTTCGGCGAGAGGCCGGAAATGATCCACGATTTCGCTGAGGCGCTGCTCGGTGGAGCTGATATCGGCGGCCACCGATTTGCCCACGGCCTGCCGCCCGATCAGCAGATAGGTAGTGTGGTCCTCGGTGCCCATCGCCGTAATGGCGCCCGGCAGGATCGAACGCGCCCCGGCAATCACTTGCCAGTCCGGCGGCTTATACATCTGAAATCCATAGGTGAGGTTGGCGTAACTATTTCCGCTGACTTCCTCGCGAATCGCAACCGGCGCCGGCTCCGCGACCGCGGCGGGTTCGGCGGTTGGGGCTGGCGAGACGGCAGCCTGCTTGGCAGGAGAGGCTTCCAGTGCGGCCTTCGTGGGTGAACCGCCGATGGCTTCGGGCTTCTTAGCTGGAGCCGCAACGGGCTTTTCTGGCGGTGTTGTCTCTGATTTTTCGGATTTCTCCGGCGGCTGCTTCGATGCGACTGGTTTGGCTGATTCGGCTTTTTTCGCGGGTTCCGGCGCCGCGCTCTTGATGGAAATGGAGACGACCTGGCTTTTTTGCACTACGGCGAAGCCGTAGGTCGTCTTAACCTTGAACGAATTCTCCTCGTATCCGACGATGGTGCCGCTGATTTTCGTGCCATCTTTCAGCTTCAATTCATCCGGGCGCGCCGAAACGGAAAGGCACAGCGCCAGCGCAATGAGGAAGGGAATCGCCCATTTCATACCGCGAGTATGGAACCGCGGGTCCAGGCTCGCAAGGAATGAGGAACGGGCCTTGCCGGGTTAGTCAGCAGGCGGAAACCGCAGAGTTTCTCTGAATTTGGAGAGCGGGCAGGCGATCCACTAAGAGGACATGCTCATGCCGATCCAGAACGCGGCCACCAGAACGGCGGTGAGCCCAACCATGAGCGGCAGGCGCTTGCGCCGCAGGCCAAAGATGATGATCGCCAGCGCGCACACAAGGAAAATCACTTCTGGCCAGAGGAAACGGGAATGAGAGCCGGCGCTTGCCGCGCTAAGATTCCGAGTTTGCATCCAATCCGAGGCGAATGCCGTGGCCGATGCAAGCGAGACCGCGCACACTCCAGCGAGCGCCATACCCTTTGCCCATTCCGGAATGACCCAGCCGGCATTCGCGTCGCGCCAGTCGAGCCACGTCTGCGCCACGACGATCCCCACGACGAGAAGCACCAGAAACGCCACAACGCCTCCCAAGCTCCCACTACCTGTTCGTTCGATGCGGCATCGAGCGCGATCAGACTCAGAACACGCCCTATTCTCGCGGCCGATTCGCCGTATCTCGGCCCATGCGGCCGTCTCCCACGCCGAAGGAGGCAGCCACGCCCAACGAATCGGTGGCAATTGACCAGCCAAATGGCCCGCGCGTGAATTTCTGTGCCTGCTTGCAAGTCCATGTGTGTGTGCAGCTTACGATTCGATTTTTGGCTCTTCCGCGCGCCTGAAGCATGCGCCAGGAAAAATGTCCCTACAGCTGGCTGTCTGCGGTACTTAGGAGGATGAATTGGGAAACCAGTTGCAGGACTAGGACTAGGTGCTGTAACCCACTTCCGGCGGTTGCGGCCGCGGCTCCGCCACCTAATTCCGCAGTTGCAGGTAGTTACCGCCGCCGCACCGCGGGGAATTTGCGCCGCAGAACCGTCCCAGGAATCTGCTAGGATGGCCTCGCCAGATGCGAAAACCTTGGGTGATAGCTCATCGCGGCGCTTCCGGGCACGCGCCGGAGAACACAATGGCCGCGTTCGAGCGCGCGGTGCAACTCGGCGCTCCGTTTATCGAAACGGACCTGCATTTGACGCGCGACGCCCGTTTCGTTGCGATCCACGACGCGACGCTCGATCGCACGACGAACGGCCGGGGAGTCATCCAGGATTTTTCGCTTGCCGAGCTGCGCGAGCTGGATGCTGGGCACTGGTTCGACCGGAGCTTCATGGGCGAACGCATTCCGACCCTCGACGAGGTGCTTGCTTTCAGCCGCCAGCGCGACGTGATCTTCTATCTCGAAATCAAATACGATTCCGCCTGGGGAATGCATCATGCCCTGGTGGGGGCGTTGCAGAGCACGGACAGCGCGGCGCGCACCGTGATTCTATCGCGCGATCCAGCGACCCTCCGGGCGGTGCGGATGCTCGACTCCGCGGTCATGCTGGGATTGCTGGCGGAGGAAAATCGCGCGGATCTGGTGCGGGCTGCCGTGGCGGCGGGGGCTCGCCAGCTATGTCCCAAGGCGGACCTGGTCGGCTCGAAGCTCGTGAATGAGGCGCACGCAGCGGACCTGCACATTGCCACATGGACGGTGAATGACCGCGAGGAGATGACGCGCACCATTGCCGCAGGGGTGGATGGCATTATGAGCGATTTTCCCGACCGCCTCCGCGCGGTAGTCGAAGGGGACTGACTTTCCCGCCGATTTGTTGAGACCTGCCCCTAACTGTCCCTCGCCTGTCCCCGCGTACTATTGACAGTTCGCTTTTACTTCGCCATACTCGCGCCCGTTAAAGGCAGGCAGGAGAGTGAAATGGCGTTAACGAAGCGGCAGAAGGAAGTGCTGAATTATTTGGTCGCATTCCTCGATAAGAATGGCTATTCGCCGAGCTTCGAGGAAATTGCGCGCGCGCTGAAGCTGACGTCGCTGGCAACCGTGCACAAGCACCTCTCGACGCTGGAACGCAAAGGTTTCATCCGGCGCGGCTACAACCAGAGCCGCTCAATTGAAGTGGTCCAGCTTCCGAAACCGATTCGCGAGCAGGTGCTCGAGCGGCACGTGGTGGAGCTGCCGCTTGCGGGCAGAATTGCCGCGGGGCGGCCTCTGGAAGCCGTGGAGGACCGCGAAACGATTTCTCTGGGCGATTTCGCGCGCGGGCAGAATACGTTCGTGCTGCAGGTGAAGGGCGAGTCCATGCGCGAGGACCACATCCTGGATGGCGACTTCATCGTTGTGGAGCAGACGCAGGTGGCGAATCCGGGCGAGATCGTGGTCGCGCTGGTGGGCGAGGACGAAGCCACCGTGAAACGGTTTTATCGCGAGCCGGGCGGGCGAATCCGCCTGCAGCCGGCGAATTCCGAAATGTCGCCGATCGTGGTGGCCGCGGACGAAGTAAAGATTCAGGGCCGGGTTGTCGGCGTTCTCCGGCGGTATTGATCGCGGGTGTTCGGCGTCGCGGCGATGATTCGCGTTCCGCTTGCCCGGGGACGCCAACTCTGCTCGCCCTGCGTTTAATTGCATGCTAGAGTTGGTCCGGCCCACTAGGTCGCTCCTAGCTATTTTCCGCGGGGTAAAAGCCGCGGCGCGTTGGGGCGGGCACCCTCGGGTGGCACCGAAAATCACGTAGAAGGACACAGGCACGGCATTGCAATTCCGGCTTGGCTTCCCAGCTGGCCGTCTCGATTGCTCACCACGCCCGAAACTTCGCTGAGCGGACGTTGCTTCCCCGAGCACAACTGTTCCATTTTGGGTTTGGCGCCTAGGAACGGCGGGAATAGATTGATAACCCCAGTCCCTATCAATCGCGCTTCACCGCTATTTCGGCATACTCGGGCCCAAGGAGGGTAAATGTGGGGAGAAAAAAAACCGGATGCTCCCGCGAGGACGCCGGTCCCGCAGCAGCCTAGAACAACCGCACCACAAGGATCATCTTTCACTGGGGAGGCAAGGACAATGGCACCACTCGATTCGACGTACCCTGCGGCGACACCATCTGGCAACACGGCGCGGCTCGGCCCAAGCCTGCACATCAAAGGCGAAATCACAGGCAACGAGGATTTGCATCTTGACGGCAGCGTCGAGGGCCTGGTTCACCTCGACGATAAGAAACTCACGGTCGGCGCCAGCGCGCGCGTGACCGCGGATATCATGGCACGGGAAGTGGTTGTCTACGGCAACGTGAAAGGGAATCTTCGCGCCCGCGACCGCATCGAGATCAAGAAGGATGGCTCGGTAATCGGAGATCTGACGACCGCGCGCATCATGATCGAGGACGGGGCATATTTCAAGGGCTCGATCGAGATTGATAAGGCCGGAGAGGGAAGCAACAGCAGCCTCGACAAGGGTTCATCGTTCTCGAAGGCCCCGCGTTCGTCTGCTGCGACGACCGTAGCTTCGTCTTCTTCTTCGTCGGATTAACGAGACGCTCGAACGCCTTCAGGAAGGGGCGTGCCTGGCCGGTTGCTGGCAATTTGGCGCCGCAGGCATTCCCCTTGTGAGCGTCAGGGCGCTTCGCGGATTCTGGGCGCTCCGGGCGAAACGGCTGGCGGCTTGACCTGAGCCGCAAGCGTCAGAGGTATCGGTTCGGGCGCGAGCGTCGTGATGCTGGGTGCTTGGGCCCTTGCCGCGGCAGCCACCGCTGCGGCTGCGGGGATCTCCGCGGTGGGCTGTTCCAGCTTTTTCAGCCACACGTCGCGCCAATATTGATAGACCATTCGCGGACAAAATCTCCTTGCGGACGGGGGGCACACGGCGCCTTCCAGAATCACGCATCCCGTCTTGAGCGAAATCATCTCGCCGGTTTTTTCGTCAATGATCTTATTCACGCGCCGCAGCACGCGAAATTCCTTTTCGCAATAGCCGACCATTCCGGGACTAAAGCGCAGGCCGCGATTTTTGCCGCTGGAATTGAGCGTCTGCCCGATGTCTTCCCTGGATTTCACCTGCACCAAGTCGCCTGGCTGTAGGTCCAGATTCTGGCGAGGTGTTCTGATGTTGTCTCCGGCTACCATTCGGACGTCCGGGCGGCCGCGGGCGCACGCCAGCTTATTGCGCGCGCCGATCAGAATCCCGCGCCAGAGATCGCCGAATGTCACGTTTTTCGAGGCTACGTCACGAACGTATTGCCGCGGGTCCCACCAGGGGAGGAAGGTTGTGAACCTGGCTACTTCGGTCGTCTGGCAGGAAAATCGTTCGCGGACGGCGCCCTCGCGCGTAATGCTTGCCGTTCGCGTAGCCTGCTCCACTGCGCGAAGGGCGCGTGCATAGCCGGCAGATGGGAAGTTTCGCGGGCAATCATCTTTTTTATCGGCATCAGTGAGATTGGGCGTGGCACGGCCGCTCGCCTGCGGCCTCTTCAGCCACTGCTCCTTCCAGAAAAATAGGCAGCCTGCTTCGCAGCCGCCGTGCGCCGAGCCGTCGCAGCGCAATTCCTTCAGCAGCACGGTATTTCGCAATCGCCGAATAGATTGATCCGGTGCGCAGGTCTTGTCCGCACGGCGAAGCACCTCGAACCGGCGCCCGCAATAGGCGAGCATTTCCGGCATGAAGGGCGCCCCTTCGAGACGGCCTTCGCCGTCCAGGGTCGAGAGTATTTCCTCCGCGCTGCGAACCTCGGCGAGATCGCCAGGCAGAAAGGGAAAAAATCGAAGCCTCCGCGCACTTCGATGCATTACCACCTCCGTCTGCCCCGAAAGACTTGCCTTAACCGCGTTCTGGCTGCGCCAGAATGAACATCCGGTGGATCTATCGCGAAATTTTCTGGTCTGTAATGGAACGCCCCAGGAACTCACGTTACATGCTCAACGAGAGTGTCTCTATCCGGCAGGAACCCTATTTGATGGCACGAGAAAGCCTAATCAGCCACTATAACCAAGTGGAGATGCGTCTGCGCCCAGGTTGTTTCGGCGCTCGCCGAAGGATGGGCGACCTGGTACTTGCGGAATTTCGACACAAAGAATCGCGGCGGCGCAATTTGCGGCGGCACGCGCCGATATCAGAGCGCTGGGCGCGATACTCGGAGAGGCTCAGTGGGAATTATGCAATTGTTGGCTGGCATCTTGCGTCATGGATGCCGCCTGTTGCTTGAACGTGGTGTAGATTCCGCCGGGCACGGCTGGAAATTTCACGTCCTTCACGTACCAGTTGGGACCCTGCTTTTGCAGGTCAACGGTGCACGGGGAGAGGGTCCAGTCGGACGAGCGATCGGGCAGGATGCGGACCTTCATCGCCAGGGTTGCCGAATCTGCGGTGATGGTTTCCTGGGTGATGTTGGCCTGCGTTGCAACCTTCGATCGCAAATACGCGTAGATCACGCCGCTGCGCCGCGCGTCCAAGAAGAGATTGGAGAAGCTCTGCTCATCCTCCGTCATATCCTTGCCGTTGAGGAGGTGGGTATCGTCGAGCCGATTGCGATACAGCAGCGCCGGGTCGGCGATGTCGCCGCCGCCCTGGTCCACGGCCTGAAACATCGCGTATGCCGCGTTCTGAGGCGTGGATTGCTCGATTCGCGCCGTGTCGCGCGAGGGGAACCAGGCTTTTACTTTGGGGATAGCGACGCTGGCCGTCACGATCAGCGCCGCCCCAGCGACGATCCAAGACGTCCGAATTTTCATGCGGGGATTCTAGCGCGAGATCCCGCCGCTGCATAGGGGTTTTACATTAGAACGCCCTAAGGTAAATACCTTTAGACGCAAAGCCAGCCGGAAGAGGGGAGCCCGCGCAGGCCGCACTCAAAGATCGTTGGCGAGAATAAAGAGTGGGGTGAGCGATGGGATTTGAACCCACGACCCTCGGTTCCACAGACCGATGCTCTACCGGCTGAGCTACGCTCACCGCAGGTTGATTGACGCCAGTTTAGCATTACTTGGGGCCTGCTGCATGGGTTGAGCTCGTCTGCGGCGGGCCCCGCCTGCCCGCAGGGCATGTCGCGTTTACCGTCATTTTAGTTAACTCCGCAAAAAGAGCTTGCGCGGCGGCACGCGCCTATTGTAATAGTAGGTCCACACATTAATGTAGTAGAGGAGCGCATGGCCAAGCCGCGATTGACGAAATTGGAGCTGCGAATCATGGAGGCGCTGTGGGATCGCGAGAGCGCGTCCATCCGCGAAATTCAGGAAAGTTTTCCGGAAAAGGGCCGGCCGGCGTACACCACGATTCAGACAACCGTATATCGGCTTGAGGACAAGAAGGCGTTGCGCCGCGTGCGGAAGGTCGGCAATTTCCACGTCTTTGAAGCCGCCATTTCGCGCGATGCGGCGCAGCGAAGATTGATTGACGACCTGCTCGCGCTCTTTGGCGGGCGAACGCAGCCGGTGATGGCGCACTTAATCGAATCGGGGAAGCTGACGCTCGACGACGTGAAGGACGCGGAGAGAACCCTGCGAAGGCTCGCGCGGAAGGAGAAGCCGCAATGATCTCGAATCTGTTGTCTGGGGCGTGGGCAGGAATCGCGCCGGCAATCGGCAACCATCTGTGGCAATCCACGCTGTTCGCCGGCGCGGCGGGACTCTTGACGCTGGCGCTTCGGCGAAATCGGGCGCGGGCGCGCTACTGGGTGTGGCTTGCCGCGTCGTTGAAATTCCTGGCGCCATTTTCGTTGTTGGCTGCGCTCGGGCGCGAAATGGCGGCGTCCTGGAATTACGCGGCAGCAAACCCCGCGCTTTCCCTCGCAATGGAGAAGGTAAGCCAGCCATTTGACGCGCTCTCCGCCGTCGCAATCGCCCCAGTCGCGCAGGCGACGGCTCCCGCCGTGCCTGCCGCGACGCTCGGCCAGGCGCTGCCGGCGATCCTCGCCGTGATTTGGCTATGCGGCTTCGCGGCCGTGCTCGCGGCATGGTGCATGCGCTGGCGGCGCGTCTCCGCGCTGAGGAGGGCAGCCGATCCGCTCTTCGACGGAAGAGAAGTGGAGGCGCTGCGCCGCATCGAGCGCGAGGCAGGAACGCGGCAGCCCATCCCGATCTTGCTCTCGAAGGGCATCGAGCCGGGAATCTTCGGTATTTTCCGGCCGGTGCTGCTCTGGCCCGCGGAACTCTCGCCGCGCCTCGACGACGCCCAGTTGGACGCCATTCTCGCGCACGAGTTGAGCCACGTGCGCCGGCGCGACAATCTTGTCGCCGCGCTCCACCTGCTGGTCGAGGCGGCATTCTGGTTTTATCCGGTCGTGTGGTGGCTCGGCGGACGGCTAGTCGAGGAACGCGAGCGTGCCTGCGATGAAGCCGTGATCCAGCGCGGGAACACGCAGCACGCCTACGCCGAAGGCATCCTGAAAGTCTGCCAATTCTGCATCGAGGCCCCGGCCGGGTGCGTCGCCGGAGTGAGCGGCGCGGACTTGAAGCAACGGATCCGGCGGATTATGACACGGGATGTGTCGCGAGAGTTGAGCGTTGACGGCAAACTGCTGCTGATCGTCGCCGCCCTCGCGGCAATTCTCGCGCCGCTTGCCTTCGGGGTGATCGGCGCCGCGCAGGACCAGGCGAGCACGGGCGCGCAGACCCTGCCAACGTTCGGCCCGGAGTTCAGGTATGCCGTAACGTCCATTAAGCCGGACAAGGCCCCCGCGCCGACATACACAGGCTGGACCCGGATCTTGGCACCACCGCTGGACGAATTTCGAAGGCGAAACGTCAGCGCGTACGAACTTTTTTGCATGGCGTACCTCAAGGGCGTGGGGCCATCCGGGCAGGGCGTCCAGGGCTATAGAGACGATGAGATTTTCGGCGCGCCAGCCTGGTTCAAGTCGGATCGCTATGACGTAGACGCGAAGATTGAAGGGCCGGCAATCGAAGAGCTGCAAAAGTTCGATTGGACCGAGCGTCGTTTCGCGCAAGCAAAGATGCTTCGGGAACTTCTTGCGGATCGCTTCGCGCTGAAAGCCCATTACGAAACCAGGGAGATTCCCGTCTACATTCTGACGGTGGCGAAGGGCGGGCCGAAGCTCAAGGAGTCAACGCCGGGTGAGACTTTTCCAGATGAAGAACACGCCAAGGCGGTCGCGAAGCTCAACGGTTTGCCCACGAGTTTCCCCTACGTGAGGATGGAGACTAGAGCCGAACCGGGCCATCCCGGGGTCAGCAGAGCAAGATTTTGGCACGCGCCGATATCCACGCTTGCAGGGATACTCGACGAGCATTTTGATCGCCAGGTGGTTGACGAAACCGGACTCTCGGGCCGCTATGATTTCACCCTCCGCTGGGCGACCGGTGCGGGTGATCACGCAGGCTCACCCGGCGCAGGAGGACAGAATAGCGGGCCGGCGTTTGCGGCTTCGAGCCCGCTGGATGCACCGCCGCTTACCTTCTCGACTGTCGAGAAGGAACTGGGACTGAAGCTGAAGGCCGGAAAGGCGCGCCTGCCGGTGATCGTCATTGATCACGTTGAAAAGCCGTCGGAAAATTAGGGCGCTGGGCTCCCCTTTGTGATAAAGATCACTAGATGATAACCCAGAGCAGTGGCGGTCCCAGAATAGCTGGAATAATCGAAGCGGTATTTTCTCGCGCTGGCGAAGGGGTGCTGCTCGCGGCGGTGCTCATGATCGGGCTCGCCTGGCCGGCTCCGATGCTGGCGCAATCGAATGGCTCTGCCGCGGCGAACACTCCGGCCGCTGCCGCGCCCGCAACGCCCCCCGCCTCACCCACAACCCCGGCGGCCACGCCGGCGACATCCGCTGCCGCACCCGCGACGGCCGCGACGACAAACTATGAATTTGAGGTCGCCTCGATAAAACGCAGCAAGTCCGGCGAACTCATGCCGGGGTTTTCCCCGAATGCGGGCGACGAGATCAAGATGAGCAACATGCCATTCGAGGCCGTGGTGGTCGGGGCTTTCGGCCTCATGCCGAATCAGCTTCTGGGAGCACCGGACTGGCTGATGTCTGAGCGGTACGACTTCGACGCGAAGATGGACCCTGCGACCGCTGATGCACTGAAGAAGCTCAGCACGGACGATCGCAAGGCGGCGCGGGAGCACATGCTACAGGCGCTGCTGGCGGATCGCTGCAAGCTGAAATTCCACAAAGAAAGCCGCGAGCTTCCGACGTACACCCTGGTGGTGGCAAAAAACGGTCCGAAGTTTCACGAGTCTAAACCCGGCGAAACCGTACCCGCTGGAACGAAGGTTCCCGACGGCCACGGGGGAACGATAACCATGCAGATGAAGGCCGGAGCGATAAGCCTTTGGGGCGCCCCGATGTCGGTTCTAGTGCCGATGTTAACCGGAATCCTGGGTCATCCCGTGGCGGATAAGACCGGACTGACGGGGAAATACGACTTTACCTGGCAGATCGTCCCGACGGATATGAGTCAACTCCGCCCGCCAGCCACCGGTGCGGCTGGAATGGGGCAGTCGGCGGCAGCGGCGGCGCCCACACCTGGGCCTGCGGGCGGGTTCCCCGGCATGGACCCGGCCGCGATGGCTGCGTCTATTCAGGAACAGCTTGGATTGAAGCTCGAAATGGCGAAGGGGCCGGTGGAAGTTGTGGTGATTGACCACATGGAGCGGCCTTCGGAAGATTAAGCGGGATTAGCACGGGGGAATGTTTGATGCTGTCGCGGCGAATCGGCCCATGTGTGCGCCTGCTCTGCGTGATTGCGTGGCTTGCCGCCTGCGGAACCGCCGCGGCTTCGGAATATCACGGTCGGGTGACGTTTGGCGGATTGCCCGTTCCCGGCGCGACCGTGACCGCCACGCACGCCGATCAAAAATACATCACGATCACGGACCAGCAGGGCGCCTACTCTTTCGCCGATTTGCCGGACGGCACTTGGACGATTCAAATCCAAATGACCGGCTTCGCGGCGATCCAGCAGGACGTGACGATTGCGCCGAAACAGACTGCGGCGGCCTGGGCGTTGAAGCTGCTGCCGCTCGATCAAATCAAAGCCGAAATCGTCGCGGCATCGCCTCCGCCCGCGCCCGCAACACCTCAGCCTGTCGCCCAGCCCGCAAAGCCGCAGGCCAAGTCCGCCCCGGCGGTAGAGCCCGTGCAGCCCGAGGTGGACCAGCGCGCCGCCGACGGCTTCCTGATCAATGGCAGCGTCAATAACGGCGCAGCTTCTCCTTTCGGGCAATTGGCGGGATTCGGGAATGGCCGTCCGGGCGGACGGTCTCTCTATAATGGCGGGCTCGGCCTGATCGTGAACAATTCATCGCTGGACGCCAGCCCGTTTTCCTTGACCGGGGTGAGCACGCCGAAGCCCTCGTTCAATCAGTTGACGGGCGTAGCGAATTTCGGCGGACCGCTGAAAATTCCTCACGTGCTCAGGAATGGCGGGTTGTTCATGGTGCAGTATCAATGGGCGCGCAACGGCGCGGGTGCTACCGAATCCGCTCTGGTACCAACCTTGGCGGAGCGGGGTGGCGCGCTGCCGGCGACGAATGCGCTTGGCCAGCCGGTGCAGATTGTGGATCCAGCCACCGGACAGGCCTTCCCGGGAAACGTCGTTCCCGTCAGCCCACAGGCGCAGCAGCTGCTGAAGCTATATCCGCAGCCGAATCTCACCGGGAATCCCCGCTACAACTATCAGATTCCGATCGTCAGCAACACGCATGAGGACGCGGTGAGCGGCCGACTGTCCACCAGGATCAAGACGAAAAACCAGCTGTTTGGCGGCATTAGCGTGCGCCGCACGCGGACGAGCAATCCGAACCTGTTCGATTTTCTGGATCGGGGCAATTCGCTGGGCGTCACTGCCAGCGTGAACTGGACTCACCCCTTCAGCATGCATATGTTTCAGACGGTTGGGTACCAGTTCAGCCGGTCTGCGACGCAGGCTACGCCTTACTGGGCGAATCGCGAAAATATTTCAGGCGAGGCCGGAATTACGGGCAACAATCAGGACCCGGCCAACTGGGGTCCGCCAGCGCTTGTATTTTCGAGCGGCGTGGCCGGATTATCGGACGGGCAGAGCTCGCACGACCGCAACCAGACGAACGGCGTATCGTATTCGCTTCTGTGGATTCGCGGGCTGCACACCGTTACCTTCGGCGGCGATTACCGCAGGCAGGAATTCAATTACGATTCGCAGCAGAACCCGCGAGGCGTCTTCTCGTTCACGGGCGCTGCCACGCAGGGAACCGTCAATGGTGTTCCCGCGAGCGGCTCTGATTTCGCCGATTTCTTGCTAGGCATTCCGGACACAAGCTCGATTGCCTTCGGCAACGCGGATAAATACCTTCGCGCGTCGGCTTATGATGCGTACGTCTCGGACGACTGGCGAATGCTGCCGCAATTCACGATGAGCGCGGGGCTGCGCTGGGACTACGGCTCACCGATCACGGAACTGTACGACCGCCTCGTAAACCTGGACGTCGTTCCCGGATTTTCGGCTGTGGCGCCGGTCCTCGCCAGCGACCCGGTCGGCCCGCTCACGGGCCAGAGATACCCGAATTCGCTGGTGCGTCCGGACAAACACGAGATCGAGCCGCGCGTGGGAATCGCCTGGCGCCCGCTTTCCGGATCTTCGATGGTCGTGCGCGCGGGCTACGGAATTTATTACGACAGTTCGGTCTATCAAGCGATAGCCGGCCAGATGATGCAGCAGGCGCCGCTTTCCAAGAGCCTCAGCCTGCAGAACAGCGCCGCTTGCCCGCTCACACTCGCGAACGGGTTTACCTCCTGCCCCGTCATCACCGCGGATAATTTTGCGATAGACCCGAATTTCCGCATCGGCTACGCGCAGAATTGGCAGCTCGCGGTGCAGCGTGATCTGCCCGGTTCCCTGCAGATGAGCGTCACGTATCTCGGCACAAAAGGCACACGCGGAATGCAGCAAATCCTGCCGAACACGTTTCCGGCGGGCGCCACAGACCCGTGCCCCACCTGCCCCACGGGATTCGCCTACATCCTGTCCAATGGCAATTCGACGCGCGAGGCGGGCCAGCTCCAATTGCGGCGGCGGCTGCACAGCGGGTTCACCGCGACGGCCACCTACACCTTCTCGAAATCCATAGATGACGATTCGCAGGTGGGCGGCCAAGGCGCCATCGCCGCGCCGCAGGTCGGTTCGCCGGAAGGCGGCGGAACGCGACCGGGAATCGCCGCGCAAAATTGGCTTGATCCAAGGGCGGAGCGCAGCCTTTCGTCTTTCGATCAGCGCCACGTGCTGAGCACGGAACTGCAATACACCACGGGCATGGGCCTGGCCGGGGGAACGCTGTTGAGCGGCTGGAGGGGCCTGGTCTTCAAGGAATGGACGTTCCTGACGAACATCACCGCCGGCAGCGGCGTGCCCGAGACGCCGGTTTATCTTGCCGCCGTCTCCGGCACGGGAATGACGGGCACTATCCGGCCGGATCGTACCGGCGCACCGCTGGACGTGACTCAAGGCGGATTATTTCTGAATCCCGGAGCCTTCGCGCCCCCGCTGCCGGGCGAGTGGGGAAACGCCGGAAGGAATTCGATCATCGGGCCTTCGCAGTTCAGCCTGGATGCTTCGGTGGCCCGCACGTTCCGCCTGAAAGACAAGCTGACGCTTGATCTTCGCGTGGACGCTACGAATCTGCTTAACCACGTCACCTTTGCGGGCTGGAACACGACGATCAACAACGCGCAATTCGGCTTGCCGAGTTCCGCCAATGGGATGCGCACGCTCGACACCAGGCTGCGCCTGAGGTTCTGATGATGCGATCCGTGATCCTCGCGATTTGCCTGTGCGCGCTGGCGGCCTCGGCGCAGCAAGTGGGCCAGAACGCATCGCTCACGCGCCAGGAGCCGCCGAAGATCACAGTCCATACTCGGCTGGTGGTCGAGGCCGTAAGCGTGAAGGACAAGAAAGGTCATCCGGTCGAAGGGCTGACGGCGAAGGACTTCACGATCACCGAAGATGGCGTGCCGCAGCGGATCAGTTTTTGCGAGCTGCAAAAGCTGGACGAAGTTCCGATCCCCATGCCGCTAACGCCGTCCGATGCCGGTAAAATCACGCTCTACGATAGGCTCGCGAGAAGCCACATCGCTGCTGAAAAGCCGGGTAACGTGAAATACAAGGATCGCCGGCTGCTCGCGCTCTACTTCGATATGTCGGCAATGCCTCCCACCGATCAGGCCCGCGCGCTCGGCGCGGCGCAGAAATTCATTCGCACGCAGATGACGGCGGCGGACCTCGTCGCGATCCTGCGATATTCCGAAGGCTCGGTGGACGTGCTGCAGGATTTTACCGCCGATCGCGACCGGCTGCTCAGCATCATCGGTACGCTGATCGTCGGCGAAAATCAGGGCTTCGGCGAATCGAGCGATGATGCCAGCGCGCCAGATACCGGCGCCGCCTTTGGTCAGGACGATAGCGAATTCAATATTTTTAATACGGATCGCCAGCTCTCCGCGCTGCAGACCGCCGCGCAAATGTTGGGCCACCTAAGCGAGAAAAAGGAACTGATCTATTTTGCGAGCGGCTTTCAGTTGAATGGTGTGGATAATCAGGCGCAACTGCACGCGACGATTGACGCCGCGATTCGCGCCGGCGTGTCTTTCTGGCCCATTGATGCGCGCGGCCTGGTCGCGGAAGCCCCTCTGGGCGACGCGACGAGAGCATCGCCGGGCGGCGTTGGAATGTACTCCGGGGCGTCCGCATTTGCGCTTACCTCGAGCTTTCAACGGTCGCAAGACACGCTTTATGGACTTGCCTCGGATACCGGCGGCAAGGCGTTCCTCGATTACAACGACCTTGCCGCGGGAATCGTTCAGGCGCAGCGGAACGTTTCGAGCTACTACATTCTCGGCTACTACACGCAAAACCCGGCGCTGGACGGCAAATTCCGCCGCGTGAAGGTTTCCCTCAATGGCGGGCTCGAGGCGAAGCTCGACTATCGCCAGGGATACTTCGCGGAAAAGCAATTCAAGAAATTCAACGCCGCCGATAAGGAGCGTCAGCTCGAGGAAGCGCTCATGCTCGAGGATCCGATCACCGATCTGACGATTGCCACCGAAATTGACTATTTTCAGCTAAACCGCGCCGAATATTTCGTTCCCGTGATGGTGAAGATTCCGGGGCGCGAACTCGCCCTAGCCAAGCGTCGCGGGGCGCAGCACACGCTGATTGATTTCATCGGCGAGGTTAAGGACGATTACGGCGGAGTCACCGTCTCGAACGTGCGCGACAACGTGAATATCAAGCTAAGCGACGACACGGCGGTCGAGTTGGCCAAGCGCCCCATCGAATATGGCACTGGTTTCACGCTGCTGCCCGGAAAGTACACGATCAAGCTGCTCGCCCGCGATGACGAAACAGGCAGGATCGGCACGTATCAGACCAGCTTCGTGATTCCGAATCTGAACAAGGTCGAAAAGGAAGTCGCCATCAGTTCCGTGGTGCTAAGCAGCCAACGCGTGGATCTGCGCGATGCGCTCTACGATGCCGTCAAGAACAAGGACCGAGCCAACCAGCAATCGGTAAATCCGCTCGTCGAAAGCGGTCAAAAATTGATTCCCAGCGTCACGCGCGTCTTTAGCAAGAGCCGCGATATGTACGTCTATCTGCAGGCATATGAACAGGGCGCTCCGAATGCCGAGCCGTTGGTCGCCTTCGTTAGCTTTTACGCTGACGAGAAAAAGGCTTACGAAACGCCGCCGATCGAGGTCACGTCGGGGCTGAACAACCGGCTCAAAACGATGCCTTTGCGTTTCAACGTCGCGCTGCGTCAACTTCCGCCCGGTGAGTACAATTGCCAGGTTACCGTGCTTGATCCCGCCGGCCAGAAGGCGGCGTTCTGGCAAGCGCCGGTTATGCTCGTGCCGTAGCAGATTTTGAGGCGCTCCGACGTGCGCCCGGCCTAGTGCTTGTCTCCGCGATCAAACAGCCGGTAAATTAGGTAGAATCCGGCGCAGATTGCCGCAAACGCCAGCCCGAATGCCAGCTTGTGATGAACCAGCATGTGCGTCGCGGCGTCGCCATACCGCCTCGCCAGCAAGCCTTCAGCAAAATAGCGAAGCCCGCGCCCTAGCAGTATCGCCAGCAGAAAGGTCCGCAGCGGTGCCTGGAACACCCCTTCGGCGACGATAAACGGTTCAAACGGAAAAGGCGGCGGCAATATTGCGGGGATAAAAACGCTCAAGAAAGCATGTTTATCCACCCACCGGCGTATGCGCTTGGCCCTGCGCCCCGCGCGCTTACTGAAGAGCTTTTCGCCGCCCTTCCGAGCCAGAAAATAGAGAGCCGTCGCGCCGCACAGCGAACCTGCAGTGGCCATCGTCGCGTAATAGACCATCCGATGCCGATTGAGCAGCGATAGCTCGATCACCAGCAGGTCCATTAGCAGCGGGAACGAGAGGACGAACGAATCGAGGAACGCCACTCCGAACAGGCCGATTCCTCCCCACGCCGCCATTGCGTGCTGCGCCCAGTGTGGCAGTCGAACTGGTTTCAGGGAGGCCAGTGACTTCATGAGGGCGTACTTCGATTCTAGCAGACACTTTGAAGCGCTTTCCCGCATAAGGCCTATGCCGATTCCGAGCATCCATTTTCCAACCCCCAGTTTGGGCTGAACCGAATCGGAACCGCTGATCCAGATCGGAACAGGCTAAGCCACGTTCGCGCAAGCGCCACCGGCGAATGTCTCTTAAGTCCATCAGATTCAGGCGCGACATCGTGTTTCTGGCGGTTTGGTCGGGCCAAGGTTGGCCGCTCTTATGCAAAAAGGGATTAGCTGAAACGGATCTGGTCGGAAACAGCGGCGCAGATACCAGCGAACACAATCAGCCAGACGGCCGATGAGGATCTTTATGACCCGCAGTAGCGCCACAGCAACCATGCCGGAAACCTTCAACATTGCCGCCAGGCCGGCCCGCGCAAATTTTCAAAAGGTCGAGCGGAGGGAGTGGTGGCTGTGGGGTTCCGCGGCACTGGTCACGCTGCTGCTCACGGCCGCAGTCGTTTCGTTCTTTCTTCCGGACGCATCGCTCCACCACGACGTTCGCTCATTCGCGGCCGTGCCGGAGATGATTCGGGGTTTGGTGGGCCTGGTCTTCCTCTTTGATTTGTACGTGATGTACCAGCACCTGCAAATTACGCGCATTCGCCGGCAACTAATCGAGCGCGAGGCCCTCTTCCAATTGATCGGCGAAAACGCGGCAGACATGATCGCCATCGTGGATATGCACGGCCGGCGAATCTACAACAGCGTCTCGTACCAACGAGTCCTCGGATACACCGAAGAGGAACTGCGAGCCTCGCTGGCATTCCAGCAAATCCACCCGGACGACCGCGAACGCGTCCAGCGCGCCGCCGAAGAGGCGAGGGTCACCGGCGTGGGCCGCACGCTCGAATATCGCATTCGCCACAAAAATGGCGAATGGCTCACGCTGGAGTCCACCTCGAGCGTGATTCGCGACCCGAAGGGCGAGCCGGAGCGGCTGGTGATCGTAAACCGCAATATTACGGAGCGAAAACGCGCTGAAGAAGCCCTGTTTCAATCCGAGGCCAGCTTCCGCTCGATGATGGAGGACGCGCCATACGGCATCTATCGCGCTACTCCTGAAGGGAAGCTTTTGCTCGTCAATCCCTCGCTGCAAAAGATGCTCGGCTACGAGAGCGGCGATGGGCTCCTGAAAACCCGCCTGGAAACGGACGTCTTCCGCAACCCAGGGGAATATCAGCGCATGAAGGAGGCGCTCGCCGCCGGCAATGAACTCAAGGACGTGGAATGGGAATGGAATCGCAGCGACGGCACTTCCATCACAGTTCGCTGCTCGGGCCACGCCGCCCGCGATCCGCGCAGCGCGCTCGCCTATTTTGAAATCTTCGTGCAGGACGTGACCGAAAAGCGCGTCCTCGAACGCCAGCTGAGGATGGCGCAAAAAATGGAGGCGATCGGCAGGCTTTCCGGCGGCATCGCCCATGACTTTAATAATCTGCTCGGCGTGATCATCGGCTATAGCGGCGTGCTGAAGAAATCGCTCAAACCCGCCGACCCTTGCTACGAACACACCGTCGAAATCGAGAAAGCGGGGCAGCGCGCGGCCTCGCTCACGCGCCAATTGCTTGCCTTCAGCCGCCAGCAGGTGCTCACGCCCACGGTCCTGAACCTCAATACCCTGGTTGCGGACATGCAAAGAATGCTTCCTCGCCTTCTCGGCGAGGATATTCACGTTTCCGCTTCGCTCGCGCCGGACCTGGGAAGCGTCAAGGCCGACCAGAGCCAGATCGAGCAGACCATCATGAACCTCGCCGTGAACTCCAGGGACGCGATGCCCGCGGGTGGAAAGCTGCGAATTGAGACGTCGAACGTCACGCTGGACGCAGCCTACACGCGCACGCATCCCGGTTCGCGCGCAGGCGAATACGTGCTGCTCACGATCAGCGATTCGGGAACCGGCATGGATCCCGAAACCCTCACGCATATTTTCGAGCCTTTTTTCACGACGAAGGAGTTGGGCAAGGGCACCGGGCTCGGCCTCGCCACCGTCTACGGCGTCGTGAAGCAGAGCAACGGCTACATCTGGGTGGAAAGCACACCGGGCGAAGGCGCTTCGTTTCAAATTTATCTTCCCAGGCACGCCGAAGAAGCAGCCGCCCCAGCCGAATTGAAGCCGGAGGCCGCGCGGAAGCCTGCCGGCGCGAAGCACATTCTACTCGTCGAAGACGCCGAGGCCCTTCGCAAACTCGCGCAGGCGCTGCTCGAAGGCAATGGTTTTCACGTCACGCCCGCCGCCAGCGCCGAAGACGCTCTCGAGATCGTCGCCACTCAGCCGTTGAAGTTCGATCTGCTGCTGACGGACGTAGTCATGCCTGGAATGAACGGCCACGCCCTGGCCGAGCATCTTTCCGCGCGCCATCCCGGTTTCAAGGTGCTCTTCATGTCCGGATATTCGGATAGCTTCATGCTCGGGCATGGCGCGCTGCGCCCTGGCGTCAACCTGTTGCACAAGCCCTTCACCGAGGCCGTGCTGTTGGCCAAGGTTCACGAAGCCCTTTATGGCGGCGGCTCGGCGCCGAATTCACATGCCGCGCCGCCCGAGAGCACCGAAGTACCGTTCGCCCCCAGGAGGATGTAGCCCCATGAGAAAGGTTTTGGTTGTGGACGACGACCCCGCCCTGCGTCGGTTGATGCATCTCGAGCTCGACGAAGTGTTTGAAGTGATAGACACCGGCGAGCCCGAACAGGGCCTGGCCCTCGCGCTCGAGCATCGCCCGGACGCAATCCTTCTGGATTTACGCATGCCGAATTACTCAGGCTACGAACTCTGCCAGCGCTTCACGTCCTTCAGCCTGACGCAGAAGATTCCCGTGCTGATCGTCAGCGGGGAAGCCGGCGCGGAAACCAAGGAATACGTCCGCGAATTGGGAGCCGCGGGTTATTTCGAAAAACCGATAAATTTTGAAGCATTGAAGGCGCGCCTTACGCAGATCGCGCGCCCGCAGAAACATGTCCCTCGCACGGAGGTTCGCATTCCCCTGCGTGTCAGCCTTCGCTTGAAGGGTGTGGACGCGGCCGGCCAGGAATTCGAACAATCGGCGGTGACGGAGAACGTGAGCCTCAGCGGTTTTCTGTGCTCTGCGGCCACGAATATCCCGGCAAACACCCTGGTCGAGGTCTACATGGCTGTGCCGCGAAAGGAATATGTAGGCACGGCCGCTGTGGTGCGCTCCGAAAATCAGGTGGGGCCGCTCTTTCGCTATGGCTGCCGCTTTCGCGAAAAAACGGGCAAGTGGGTTTTGCAGTAAAAGCCTAACGAGCAGCAGCTTCAGGCTCAGCCGGTGCTGCCCCGGGCGCCAGGAACGGCAGCAGCGAGAGGAAGTCCCGCGCCAGGGTCTCCGTCAGCCCCGCAACGCGTTCTGCATAAATCCCGTGGTTGAGCCGAGGGTCCTTGTGCGATCCCAGTCCCGGGGCGCTCAGGTCTAGTCCAAGCCAATGTACGAAGCTCGATAGATACAGCGACTCGGGGTTGGCGTCCGGCAGCGGAGCGCCAGCGCCCGCCGCCTCCGTTGATGGAACGGCCTCCCGCGGCGTCTTTTTTCCCCAGAAGCCTGCCGCTGGCGGCTTCCTTTGCAGCAGCGACCACATGTAGACCAGCACGCGCAGGCGATCCGTGCCCAGCGACACGGCTGCTTCCTCGATGCTCGCGGCAGCTTCTCCGGAAGAGAGCGCCAGCGAGACAAGTAGGCGTGTCGCAAGGGCTTCCATCTCCGGATGGGCGCGGATTTCAGTGCTGATGCGGGCCAGGTCCACCGGCTCGGTGGACAGCAGCTTTTCAAACCGCAGCACTTGCCACCCCAGCGCGGCCTCATGGTTTTCGCCGCCATGCTCGGATTGTGCGGGGGCGATTTCCGGAAACCCGTTCTCGAATCCAAAACGCATTCGCGTCCCACCGGAAAACGGCAACGTCTCTTCCAGAATTATCGGCTGCTCGGCGGACTTCTTTAGCGTTTCGCGCGCGTGCCTCTACGCGGCGCCCCGCAGGCGATTCCGCAGCCGCAGCAGCGCCGTCGTGTGAATCTGCGACACGCGCGATTCGCCGATGCCCAACGCGGCCCCTACCTCCTTCATCGTGAGTTCTTCAAAGTGATAGAGCGCCAGCACCTCGCGCTCCCGGCTGGGCAGCTCGCCGATGGCATGGGCCAGCAGCGACGACATCTCCGACCGCAGCGTCTGCTGATAGGGGTCCTCCTCCTGCGCCCCTACGCTGGCAGGAATTGCCTCCTCGCCGCCAAGCTCGCTGGTTTCCGCTTGCAGGCTCGCGACCTCGAGACCTCGCAGTTCACCCTGAAGCCTCTGCAGGCGATCGAGGCTCATTTCCAGTTCGCTCGCGAGTTCCGTATCGGTGGGCGCGCGGCCTAGCCGCAGCTTGCAATCGGAACTGGCTTGTTCGATCTTGCGCCCTTGGCGCCGCAGCGCGCGGGGGCTCCAATCCACGTCCCGCAGGCTATCTAGGATCGCCCCGCGAATGCGGAATTCCGCGTAGTGCTTCAGTTGCACGTTCTTGCCTGGATTGAATTTCCGCACTGCGTCCAGCAATCCCAGAATCCCGGCGTGAACCAGGTCCTCCATCGGCACCTGCGGCGGTAGCCTGTCGTGGATGCGCCGCGCGATGTGCTGCACTTGCGGCAGATGATCGAGCAGCAGTTGCTCGCGCTCGGTATCGCTAAGCTCCGCATGGGGTGGCATGGCGCAGGCGGCTGGCGCTGGTGATGTTAAGCATTGCGGTTGCAGATGTGCGGTTGCGCTCAAGTTTGGCTCCTCCGGCGATTGCCGCGCGCTGGTCCCGTTCGCCTATCGGAAGTGCGCACGCGCAAAGATCACCAATGACTCAGGAGGGTGAAAGCAATTGCTACGCCGAAGGCTGTATGAGCCGATGAGCTTTGGAAAGTGCGTTAAGCGCCTCAGGCGCAACCACTTGCGAGTTTGCGCCTTTTGAGGCGCATTTCTTTTCGGGGAACCAATACCAAAATGGGCGTGCGGATTAGAAGCTTCTCATGAGGTCATTCTTAGGATCAGCGGCGCGGCCGCGCGCGCGTCGCTGCAATTTCGATTACCAACGATGGTGGACCAGCGGGCGCAGGCGCTCGTCATAGACCCGCCTCACCTCGTTCATCGCGGATGCGTCGAGCGGCGGCAGGTCGGCAGCGGCGCAATTTTCGGCCGCCTGGGCAGGGCGCTTTGCACCGGGGATCGCGCAGGACACCGCGTCGAACATCAAGATCCATCGCAGCGCAAATTGCGCGAAGGTTTCGCCTGGGGGAACCAATCGGCGCAATTCTTCCACCGCATCGAGGCCTATCTCGTAGTCCACGCCTGAGAACGTTTCGCCGACGTCGAACTGTTCGCCGTGACGGTTGAAGTTCCGGTGATCGTCCGCCGAAAACCCAGAGCCGGGCTTCATCTTGCCAGTCAATAATCCGCTCGCAAGGGGGACTCGCGCCAGAATGCCCACCTGCCGCTGCTTGGCGCGTGGGAAGAACGCCTCGGCCGGCCGCTGCCGAAAGCAGTTGAAGATGATCTGCACGGTCTGTACGTTGGGGTGCTCGATGGCCCGGAGCGCCTCCTCTACCTTCTCGACGCTCACGCCGTAGTACCGGACCTTGCCTGCCGCAACGAAGCCGTCCAGGATGCCGAAAACCTCGGCGTGGTCGTAAAGCGCCGTCGGCGGGCAGTGCAATTGGAGCAGATCAATCGCATCTGTGCCGAGGTTTCGCAGGCTGTCCTCGATCCATGCGGTCAGGTTAGCGCGGCTGTATCCCTCTACCGCCTGCCGCGGCAATCGCCGCCCGGCTTTAGTTGCGACGATGATCTCCTCGCCCCGGTGTTTCTTAAGGTCCGCCACGAGGCGTTCGCTTCGCCCATCGCCGTACACGTCCGCCGTATCAATGAAATTTACGCCGCAGTCCACAGCCTTGTGCAGAGCTGCCAGGGACTCGTCGTCTCGCACGCTCCCCCACGCCCCGCCGATAGCCCACGCGCCAAAGCTAATCTCCGAAACCTGCCAGCCCGTGCGTCCCAGCGACCGATATTTCATTCCTGTTCCTCCGGTCGAAAAAGCGCATTAGTATATCCTGCCGGCGTTGCTTGATGCTGTTTGCAAGCGCCCAAACGGACCCCGGGCATAGCCGCATACAGGATTTTTCTCAATCCGATACGGTGTGCGCCAGATAGACAATTTGCCCTGCCGGTTGCTAAGTAGATGGCGGGACGTGTCACCCTGGAAATTAGAGCCCGCATCCCTTGAAGGGACGGCCGGACGGTTCTCGCAGTCACTCCAGACCCGGTCTGAAGGAGTTGACGAACGTGGAACACAGATTCCTGCTTGCCGACGATAGTGCTTCGGCGAGGCACATGGTACGGCAAATCCTCGCCTCGCGCGAAGAGTGGCATATCTGTGCCGAAGCATCGGACGGGGACGGCGCCATCGAAAAAGCCCTCGCCACCTCTCCTGAATTGGTCATCATGGATATCTCCATGCCGCGCTTGAACGGCATCGAAGCGGCGCGCCGGATTCTCGAGGATTGCCCCCACACGCCCGTTCTGATGATCAGCGCGTTTGATCCCGGGCCGTACCTTTCGTACCTTTTCAAGATTGGAATCTGCGGATTCGTCCGAAAGGACACGGTGGACACCGACTTGGTGCCCGCCATCGAGGCGCTTCTCCGGGGGCAGCACTATTTGCGTCCCACTCAGCACTGGCTCTCGCTTGCCGATTGTGCCCTTGGCGACAGATTGGCTGGTCCCCATCGCGATCTGGCGGGAGACCCGGTGGCGGCAGTCGCCCCCCGCCTGGCGCGATAATCGAAGCCGCGAGTCCCATTCGATCATCGCTTTTCTCTGCCAAGGCTCCAAGCGAAGCCCTCCTCCGCACGCTTCTCGATGTAGAATACCGCCGCCTTGTTGCCCTGCTACCGAGGAGTGAAACCGATGTCCCGATTCTGGCTGGCCTTGTCGCTCATATCGGCGCTGGCGTTTATCCCCGGCGCTGCGCACTCGAAGGCTCCAGCCGGGCTGGCCGCCGTGGCGCCGACCCCGCCTATGGGCTGGAACAGCTACGACTACTACAACTGGACAGTGAACGAGAGCGAGGTGATGGCGAACGCGGATTGGCTCGCGAAGCATCTGAAGCCCTACGGCTGGCGATACGTAGTGGTAGATTTTCTGTGGTTCAAACCGTTCCGCGGCGATTACAGCCTCACGCAGTTTAAGGATGGCAAGCCGCTTTATCGCCTCAGTATGGATTCCTATGGTCGCCTGCTGCCCGATCCGGCTCGCTTCCCCTCGGCCGCCGGCGGCGCGGGATTCAAGCCGCTCGCTGATCGCGTTCACGCGCTGGGGCTGAAATTTGGCATCCACGTGATGCGAGGCATTCCGCGCCAAGCCGTCCTCGATAAGACGCCCGTGCTCGGCACCTCCGTGACCGCCGACCAAGTGGCAAATACCGCGAGCACCTGCGCCTGGGACGACCAGATGTATGGCCTCGACATGTCCAAGCCCGGCGCACAGGCGTATCTCGATTCCATCCTCAAGGCGTATGCCGCCTGGGGCGTGGATTTCATCAAAGTGGACGACATTCTCAACCCGTATCACAAGGACGAAATTGCTGGATATCACGCCGCGATTCTTCACAGCGGCCGCCCGATTGTTCTTAGCCTTTCGCTTGGCCCCGAGCCGCTCAGCGAAGCCGGCTTCCTGGATGAAAATGCGAATATGTGGCGGCTCAGCTCCGACGTTTGGGACGACTGGCGCAGCATCCGAAGCGATTTCCGTTTGGCTGAAATTTGGCAGGGGCATTCGCACGATGGCAACTGGCCCGACCTCGACATGCTGCCGTTGGGGAAGATCGGGGCGCGCTACGGCCGTACCGCGAATATCCAAAAGGACGTCGGGCGCTACAGCAAGCTCACGCACGACGAGCAGCGCACGATGATGACCCTGTGGAGCATCTATCGCTCGCCGCTGATGATTGGCGCGAATCTGCCGGATAACGACGCCTGGACCACTTCGCTCTTTACGAATCGCGCGGTGATTGAGGTGAACCAGCACAGCAGAAATAATCGCTTGATCCGCGGCGGCGATCTGCCCGTCTATGCGGCGGATGCTGCATCGGGGCAGGACAAATACCTCGCGCTCTTCAACACGACGGCCGCAACGGCCACTTCGTCGGTCGCGCTTGCCGACCTGGGCATTCGCGCCACAATTCCGACCGATTTGTGGACCGGCAAAAAGCTGCCGGAGGCCCAAGGAACGATTTTCGCGTCGCTGCCGGCGCATTCGAGCGTGCTCTATCGTCTGCATGTCCGTTAGTCTGAGTTCAGGCGCGCGTCAGAAGGCTTTGGTACGCGGCAACAGCCGCCCTTCCGATCGCGTTCCAATGGAAATTCATTTCGAAGAATGCGCGCACCTCCGCGCGCGCGCCCGGATGCATCGCAGAGTATCGCCCGCGCAAGACTAGGGCTAGAGCTTCTGCGTCACCCACTGGAAATAACCCGCCGATTGTTCCCTCGCCGGTCAGCACGCGAAACGACGGTATGTTCGTGACCACCGGCACGACCCCACAGGCGAGCGCCTCGATCACGGCGTAGCCGCTGCCTTCGGAATTGCTGCCAAGCAGAAAGATGTCAGCGCTGTTAAAAATGTCCTCGAGTTCGGGGTGCGGCCGCTGCCCGAGCAGGGTTACGAGGCCGCCTGCGCCGGGGTTCTCCGCGATCCATTTCCGCACCTCGGGCAGCAACGTCTCCGTGCCATACACCATTGCGAGCCGCGCATCCGGCATCGAGGGCAGCGCCTGCGCGAATCCGCGCAGGACGGTGAGCGGGTCTTTATGCGGTTCCAGCCGGCCAACCCAGAGGCACAGCGGACTGCCACTCAGTCCGGTTCGCGCACGCGCGGCGTCCTGCGGCCTCATTGAAAAATCGCACGAGCCTTCCATCAATTCGAGAATCGGCTGGTCGGGACGCAGGAACCCACCTTTGAGCCACGGCTCGGCCAAATCGCGAGAAGCGAAGCTCAGGGCGTCCATGCGCCGCAGCGCCGGGGCCAGGGTGCGCCGATTAATCCACCTGCGCGGTGGGAAGCATTTATGGTCCTGTAGCAGGATTGGGATGTGCGCCGATTTTCGGCGGTGGCGGAGCAATCGCTTCAGCAGGAGCGCCTGGCGGGCAAATTGCTGGCCGTTGACGTGGACGATATCAGGCTGGGCGGATAGGACGGCTTGGTTCAGGCGGGGGGCGCGGTCCAAAAGGCTGCCGCTGCGCCATGATGGATCGCGGACGAATCGGTAGGGAATTGCGTTGCGAACTACTTCGGCATCCGAACCGAAGCGCTGGACGACGGTCACTCGGGCGCCGGCAGCTTTCACCGCCTCCGCCCAACCGACGAGCGTGTCGCAGCGGTCGAGGAGGGCGTCGGGAGTCGTCAGCCTGGGGTCGAAGCTGTAGCTGAGGCAGACGGCGTGCATTTCGGCGGCGCCTGCTGGCTTTTGATGCGCCGCCGCGAGGGGACGCGCAGTGTCTGCTGCGCGCCCGCCCGCGGCTGCACTCATTTCTTGTAGCTCACCCGCCAAATCGAATTGGACCCGTCGTCGGTGAAAAGCAGCGAGCCGTCCGGGGCGACCGTGAGGGCCACCGGGCGTCCCCACACGTTGCCGTCTGGAAGGACGAAGCCGGTGACGAAGTCCTCGTAATCGCCGCTGGCCTTGCCGGTCTGGTGCAGCGGCACGCGGATGATCTCGTAACCGGTGCGCGTCGCACGATTCCAGGAGCCGTGTTCCGCCGCGAAGATATCGCCGCGATATTGCGAAGGGAACTGCGTGCCTTCGTAAAAGACGAGGCCGAGGGATGCGTTGTGCGGCTGCAGAAGGACGTCTGGAGTGATCACTTTGTCCTTCAGCTCCGGATGTGTGCCGGGATGGCGCGGATCCTGGTGGCCGCCTATGTACCACCACGGCCAGCCGTAAAAGCCGCCTTCCTGCACGTGCGTGATGTAATCGGGCACCAGGTTGTCGCCCAGGTCGTCGCGCTCGTTCACGGAGCACCATAGCTCGCCGGTTTTCGGGTCGCGGGCGAGGCCGGTGCCGCAATTGCGGATACCGTAAGCGAAAATTTTCAGGTCCGAGCCGTCTGGCTTGAACTCGAGCACGTCCGCGCGGTCTTTTTCGGCGGGGTGGGTATCGGGATCGTCCACGTTGGATGCCGAGCCGACCGAAACGAACATCTTCGTGCCATCCGGCGAAAAGACGATGGAGCGCGTCCAGTGATTGCGGAAGCCGGGGAGGTTCACGATGTGCTCCGCCAGGCCGCTGGCCTTCAGGTCGCCATTTTTATACGGGAACCGGACGATCTGGTTGGTCTCGCCGATGTAGACCCACTTCGGATCGGGGCCCGGGGGATAGAACGCGATTCCGTAAGGCATGCGCATGCCGGATGCGAAGGTCTCCTCCTGCTGCGGCTTGCCTTCGGGCGAAATGCCGCGAAAGACTTTGATGAGCCCCGGCGTGCTTTCCGCGACGAAGAAATCGCCGTTGGGCGCCGTGGTGATATAGCGCGGCTCGTCCAGGCCGTTCGTGTATAGCTCGACTTTGAAGTTTGGAAGCGCCTTCGGCCATACGTTTGCCGGCCGCGGGACCATGCGCCGCGGGCCATTCGCCGCCGTGGGGGTCTGAAACGGGGCGGGCAGGGCAGCGACGGTGATCTTGTGGAACGTGCCCGGCTTCTCGTAGCGATAGTCCGTGAACGGCCCTTTCGGCGGGGGTGCGCTTGCTTCGCTGCCGCCGCGCGGGCCTTCGTTCGTGGGCGCCGCCTCGGCGGTGGTGCTCATCTTTTTGAGGTAGGCGACCACCTGCCAGCGCTGCTTTTCCGGCATCGCGGCCCAGGAAGGCATGCTGTGCATCACGTCGCCCTTGGTGATGTACCAGAAAAGGACGCCGTCGGGCTGCGACTGCACCTGCGACCGCCGCAGGCGCGGGACGTTGCCCATTCCCTGGCCTTTATCGCCATGGCACTTCGCGCAATTGTTCGCGAATACCTTTGCGCCGGCATTCGCGGCGGAGGCCTGGCCCGCATAGGGATTTTTGGCCGCCTTTGCGGAGGCAGGTGCGTCTGCAAGGGGATTTTGGCGCTGCGCCGATGAAGGCGAAGACGTAAGAAGCAGCGCCAGGCAAAGCGCCAAAATGGACGCGACGACCAGACCGATCTTGCTCGTTGATAGTTTTGATTCCGCGCGGATCAAGAGGTTCCTCCGAAGGTGGGATGGCAGCCAACGCCGCAGCGCATCAGCTTACCATAGGCGGCGGGCTTCCACTGGTGGGGGAAAAGGGCGGCCCGGGCGGGGCTGGGGGAGTGCAACATAATTCCTGAAAGGGCGCTGTACCGTATATTAGAACGGAGCCGGGGCTTTATTTTCAGCGGCTTAGGGGGAATTCTAATCCCCGTACCGTAGATTAGAAATTGGGTGAGGGGGGCAGCGGGTATAGGGGGCGGAGTGGTGGTTGGCTTCTTCGGGCGGCGATGGATTGCGATAAACATGCAGCCGCAGGTTATCATAGGATAACTTATTTGTCAAGCACTATTTTGGCTGTTGGGGGAGAATTGCGTCAAGCTGGGCCCAGGTACATCACGTGCACATAGGTTCCCAGCCTTACGTCATAGGCCAGATACCATCCGTCATGATCGGGATCCGCATAGATCACGATATCGTCGGAATTCCAAATCCAACCGGCGCAATCGTTGTAATCATAGGGGGCCACGCTGAAGAAGTACGCCCCGGCCCGGAAGTGGTCCCGTGCACCGCCGCCCAATCGGTATATATGGCTGCGGCCGACTTCGCCGGGGAAGCGGCCGTGTTCCCATGGACGGTCCACATGATAATGAGGATCGCCGGAGCCGGTGTGGCCGACCCACTGATCGTTCTTGGCGTGGACGTGAGGCGCGTTTGGATGTCCCGACTGGTCGCTATAATCCGGGCGCTGGTTGTTCCGCCCAGCGTGATCGCCGCTGCGGCTGGTCTGGCGGGCCTGCGCCGGCGCGGCCTTTCGCTCGGAGGTGGGGCCGTGCGAAGGAATATGTCCATGGCCGACCGCGGGCCGCTGCGACGTGTGCTGCGGTTGCGCATGCTGGGGTTGCGCGCGCTGCGGTTGCGCATGTTGCGGCTGTGCGTGTTGCGCCGGGTGCGAGGACTGCCGGTTGTTGTTCGATTTTGCCTGTTGAGCGGCTAAACAGGGAAACGAAGCCAAAAGGAGCGATGCTGCGATTGTGAAGGACGTCTTCACGCGGACCCCCAAGGAAGGCTGATCTCAGTATAGGTGACTCGCGGTCCTGACGCTACGCCACGGGCGTTTGGCGGGGATTGTGGAGGAGCGGGCCGCGGTGTAAAGTACGCCGGGCCGCGCGCGCGGGCGGCGGCCATGAGCGTGATCGGGAGTAAAGGGGCAAACCATGATCGAGCGCATTCTTCGCCGCGTTGTATTCGCATCTCTGATTGCATTTGTGTGCGCCGCTGCGCCGGCATTTGGCCAGCAGCAGGGCTCCGCCCAGCAGCAAACGAATCGGCAGGGTACGGGGCAGGCGCGCACGGGGCAGACACGCGCCCGGCAGCGAGGGCCGCGGCAGCCTACGCCGGCGGACCTGCTTCTCGGCGCGTACGGCCCGTATCGCGCGAACAACGACCTGCTCTATTACCACCTCGATGTGCGCGTGGACCCGGACAAGAAGACGATCAGCGGCAAGAACACGATCCGCTTCAAGATGCTGAAGGACGATTCGCGCATCCAGATAGATCTTGTGCCGACGCTCAACGTGAACAAGATTCTCTTCAATGGCGCCCCGCTGAAGTACGACCGGCAGTACAGATCGCTTTTTCTTGATTTCCCGCAGACGCTCGAAAAAGGGAAGGTCTATTCGATTGATTTCTACTATTCCGGCGATCCGGCGCCGCCCCAGCAAAGCAGATTCGGAGGTTTCACGTTTGGCAAGGACTCGGCGGGCCATCCGTGGATCTACACCGCATGCGAGGGGATCGGCGCGAGCATCTGGTGGCCGGACAAGGACCAATTGCGCGATGAAGTGCAGAACATGGAGATCAGCGTCGCGATTCCGAATGACCTGGTGGACGTCTCGAACGGGAAATTCATGGGCAAGAAGCCGCTGGGCGACGGCTACACGCAGTGGAACTGGATGGTCCACTACCCGATCAACAATTACGACGTGTCGCTGAACATCGGCAACTACACGCATTTTTCCGATCACCTGGGCAGCCTGCCGATGGATTTTTACGTGCTGCCGGAGGACCTGGATAAGGCGAAGGCGCAATTCAGCCAAGCGAAGGGGATGCTCGAGGCTTACCAGCATTATTTCGGCGAGTATCCATTCAAGAAGGACGGCTACAAGCTGGTGGAAGTGCCGTATTCAGGCATGGAGCATCAGAGCGCGGTCACCTACGGGAATCATTTCACCAACGGCTACCTGGGGCGCGATTGGACCGGAGTGGGCATCAGCCCGAAGTTCGACTTCATCATCATCCACGAAAGCGCGCACGAATGGTTCGGCAACAGCATCACGGCCGCCGATAACTCGGACGAGTGGATTCACGAGGGATGGGCCACGTACCTCGAGGGCCTGTACGTGGAATATCGCTGGGGGAAGGCCGACGGCATCAAATATCTCAACGGCTATAAGCCCAAGATTCGCAATCAGCAGCCGATCGTGGGCCCTCATGGCGTGAAGGCCAGCCCGCCCGAGGATCAATATTTCAAGGGTGCGCTTTTCCTGAACACGCTGCGCAGCGTGATGAATGACGACAGCAAGTGGTTCAAGCTGATCCACGATTTCTACCAGCACTTCAAATATCAGACCATCATGACCGAGGACGTTGTGGCCTATTTCAATCAGCATACAGGCATGGACCTGACGCCGATCTTCAACCAATACCTGCGCCACGCGGCGATTCCGACGCTCGACCTGAAATTCGACGAAACGGCCGGCACCGTCGCCTACCGCTGGAAGGTGGACGAGCCGGGATTTACGATGCCCGTGCGCGTGGGGACGAAGGACAACTGGCAGATTATCCATCCGACCACCGAATGGCAGACGATGAAGACGCCACTGAAGAAGGACGATTTCGACGTGGCGACCGATCTTTATTACGTGAACGTGGCGAAGAGCTGATGCGGCGCCAGGGCGGGGACCGATTTCAATCGGCTACCGCGGGGTGCGGGGCAACTGAAAGACGAAGGTGATTTCTTCCTCGGTTGCGACGGGCTGGCCGCCGAGCAGCGTGGGTTCGTAGCGCCAGTTGCGGACGGCCGTGACGGCAGCCGCGGCAAGCCGCGCGTCGCCGCTGATGACTTCGGTGTGGTCCACAATGCCGGTGGGCGCCGTGGTGGCGCGGATCTTCACCGTGCCCTCGATCCAATCGCGCTTCGCCTCCGGGGGATAGACCGGGTCCACTCGATGGCTCAAATGGCCTAACCTGAGGGTTTGGTCCCCGGCGTCGTAACCCGCATTCACGGGAATCGCCAGCAATTGCTGCGAGCGAATCGTGATTCCGCCGGCGGTGGTGATCAGCCCGGAATCGAGCTTGGGAGTTGGGGGCTGCGCTGCGGTCGAACCGGAGTCGGCGGCATTCGCTGGCGGCTGCGCAGATGGTTGGCTAGCTGCGGGCGTGGGCTGCGCGGGCTGATTATTCGCGATATTGGTCCACGAAGGGGGCGGCGCGGCGGCTGAGTTCGATGATGTGGGCAGTGCGCCCGGTGTATTCGCGGGCGGGGTCTGCGCCGGCGAAGCCTGCGCTGGGCTGGCGGGCGGCGCGGAAGGCTTGGGCGATGCCGCGGGCGCGGTGGCGCTCGGCGATGGCGCGTTCGCCGCGGGCTGGCTCGGCGCTGCCGCGGGGGAACTGGGCTGGCTTGCAATTCCCGATGCTGCTTGGGAAACCGATACCCACAAGCCGGCGACGCGCATTCGGATCGCGCTGAGCGCGGGATTGAGGCTGCCCTCCGCGGCCTCCATTCCGGCGGCAAACGAAACGAACCCCAGCACGATCACCAGGACGATGATTCCTTTCCAATTTCGCTTCTGCTTCGGAAGGGCCGCCTCCATGCCATGGCCGAAGAGGCGCAGATCGGGGCCATTTTCGCGGTCGAAGATGTTTCCCAGTGGCGGCTGCGGATTTCTGGGGTACCCGGCGGCGGGTGCGCGCGGCTCGGTTGCCGCGCTGGGTTCCACAAGGGCTGTTGCCGGGGCCGAAGCAGCGGACGCGGACGCCGCGGGCGGTGCGGCCGCCGGAATAGGCGCAACCATCGCAGAGGAGGGAACAGCGAAGGCCCCTCTGCCCGCGATGGGATGCGGCGTGGAAAATTCCGCCGTCGAAATCATCAGATCGAGCGCGGCTTCGGCCGGCTCCTCTTCGTTTACGGCGTGCGCGGCAGCCGGCTGGCCTTCGGCGCCCTGATTTTTCGGACTTTGATTTTCGGGCGCGGCGGCCGATGCTTCGGCGGGGGAACGCGCGGCGACGCGCCGCTCCTTCGGCATCTCTTGCGCGGCAGCGGCGGCGGAAATCCAAGCACGAATTTTGGCGCGCGCTTCGGCGGGGAGGCCGGTAAATTCGATGCCGCCATCGCGTTTTGAGGCGCTCAGCCAGGCCGTGCGCCCCGGCGTCTCGATCCAACCGGCCTGATCCGGTAATTGAAAGCGAATGCGCGGCAGCGGCTCGCCATCGAGGGGCACGACGGCTTGTACGGCCATGCCGCCTTCGCCTAAGTCGAGGACAATGCCGCCGTTATCGGCGCCGAGGTCGGCATAGGCCAGGGAACTGATGCGCCGGCGAGTGTGCGCGCGGCGATCCGAAACCGGGTGGGCATTCGTGTAATCGAGAGGCGTAGCCATCACAACCTAACCAGACGACTTGGCCCGGAGGGGCCAAAAACCGCCGCCCTGTGGGTGGTGCGGGGTTCAATTGGCAATTATACGCCCGCCGGCGTGCAGCGGCAAGGAAGCGCGCCGTGGTTTGGCGGGCGCCGAACCGCGGTGCGCGGCCGGCGGCGAGAATTTATGCGTTTCTTGCGCGACCGCGGGATGAAGGGCGAGAACCCGCGCTTTTCGCGGCTCTTAAGGGCTTTCCGGGAGCGCAAGATTGGCGAGATTTGACAGGGAGGGTCTTAAGCTCGAGGAGCATCGCCTTCGCTTCGGCCGGAGACATTTTTATTTCCATGTGCTCGATCAAGAGATCGGCAATTTTCTCGAGGGCTGCGTTGCGCTTTACCGTCGTTCGGCTCATGCGGAGACACTAGCGCATGATTTGCGCCCGCACAATAGATTGAGCACCTGGGCATCGCCTTCCAGTACTCGAACAATGTAAACGGTATCGCCTCTCGTAAAGCCGCGACCCACGCCCACCCGCTTGAAGCCGGCCGCGGGGCTAGCCTGTGCCTCGCTCCGCACCTGCGGCGCGCCGGTCGCCTCGCCGCCGGGAGGGAGATCGCCAAACCGGGCATTACGTAACTCCTTCGATTTTGTGCGAAAGGTCCGGCGTTACGGCAGCCGAGCTTCCCGCCGGCTTTGGTATACTGTCTCACACAAGTATCGAACCATGGCTGCCACACCTGCACATCGAGTTTCCACGGGCGAGCGCATTAATGCGCATGAGCCGCCGGGCCGGCTGCAGCGCGAATTGGGCGCGCGCGGCATCCGGCTGACGCGGCAGCGACGCGTGCTTCTGGAAGTGATGGAACGCGCGCCGCGGCATCTGGACGCCGACGAAATTTTGGGCAAAGCGAAGGAGCTTGATCCGAATATTACGCGCGTGACGGTGTATCGCACGCTCGAAATGCTGAAGCATCTTGGCTTGATTGACGAGCTGGACCTGCTGCATCTTCGCGGGCATCGCCATTTTTACGAAAGCCACGGGCCGCGCGATCACATCCACGTGGCGTGCATCCGCTGCGGCAAGGTGCGCGAGGTGGAAAGCCCGCTCTATGAAGCGCTGATGAAGCAGATCGCGCAGGATTGCGACCTGGAAATCACGATTGCGCGCACCGAAGTGGGCGGGTTCTGCCAGGAGTGCCGCAATCGCCGCGCCGCGAAATCTTCGTAGGCCCCGTCAGCTGCGCGGAGTCTCAGCGGGAACCGCCTCGCGCCGGAAATATTCCTTCGCCGCTTCGATATCTTTCAACACTTGCTCGCGCAAAGCGGCGGGATCGGGGAATTTCTGTTCGTCGCGCAAGCGGCTGTGGAAGCGCAGCTCGAGTTCGCCGGTGGTGAGCGCGCGGTCGAATGCGAAGAGATGCGATTCGATCGCGAGGCGCGTGCCGTCAAAGGTGGGGCGCACGCCGATGTTCGTCACCGAAGGATAGCTTGCGCCTTCGAGGATGCATTCGGTGGCGTAGACGCCGCGCTTCGGCAGCAGCTCTTGTTCGGTCGAGAGATTCAGCGTGGGCACCACGAGCTTGCGTCCCTGCCCGGTGCCTGTGGCGATTGTTCCGCGCAGGGCGAACGGGCGGCCTAGCATTCCGCGGGCATCCGCTACGCGGCCTTCGAGCAGCGATTCGCGGATCGCGGTGCTCGATACGATGAGGCCCTCGATTTCGACGGGCGGCACGGCTTCGACGGCAAACCCATTTTCCCGGCCGAGCGCCCGCAATAGCGCCACGTCGCCGGCCTTGCGATGGCCGAAGCGAAAATTTTCGCCGACGCAGACGGCGGCCGCGCGCATTGTGCGCACCAGCAGCCGCTGCGCGAAATCCTGGGCCGTCATGTGCGCGAGCGGGGCGTCGAAGGTGAGCACGAGGGCGGCGTCGAGGCCGAGCGATTCGATTGCGGTGAGGCGCTGCTCGAGCGTCATCAGCAGCACGGGGGCGCTGGCCGGGCGCAGCACGCGCGCCGGGTGCGGATAGAACGTCAGAATCGCGGCGAGCGCGCCCGATTCGCGCGCGCTTTCCCGGACGCGGCGCAGAATCGCCTGGTGCCCCAGGTGAACGCCATCGAAATTGCCGATCGTGAGCGCCGCGCGGCGCCCGGAATTTCCGAACTGCGCCAGCCATTCCTGCGGGGAACGCGCCACGGCGAGCGGCATCAGACCGTCACCTCGAATCGCAGCCCATCGTAGGCGAGCCGCACATTTTCCGGCAGGCGCTCGTTCGTTTCCTTGTGGCCCAGATCGTGGCAGATGTGCGTGAACCAGGCGCGCTTCGGCCGCAGCTCCGCCACGAGGGCGAGCGATTGCTCGACGTTGGAATGCATGGGGTGCGGGCGATAGCGCAGCGCGTCGAGGATGAAATCGTCCAGGCCCGCGAGCAGGCGCTTCGATTCTTCCGGCACGGCGCTGAAATCGGTGAGGTAGGCGGCGCGGCCGAAGCGGAATCCGAGCACCGGCTGCGGGCCGTGCATCGCAGGAATCGGGACGACGGTGAGGCCGAAGACGTCCAGCGGGCCTTCGATTTCGCGCAGTTCGACGCCGGGGACCGAGCTTTCCGTGGGGCGCGAATCGAAGATGTAGGCGAATTGCCGGCGCAGCGTCTGGATCGTGTCGCGCGAGCCGTACACCGGCACGGCGGATTTCTGCTTCAAATTGAACGGGCGAATATCGTCGAGGCCGAGAATGTGATCGGCGTGCGCGTGGGTGTAGAGAATGGCGTCCAGGCGCTCGATTTTTTCGCGCAGCGCCTGCGAGCGGAAATCGGGCGTCGTGTCTATGACGAGGTTGCGGTTGTTGCCGCCGAGCAGGATCGAGGGGCGCGTGCGCTTATCGCGCGGGTCAGCCGATTCGCACACGGCGCAGTGGCATCCGATGGTCGGCACGCCCATTGAGGTTCCCGAGCCGAGGACGGTCAATTGGAGTGGAGTCGAAGGCATCTATGGGCGTCTATCGGTTTCCATGCGGGGCGACAAAATCCCAATCCGGCCAGGGTGGAAGCTATCGGTGAAGAATTCCGGGCGCCGCTTTTGGGCCGCGCAAGCATCGGCGCGGGCGCGTGACGTTACGCCTTCCCTTTGGCCTTCTTGCTCATTTGCTCGGTGGCGACCTTCGAAATTTCCATGAAGGTGAGCTTCAGGCTGCCGATCACTTCGATCAGCAGGTCCTCATCAGCCTTGGCGAGATTGCCGCGCGTCTTTTCGCGCAGCGCGTCCATCATGTCAATCACCTCGCGCGCGCCGTCCATATCCACGAAGGCCTGGCCGGTGCGCGGATCGGTCATTCCGCCGAGCATGGCGGCGGCGTTGCGCGTCATGAAGTCCACGAGCATCTGAAATTCGCGCGACGGGGGGATTTTTTCGGCGGCGTCGCCGGTCGCATCATCGGGCGCCTTCGCGGGCTCGTCCGGGATTAGGCCCTTCTCCGCGGCCGGGGCGGGCTTTGCGGAAATGTTCTTCGCCGCACCCTGCTCCTGGCGCTCGCGGTCTTCGGCTTCGGCGACGTCCTTGCGCAGATCGCCTTCCTGCGTGAAAAGCCGCCGGTCAACAACTCGAAACGTTTCGTCCTGTTTGGGGTCGGCCACGGAATGCCCTCTGGCGTGCGAACTCGCACTGCGCATCGCCGCGCTTGCTTGAATTTCCAGTGTAGCATCGGCTCCGTATTCGCAGCAAGGCGCGCCAATCTGGATGAATAATTCCGTACGTCAGCCGGCGGTTGCGTCATGCTCGCGGGTTGCCTGGTAAGCCAAGCTGGCGGTGGCGCTTCGCTCTCGATTCCGACTGCCGGCCGGCCCAGCGCGACAAAGGCTAGAGCGCACGCTAGCATTGCATTTGCCGCGTCACCGGGTCACGCGCCTGCGCGCGCTTGCCTCTGCTGGCGGGCCGCTGCTAGAATGTGGCGGCAAGGGCGCAACTGCTGCTCCTGCCACAACTTTCCTGTGGAAGGTTCGCCATGTCTGGACATTCGAAGTGGGCCACAATCAAGCACAAGAAGGCGGCGACCGACGCGCGTCGCGGCAAGGCATTTACGAAGCTGATCCGCGAGCTGACCATTGCCACCCGCGTCGGCGGCGCTGACGTGAGTTCGAACCCGCGGCTTCGCACCGCCATTGCCGCCGCGAAGAACGAGAACATGCCTAACGACAATATCGAGCGCGCGATCCAGCGAGGCGCCGGAACGCTCGAGGGCGAGACGCTCGATGAAGTGATGTTCGAAGGCTATGGCCCCGGGGGCGTGGGCGTGCTGATTCAAGTGGTGACCAGCAACCGCAATCGCATCGTGAGCGAGATTCGCCATATGATGTCGAAGAATGGCGGCAATCTGGCGGAAACGGGTGCCGTGGGCTGGATGTTTCATCGCAAGGGCGATATTACGGTCCCGAAAGAGGCTGCCGGCGAAGATCAGGTGATGAGCATCGTGCTGGACGCGGGCGCCGAGGACTTGCGCGACGACGGCTCGGCCTGGGAAGTGACCACGCCGCCCGAGGCGATGGAGAAGGTGCGCGAGGCGTTGACGGCCGCGGGAATCAATCCGGCCTCGGCCGAGGTGGCATGGGTTCCGCAGAACTACGTGAAACTCACCGGGCAACAGGCGCAGCAGATGCTTCGCATGGTCGAGACGCTTGAGGACCACGACGACGTGCAGCACGTCTACGCGAACTTCGATATTGACGAAAAGGAATTGCAGGCAGCAATGGCGGGATAGATGATCCCGCCTTAGCTGCTCGCCGCCATCACCTGCTTCTGGAAATATTCGCAGGTCAGCCGCAGTCCTTCATCGAGATTCACTTTCGGCTCCCATTGCAGCAGGCGACGCGCCTTGCCGATCTCCGGGCAGCGCTGCTTGGGATCGTCCTGCGGCAGGGGATGAAATTCCAGCGGCGACGATGCCCCCACCAACGCGCGGACGCGCTCCGCAAATTCCAGAATCGTGATTTCGTTCGGATTGCCGATATTCACCGGATCGTGCTCGCCCGATTCGAGCAGGCGATAGATGCCTTCGATCAGGTCCGAGACGTAGCAGAAACTGCGCGTCTGCTTGCCATCGCCATAGATGGTGAGCGGCTCGCCGCGCAGCGCCTGATAGAGAAAATTCGGCAGGGCGCGGCCGTCGTTGAGGCGCATGCGCGGGCCGTAGGTATTGAAGATGCGCACGATGCGCGTATCGAGCTTGTGATGCCGATGATACGCCATGGTGATGGCCTCGGAAAATCGCTTCGATTCGTCGTAGACGCTGCGCGGCCCGATGGGATTCACGTGCCCCCAGTAGCTTTCCGGCTGCGGGCTCACGTCCGGATCGCCGTAGCATTCCGAAGTGGAGGCGAGCAGGAATTTCGCTTTCTTGGTGCGCGCCAGGCCGAGCGCGTTGTGCGTGCCGAGCGAGCCGGCCTTCAGCGTCTCAATCGGCAGGCGCAAATAATCGGGCGGGCTAGCGGGCGAAGCGAAATGCAGCACGGCGTCCACCGCGCCCGGCGTGGAAATGCGGCGCGTCACGTCGTGGCGGACGAAGCGAAAGCGCGGATTCGAGAGCAGGTGCGAAATGTTCGCGTCCGAGCCGGTGACCAGATTGTCCAGGCAGAGAATGTCCCAGCCCTTCTGAAGCATGAACTCGCAAAGATGAGAGCCCAGAAAGCCCGCCCCGCCCGTGATGACCGCTCGCAAAGATTCCTCCCGAAGTGCGCGTTGTGTCACGACCAAAAAACGCAGGCCGGCCCGCTACCTGATTGCCCCTGAAAGCGGCTCATGCGCCGCCTTTGCGGCGGCGGGCGCGGCAAACGCCGTCGTGTGATCCACGATGATCTTCCATCCGTCCGCGAATTTCCGAAATTCGAGCGTGAAGACTCCGGACACCGGCCCGCTCTGCCGCTGCAAATGATATTGCCCCACGACGAACGCCGTCGCCGGGCTGGTGACGTGAATTTCGAGATCCGAGAAATGCACCTGACCCATCGTCTTTCGGTCGGGATAGGTTTTCCGGTAGCGGTCGAGCACGGCTTGCCAGCCGCGGAAGACGCCGCTCGCGCCCACAAATTCCGTCCGGTCGGATTTCCAATAGCTGGTCATGAACGTAGCGACGTCCCCGCGATTCCACGCCGCCACTTGCATATCGAGCACCGCCCGAATGGCGGCGGCATCGCGCGCGTCGCTCTGACCGGCGCGGGCCGGGGGGGCGAGGCAAGTTGCCAATGCAGCGCCCGCCGCGAACACGATACACGCGGCGACGATCCTCACACATTTTGCACGAATTGCGCGCGGCATCGGCCCTCCTCGATATTTGTAGCAGGATTAGCTTATCAGGTGCGCGTCCGCGGGGGGCGCTGGTCAATCTCCCCGTGCTCTGCGAACCCCGCCCCGAGGGGCGTTTATACACCAATTTCGGGCTCGCGCGGGGCGCCGATTTCTGGTGGCAGGCTCGCCCGGCGACTCTTGGCATCCCGTAAGAAGCTGAATACAGGAGCGTTACTCTAGACCCGCAGCCCGCCCGATGGCCTTGCACGATTTTTTGGAGACTAGTACCCTCGGGCCATTCACACGGTTATCGCGCGGCGGCACACTGGTTGTGGGTCAGCCATGTTTATCGCAGCCATCATCTTGGTGCTCTCAGTTGCGGCGACGCTGCAATTCGCAGTGCTCGCCTGGCATGCGGGCGTGCTCCGCACCGCGGCGCAGATCGAGCTTGCCGAACCCGAGCGCGCCTTTGCGGCTGGCGTAAGGGACTTCGACCAAGCCGTTGCTTACCGGCAGCTTTGCCCGGATTTGAGCTCGGAGGCCGGGCCGCGGCTCAGCGGCGTTCGCGCCTATCACGGCCTGCTCGAAGCCGTCAGCGCAGTGCAGCGGAAGATATCGCGCGGCGACGCCCAGAATAGCTGGGCCAGCCGCGAAATTGATCTTTGCCGCCGCTATGCGCAGGCTGCGCTGGCGGAGCGCATCCAGCACAACCGTGCCGTTCTTGCCGAAGTCGGCTCGTTCTAGCCCGCCTCGCGCCGCCTGCCTTTCCGGACAGTTAGCTGATACGCCATAACTTCGGGATTCCGAGCCCGCGCTTCGGCGAGCGGCGTTCTAATGAAAGCTGCTTCCTATACGTGGAGGACAAGTCCCAATGGTGCAGCGAAGGACGAAAATCGCGGCGTGCGGCATGCTCTCCCTGATCGCCCTTGCCGCAGCTTGCCTGATCTACGCGAAGGGATCGAGGGCTACGCCTGCGCTCGCGTCGCGCTCGATTTCCCATCACCCGCTCGATCGCGGCGACGTCCTCTCCGCTTACGGCAAGCTTCCGCTCGTCTTCGAGAAGAACGTGGGCCAGGCGCAGGCTCGCTTCGATTATTTGGCGCACGGGCGCGGCTACACGCTTTTCCTGACTGGCCGCGGGGCCACGCTGCGTCTCGCGGGGCCGAGTGCGGCCGCGGGCGCTTCCTCCATTCAGCTAACGCTGAGCGGGGCGCGACATGATGCGCATGCCGACGGCCTCGATCTTCGCCCCGGCCGCGACAACTACCTGATCGGCAAGGACGCATCGCGCTGGCGCCGCAACGTGCCGCTCTATGGCCGCGTTGCATATCGCCGCGTCTATCCCGGCATTGACGCGGTCTACCATGGCAACCAGCAGCGGCTGGAGACCGATTACGTCGTCGCGCCCGGCGCGAACGCCTCGCGCATTGCGCTGCGCGTCGCGGGCGCGCGAAGGCTGCGGCTGAATCCGCAAGGAGACCTGGTGGCGGAAAGCGGCGCGGGCGACCTGGTGCTGCGCCGCCCGATTGCGTACCAGGAAATCGCGGGCAAGCGCCGCGCGGTCGCCGCGAATTATATTTTGCACGCCGAGAATTCCGTCGCGCTGCGCATCGGCTCGTACGACCGGCGCGCGCAGTTGATCGTGGACCCGGTGGTGGACTATTCGACGTATCTGGGCGGAACGGGCGGCGAGTTCTTGTCCAGCATCGCCGTGAATTCCACCGGCAACGCCTACATCACGGGCTCGACCAGCGCCACCGATTTCCCGGCGACAAGCGGCGCCTATCAGACGACGTTTCCCGCCGGGCCAACCAGCTACACGTTCGTCACCGAACTGAACCCCTCGGGAACGGGGCTTGTCTTCTCGACGTTTCTGGGCGGCACGGATTCCGGAACCGGCCGCGGAATTGCCGTGGATCCGAGCGGCAACGTCTACGTGACCGGGCAAACCTCCGCCACGGATTTTCCGACCACGCCCAACGCCTATCAGCCGGCGGCGCTGCTCGGCGGCGTCTTCTTCAGCGAACTCGATCCAACCGGCTCGCAACTTCTATATTCGACGTATCTGGCGGGCAACGGCGGCATGGAAAATCCAGTGGGACTCGCCATCGCGCTGAATCCCAATAATGGCGCATATAACGCCTACATTCTGGGGCGCACCTCAGACACGAATTTCCCGATCACCGCCGCCAACGCTTATCAGACCACGAATAATACGAATCAGACGGATCCAAACCACGGCACGAATTTCCTTTCGCGAATTGACCCGGCGCAGAACGGAACGGCGTCGCTTGTCTACTCGACGTATCTCGGCGGGTCGGGCGCCGAATTTCCCGCCGCCATCGCCGTGGATGCCAGCGAGAACGCCTATATCACCGGAAATACGTCTTCGACGGACTACCCGGTGGTCGGTGCTTACCAGGCGACGCAGAACAATAAGAATGGCGATGGATTCGTCAGCCGCATTGACACCACGCAATCCGGGCAATCGTCGCTGATCTATTCCACGTATTTTGGCGGCTCCAGCAACGGCGCGGGAAGCACGTCGGACGCCGGCGAAGGGATCGCCGTGCAGTCGAATTCGGTGGCCGTGGTCGTGGGCGTTACTTATGCAACGGCGGGCCAGTTTCCCATTACGGCCGGCGCGCTGGAATCGGCAAGCAATGCGCCCAATGCGATTGCGTTTCTCGCGCGATTCGACACGACGAAATCCGGCGCATCGTCGCTCCTTTACTCGAGCACTTGGGGCGGCAGCACGTCCGATCTGGCCCTCGGGGTCGCGCTGGATACCGCGAACAATATCTATATGACCGGCGCGACGTCGGACGTGGATTTCCCAGTCACGCCGGGCGCGCCGCTGACGGCTTTTCCCGGGCAAGAGTCCGCGTTCCTCACAGAGTTCAGTTCGGACGGCGCATCCGAGCTGTTCTCGACATACTGGGGCGGCGGCTCCGGGGCAGGCAGCACCGGTTACGCGGTGGCCACCGATTCAGCCGCGCTGGCCAGCGTCTATTTCACCGGCATTACGGGCGACGGCTTTCCAACCACCACCGGCGCTTTTCAGACCACCTTTTCCGGCACAGGCAGCGTGCCGGAGGATGGTTTCGTCGTGAAGATGTCGCCGGGCATGGTGACGCCGCCCGCCCAGGTGACGCTCGCGCCCGCCACGCTGGATTTCGGCAGCGTGAACGTGAATTCCGCCAGCACGGCGCAAACGCTGACGCTCACGAATTCCACCGCGACGGCGCTGGCCATCAGCGGCGTCAGCATCTCCGGCGCGAACGTGTCGGAATTCGCGCAGACTAACACCTGCGGCGCCACGCTTGCCCCCGGCGCGAGTTGCACGATCAGCGTGACGTTCGCTCCAACCGCGAGCGGTGCGGCGTCGGCCACGCTTGGCGTTTTCGATAGCGACCCATCAAGCCCGCAGACGGCGGCGCTATCGGGCACGGGCGGTGCTCCGCAGCCGGATTTCACGATCGCGGTGGCGCCGGCCTCCGCAACGATCGGGACGCACGGCACGACTGCCGCAACCGTCACGGTCACGTCCGTGGATGGATTTTCGTCGGCCGTCACGCTCGGTTGCTCCTCGCTGCCGGGCGATTCCACCTGCGCCTTTTCGCAAGACCCGGTGACGCCGGCCGCAAACGGATCGGTTACCTCAACGCTGACGATTACCACCGGGGTTGGCGTGGTTGGCGGGGCGATGCCGGCGCCGCTCTCGAACGGCCCCAACGGGCCGGGCGGGCCGGGCGCGCCGCCGTGGACGTGGCTGCTTGCCGCAGCCGGGCTTGCTATTTTCGGGAGGTGGGGGACGAACCGCCTTCGCGGTGTGCGGCGCGCGGCTTGCGCGGCGGCGCTGCTATGCGTTGCCGCCATGGCCGGCTGCACGAATACGCCCAGCACGCCGGCGGGTACCTTCGTGGTTCATGTGACCGGGCAATCCGGCGCGGCGAAGCATTCGGCTGATTTTGCTTTGACGATCAGGTAGAAGCTGCGATCAGTAGGCCCAGCGCAGCAGCACGGCGCCCGTCGTGTAGCCCGCACCGACGGCGATCAGCAGCACTAAATCGCCCTTGCGCAGGCGCTGTTCCTTCACCGCGTCGCACAGCCCCAGCGGAATCGTGGCGGCCGTGGTGTTGCCGTAGCGGTCTATATTCACGAGGACTTTGGAATCGTCCACGCCGAGCCGCTCCTGCATGGCGCGAATGATGCGCAGGTTCGCCTGGTGCGGCACCACGAGCGCCAGGTCGCGGCTCGATACGCCGTTGCGTTCGAGCACCTGGCAGGCCAGTTCGCTCATGCGGCGGACGGCGTACTTGAATACCTGCTGGCCCTCCTGATGGACGTAATGCATGCGCTTTTCCACGGTTTCCGCCGAAGCGGGATGCAGCGATCCGCCCGCGGGCATGAAGAGATTGCAGCCGCCGGAGCCATCCACGTCGTGCGCGAAATCGAGAATGCCTTCGGCGTCCGAATTCGCCGGCTCGAGCAGCACGGCGCCCGCGCCATCGCCGAATAGGACGCAGGTGGCGCGATCCTTGAAATCCAGAATCGAGGTCATCACGTCCGTGCCGATCACCAGCACCTTCTTGTGCGATCCCGCGCCCACGAATTGCGCGCCCACCGTAAGCGCGTAGACGAAGCCCGAACACGCGGCCGAGAGATCGAAACCCCAGGCGCGCTTCGCGCCGAGCCGATCCTGGATCAGGCAGGCCGTCGCGGGGAACATCATGTCCGGCGTGACGGTGGCCACCACGATCATTTCGATTTCTTCCGGCGCAATATTCCGCGCGGCGAGCAGCTTTTTGGCTGCTTCCGTTCCCAGGTGGGAGGCCGCGACGCCGGGATCCACGTAATGACGCTCGCGAATGCCGGTTCGCGTGCGCACCCATTCGTCGTTCGTCACCACGATTTTCTCGAGGTCGAAATTCGTCACGGTGCGCGGCGGCAGATGCCCGGCCACTCCCGTGATCTTCGCGGCGATGCGTTTCCCCATGTTGTCTCCGTGCGTCTTTGGATGATGTTGGCGCGTCGCGGTGTTTCGCGCGAAGGGCAGCCCGCGATTGTATGTAATCGGCGGCGGCTGAGACAAGCAAAAGCCGCCGCCGCGCGAAATCGTATTTTAAGAGCCGCCTGCGGGTACGATCTGATAACGGTAGGTGATCTGCGCGGCTTTCCCCAGCATCGCCGCCACCGAGCAGTACTTCTGCTGGCTCAATTCGATCGCATCGCGCACAGCCTTTTCCTCGAGCACGCCGGCTAGCCGGTAAAGAATTTCTATTTTCGTCCACACGCGGGGCGCGGAATCGGCGCGTTCCGCCGAGATTTCGAGTTCGAGCGATGCGAGCTTCTGCCGCTTCTTTTCGAGGATTAGCACCACGTCCACCGAGGTGCACGCGCCCAGGGCGCCCAGCAATGTTTCCATCGGGCCCGGCCCCTGCCGATCCGTATCCGCCGCGTCGAATTGCATGGACGCGCCCGAAGGCATCGTCGCCTGGAATCGTTCCTTGCCCATCCACTTTACGGTTGCCGTTGCCATCGCGGAATCCTCCGTCATTCGCAGTATATCGAGGATTTGCCGCCGCGAAAGGCCGCGCAAGCGGGAAGAGAATTGAGGGTTTGCCGGGCTTAGCGGGGGGACGCGAAAGAGCGCGTTAGTTATTCGCGCCGCTGGGAAATTCGGCGTTGATTGCTGTGGCGCCCACGGCTTCGTGGGGCGCGCGGCGCATCGCCTCCACGAACGCGCGCACGATCTGCGGATCGAATTGCGTTCCCGCGCAGCGCTCGAGTTCGGTCAAGGCGTCGTCCGTGGTGCGCGCCTTTTTGTAAGCCCGCGCCGAGGTGATGGTGTCGTAGGCGTCGGCGATGGCGATCACGCGCGCGCCGCGCGGGATTTTTTCGCCTTCCAGCCGGTCCGGATAGCCCGTGCCGTCGTAGAACTCGTGATGGTGGCGCACCATGTCGCTGATGCGGTTCATCGGTTCGAGCGGCGCCAGGATTTTCGCGCCCAGCTCGGTGTGCGTCTTCATCATCTCCCATTCGTCGGCGTCCAGCGGCCCGGACTTATTCAGGATCGTCTCCGGAATCCCCACTTTGCCGATGTCGTGCAGCAGGCCCGCCAGGCGGACCTCCTCCATTTCGGCGGGCGAAAGCCGCATGGCGTGCCCGATGATCGTGGCGTAGGACGACACCTTCTGCGAATGCCCATGCGTGTAATGATCCTTCGCGTCAATCGCGAGCGCCAGCGACGTCACCATGTCCACCACCGCACCGGGCAGCCCTTCGCCCGTTTTCGGCGCGGTTTCGGAAAGCGAACGCGTGAATTGCTCGAGGCGCCGGTAAATCTCCTCGAACGCCTCGGGGCCGGTGGCGAACTGCCGCTTCAACGTGACGCCCAGATAGGCCTCGAGCACGTCCTTCTTCCAGCGCTTCTTTTCGTGCACGTCCCCCTGCTCGGCGCTCGATACGGCGTTGCCGCCCTGGTGCTTCGAAAGGTACATCGAAGAATCGGCCACTTGGATCAGTTCCTGCGGCGTCGAGCCGTGGACCGGGAAGGCCGCGATGCCGAAGCTGGCCGTCACGTTCTTTTCGCGCAGCAGCGGATCGGAGGCGATCCAGCCGCGCAGCTTCGAGGCGAGCTGCCGCGCCTGCTCGAGCGTGGTTTCCGGCATCAGCGTCACGAATTCGTCGCCGCCGTAGCGCGCCACCACGTCTGACCGGCGGCAATTTTGCTCGAGGATGTGGCCCACGCGCTGCAGCACCACGTCGCCTTCCAGGTGCCCGTAAAAATCGTTCACGAATTTGAAGCGGTCCAGGTCCATCAGCACCAGCGCGAACGGCCGGTTCGCGCGCGTCGAACGCTTCCATTCCGCGGAAAGCGCTTCCATCAGGAAGCGGTGCGTTTTCACGCCCGTCAGGCCGTCGGTGATGGCCTGCTCCTGCGCCTTCTGGAAGATCACCGCGTTGTGCAGCGCACCGGCGAAAAGATCGGCCAGCGTGCGCAGCAGCAGCACCTCCTCCTCTGGAAATTCGCACGTCTGGCTCGATTCCACGTAGAGCACGCCCAGCAGTTGCTCGGCATAAATCACGGGCAGCGCCATGGCCGAAATCGAATCCGGCAGTATCGTTCGCGGCATGGCCGCGCTCGCCTGGCGCACGATGCCCGATTGCCCGCTGCGCGCCACTTGCCCCACCAACCCCTCGCCCAGCGCCACATGCCGCCCCGCCGCGCTGCGCCGCGCCCCGGCTTCGGCCTGGATCACCAGTTCCTTCGCGGAATAATCGAGAATGGCGATCCCGATGTGGTCGTAGCTGAGCCCGTGCTCCATCTCCGCCGCGATCTTCCCCAGCAGCCCCTCGGGATCGAGCGTGGAAATGGCGTGGCTCGAGACGTTGTTGATCAGCGTAAGCTGCTGCGATTTCCGCTGCTGTTCGGAGAAGAGCCTGGCGTTTTCGATGGCGATGCTCGCCTCGCTCGCCAGCACGCGCAGCAGCTCCACATGCCCTTCGTCGAAGGCGTGCTCCACCGGGCTCAGCACGGCCATCACGCCGATCGGCTTGTCGTACAGGATCAGCGGCACGGCGCAGATCGAGCCTATCTTCCCTGTCTTCTCGATGGGTTCGAAGCCCAGTTTCCGCGTCTCCTCCTGGAAATGCGAGCGGATCAGCAGCGGCTGCCGCGCCTGCACCACGTATTCGATCAGATGGTTTCCCGCGGGCCGCGTGTGCTTCGGCTGCAACTCTCCTTCGAGCACCTTGATTTCGTAGCGCACCTGCGGCGTTCTTTGATCGTAGAACGCGATATAAAAGCTGTTCACGTCCAATAGCCGGCGTATTTCCTCGTAAATCTGCCTGAAGAGCGTGTCCGGCTCGAGCGTCGAGCTGAGCGCCCGCCCGATTTCGTTCAGGATGTGCAGCTCTTCGCTGCGCCGCGAGGTCTGCTGGACCAGGTAGCTGTTTTCGACGGCCATCCCGATCTGGTGCCCCAACGCGAGCAGCAGCCGCAACTCGGCCGGCGTGAACCGGCGGTTATCCGGCGTCCCCAGCAGCAGCACGCCTAAGACGCGCTCCTTGGCTTGCAAGCTGATGCCGACCACCGTCCGCAGGTTCTGCCCCAGCAGCAGCCGCCGGATGTGGCGGAACGATTCCTCTTTCTCCAGCACCTCGTATTCCGCGTCCGACGCCAAATTCCGCAGCGCCACCAGCCCGCCCAGCCGCGCCACCAGGTGAATCACATAGGAGTCCAGCTTGTCGCGCTGTACCGCCGCGCCGAATTCGTCCCCCATCCCGCTCACCACCACCGAGCTTGGCCCCGTAGGATCGCCGTATTGCAGGCACATCGCGCCCGTCGGTATGCGCACCACGTTCAGCACGCGATCCAGCGCCTGCGCCAGCATCTTCTGAATCCCGCCGCCCACGAAGCCCGAAGTCGCTAGGTTCAGATTGGAGAGCGCCAGCATATTGCGCTCCACGCGCCGCCGCTCCTCTTCGTAGAGCGCCATCACCATCAACACGCCCGCGCAGAGCTGCGGCAGCAAGATCAGCGGCAGCATCGCTCGCACGGACGCCACTCCCTGCCGCGCCTCCACCACCAGCACGAACGCAATCCCTCCCCAGAACGCGAATGCGCCGGCCAGCAGCAGATCGGCGCGCGATTCCTGTTTCCGCGCCTCGCCCCAGAAGGTCCACGCAACCAGCAGAAAGATCAATCCCGCGCCCAATTGCAGCGATACGCCGATATATCCCAGCGCGAACGCCGCGGACCACGCCGCCGCCGCCGTTGCCGCCAGGATTGCTCCGCCGATCCGCGGCGCAAGCCGCGCATACATTCGCGCCGCGCAGTAGAAGGCCAGCGCCCCCAGCGCGAGCAGCCAGTCGCACGCCGCGTCCAGCACGCGCGCCGCCGGACTTCCTGTAATGGCAAAGGGAGCGACCAGGTGCAGCGCGATCAGCACCCATCCGGCCGACCACACCAGCAGGTAATCCTGGCGTTTCTGTTCGTAGACGAATCCGAAGAAGATGGCCAGCAGCGAGGCGCTCGCCAGCAGTACCACCGCACTCATATCCGCGTGAATCAACTCTCTTACCGCTCCTGCGTCCGCACAGGTTGCGGGCGGACCTTCCCAAGATTAGCAGGATTTCGGCGAGCGCCTGTCCCGCGCCGCACGCCTGTTTCCTGCCGTAAACCTATCGCCAGCTAGCGCTTGCCGGAGGGTCCACGCCGCCCCCGGCGCGCAGAACCAGAAACTTCCCGCTCTGGCACACTATGCGAGCACCCGGTCCGGAAGTCAACGGTACTCCTGTACCAACCGCCTCGATTTCAGCAACTTGCATCCCCGATTTCGCGGCCTGCGAGAATTGCCGTTTCTTGCGCGCTTTCACGCCGCCCGCGCCCACCCTCGCCGATAACTTGACAGCTCGCGAAACATGCTGCTACGGTCCGAAGGGGATGTCACCCCAGGCGCGGCGATACGGTCTGCTGTTCGTGGCGGCGGTCGCTGCCGCCTACTTCTTCTACAAATTTCGCAATTCCATCACGCTCGAAGGATTTCACTGGGGCGTGGTGTGGCAATCGGTGCGGCGCGCGCGCATAGGGTTGCTGGTGCTGGCCACCGTGGCGATTTACGCCTGCTTCGCCATCCGCTCGCTGCGATGGATGCGCTTCTCGCGCGCGCTGGGCCGCACGCGATTCGGCCCCGTCTATAGCGCCACGCTGATGGGTTTCACCTGCAATTTCCTGCTTGGGCGCGCGGGCGAGCCGATCCGCCCGGTCCTGATCGCGCGCAAGGACGGCCTGTCGGTCCCCGGAATGTTTGGCGTGTGGGTGCTCGAGCGCGTTGCCGATATGGCCGCCATGGTCGTGCTCGCCATCTGCGCCCTGGTCTTTTTCGATTTCGCCGCGCTCGGCGCGAACGCCGCCCCCATTCTGGACGTTGCGCGCACCGCCGGTATCGTTCTGTTCGTGGTGCTCATCGCGCTCATCGCCCTGCTGGTCTACTTCCGCTTTCGCGGCGGCGCATGGCTTGCCAGGAAGCTGCGGCATCCGAAATGGCGCCGCGGCTGGCGCAAGAAGCTCGCCACGCTGCTCGAGGGATTCAGCGAAGGCCTGCGCGGGATTCGCACCTGGGGCGATTTCGCCGTCCTCGTTGCGTACACCGCGGCGCACTGGATCCTGGTCGTGTTCGTGTTCCTCTGGTGCGCGCACGCTTTCGGCGGCGCGCTCGCGCAAGTAACCTTCTCGGGCGCGCTGCTGGTCCTCGCGTTCACCCTGGTGGGCTCCGCCGTGCAATTGCCCGGCGTGGGCGGCGGCGCCCAGGTGGCCACCTTCCTTGTGTTCACGCTGATCTTTGGAGTAGAAAAGGAGCCTGCGGCCGTGGCGGCGATTGTCCTGTGGCTGATTGGATTCGCGAGCTGCTCGCTCGCGGGCCTCCCGCTGCTTTTCCGCGAAGGGTGGAGCATGGGCGATTTGCGCCGCATGGCGCGGCGGAATGAGAATGCAAGCGCCGCCGCCTTGCTTTCCGATGCCGGGCACGAATCCGGCTCGCGCGGGGGCTCGGCGTGAGGTGTCCCTTCTGCGCGCATCTGGACGACAAAGTGGTGGATTCCCGCGAAGCTCGCACCGGCGACCTAATTCGCCGCCGCCGCGAATGCCTCAAATGCGGCCGCCGCTTCACCACCTACGAGCGCATTGACGAAATCCCCTACATGGTCATCAAGAAGGACGGCCGCCGCGAAAAATTCGAGCGGCCGAAGCTGCTGCAAGGCCTGCTGAAAGCCTGCGAAAAGCGGCCTGTGCCCGTGGGAAAACTCGAAACCATCGTGGACGAAGCCGAAGCCTACGTCAGCGAAGCCGCCGACCGCGAACGCACCACCGCGGAAATTGGCGAGCTCCTGATGAGTCGGCTGAAGAAACTCGATAAAGTCGCGTATGTCCGCTTCGCGTCCGTCTACCTCGATTTCAAGGACGTGAAGGAATTCATGGACGAGCTAAAGGGCCTGCTAAAAGACCGCGCAAAGCGTTAACGCCCCGGGCGCGCTTTAATCTCCGCGGCAGCGCTTCATCGGGAAACCCTTTTGGCCGCCGGCGCAGGGGCGCAGCACGCTGTGCCCGGTTTTCAGGCGTACCATGAATCGCGCAAAATCCCGGCGGTTTTCAGCCGGGCGAGGTGCGGCTTTGATGCTGCTACCCTTCCCAAACCCCCGCCGCAAACGACTTCACCGTCCGAAATCCCAGGTGCTCGTAAAGCTCCACGGCCCGCCGATTCACAGACGTAACCGTCAGCGAAAGCGACTGGTATCCTTTCCGCCGCAGCGCCTCGATGGACGCCTCCATCATGTGCCGCCCCACGCTATGCCCCTGATGGCCTGGAATCACGCACACCTGCGTCGTGTGGCCCACCCGCTCCGCCACCGTTGACGTCAGCACCATCCCGATCGGCGCGTCGCCCGTCGCCGGCCTCGCCATGAACGACGCCTCCGGCAAAAACTGCCCGCATCCCGGCAGCAGCACGATATTACGCAGGAATTTCATCCCGCCCGCCTCGCTGCGATATTGATCGTTGATTTCCGAATCCACGTGATCCGCGTACGCCAGTTGAATCAGCCGCGCCGCGGGTTCGAAGGAGCGGTCGCTCCATGGCTCGAGGGTCAGCCCGTTGGAAATCGGCCGGCCCGATAGCTTCGCGCCGCCCAGCGGCAGCACCATGAACTGCCTCGGATGCAGCCGGAAATACCGCGAGAGGAACACAGGATCGAGCTCCGTCCCGAAGGGCATCAGTTGCGTTTCCACGCGTTGCAATCGCGGCGTCGCGCGCAGCCCCTCCACCATTTCCGTGATCAGCCGCTGCGTAATCGGGGCCGGATCGAAGCGCGACGAAGCGAAAAGCCCGCCGATCAGCCCCTTGCGATCCTCGAGAACGTAGAAGCCGTAGCCCGCCGGCTCGCCGCCCTCGATCGCCACGCATCCGCCCAGCGATCGCGCGTCAATGAATTTCCGGATCAGTTCGACCGACGGCCGATAATCCCACAGCAGCTCTTCGCGCCAGCGGCCCACCTCTTCCTGGAAGAGGGCTTCGAGCGAACGGGATTGTACCTGCCTTAAATCGAGAATTTGCATTGGGATGCCGCCGCGCCGCGGGAATATTATAACGTCCCGGCCCGCGCCCGCACAGCGCCCTCGCAACACCGCATCCCGCGCGCCGCGCTCTCGGCGCGCCCGCGCCAATCGCGAACCATCAATTACCAGCAATCACGAAGCGCCAATCGCAATCCCTTCTTCCCTTGCTTCCCCATACGAGCAGCAGTACAGTGGGCATCCCACAGGAGAGACATGGCGGATAAAACCGACGTCTGGCAGGGAACCCTCGCGCTCATGGTGCTGAAGACGCTCGAGGCCATGGGCCCGCTCCACGGCTACGGCATCGCCCGTCGCATCGAGCAGACCAGCGGCGACGCCCTCGCCGTGAACTACGGCACGCTCTACCCGGCCCTGCTGAAGCTCGAACAGGAAGGCTACATCGCCTCCGAATGGGGCGTTTCGGAAAACAATCGCCGTGCGAAGTATTACAAGCTCACGCGCGCCGGCCGCAAGCAAGTGCGACGCGAAGCGCGCGAATGGCAGCAGGCCGCTTCGATCATCGCCCGCTTCCTGGCCCCCCCCGCGCGCTAGCGCACCTCGCGCCGGAGGTCTTGAAATTGGGCGCCACGGGCTGCCCGCCCGTGGCGGGCCTTCAGCGCGGCAGCTCGGGATTTACGCTGTCGAATGTAAAGGAAGGGAACAGGGAATCAGCCCGGATACAGGGCGCCGCAAGCCGTTGTAGGGCGCAGCCCCGGCCTGAGCGATGTTGTGAAGGCACGCTGCGGCCCGTACTAGCAGCCCGACTTGCCGGACGTTCCGCGAGAACCAGAAGGAGCAATCATGCGAAATCTTCGTGCGTGGCTTTTGCGATTGGCTGCATCGTTATTTCCGCTGCGCCGCCGCCGCGACGCCGATCTGGCCGACGAACTGGAAACCCATCTCGCCATGCACGTCGAAGAGAACGTGCGCCGGGGAATGCCTCCCCAGGAGGCGCGCCGCCAAGCCATCCTCCATCTCGGCGGCCTCGATCAGGCCAAGGAGCGTTACCGCGACCGCGTCCGCCTCCCCTGGCTCGATTCGCTCTTCGCCGACCTCCGCTACGCCGCCAGAACGCTGCGCCGCAACCGCGGCTTCACCATCGCCCTCATCCTAATACTCGCCCTCGGCATCGGCGGCACGACGGCCATGTACACGGTGGTGTACGGCGTGATGCTGCGCCCCTTGCCGCTTCCCCATTCCGAACAGTTAATGGGAATCAACGGTATAACCACTCCCGCGGAGATTGATCCAGTCCAGTATTGGGGCCACAATCCCGCCTTCGACGACATTGCCTTCTTTTACCCCGGCGGAGCCAACCTCAGAACACATAATCGGACCGAGCGGGTTGCGGCAGCGGTCGTCTCCTATAGCTTCTTCCAAGTTTTGGAAGTGCGACCGGCGTTGGGGCAAGTCTTCCTCGGGCAAGATGGTCCCGCTTTTCCACGAGTTGCGGTGCTGAGTTATAGCTTGTGGGCACGGCGTTTTGGGAAGGACCGGTCCATAGCGGGAAAGACTGTCCTCATCAACAACTTCCCCTACACGATTCTTGGGGTTATGCCGGCCTCGTTCCATTTTCCCCAAGGTGTCGAAATCTGGATGCCGGACGCTGACCGATCCGGGCGAGCGCCGATTGTACTGGGAAGCATGCCGTCAGGCATTTCGCCGGTCAACGTGCCTTTTGGGCGTCTCAAACCCGGTGTCGCAATCGCACAGGCCGGCGCGATCATGACGACACTGGCTCACCGCCTGCAATCTCAGTACGGCAACGCCCATAGGGTCGCCGCCAACCCTTTCGTCACCGTAGAACCATTGCAAAAAGATATCGCCGGCGACGTCCAGGCGGCGCTTTTACTCCTGCTTGGAGCGGTGGGTTTCGTGCTGCTCATTGCCTGTGCGAACGCGGCGAATATGCTGCTGGCGCGAGCGGCGGTGAGGCAGAAGGAAATTGCGCTGCGGCTCTGCCTGGGCGCAACGCGCCTGCGCGTACTGCGGCAGTTGCTCACCGAAAGCGTATTGCTCGCCTTGATCGGCGGAGGATTCGGAGTTCTCTTTGCGCGATGGTTCGTGGGCGTGATCCGTGCCCTCGCGCCTGCGGATATTCCGCGAATGGCGGACGTGGCGATTGATCCCAGGGTTCTCGGCGTCGCCCTGGCCATCTCTTCGATCGCCGGTATTGTTGTCGGCCTGGCTCCCGCTATCCAATCCTTGGCGCCTGAACTTGTGCCAAGCCTGAAGATGGAAGGGCAGCGATCCATGGGCCGCCTGCCTCGCTTTTTGCGCGGCGCCCTCGTTGTGTGCGAAGTGGCGCTGTCGCTCGTCCTCGTAAGCGGTGCCGGATTGATGTTGCAATCTCTGAACCGCATGACGCAAACGCGGTTGCAGTTCAATCCCAAGAACGTCCTCACGATGGGCCTCGACCTGCCCCGGCCGGACCCTTCGAACGCGGGTTCGTCCCCGGCATCCACCACTGCCAAAAGTGCCGCCGAGCAGAAGAGAGCAGCCGGGCAAGCCGCGGAAGGCCGGCGCGCGGCTCAGGCCGCACTCGAGCGTTTCCATCAGGACTTGTTGGAAAGGGTCCGCCGCATTCCTGGGGTATTGTCGGCAGCTACGGTCAGCGCGCTGCCCTTTACCGGGCGCTGGGGCGGTTGGTTTGTCTATCCTCAAGGCAAACAATTCAAAGATGGGGGCATGGGCCAGATTGTCGTGGTGTCTGGGGATTATTTCCGCACCATGGGCGTCTCTCTGGTAGCGGGCCGCACTTTTACGAAGGAAGAGCAGCTTTCCGGTGCGGATGTCGTCATCCTCGGTGAAAACCTCGCCCGCGGTCTTTGGCCGCATAGCAATCCCATTGGCCGGCGGCTGATGATAGAAAGAAGCCCCAAGGATACGGCGATGGAAATCGTCGGCGTTGCGCCCGAACTCACCGAGAGTTTTACTCCTCAGCAGATGCGCGTGCCTGTCGGCGAAATGTATTTCCCAGGCGGCGACAACGGCCTTGGAACCCTGGTGGCCCGCACCGCCCCGGATCCAAAAAGCATGATCGCGCCGGTAAGCGAAGCCGTGCTCGCGCTCGATCCCGATCTCGCCGCCTATAACGCGCGCACAATGGAGGACGTGATTTCGTCCGCCATGGGACCGCAGCGCTTCCGCGCGCTGATCCTGGGATTTTTCGCCGTCACGGCCCTGGTTCTCGCGGTTCTAGGCGTGTACGGCGTGATGGCATATTTCGTTTCCTGCCGCACGCATGAGATCGGCGTCAGGATGGCACTCGGCGCCGGGAAGGGCGGCATCTTGCGGCTGATCCTCACCTCGGGCATGCGCCTCGCGTTCATTGGAGTCGCGCTGGGCCTCGCCTTGGCGTTTGCCCTGAACCGGATTATGGCAAGCCTGCTGTTTGGGACAAGTCCGACCGAACCGCTGGCGCTCATCGCGGCCGCGGGCTTGCTCATCATCGGCGCATTCGCTGCCTGCTGTATCCCCGCCCGCCGTGCGATGCGCGTGGACCCTATGACGGCCCTGCGCTACGAATAGCCGGCCCCGCTGCCCACAGCCGCACCATGCTCCGCCCATAGACCTGAACGTAACGCCACGGCCTGCCCGCCCGTGGCGGGCCTTCAGCGCGGCAGCGCCGCTCGCCGAATTTCCTTGACTTTCTCCATGTACTATGCTATACATGCCCCTATCCAATAACAATTGGATAGCACCTGGGCGAACCCGGAGTTCCCGGAGCCGCTCGAAGGCGCTGGAGGTGTGCCTGTGCAGCTTGGCGGAAAAAGATGCAACGCGAGGCGATCGGCAGCGGACCGAACGATTCTAATCTACGGTACGGGGATTAGAAACCGGCCTAACCCCTGTGTTTGCCGCGCAAATTCCGTTCTAATCTACGGTAACGCACGCCCGGCCAACCAGCGTCGCACTTCTCGCAATTGCCAATCACTTGCCCACCAGCCCCGCATTCGGGTTGTGTTACCATCCGCGAGGGCCGGTCGCGGGGGTCATCGCGCCGGGACCAAAACGACGAATGAGTGCCTTCCCAGAGAAGCGCCACGCCGCCTCGCGCCTCGCCAAAATACTCTCCGCCATTTTGGGGCTCCTGCTGTTTTTCGCCATCGCCTTGGTCGCCATCGCGGGCTTCCTCTTGCACGGCATCTTGGTGCCGCCGCGCTCCCCGGCCGCCGTCGAACTGGACGTGATGATGGGCCATCCGAGTACCGTGTCCTTCACGGCGCCGGACGGCAGCCAGCGCGACGGCTGGTTCTTCCCGGGCCTGCGGGGCGCGCCCGTGATTATCATCTGCCACGGTTATGGATCGCAGCGCGCCGATATCGCCACCCTCGCAACCGCGCTGCAGGAGCACGAATATAACGTGTATATGTTCGATTTTTCCGGCCACGGCGAAAATACGCGTATGACCACGCTCGGCTATCGCGAAAGGGACGAACTCCGCGCCGCGATGCAGTCGCTAGCCTCGCGCGACGATATTGATCCCCACCGCATCGGCCTGTGGGGCACCGACCTGGGCGGCTACGTTGCGCTCGAAGTGGCCGCCACGGATAAGCGCGTCGGTGCCGTTGCGGTGGACGATCCATTCGACGATCCGCGCGACATGGTGCAAATCCAAGTGGCGCATTCGGGATTGGGCGCGCTGCCTTTTGTGAATTGGGCCTGCGATTTCGGCTTCCGCATGATGAACTATTCCTTCCGAAAAGAGCCGCCCGTATCCAGCCGGCTCGCGCTGGCGCCCGCGATTCCGAAGCTCTTCATCGAAAGTGACGACCGCCCCGAGCTTGCCGCGGAGACGCTTCGCATCTACTCGAAAGCGCCGCAGCCGAAGGAATTCGCGCGCGATGGGATGAGCTACTTCAGCATGTCGGACGACGACCGCAAGGTCTACGAGAACCGCATCATCACTTTTTATCTGCAAGCCATTCCGCCCGAGCAATAGCAGAGCGCCCGTGCCCTTATTCGTAGCGCAACGCGGTGAGCGGGTCCACTTTCGTCGCCCGCCGCGCGGGCGCCACGCAGGCCGCCAGCCCCGCCGCGAAGATCACCGCCACGACGGCGGCAAACGTCCACGGATCGGTGGGCTTCACCCCGACGAGTTGATGCGCAATCAGGCGCGTGGCGCCGATGCTGGCCAGGATTCCCACCACCGCCCCGATGGCAATCAGCCTCATGCCCTTGCGGAGCACCATGCGAAGCACATCGCTGCTCTGCGCGCCAAGCGCGAGGCGAATCCCGATTTCATGGGTTTGCAGCGACACCGCATACGCCATCACGCTATATACGCCGATCACGACCAGCAGCAAGCCGATCGCCGCGAACACGCCGAGCGCCGCGAATTCGAATTCCGGATAGGCGTAGACGTACCGTTGCAGCGAGTCTTGCACGGTCTGCGTGTCCGTCAGCGCAACTTGATTGTCCACCGACCAAACGGTTCGGCGGATCGAAGGGAGCAGCGAATCGGGGTTCACCGCCGTGCGAATCATCAGTGCGCCGGCGCCCGCCCTGAAGAGCGTGTACGGAATGTATGCCTCCGGCGCGGAGGGCCGTTGCAAGCCGCGGTTTTTCACGTCGGAAACCACACCAACGATCTGAAGCGGCATGCTGGGATCCTGCTTCGTTTCGAGCACCTTGAATTCCACGTTGTGGCCGATCGGGTTATCGCCCGGGAAATACCGCCGCGCGAACGCCTCGTTCACCACCGCAACATGGCGCGCGGAGTCCACGTCCTCGCGCGAGAGCAGTTCTCCGCGCAGAGGGTGCAAGCCCAACGCGGTGAAGTAATCCTGGCTGCAGAGGTCGAACAGCGCGCTCCACGTATCGGAATGCGTTTTCCCGGTTATTTCAATTTGGCTTTGCGCGCTCCCGAGCGGCGGCCGCGCCACCGTGGTCGTCACGGCCGTAACGCCCGGCAACGTCCTCAACGCATCGAGTATCTTCTGCACCATCACTCTTGTTTCCTGCGGCGTTTTCTGCGTGTCTTGCGGCAACGAAAGCGAGGTCACAAGCAGGTTGTGCGCATCGAAGCCGAAATTGGAAGATTCCACGCCGACGAAAGAGCGCATCATCAGCCCCGCGCCGACCAGCAGCACAATCGAGAGCGCCACTTCCGCCACCACGAGCGTTGCCCGCAGGACTCCGTGCCGGCTCTCGCCGCCCGTCCCCTTGCCGCTGCCGCGCAGCCGCCCTTGCAAATTGCCGCGGACGGCGTGAAACGCGGGCGCGAGCCCGCACAGCAGCACCGTGAGCATCGCGATCCCCACGGCAAAGCCCAGAACGGGGCCGTTCAACTGGATCACGGCCTCTTGCGGAAAGGCGTCGTATGGCACCAGCGGCACCAGGGCCGTGATGCCCGCCCACGCCAGAAAGCATCCGCCAACGCAACCGGCCCCAGCCAGCGCGAAGCTTTCCACCAGCAATTGCCGGACGAGCCGCCACCGGCTCGCCCCGAGGGACGCGCGCACCGCAATTTCCCGGTCGCGAACCGTGGCGCGCGTCAGCAGCAGGTTCGCTACGTTGCTGCACGCAATCAGCAGCAGCAGAAGCGCGGCAGCCAGCACCGGATAGAGCAGCGTCTTAAAGCCGCCCGTGACGCGTTCGGCCAGCGAGCCGGTCGTCACGGTGAACTGCTTGGGATAGAGCGCCGGCTGAATCTTTGCGTATTGATGCGCCACGACGTTCAGATCGGCGGCGGCTTCCTTCAGCGTCACGCCCGGCTTGAGGCGCCCCACCGTGTAGAGAAAACGGTGTTGCAGCTCCACATTGTCCTGGGCGAGCGCGGGATCCACGCTAAAGGGCACCCATGCGTCCACCCACGCCCAGCGGAAACGCGGAGACATAATTCCGATCAGCGTGCGCGGCACGCCATTCAGGGTGAAGCTTTTGCCCACCACCGAACGATCGCCGTTGAATTGGCGTTGCCAGAGCTTGTAGCCGATCACGAAGACGGGGGGAGCCCCGGGCTTCACGTCCTCCGGCCCGGGCAGGCGGCCCAGCACGGGAGGAACGCCGAAAAATTTGAACGAGTTCGCGCTCAGGTAGTCTGCGTCGAACTGGTAGGTGCTGTTGCCGGTGGTATAGCGCAGCGGCGTGGTGCCGAAGCCGCCAAATTCGCCGCTCAGGTCCTGGAAGGCGTGATTGTGCTCGCGATAGTAAACAAATTCCGGGAACAGGAACGATTCGCGCAGATTCGAGGGATGCGCCAGGTCCGTGATCGCGAAGCTGGTCACCTGATCGGCATGCTTGAAGGGAAACGTGTTGAGGATAACGCCGTAAAACGCGCTGAAGATTACGGTGGCCGCGCCGATGCCCAGCGCAAGCGCCAGCACCGCCAGCAAGGTGAACCGCCGGTCCCTATTCAGCCCCCGGATTGCGAGCCGCAGATCCTGCCATAGCCATCCGAGCATAGCGTCCATTTACGCCTCCAGCGGCGAGAACGGCCCTTCCATTGTAATTACGCATTCAGCGCGAATTTGGGTGCACAAAATGCGAACCGCACCTCGTCTGCGCCGAAATGACGGCCTGCTATTCGTAGCGCAACGCGGTGAGCGGGTCTACCTTCGTCGCCCGCCGCGCGGGGACGAGGCAGGCGAGCACGCCGGTGAGAATGACGATGAGCACCGCGCCCGCGAACGTCCACGGATCGGTGGCTTTCACGTGCCACAGCTGATTCTGGATCAGGCGCGTGGCGCCCCACGCGCCGAAAATTCCGATCGCCACGCCACAGCCGATCAGAATCCCGCCTTTGCGCAGCACGGAGCGAAGCACATCGGAAGGCTGCGCCCCCAGCGCCATGCGAATGCCGATTTCACGCGTCTGCAGCGAGACGTTGTATGCCATCACGCTATACACGCCGATCATCACCAGCAGCAGGCCCACGGAAGCGAACGTCGAAAGCATCAGGAATTCGAATTCAGGTTGGGCGTAAAGAAACTTTTGGAGCATATCGCCTTGTGACCCGAGCCGCCCCGTCTGCGAATCGCCCAGGCTGATATCGGGGTTCATCGCCCAGATTTGCTGTGAAATAGCATTGGCGAACCGGTCCGCATCACCGGAAGTGTGAACTGCAATTGCGAAAATTGCCGATGGCGCGATGGTCCATGGCACAAACGCCTCGGGCCGAGAATCCGGTGAGAGCGGCGAAGGAGGTGAAGACACGATGCCGATCACCTCAAATTGCGCCTTCGCGAGCGGCTTGCCGCCCGCGGACGGCGCAGCGCCCGCGCCGTGCTGCAAATACCGATCGTAATTCTCGAAATCTATCTTCTGGCCGAGGGGATCTTCCTTCGGCAGAAACTTCTGCGCGAACGCCTGATTCACAATTACAACGGTACGCTGAGAGAAGAGGTCCTGCGCCGTGAAAAGCCGCCCACGCAGCAGGTGCTGGCCGAAGATTTGGAATTCGTCCTGGCCGGTCATTTCAATGGACGTTCGCCACGGCTCTGTATGAGCCACCCCTCCAGTCGCCGTAAAGGGGCTAAACATGCCGCCATCCACGCTGACCTGCGATATGCCCGGTATGCCTCGCAGCCGGCGGTCAAGTTCCTCGAAGAAGGATTTGTGCTGTGCGGGCGTGTCGTATTGCTGGGGCAGTTCCACGCTGGCGCTGAGTACGGTTTTCGGGTCGTATCCCAGGTTGACGTGACTCATCGCGAAGAAAGATCGGAGCGTCAGGCCCGCGCCGGTGAGGAGGACGATGGCGAGTCCGATTTCGGCGATAACGAGCACGGAGCGGAGTTTGCCGTGGCGAAGGCCAGCGGCTGAACCCAAGCCGGAGCCGACGAGCCGCGGGTGCAGTGAGCCTCCGACCGCGTGAATGGCGGGTACGAGCCCGCAGAGGATGGTCGCGAGGAAAGCCATCGCCATCGCGGCGAGCAGTACGATCCAATTCAGCTCGATGACGGATTCCTGCGGAAAGCTCTCGTACGGAATGAGCGGGACAAGTTCCTTAATGCCGAGCCAGGCGAAGAAGCACCCACCGGCGCAGCCGAGCGCGGCGAGAACTAAGCTTTCGACGAGCAACTGCCGGATCAGCCTCCATCGAGTCGCTCCCAGCGACGCGCGCACAGCGATTTCGCGATCACGAGCAGTGGCGCGCGAAAGCAGCAGATTCGCCACGTTGGTGCAGGCAATCAGCAGCAGCAGCGCCACCGCCCCCAGCAGCGGATAGAGTATGTGCGTGAACATCGGAACGACGCGTGCCTGGAATGAACGAGCCGTGACGCGAAACTGCTTCGGGTAGTTCCGCGGATAAATCTTCGCCAGCCGATGCGCGACGACATCGAGATCGGCAGCCGCTTCCGGAATTGTCGCGCCGGGCTTCAACATCCCCAGCGGCCACAGGGAGGCGCCCTTGAGGTTCGGATCGTTGGCGATTCGGTCGCGATCGAGCGGAAAGGCAAGAAATATCTGCGTCCAGCCGGGGCGAAAGCGCGGGGGCATAATCGCGATCAGGCGATAGAGCTGGCCGTTCAGGTCAAACATCTTGCCCAGAATCTTCGGATCGCGATTGAACTGATCGGTCCAAACCTTGTACGTCATCATGAAGACAGGCTGGGCGCCGGGCTTCGTATCGTCGGGCGTGATCAAGCGTCCGAGGAGCGGCTTCACGCCGAGGAATTGGTAACCGTTGGCAGTCTCCATGGTGTCGGTCCACTGCGTGGTTTGGCCGTCGTGCGTCCAATGCAGCGCCGGAATGCCGGTGCCGCCCTCCATGTCCACGAAGACGTGGTTCTGTTCCCGATAATCAAGGAATTCAGGAATCGAGAGCAGTTCGCGCCCGCGGCCGGCGCCCTGGCCGATGGGATCAATCGAAAAGCTCACCATGCGGTCGTAATGCGCGTAGGGAAAAGTGTCTATGACAACGCCATAGACGGCGCTGAAAATTACGGTGACTGAGCCGATGCCCAGCGCAAGCGCCAGCACGGCTAGAAGTGTGAATTGCCGGTCCTTATTGAGGCTGCGAGTTGCGAATCGCAGGTCACGCCAGAACCACCCCAGGAGCCATTGCATGCCGCACCCCCCGGATCAGGCCGGCGCCATCATACGCTTAGACGAAGTTATCGGCGAAGGTTAGCGAAAGAAGTGGCCAAATTAGCGTCGGAGCGGCGCCTGCCGGACCGGCACGTAGAGAATGCCCCTTTCGGACTCCTCCAGTTCGCCGCGGAATCGGCCGTCCGCTCGAATCTGCCGCAGCCCAGCGGGAGTGGTCAGCACGAGCGCAGGCGCGGGATCGCTCGCGGACCACTCCGGCAGCTCGCGCCCGAAATAGAACGCCAGCCCGTAATTCCACGAGCGTTGCAGACCAAACGTGAAAATTCGATTCGGGTGAAGATCGTTGCGCATCAAGTTCGCATGCCAGCGCGCGGAAACGTAAGGATCGAGCGGTGGCAGGATGCCGGCCCCCGCCATTTCGACGAACAGCACCACGATGCCAAGCGACAGCAGCAGCGCGTCGCGCGGCCGCAGCGCGCCCAGCACGATGATCGCGATTCCGGCCGCGATAGCCACGCCCGCCGAAATCCAGATCGCGTGTCCTATATCCGCTCGCGCCCCTGCGGGCACTCGCCGCAGCCACAGCCCCGCCGTCAGCCCAAGGATGATCCACGTCAACCCGATGAACGCGAAAATCCATCGCAGCCAGCGGCTCCGTTGACGAAAAAGCCGCGTCAGCGCAATCCCCAGCAGCAGCGCCAGCGGCGGTATCGCCGGCAAAATATATCCCGGCAGCTTCGACTCCGAAAAGCTGAAGAACACCAGCGGAAAAATCGCCCAGCAGGCGAAGAAAAATCCCGGCGAGCGCCCCCAGCGCCGCTCGCGCCATAGCTTTATCCCTTCGCGTCCGGCGGGGAAGAGAAGCGCCGTCCAGGGCAGCAGCGCGAGCAGCAGGATCGGCCCGAAAAACCAGAAGGGCTGGCGGTGCTGGAAAAGCGGCGTCAGGTAACGCTCGAAATTATGTTCGAGGATAAATACGTGCAGAAAACTTGGATTCCGCGCCGCGCAGAGCGCGTACCATGGCGTCGCCACCGCGAGAAAAGCCGCAATCGCAATCGGATGCCCCAATCGCAGCGCCTGCCGCCAGCGCTTCGCAATCAGCGCCCACAGAAGCACCGCTCCGCCCGCCAGGATCACGCCCGCCGGCCCTTTCGCCAGCACCGCGAGCCCAAGGAACGCGCCAAAGAGAGCCAACGGCGCCGCGTCGCGCCAAATCGGCGCCGACCGCGCCTCGGATGCGGCCCCGGCGCTCGCGCCTTCGAGGACGGCCGCGGCGCTTGCCATCGCGAGCGTGAGCGTCGCCGTAAACAGCATGTCCGGCGTCGCCGCGCGCGCAAATCCGATTGCCGCCACGCTCAGCGCAAATAATAGCGGCGCGATCAGCGCGGGATTGCACGCGAAATCGCGCGTCGCGCGATAGTGCCGCCGCGCGAGCCACGCAATCGCCAGCGCAGCCGCCAGCGCCGCAATCGCTGAAGGGAGTCGCGCCGCCCATTCCGCGGGCAAGTGCAGCCGAAATCCCAGCCCCGCCGCCCAATAGTAGAGCACCGGCTTTTCAAACCACGGCTGCCCATAAAGCCGCGGCGTAACCCAGTCGCCCGTCCGCGCCATTGCCCGCGCGATCCATGCGTATCTCGGCTCGTCCGGGCCCGTCAGGCCGATAGCCCCAAGCTGCCCAAATAGGCAGATCACAATGGCGACCGCTGCGCCCACGGCCGCTCTGATGGCCGGAGCCGCACTCGGAGCCGCGCCCTGCGCGCCACGCGATGGAGTTTGCTCGCTCAAGGAACGACGAGTCTAACATTCCGCGCGCGTTCTCCTCACCGGCCGCGCGGAATTTCCCGCGGTGCACGCTCAACCGCTGGCGCGCGCCCCAAGCCTCGCGCATAATGGCCCTCCGATGGACCGTTCCTCTTCGCCGGCCACCCTGCGCGCATCGCTCGAGTACGCCGCCGCGTGGACCGGCATCAAGCTCCTCGGATTGCTTCCGCGTCGCGCTGCGCGCTTTGCCGGTGCGGCGTTTGCCGCGGCCGCTTACGCGCTGCGTCCCCCGCTGCGGCGCGCGGCAATGTTCAACCTTCGCCTCGCTTTTCCGCATGCCACTGACGCCGAACGCCGTGAAATGATTCGCGGCATGATTCGCCAGGTCGGCTGGATGGCCGGCGAATTCTCGCAATTCCCGCGCTACACGCGAAGCCGCATCGAGCGGATCGTCGCCCTCGAAGGCCAAGAACATTTTGAAGCTGCTCGCGCGTGCGGCAAGGGCGTCCTCTTCTTAACCGGCCACATGAGCGCCTGGGAACTTGCCCCCTTCGCGCACGCCGTCTATGGATTCCCGCTGCATTTCCTGGTTCGCCCCGTCGCCAATTCGGGCGTGGACGCGCTCGTCAATCGCTATCGCTGCCTTTCCGGCAATCGTCCCATCGAGAAAAATCGCTCCGCGCGCGCGATCCTGAAAATCCTCGCCGAAGGCGGCACGGTCGGCGTGCTGGCGGACCACAACACCTCGCCCGGCGAAGGCGTTTTCGTGGATTTTTTCGGCGTGCCCGCCTCCACCACCTCCGGCCTCGCGCGGCTCGCGCTTCGCACTGGCGCCGCCGTGGTCCCAGGGTTTCTCTCGTGGGACGCTGCGGCGCGGAAGTATCGCCTCAGCTTTGCGCCGGCCGTCGAACTGGCCCGCACCGGTGACGAGGAAGCCGACGTGATCGAAAATACCGCGCGCTTCACCCGCATCGTCGAACAGCACATCCGCGCCCATCCGGACCAGTGGCTCTGGGTCCACAAGCGCTGGAAGACGCGCCCGCGCGGCGCGGAGCCGCTCTATCCCCTGTGATAAACTGTGCCGGAAAGATGAGCAGCCCCTTCGACGTATCTCTCGAATCGCTCCTGCAGCCGCCCGTGGCTTCGCCGCAGCCGGACGCCGCGCAAGCCGCTGCGGCTGGACCAGCAGGCGTCTCGGCGAAGACCTTCTACCTCGAAACCTTCGGCTGCCAAATGAACGCCCACGATTCCGAAAAGGTGGCGGGCGTGCTGCTTGGCCGCGGCTATCGGCCCGTCGAGGACGCGGCGCGCGCGGACCTGATCCTTTACAACACGTGCAGCATCCGCGAAAAAGCGGCGCAGAAAGTCTTCTCACGCCTCGGGGAATATCGCTTCACCGCCGGCGGCAGAGTCATCGGCGTGCTCGGCTGCCTCGCCCAGCAGGAAGGCGAGGCGATTTTCGAGCGCGCCCCGTGGGTCAGCCTGGTCTGCGGTTCGGCCAGCTATCGCAAGCTGCCGGAGCTTATCGCCGAAATCGAAGCGGGTGGCCGCCGTGTCACGGGCCTCGATCTCGATACCGACGAAACCTTCGAAACCGAAATCACGCGGCGCGATAATCCCTTTCGCGCGTATCTCACGATCATCGAAGGATGCGATTACGCCTGCGCCTATTGCGTTGTGCCGCGCACCCGCGGCCCGGAACGCAGCCGCTCGAGCGCCGCGGTGCTGGCGGACGCGCGCCGCCTCGCCGAATCCGGCTACTCCGAAATTCAATTGCTGGGGCAGACGGTGAATTCCTACCGCGATCCCTCGGCCGCGGGCCTCGATTTTGTCGCGCTCCTGCGCGCGATTGCGGCCGTTCCCGGCATTCGCCGCGTCCGCTTCACCACCTCGCATCCCAACGATTTCCATCGCGAGATCGTCGAGGCGATTGACGCCGTTCCGCAGCTTTGCGAGCACATTCACCTGCCGGTGCAGTCCGGTTCCACCGACGTGCTTCGCGCCATGCGCCGCACCTACACGCGCGACGAGTACCTCGAGAAAATTTCCTGGATCAAATCCGCGCGGCGCGCCATCAGCATCACCACGGACGTGATCGTCGGCTTCCCCGGCGAGACCGCCGCCGGCTTCGAGCAGACGATTTCGCTTCTCGACGAGGCCGAATTCGACGGCATCTTTGCCTTCAAGTATTCCCCGCGCCCCAACACCCTTGCGCTCGATATGCCGGACGCAATTCCCGAGGAAGAGAAGAGCCGCCGGCTCGCCATTCTCCAGGAACGCCAGCGCCAGATTCAGATCCGCCGCAACGAGCGCCTCGTCGGCACCACGGCGGAGATCCTCGTGGACGCCTGCCATCCCGCGCGCGGCCAATGGTCCGGCAGAACCAGCGGAAATCGCATCGTAAATTTCACTACTACCGGCGAGAACCTTTTGGGAGAATATGTTGAGGTGATGATCGCGCGAGCCGGGCCGAACAGTTTGTTCGGCGAGCAGGTGCGGTAAACGGGAGGCCCTCATGGAACACGAAGTGAAGATCCTAGGCTTGCGGATGGATCCCGCCACCAATATGCCTGTAGTCGTCCTGAAAGAAACCGAAGGCAGCGCCCTCCTGCCGATCTGGGTGGGCATCTATGAAGCCAACGCGATCGCTCTGGAAATCGAGAAAGTCCAGACCCCGCGCCCGATGACGCACGACTTATTGAAAAACGTCCTTACCGGCCTCGACGTTCACGTGCAAAGAGTCGTCGTTTCCGACCTGAAGGACGACACCTTTTACGCCCTGATCTGGATGGAGCGCGACGGCCACACGATGTCCATGGATTCGCGCCCCAGCGACGCACTCGCGCTCGCCCTGCGCCTGGATTGCCCCATTTTCGTCGAGGATGAAGTTCTCAAGAATTCCAAGATGGCCAGTGTGATCTCCGAGAAAAGCTCCAACGAAGAACTCCGCAAATGGCTCGAGAATCTCAGCGACGAGGATCTCGGCCGCTACAAAATGTAGTCGCCCGCGCGGTGCCCGATGCCTCGCCTCCGACGCCTGCGTCGCGCCGAACTGCCGATTGATACCGCCCAGCTTGCCCGCTTCCTGATTGGCAAGACGCTCATTCACGATCTCCCCTCCGGCCGCTCATCCATTCGCCTCAGCGGGCGCATTGTCGAAACCGAGGCTTATCCGATCGGCGATGCGGCCGGCCACGCCTTTCGCGGCCACACGCGCGCGAACCATTCGCTTTTCCTCGAGCGCGGCCACGCCTATATCCACTTCACCTACGGCTCATGCTGGCTTTTCAATGTCACCAGCGAACTTCCCGGCATTGGCGGCGGCGTGCTGGTGCGAGGCATTGAGCCGGTCGAGGGCGTTGAGCGGATGACGCGCCACCGCGGCGTCTCGCGCCTCTTCGATCTCACGCGAGGCCCTGGCCGCTTGACGGCTGCCTTGAAAATTGCGAAATCGCTCGATGGCGCGGACCTCTGCGCCCCAGGCGCGCTCTGGCTTGGCACGCCCGTGCAAGCCGTTGGCCCCATCGGCGTAGCCACGCGCATAGGGATTTCGCGCGAAATCCACCGCCCGCTCCGCTTCTATGAACGCGGCAATCCCTTCGTCAGCGGCCCCAAGCGCCTATGCCCTTGATTGGGGAGGTAAAAGAAAACGGGGTTCGCCGGCCGCATCCCGCTCATGAGAATACGCGGCCCGGGCGAACCCCGCTCTGTATCATTCGCCGTCGCTTAGTTGTGCGGAGCGAGCATCACCTTGCAGGCGTCCTTCACGGCGTTGCCCAGCGAGCGCGTCGAGGCGCTGAACACGTCGTCGCCATCGCGATTGAACACCGCGATCTTATTATTCCGCGCCAGCACGCTCTTTCCGCCTTCATGATCGAGCGTAAGCACGAAATCCGCCCTGGCCTGGTTTTCCGTGACGATCACTTCCGGGCAGCGCTGATTCAGCGTCTTGATGATTTCCGCCGTTTGCGGCCGCGCCCCGCCGCTCATCCAGCTCGTCGAACCCCAGCCATGCCGGTTCCCGCCGGCCGAAGATCCGCCGTGCGTTTCCCACGATTGGCTATCCGTCACGTAGACGCGCGTCTTGCCGTCGTTTTCCGGCGCTGGGACCGGCGCGCTTGCTGCGGGCGCCGCTGCACCCTCCTGCGCCTGCGTGGCCGGCGCGTCCGGAGTCTGGTTCTGCGCCACGGCTTCTGCCGAGGCATCCGACTTCACCGCATGGCACGCCATCCCGTTGATGAGCGTCTCATTCGATTTCGCGGTTTCGTTCGCCGCAAGCGTGCGGCACCGCATTTCCATCGTCGTTTTCTGCTGTGCGCCCGCCGGTTGCTGCGCGAAGGCGGGGCTGACGATCAGGATCGTCCCCAGGGCTGCGAGAATTGCTTTCATAGCGCAAAGTCCTCCTGGCAATAGTCTCCCGTGCCGCTCCGCTTGCCCGAATAGTACGAGCGTACAGGTGTGGTCAAAATGCCAATGCGAAGTGCCATTCCGGCGCATTCAGCCGATTTCTCCCCGGCATGTATAATGGCCAATCGCCTCTTGCGAGGAGGTGCCAATGCCAAAATTCGTGATCGAGCGCGATTTGCCCGGCGCGGGTTCACTGTCGTTGCAGCAGTTGCACGCCGTCGCCGAAAAATCCTGCGGTGTGTTGCGGGATCTCGGGCCGCAAATTCAGTGGCTGCAAAGCTACGTCACCGACGACAAGATCTACTGCGTCTACATTGCGCCCAGCGAGGAAGCCATCCGCGAACACGCCCGCCAAGGCGGCTTTCCCGCTAATAAAATCTCGCGCGTGAAGGCGGTCATCGACCCCACCACCGCGGAATCCGCCTCCGCCTGATTTTTGGCGCATTGTCCACATTTCGCGGGAACGAGTTGGTCGCCTCACGCCTCTTTGTTAGAATGGATGCGCTTCGTGGGCGTGTAGCTCAGTTGGGAGAGCGCCTCGTTCGCAACGAGGAGGCCGCCGGTTCGAGCCCGGCCACGTCCACCAGCTTTCGCGAAGCGAAAGCCGTCGCGCCGTAGCCCCCAGGGCGAAGGCGGACCTGATCTATAACCTGTAGAGCTGACAGACGAGGAGCATTTCGCCCCGCCTAACGCGTAATCTCCATCTCATTCTCGGCGTCCTGCGCACCCCCGGAAGCCGCCTCTCCGCTCGCCGGTTCGCTAATCTCCGGCCCGGCGGAGGCGCCCGCGCCCGGGTCGTCCATCAAATCCGCCAGTTGCAGCCTCAGGTTTCCGGCATTTGTGGCGAAGGAAAGCCCCGTTTCGATCTGGATCGTGCCGGCCCGGATCAGCTTCTCGATCTCATTGTCGAAGCATTGCATCCCGTCCTGCGAGCCGTCGCGCATTGCATCGAGCAGCGATTTGCCCTCGGATTCGCCCTTCTGCACATATTCCCGGGTCCGCAGCGTGGACTTCAAAATCTCAAACGCCGCCACGCGCCCCGCGCCATCGCGCCGCGGAATCAGCCGCTGCGCCACGATGTGCCGGAACGTCTTCGATAGCCGCAGGCGAATCGCGTTCTGATCGCCCAGCGGGAAGACGCCCACGATCCGCTCGATCGTCTTCGCCGCGTCAATCGTATGCAGTGTGCTGAACACAAGATGTCCGGTCTCCGCCGCCTCAAGCGCAATTTCGATGGTCTGCCGGTCGCGCATTTCCCCTACCAGGATCACTTTCGGCGCCTGCCGCAGCGCCGCGCGCAGTGCCAGCGCAAAGCTCGGCGTATCCGTGTAAAGCTCGCGCTGATGAATCGTCGACCGTTTATGCATGTGCAGGAATTCGATGGGATCCTCGATGGTGACGATGTGGCACGCCTTCTCATCGTTGATCTTGTTGATGAAAGCCGCCAGCGTCGAGGATTTGCCGCTCCCCGTCGGCCCGGTCACCAGCACGATTCCCGGCCGCAGCTCCGCCGCTTCCGCAAGCTGCTGGGGAAGGTTCAGGTCCTTGAAATCGGGCACCGAACTGGCAATCACGCGCATCACGATCGCGCAGCTTCCCCGCTGCGTGAAAATATTCACGCGAAAGCGCGACATCCCCGCCAGGCTGTACGAAATATCGCACGACCCTTCCTGCTTCAGTTTTTCCACCGCATGCGCGTTTCTGCCGATTAAATCCGCCGCGATCCGCGCCGTATCCTCGGCCGTCAGCTTCCCCGATCCCGCAATCTTTACGGGAACGAGCTGTCCGCTCGATTCCACCTGTGGCGGCCGCCCCGGCGAAAAGATCAGGTCGCTCGTATGTTTCGCGGCGCGCAGCATCGTCCCGATCAGTTGCGCCGTTGAAGGTGGATTTGCCGCGCCCGTCGCGCCGGCGCTGCCCGTCGTGGCGGGGACCTGCGGCTTTGCTGGATCCATGTGATTTCTCCTGCGGCTTTCCGGAAGGGACCGGTAGGCCGGCGCGAAAGCTACTCGCGGTAACGCAATTCCCGATCTTGGTGTACCTGTGTGTACTTGCTAGGCAAGGCTAAGCCCGGCGGAACCGCCCTGTCGAGGCCAATATGGCCAGGGTTCCCTGGGCAGCAACGGCGGCTATAATTGATCTGCTTGCTTCTATGATCACAGATCGTATCTAAGCCGTCCGATGGAGCATGCCTTTATTGAGGTCAGAACATGGAGAGCTCAGCAATTAGACCTTCGGAATTGCTTGGGAAAAAACTCTGGGGCTGCGGACGCGCCGCGGACATGGCGACCCTTCAGTGTCGTGGGAGTTCCGCAATATATCAAACGTCTATGAGTTGACGGGCGCCCCCGCGGATGGCGCGGAGGTGTTCTCAAGATTTCTAAAGCAGTCTGAAGTAAGAAGTCTCCTGGCTTCGCTTGACTGAGATTGCGCGCAGCAAACCGTGGCGGAATTTGTGGCTCTACGGCCGCAGCCTATCCTGCGATGCCTCGCGCTCGGCCACCACTTTTCGCGCGTTCTGGTAGAGTGCCTTGGCCTGCGGCAGCGCTTCCTCGGCTTTCTGCAATTGCGGATCGTTCTCCAGCGCGACCTTGTTCCCGGCGTCCAGTCCGAACACGGTGGTCCAGATCTCGCGCTTGATTTCCCATTTCAGCCACGCCGCATTCTGCTGCAAATCCGCCTCGGTGAACTGGATATGTTCCTGCGTCAGGTATTTCCGGAACGACGCCATCACCGCATCGTCCACTTCGAACTTTTTTGTGATCTGAGGCTTGCTCGAAAGATAGAAGCCGACGAACTCGCCCACCGTCACGGGGTCCGGAATATAAGGATCGGCAAGCGTGCCCGTCGGATTGATCACAAAAACCCCGCGGCGCAGCATCAGCTTTTGAAAATCGTTCACGGGCGGCATGGGCACGCGATCGTCCGGCGTGATGCCGCCGCCGCCGTACACCTGCCGTCCGCTGTCGGTCAGCTTCACTTCCGGAGCCTTGGGCGGCTGCGGATTGTACTCGTAATCGTAGAGCGTCTGATTCTTGTAGTCGCGCTGGATCAGCCGTCCGCTCGGCGTGTAATAACGCGCCGTGGTCAGCAGCAGCGCGGTGTCGTTGGCCAGCGGATACTGCGTTTGCACCAGCCCCTTGCCGAAGCTGGTTTCGCCCACGATCAGCCCGCGGTCGTGGTCCTGAATCGCCCCGGAGACGATCTCCGAAGCCGACGCGCTGTTCCCGTTCACCAGCACCGTGATCGGCACCTCGATGCCGTGATTCCCGTGCCGCGCGTAATAGCGCGCCTCCTGCGACGCGCGCCCGTGGTGCGACACCACAAGCTCATTCTTGTCCAGGAACATGTCCGCCATCCCGACCGCCTGGCTCAGCAGCCCCCCGCGATTTTCGCGCAGGTCAATGATCAGCCCATCGAGCTTCGGATAATCCATCGCCTGCAGCGCGTCCGCTAGGTCGCTGTCCGTCGTTTCATTGAACGTCGCCACGTGGACGTACCCGATCCCCGGCTTCACAATCTCGAAATAATCCACTCCAGGGCGGGGAATTTCATCCCGCACCACGGTCACGTCAATCGGATTCGTCCAACCTTCGCGCCCCAGCGAAATGTGTACCGGCGTTCCGCGCGCCCCGCGCAGCAGGTCCGCCACGTCGTTCACGCTCAGGTTGTCGCACGCTTTGCCGTCCACCTTCAGGATCACGTCGCCCGGCCGGATGCCCGCCTTGAACGCTGGCGATCCCACGAACGGCGACACCACCACCACCTTCGTCAGTCGCTGTTCGATCTGCATTCCCACGCCGTAATACCGGCCCAATTGCTGTTCGCGGAACGAAGCGTACTGCTTCGGATCGAAGAAGCTCGAATGCGGGTCCAGCACCCGCAGCATCCCCGGGATCGCGCCGTCGTAGATCGCTTTGTCCACGTCCACCGGGTCCGCATAATTCTGTTCCACCACGGAGAGCACGCTCGTAAAGCTCTTCACCGAATCCTGCAAGTCGTTCGAGTTCGCTGCCACCGCCCTCGCGCGCGGCCCGAACATCCCTCCCAGCAGCGCCGAGATGCACAGCACTCCCGACAGCAAAAATGCCCCGCGTTGTGACTCCCTTTTGGACCGTTCTTTCCCTTGCATTCCGCCTCGCTTCGCCCTAAAGCCTTCCAAACCGCTTCGATTTCAAAGTATAACACACCAATTTTGCGCCCCGGCCGCCCGCGCCCCGCCTGCTTCGACTCGCCTTCGTGCTATCATCCGCGCACCGCCAACTTCTCATCGGGAGGATTGCGCCATGAAATTCGAATTTCTCGCCGCGCCACTGTTGCTGTTCGCCATGGCACCCGCCGCCCCCGCGCAGGCGCCGAGCCAAGCCGCCCAGCAACACGCCGCGCGCGTCGTAAAATATGTTCCCACCTATTCAACGGTCAAATTCGCCTTTGGTCCCGGCGAGCCCGTCGCCCGCATCGCCCCTGGCGAAATCCTCGATACGACCACACTCAATTGCATCGCGCATTGCGCCGGCATTCCCGCCGGCAAGCTCGAATTCGCGCGCAACTCAAACCTGCTCACCGGCCCCTTCTATGTGGAAGGCGCCCAGCCCGGCGACACCATCGCCATCGAATTCCTCGAGATGAACGTCAACGCCCCCGAAGGCGAAGGCGCCATCGCACCGGGCTTCGGCGCGATTAATTCCACCAATTACACGCCGATGCTCAACCCGCCGCTGCCGCGCCGCACCTGGCGCTATCCGGTCAACTCCGCCGCGAACACCGCCACCTACACCGCGCACGATTCGAACTTCTCCGTGCAGATTCCGCTGCATCCCTTTCTAGGCTGCGTGGGCGTCGCCCCGCCCCTCGGTGAGACGCGCGATTCGCTCGTCCCCGGCGAATTCGGCGGCAATATGGACTCCTCCGAATCCAGCGTTGGCAACACGCTCTATCTCGGCGTCAACGTCCCCGGCGCGCTCGTGTATCTCGGCGATGGCCACGCAGCCATGGGCGACGGCGAAATCGGCGGCACCGCCATCGAGATTCCCATGCACGTCCGGGTGCGCTTCCGCGTCCTCAAGGGACAAAAGACGCCCTGGCCCCGCTGGGAAAGCAAGGACGAACTCATGGCCGCCGGCATCTATCGCCCGCTCGACGATTGTCTCCGCATCGCCTTCACCCAGCTTGTGGACTGGATGCACTCCGATTACGGCCTCTCCGAAATGGACGCCTACGAGCTCCTCTCCAAGGTTGCCACCATCCACGTAGCCGAAATGGTCGACCCCAACTACGTCCTAACCGCCAAAATCAACAAACGCTTCCTCCCGCCCAAAAAGCGCTAGCGGAACAATCTCACCATACAGCCCGCCACGTGCTGCCGCGCCGTAGCCGGTTTGTGGCGAAGGCCGGATCACCGCCCGACCATCTTTTGCAGCGCCTCCGAATACCGCATCCCTCGCACCTCGATCTTCGACGCCGCGCCGTCAATTTCGCGCAGATCGTCGCGCGTAAGTTCCGCTTCAGCCGCTCGCAGGTTTTCTTCCAGCCGGTGCAATTTCGTCGTGCCGGGTATCGGCACAATCCACGGCTTCTGCGCGAGCAGCCACGCCAGCGCGATCTGCGCCGGCGTAGCACCCTTCCGCTTCGCGATAGCGCTCAGCAGGTCCACCACCGCCCGGTTCGCCTTGCGGTTCTCTGGCGTGAACCGAGGCACGCTGTTGCGGAAATCGTTTTTATCGAACTCCGTTTCCTCGCTGATCTTTCCCGTCAGGAACCCGCGCCCCAGCGGGCTGTAGGCCACAAAACCGATCCCGAGTTCTTCGATCGCTGGAAACACGTCTTCCTCCGGCTCTCGGAACCATAGCGAGTATTCGTTCTGCAGCGCGGTCACCGGCTGAACCTTGTGCGCCCGGCGAATCGTCTGCACGCCGGCTTCGGAAAGCCCGAAATGCCTCACCTTGCCTTGCTGGATCAATTCCTTCACCGCCCCCGCCACGTCCTCAATCGGCACCTCGGGATCAACGCGGTGCTGATAGAACAAATCAATCGCATCAATCCTTAGCCGCCTCAGCGAAGCCTCGGCCACCTCCTTCACGTGCGCCGGCCGGCTGTCCAGCCCCGTCTGCTTGCCGTTCTCGATCTTGAATCCGAATTTCGTCGCGATCACCACCCGCTCGCGCACTGGACCGAGCGCCTCCCCCACAAGCTCTTCGTTAGTAAAAGGCCCATACATCTCGGCCGTATCGAAAAAGGTCACCCCGCGCTCCACCGCCGCCCGAATCAGCGAGATGCCCTCCTGCTTGCTCACCGCCGGCCCATACCCGAAGCTCAGCCCCATGCACCCCAGCCCGATGGCAGACACCTCCAGATTGCTTTTCCCCAATTTTCTCTTTTGCATTGTTCTCCCCTTATGGACGGAACCCTGCGAAGACCATCCCGCGCCGCGACCACGTCACGCCGATGCCCTCAAACAGCCATTATCCCTCCAACTACCCTCTCAGGAACCAGCACGAACACATTGCACTCTTTTGTTTATCTCTCGCCTTCGTAATTGAATCTCCAACTCGACAAGGCCCTCATACTCGATTTAGGCGAAGACGAACATGCCTCCCGCGAAGCTGCAACCCTCCTCGGGCAGCCTCTCCCGGACGGTGGTTCCCGCACGATTGTGGTATAAAGCCAACATCGCGAGTTTCTTGCGCGCAGAGGATTTTATGTCTGAGGACAATGGCGTCGCGCTCACGCAGCGTGCCTACACACTGCGTCTCCGTCCCGCAATCACGAAGTCGGATTCTCCGGAAGCTATTCGAGAGAAGACGCAAAAGCTTCAGAGCGCGCTGTGGGCGACGCATGAAGCTGTGAACAGGGGGGCAAAAATTTTTGGAGAATGGCTTCTGACACTCCGGGGCGGTCTGGATCACAGGCTCGCGGATGCTGGAACCGCCGAAGAGCGCCGTACCAGGCGGATTCTGCTTGCCCTTTCTTGGTTGAGTGTGGAGGACAAGAATGGCGCTCCCCCCAATGCGATTGTCGCACAGCAAACAGATAGCCAAGATGCCCGAAATGGCAACGTCATCGAAGCCTTGCGCGAGATTCTGAAGGCACGGGGCTTACCGGAAGGCGAAATTGGCCAGCCTGAAGCCGAGGGTACTTGGCTCGGCGATTGCGGGAATTCGCTATGCGCGGCCATTCGAGATGATGCGGCTTGGGTTAATCGGAGCCTGGTTTTCGACGAACATTGCAGGCATCTTGACGGACTTGAATGCGGCTATGCAACACAAGCTGTTCTAGGTTTTTTCGGTCCCTCCGCCGATGAATATTTTGCACTCCCGAGTGCTGCTGAAGACGGTTCATTAGCAACGAGCGAGAGCGAAGGACCCGAATTCAGGACCGCTGCTCGCCAATGGGTGAGTACAAACTTCGGAACGGGAGAGAAAAGCAACATCTTTCAAATCGGAACGGCACTCACAAAGCTGTCCTCTTGTAATCTGGATGAGTTCTGCGGGCGCGCCAAGTCCGAACTCTTGCTTCATTTCGCAAAACTGTTGGAATGCGAGGCCGGAGACGACCCCGAGGAAACAGTGAGGATGGCGGTGGGTTGGAGCACAGGCCGACCGTCAAAGGGTAGGCTGGCGATTCAGAATCTGCCAGAGGTGCTTACGCGGGACTCCCTCCAGCTTCTTCAGAAGAAATTAGGTGAAGAGGCCGCCGATAAGCGTGCAAACGCGGCGGGCCGCTCGGTTCCCGGATGGATCGCCGCGTTTCGCGATCTGATTGAAAAGGGAATCGGCATACCTTACGTAACAGATCGCGATTTGATTGGTGAATATTCGGTGATGCTCGACCACGCGGCTCGTCGAGTATCAATCGCCCACAGTTGGATTAAGCGAGCGGAAGCTGAAAGGCGTCGTTTTGCTGAAAATGCCGAAAACATTACAACCGTTCCATCTGAAGCTCGGGAGTGGCTCGATCAGTTCTCGGAGTCTCGATCAGGTTTGACGGGCTCAGCGAGGGAATATCGCATTCGGCCTCGCGCTGTTGGGGGGTGGGAGGCCGTTGTACGTAGATGGTCGCAAGGTGATTGCAAAACTGAAGAAGACCGGATTTACGCGGCGCGCCAGGTGCAGAGCGAATGGGACGAGGACAAGAAATTCGGACACATACAGCTCTTCGAAGCATTGGCAGTTGATGACGCAATCTGCGTTTGGCAAAGGAATGGAAACCCGGACTCGCAACCGCTGAGGGCCTATGTCTTGGCGATGGATGCTCTTGATCGCCAGCGGCGATTCAAAGTACCAGCGTATCGGCACCCAGACCCGCTTCGTCATCCTGTTTTCTGTGATTTCGGCAAGTCGCGCTGGGGCGTGAGATTTGCAATTCATGAGCGAGAAAACGCAAACCGGAACGCAACGCGGGTTTCTCGCGAAGATGCGGAATGGCACAAGGATACGCGCGGAATGCGGATGACTCTATGGTCCGGTTGCAATATGGTCTCCCTGCCGATGCGATGGGCGTGCAAGCGCCTATCCAATGATTTCGCGATAGATTGTGAGGCGACGGCCAACGCGACTGATGTGACGCGAGCAGACCGGCTCGGACGCGCCGCGGCGGGAGCGACACAAGCCGTGACAATCTTGAACGTCTTCGAGGAAGACGATTGGAACAGTCGGCTCCAAGCGCCTCGATCACAGCTTGAGCGAATTGCGCGTCTAATAGCAAATAGCAAGACAAAGGAAGCCGACGCACTTCGCCAACGTCTCCGCTGGTTGGTGTCCTTCTCACCGCGCTTGCGTCCGCTCGGCCCTTTCATCGCCTTTGCACGAAGGAATGGCATTTTGCCGAACCGGAAGGGGGAGTATTACCCTAACGCGGAGACGAACAAGGCAGGTAATCGGAAGGGCCAAGCCAAACTCGTTCTATCGCGGTTGCCGGGTCTCCGTGTCCTTTCAGTTGATTTGGGACACCGTTTCGCTGCTGCGTGCGCAGTTTGGGAAGCCCTGTCTCCTGCGCAGTTCAAGAATGAGACGGCGGAGAGCGTTATTGTTGCCGGAGGCAAAGAACGCAGCGATCTCTACCTCCACGTTGCGACTCCGACTGAAAAGATTGCGAAGAACGGTCGGAATAAGGGCAAGCCGTTGACCGAAATTACTGTATACCGCCGCATTGGGCCTGATGAGCTTGCAGATGGAACCGCCCACCCCGCTCCTTGGGCACGCTTGGACCGTCAGTTCCTAATCAAGCTACAAGGTGAAGATCGCGCCGCGCGCGCAGTTTCGGATGCCGAACTGAATGCAGTCCGCCAATGGGAAGAGAATTTCGGGCGCGTACGGGGCGAGAACGACGCTCCGCCGAAACGCGTCGACGAGTTGATGTGGAGGGCGGTTCGATTATTGCGGCTGGCGCTGAGGCGTCATGGAGATAGAGCACGCATCACCTTTGCGATGGCCGCTGATTACAAGCCGATGCCAGGTGCTCGGAAATATCATTTCTTCCGAAACGAAGACGGATTCCAGGACACTTTAGACGTACGTAAGCAGAAGCATGTGGAGTTCATTCAAGATGCGCTCTTGCTTTGGTATGACCTATTTTCTTGGGGTAGTTGGAAAGATGAACCTGCGAAGTCGCTTTGGGACCAGCACATCGCACGGTTGGCTGGGTACGAGGCACCTGCGGAGATAGCTGAGGACGTTTCGGGAGCGGAACGCAAGAAAAAACGGCAAGAAAACCGTAACCGGCTCCGTGGGGCCGCCGAAGCCCTCGCCGAGGGTAGTGAACTTCGCCAGCGCCTGAATGAGTGCTGGAAAAAGCGGTGGGAAGAGGACGACGGTTCTCCCGGCGAGGTTGAAAAGAGTACCGGACGGAAAATCCGTGATGCGACTGGCTGGCACGCCTGCCTGCGCTGGATTCAGGATTGGGTGATGCCTTCGGCGCGAACAGACCTGAAGAGGATTCGTGGAGTCGGAGGGCTATCGCTCACTCGTCTGGCAACGGCGACCGAGCTGCGCAGAAAGGTACAAGTGGGATTTCTGACGCGACTCCGGCCAAACGGAGAACGGACCGAATTAAGCGAGAGGTTCGGACAGCGCACCCTGGACGCGTTGGACCGAATGAGGGAACAGCGAGTCAAGCAACTGGCTAGTCGTATTGTTGAAGCGGCTCTCGGCGTGGGAAGGATGAAGTCATTGCCGGGACGCGACCGAAAGCGTCCACAATCTCGCGTTGATGATCCGTGCCACGCGGTCGTGATCGAATCGCTCCGCAATTATCGGCCTGATGAACTCCAGACTCGCCGAGAGAATCGAGCGCTAATGAACTGGTCCAGCGGCAAGGTGCGCAAATATCTGGAAGAAGCTTGTCAGCTTCACGGCCTGCATTTGCGCGAGGTTCCGGCGAATTATACAAGCCGGCAATGCAGCCGGACTGGGCTGCCGGGCGTGCGGTGCGAAGACGTTCCGGTTCGTGAGTTCCTGAATTCTCCCTGGTGGAACAAGAGAGTGAGTGCGGCCAAGAAGAAGACCGCGAACGGAGCAACGGACGCGGAGTCACGTTTGCTCGTGGATCTGTATGAAAAGTGGCGCAACACGCCAGAATCGGAGTGGAGACACGATGGCAACCGCAAACTCGTAAAAACGGTCCGGATCCTGAGCTCAGGCGGTGGTCTGTTCGTTGCCGCAACACCTCCGACCTGTCGCGCAAATGGCCATCCGCCATGGCTGCTACGCTCGGCTACGCCGGGCATCCAAGCTGATCTCAACGCGGCGGCGAATATCGGCCTCCGGGCGCTGCTCGATCCAGATTTTTCCGGCAAGTGGTGGTACGTACCGTGCAGTTCGAAGGACGGCAAGCCCGCTGGCGATAAGGTCAGTGGTGCAGCGTGCCTGAATTCGAGTTGGAAATTGCTCGAAATTTCAGAGACGCGCGCCGCAAAGCGCGATTACGTAAACGCTTGGCGCGATTTGTCGGACAGCGGTTTGGACGGCCGCGACTGGTCAGAGACAAAGAAGTATTGGAATAGCGTGCGGTGGCGCGTAGTCACAGCACTGCGTAGATACAACGGGCTAGAAACGGATGAACCAACCACCACAGAAGAAGTTCTCCAAGCTTGAATTCTCGGAAAACGCGCGATAAGCTCCCTGTCGCTGTCTATAGGGCAGCTCGTTCCGAGCAAGTGTCGTCCCCTTAAATGGGCCTGTCACTCGGACATCGTTGAGAAAATCGGCAGAGGAGTCGCCCGTTTGTGAGCTGGAAGTGTCCACGAGCGCAGAGGTGGTGCGTAGGGGTACGGGAGGTGCTCGCGTCGCTGAAACCCGTTCAAATCAAGCAGGATGAGAAGTATTCAGTCGCAAGAAGACTCGCTGGAGCGGCGGAGACAGGCAATGTGCTCGCGGACGCATTCGCAAGTCGGCCATTTTCAACGGCCTCAGAGCGTAGCTGGCGCACCGCCTGACGGGTTTCTCATCGATGGACACATCTGCTGTCTTTGGCGAAGCATTTCTAGAGTTAGGGCGCACCGCCTGACGGGTTTCTCATCGATGGACACCTCGAGCTTGGCCCGCTAGCCCTCCTGTGGCTCCGGCGCACCGCCTGACGGGTTTCTCATCGATGGACACAAAATAGTAGTAGTTGACAGGATTCCGGCTTCGGGGGTAGGCGCACCGCCTGACGGGTTTCTCATCGATGGACACAGAAGTACGACTGCACCGAAGAGGCGTTGTGCGCCAGGCGCACCGCCTGACGGGTTTCTCATCGATGGACACTTTTTTCTGCGATTCGGGCGGCGCGAATGTCGTCGGCGCACCGCCTGACGGGTTTCTCATCGATGGACACTCTCGGGACCGATTTTCAATCTCGACTACATGACGGGCGCACCGCCTGACGGGTTTCTCATCGATGGACACCATTTCGCCATTTCTTTCTCCTTGTCCTTCTGCGGGCGCACCGCCTGACGGGTTTCTCATCGATGGACACCTAGCTTGGGATTGAAAATGGTTTGCTCACCGCGGGCGCACCGCCTGACGGGTTTCTCATCGATGGACACGGAATAAGGATGAAGAGGACACAGCTACTCGTCTGCGATTGGTGGCCGTTGGCGCACCCGATGGACACATGAAGCCGCCCTCGCGCAAAATAGGCCGAGCGCGGCTACGGCCTCGGACCCTATTACCCGCCAAAAACCTGTTGACTTTCTAAGTAACATGTGATAGGCTGACTCCGAGTTTTTGGGCGGCACGGGCCGCTTGTCGGGGGTCCAGCCAGGGCGGCTGGCGAGCAATTCTAATCTACGGTACGGGGATTAGAAAT